>JBFXAM010000014.1:0-54688 GCA_050184295.1 Phycisphaerae bacterium | reverse complement strand
CGACGCGTTTGTGCTGGCGCTGAGCGACGGGGCGGCGTATGAGGCGCGCTACCACATCCCCGCCGAAGTCGGCCGCATCCTCGGCGACGTGAACGAAGACGGCCTGCTCAACAACTTCGACATCGATGCGTTTGTGGAGTTGCTGGTTTCGCAGCCGTAGGTAGCCGGGAAAAGGCAACAGACAGGGAATAGCGACGGCGCGACGACGGGAGGTAGGGACGCAGGAGCACCGCACGAGATGGAGTGCGGGAATCAGAGCCGCGGGCGCAAGCCCGCGATTGCGGTCGTCGAGCCGCCTGAATCGCCGGGGTCTTTCTCGCGCGTCGAAATCGCGGGCTCGCGCCCGCGGCTCTGATCGGCCGGCCCGGGAGCGCGGGGTCGACGATTCGGGAACCGCTGGGAAGGTCTTCGCGCTGCTGATCGAACCGCCTGGAAGGCGGTGCTACGGTTGCCTGCGCCGGATCTCCGGTTCACGCCGCCGGCACGTGCGTCAGGGCGCCGGGTGCAGCTCCGCGAGCTTTTCGGAGGGCAGCGCGCGCGGGCCGCCAAGCTGTTGCGCGAGGAAAATCGTGCGGCAGACGGATTCAAGCGTTTCCATCAGCAGGTAAGCGCGCTCGAGGTCCGCCGCCCAGGTTACCGCGCCGTGATTCGCGAGCAGCGCCGCGACGTGGCCCGCGACGAACGGCGCGACCGCTTCGCCGAGCGCCGGCGTCCCGGGCGTCTCGTACGGCACGAGCGGAATCGCACCGAGAAAGACCTCCGCCTCGGGCATGATTCCGCCCGGCGGCGCGACGCCCGCGACCGCGAATGCGGTCGCGAAGGGCGCGTGCGTGTGGACGACCGCGTCGATCGGCGCGGCGGCGCTCACGCGACTCGCGGTCCCCGTGGGGTGTGCGCGACCGCCGGTGTCGGAGGCGGCATCCGGCGCTGCGGCGTCGCGAGGCTGCGAAACGCGACTGGCGGAAGCTCCGCGCTCATCGCCACGCGCAGCCGGGTGGTGATACTCGTCGGCTGCGCGGTAGATCGCGAGGTGCATGAGCACCTCGGAGCTGCGCGGCCGCGAGCCCGAGAGTTGATTTCCCGCCAGATCGACGACGCAGAGGTCTGCGGGGCGCAGCACGCCTTTGCAGACGCCGGACGGCGTACAGAGCACGCGATCGCCGCCGATGCGGCAGGAGAGATTGCCCTCGGTGCCGGAGACGAGCTGGCGCTGATAGGCGCGGCGGGCGAGTTCACACAGCAGCTCGGCTTGCGGGTGCATCGCGGCGATCGTATTTCGGACGCCCGTCGGCGGCAACTTCCTTCGTGGGCGCGGGGTATACGAAAGGGCTGCCACTAGCCGCGCGCCCGATCCACGATGTGCGGTTCACCGCGGCGGGTGGCGAAGCGGAACCGGGCGCGGCGGCACCGGGCGCGCTTCTGATGATCGCGTGCGGTGCACTGTCGGGTACGGGTTGCGCGCGCGGCCGAAATCCGGGCCGCCCGCGCTGCCGGGATCGATCAGGTGGCCCGCACGTGTGCGGTTCGGCGAGCGCACCCCGCGCGGGAAGCGCTCGGGCTGGACGCCGGCGCGCGGAACGGCTCCGTCGTGCTTTGGCGCTTGGCAACGCGGCAGCAACAGCTTATGATTCCGGCCCATTCGCCGAAGGGCGACAGCGGGGATCTGGCGGCGCGTCGCGGCGGCGGTGCGCGGCGGTGACGATACGACGTCAACGGCCGGCGTCCCGGGCGATTCCCGGGGTCGTTCTGTAGTACCGAGCCGGTTCGTTTTTTGAGTGAAACCATTGCCTCTCGAAGGAGGAACGGCACGTGCCGGATGTTGCTACGGTCGAGGCGCGAGTAAAGAAAATCGTCGCGGAGCAGATGGGCGCCCAAGAGGCGGACATCCGCCGCGAGACCTCGTTCGTGAACGACCTGAACGCCGACTCGCTGGACACGGTGGAGCTGGTGATGGGTCTGGAGGAAGAATTCGAGATGAGCATTCCCGACGAGGAGGCGGAGAAGATCCAGACCGTCGGGCAGGCGGTGGACTACATTGCCGCGCACTTGGAAGGCGCGAACAAGGCGTCGTAGGCGCGATCACGGAGTGGTGGCATGACCGAACGCCGCGTGGTGGTGACGGGGCTGGGAGCGGTTACGCCGCTGGGCGTCGCGGTCCCGACGTTTTGGGATGGGCTGCTCGCCGGCCGTTCGGGAATCGCGCCGATCCAGCGCTTCGACGCCGCCGTCTTTGATACGCGCTTCGGCGGCGAGTGCCGCGATTTCGATCCTGCCAAGCTGCTTGAGCATCGTCACGTCAAGCGAATGGACCGCTTTACGCAGTTCGCGTTCGTCGCGGCCCGCGAGGCGATGAACGATGCCGGCCTGGTCGGCGCGAGCTTCAACCCGGTCCGCGCCGGCGTGATCGTCGGGTCCGGCATCGGCGGCCTGACCGAGATCGAAGAGCAGCACATGCGACTGTTCGAGAAGGGGCCGAGCCGGGTCTCCGCGTTCACGATTCCGAAGCTGATGGCGAACGCCGCCGCCGGCCACATCGCGATCGAATACAACTGCCAGGGTATCAGTGCCGCGGTCGCGACCGCGTGTGCGTCCGCGGGCAGCGCCATGAGCGACGCGTTTCACACGATTCAGCACGGCCGCGCGGAGATTGTCGTCACCGGTGGAACGGAGGCGGCCCTGACGCCGCTCGGGCTCTCGGCGTTTGCGTCCATGAAGGCGCTGAGCACGCGCAACGACGATCCGGTTCGCGCGTCGCGCCCCTTCGACAGGAACCGCGACGGCTTTGTGCTCAGCGAGGGCGCGGGAATCGTCGTCTTCGAGGAACTCGAACACGCCCGGGCCCGCAACGCACCGATCTACTGCGAGGTGATCGGCGTCGGAAACACGACCGACGCCAACGACATGGTGCAGCCCGACCCGAATGGAACCGGCGGCGCCCGTGCGATGACCATGGCGCTCCGTTCGGCGAAGCTGAATCCGGAGGATGTCAGCTACATCAACGCGCACGCCACCAGCACGCCGATCGGCGACGTCGCCGAAGTTCGCGCGATCAAAGGGGTCTTCGGCGCTGCGGCGGCGCGGATGGCGGTGAGCAGCACCAAGGGCGCGACGGGCCACCTGCTGGGCGCGACCGGTGGTGTCGAGGCGATCGCGTGCATTCTCGCGATGAAGTACAACGTGCTCCCGCCGACCATCAACCTCGACGAGCCCGACACGGAGTGCGATCTCGATTTCGTGCCGAACACGCCGCGCGACGCCCGCGTCCGCGTGGCGATGAGCAACTCGTTCGGCTTCGGCGGGCACAATTCGGCGGTGGTTTTCCGCTCTCTCTAAGCTGGGCTTGCGAGCCTCCGCGGCCCGGAGTGAGCGCCTCAGCGGCACGGCGCGCGGGGTCGCGATCAGTTCTCCAACGCGCGACGCCGACCGACAGCCAAGCGGCTCGCATCTCTCGTTTTCGGACCTTTCCTCGGTTTCGCGCCGCTGCGCCGGCGTTCACCGCGAGCGGCCCGGCCGCTGCGGGAGCGTGCGGCGACGATCCGACAAGATCGGGACGCACCCGCGCGGCCCGCGAACGTATCGCTTCGATGAGGATCGAACCGTGCCCGTCAGCGGCCCGCGCGACCGGCGGATGCGAGTGCGCCATGAGTCCGGACGCTTCAGACAGCGCCGCCGCGAGTGCGCCGTTGGCGCGCCGCCGCGGTGTAACGCGCCGCGCGCTGCTGCGCGGCGCGCTCGGCGTGCTGGGCGCGGGCGCCTGCGGGGCGGCCTACGCGCACCTGATCGAGCCGTACTGGTTGCGCGTGGAGCGGGTGCGGCTGGCGCTGCCGCGGCTCGCGCCGGCGTTCGAGGGGTTCCGCATTGCGCAACTGTCAGACCTGCACGTGGACGATGAGCGCGTGGCGCGGTTCGTTGCCCATGTGATCGAGTGCACGAACGGGCTGGCGCCGGACCTGGTGGTCATCACCGGCGATTACATCACGAACGGCAGGCGCGAACAGCTCGAGACGGTGGCGCGGCTCGTGCGAGCGCTCGCGACGCGGGCCGCGGTGCTCGCGATTCTCGGCAATCATGACTACTACGACATGTACGGTTGGCGGCGCGGCGGCCGGCTGCGCGGACCGATCGCGGACGATCTGGGCGCCGCGCTGACCAACGCGGGCGCGATCGTGCTGCGCAACCGGCGCCACGTCGTGCGGCGAGACGGCGCGGCGCTCCAGATCGTCGGGCTCGACGACCTGATGTCGCCGGGCTACGACCCCGCCCGCGCGTTTGTCGACGTCGAGCGCGGCGGTCCGTGCATCGCGCTGTCGCACAATCCGGACACGATCGAGGACCTGGCGCGCATGCCGTGCGACGCGATCCTCGCCGGGCACACCCATGGCGGGCAGGTGCGACTGCCGTTGATCGGCGCGCCCATGCTGCCGGTGAAGCACGTGGAGTACGACGCGGGCCTGTTCCGGGTCGGGCGTCAGCAGCTCTACGTCAATCGCGGGATCGGGCACCTTTGGCCGGTGCGCTTCGGGTGTCGACCGGAGCTGACGCTCTTCACGCTCAGCGCCGCGGGTACGGCGTGAGCGGGAGCGCAGAAGCTGCGCGCCGCAGCGCGGATTCGCGGTTCGAAATCGCCGGTGGGACGGGCCGATTCGACTCGAACGACCGGCGGGCGCGCAGCGTTTGCGCGTTCGCGCGTTGCTTCGCGGATTCCGGATCGAAAGCGTGCGAAACCCGCAACAAACCATAAAGTTTTATTGGCTGGCGGCCGATAGCACACGCAGAGCGAGGGCGACCCGGTCGCTCGGCCGCCAGGGAACGGTCGAGCGCAAAAACCGGGTCGGCGGGACAAACAGACTGG
This sequence comes from Phycisphaerae bacterium, assembly GCA_050184295.1. Classification (GTDB taxonomy): domain Bacteria; phylum Planctomycetota; class Phycisphaerae; order UBA1845; family Fen-1342; genus JBFXAM01. Next base: position 49,836 of record JBFXAM010000014.1, on the reverse strand, counting down.
CATCGCATCGTTGTGGCACGCGGGCGCCGATGGCCGCGAACCGCCGGTCTGTGTTGATCACAAGGGGTTGTTCATGCTCGACGTTGCACCGCTCACGCGCAATGTGCCGAATCCGATCGGCTGGTACGATCGAATCGTCGCGACGAGCGGCGATCGCGGCGGCGTTCCGGAGCGCCGGATCCACGACGCCGTCGAGTTCTCGGACCGTGTTCCGCTCGCGGGCGAGCGTCCGCTGCGGCACGGGTTGGTCGAGCGCCTGCGCGGCGAGATCGCGCGGGGCGTATACCTGACCGACTCGCGCATCGACGGTACGGTGGACGCGCTGCAATCTGTTTTCGGATCGCGCCGTTAGGCGGCGGCTGCGCCCCGTCTACACGGAAGACACCAACCGCAGGTTCCGAGCAAGCCCGATCGGCGCTCGGAGCCTGCCGTTTTTTTTTCTTTCCGTGCGGCGTGCGCCTCCGGCGCGCGGCTCCAACGCGCCGCGAACGCATCGCGGGCGCGCGGTACACTGGCGCCGCGCGGCGAGCGCCGCGCAGGGTGTCGGAGTGCTGCGCGTGCAGGCCGTGGTGGTGAACCAACCGGATCGCGGCGTGCTGCGAGTCGTGACCGACCGCGCGGCACCGGTCGCGCGTCCCGGCGAAGTCCTGATCCGCGTACAGCTTGCGGGAATCTGCGCGACCGACCTGGAGATTGCGCGCGGCTACATGCGGTTCGCCGGCGTGCCGGGACACGAGTTCGTCGGCGTCGTCGTCGAAGGGTCGAACGCGCTCCGCGGTCGGCGCGTCGTGGGCGAGATCAACTGCGTCTGCGGCGGCTGCGATCTCTGTCGCGCGGGGCTGTCGACGCATTGCCGACGGCGCACGGTGCTTGGGATTCTCGGGCGCGACGGCGCGTTTGCCGAGTTGCTGACGCTTCCGGAGCGGAATTGCCACGTCGTTCCCGACGAGATCAGCGACACGCAGGCCGTCTTCGTCGAACCGCTCGCCGCGGCGCTGCACGTACTCAAGGACGCCGCGATCGATCGCCACGCGCGTGTGGCAGTGCTGGGAACGGGACGGCTGGGGCTGCTGATCGCGCAGGTGATTGCGAATGCGCGGCCGCGGTTGACGGTGATCGGGCGCAACCCGCGCACGCTCGAAGTGTGCGAGCGGCTTGGAATCCATGCGCTGCGCGTCGAGGAGGCGTCGCCGACCGAGGACTATGACGTCGTGGTCGAAACGACCGGATCGCCCGCCGGAATGCGGCTCGCGTTGCAACTGGTGCGCCCGCGCGGCACGATCGTCCTGAAGAGCACGTACGCAGAACCCGAGCCGATCGACCTCGCGCCGATCGTCATTAACGAGATTCGCGTGGTGGGCAGCCGCTGCGGCGTGTTTGCCGATGCGCTGGCGGCGCTGCGTGCGCGGCATGTCGACGTGGAGCGGATGGTGACCGCGGTCTATCCGCTGCGCGATGCGGTCGACGCGTTTGCCGCCGCGGCGAGTCCGGAGAGCATCAAGGTGCTGCTCCGGCCGGATGCCGTCTGATGCGGGGGTCGGTTTGAGCATGGAATTCTTCGAGTGCGCGGGTCGGCGGTACGGACGTTTTCCGCGGCTGGCTGTGTTCGACGGTCTCGTACACGCGTTCGCCACACGGCCGCTCGACGTCGCGTGTCGCGTGGATGAGCGCCAGCCGGCGCGCGCTCGGCGGCGTCGACAGATGGCAGTCGACCTCGGCTTCGAGGCGGACCGGCTGACGTGGTGTCACCAGGTGCATCGGACGGCGTTCGGGCAGGTTGGTGGGGACGACGCCGGCGGCCCGCGCGAAGCCGTCGACGCGATTCTCACCAACGTGGTCGGTGCGCCGCTGATGACGTTTTCCGCGGACTGTCCGCTCGTGCTTGTGTTCGATCCGCGGCGGCGCGCCGTCGGCATGGCGCATGCGAGCTGGCGCTGCACGACGGCGCTCATCGTGGCGCAGCTCGTGGCGCAGATGATCGGCCGGTTCGATTCGTCGCCGCGCGACCTGTGGGCCGGCGTCGGGCCGTCGGCGGGGCCGTGCTGCTACGAGGTGCGCGACGACGTGCGCGACGCCGCCCGCGAGATTCCCGGCGTGCGCCGACCGATCGCGGACTTCGACGAGGCGGCGTTGTTTCCGCGGCGCGACGGACGCATGTTCTTCGATTTGTGGAGGGCCAACGCGGCGCAGCTCGTCGCGTGCGGCGTGCCGGCGGGACAAGTCGAGTTGGCCGGTGTCTGCACGCTCTGTCGCAACGACTTGTTCTACTCGTTTCGGCGCGAGGGCGCGGGGTGCGGACACTTCGGGCTGATTGCAGGGCTGCTCGGGCCGCGCTGAGCGGCGCGTGTCGCGCGTCGGCGCGGGTGCTCGGCGGCGGTGGACCCGCGTAGCCTGCGTGTTCGCGAGTTGTTCCTCAGGTCCGGGGCAAGGCGGCGCGCATCACCTCGAGCGGCGCGGGGCGCGCGTGCCATTGCTGATACTGCAAGTCCGCCTGGTGCAGCAGCATCTCCGCGCCGAGCAGCGTCGCACATCCGTGCTCCCGGGCGCTGCGCAGCAGGCGCGTGTCCGCCGGCCGATACACCGTGTCGAAGACCAGCGGCTGGCGCGCGAGGCGCTCGACGGGCAGCGGACAATCGTCGACGCGCGGCCACATCCCGACCGGTGTGCAGTTGATCACCACGTCACCGTCGCCGTCGCCACGCCGTTCCCACGGCTGCCACGCGCAACCCAGCTCCTGCGCAAGCAGTTCGGCACGAGCGGCGTTGCGGTTGAAGACCGTGACGGCAGCGCCGGCGTCGAGCAGCGCGCCGACCACGCCGCGCGCCGCGCCGCCCGCGCCGAGCACGTCGACGCGTCGCTCGCGGAGCGCCGCGAATTCGGCGCGGGTGTCGCGTGCGGCGACAGGCACAGGCGCGGCCTGTGCGCGGTCTGCGGTCTCGCGCAGCGCCGTCGCCAGCGCCCGCAGCGCGCCGCGACCGTCGGTGTTGTCGCCGCTCCAGCCTCCGTCGGCGCTTCGCGTGAGCGTGTTGACGCTGCCGCAGGCGCGCGCGGCGGCGCTGATCGACCCGCCGCGTCCGACGAGCCACTCCAGCGCGTGCTCCTTGTGCGGGATGGTGACGCTGAGGCCGTGCACATCGAGTTCGGGATGCGCGACGAGCAGGTCCATGAAGCGGTGGAACGCGCTCGCGGTGGCGTCGACCGGGAGCGGGAGGTAGACGGCGTCGAGGCCGTCGGCGGCGAGCGCGGCGTTGTGGATGCGCGGGCTATGGGAGTGTGTAACCGGCCAGCCGACGATTCCAAAGACGCGCGTGGCGGGGCCGATGCGCGGTGCATGGTAACACCGCGTGAGCTCTTCGAGCGACAACTGGCCGGGCGCGGACGCGTGCCGCGGATCGAGCGCGGCGAACGTGAGAAACCCGCCGAACTTCCCCGCCAGCACGCGCGTCGCGGCGCCGGCTTCGCCCATGGCGAGCAGGATCCAGTCGCCGCGCGCCGCGCGGCGTGCCAGCGCGACCAGCACGCGCAGCGCGTCGCTCGCGTCGTGGGCGCGAAAGACGGCCTTCCGAACGGACGCGGGGGTCGCGTCGAGCTCGCGCAGCGTCGGTTCGAGATCCGCAGGGGTTTCCTGCCAATCGTGTTTCGAGAGGATGAGCGCGTTTCTGGCGCGTGCGGTCGCTTCCGGCGACGAGGCGACGACCGCGGCGGCGCGCTGGCCGCGCGCCCCGGAGTCGTCGCAGACGAGTCCGATCTTCTGGCGCACGTTCGCCGAGCGCGTCCAGGTTTCGTACTCGACGTCGACGTAGCCGGGCAGGAGGAGCCCGAGGCGCTCGAGCAGTGCGATGCGATCGGCGTCGTGGCCGTCCCAGTGGCCGCCCTCGGCAGCGCCGCGGATGGTAAGAATGAACGGTACCGCATGCGGTGCGCGGAGTAGTTCCGCGACCGCGTCGGCGTCGCCGATCTGGTCGACGCGGAGCTCGATCAGGTGCGCGCCGCCGGCAACGGCCGCGTCGACCTGCTGGGCGAGCGGGGGATCGGCGCGGGTGAGCGCAACGGCGATCGCAGTGGGTCGACGGTCAGACGCGAAGGTCATCTCGTACTCACCTGACCGCCCGGCATGCGCCGACGCGCGCGGTCGGCGTCGCGGAGCACGCCCGGCGGCTGAGCATCGCGCCCTTCGCGACTCAGCGCCGCACGCCGGGCGGATCGACGCCGTCGAGTTCGGCGAAAACGTCGTGGAACGGCACGCGCAACGCGCCGCAGATGCGCGCCAGCGTCCAGGTCGAGGTCGCAGTTTTTCCGGTTTCGATCTGGCTGAGCTGCGCGGGCGTGAGCCCGCCGGCGCCCGCGACATCCGCGAGGGTCCGCTGGACCGATTGGCGCAGCGTCCGCAGCCGCGCGCCGAGCTTGCGGTTGAAGTCGTTTTCCGTGACGGCCCAAATGCCCGCGCGGGTCAGGTGACGCTCGATCGTCTCGAGCAGCAGCGGTTGGCGAATGGGCTTTTCCAACACGTCGAGCGCCCCGGCGCGCTTGGCCGCGGCGACGAGCTTGTCGTCCGCGAACGCGCCCATCGCGACGACGCGTGTCCGCGGGCTGTTCACGCGCAGTGCTGCGATGACGTCAGTCCCGTCGACCTCGGGCATGCGCACATCCACCAGCGCCAGCGCACACGGGTGCTCGGCGGCGTAGCGCACGCCGCGCCCGGGCTCCGTGAACGTCGCCACTTCGTAATGGGCGGCGAGCAGCCACGCCGAGACGCGCCGACAGACGGTCTCGTCGTCGTCGATGACGATCGTGCGGACGGCGATGCGCTGCTTGGCCAGGCTGGTGGTCGGTTCGGTCATGTTCGGGCCGGGATTGTAGCGGACGGACGGCGGCACGGGGGTCACGCGACGGGCGCCGCGTTCCGTTTCTGCGCCCAGCGCAGCCCGACCGCGAGCACCGTCGAGATCGCGCACAGCCCGGCGGCCAGCAGAAACGCCGCCAGGTAGCTGCCCGTCAGCACTTTCGCCGAGTTCCCGGCGGTGATGCCCACGACGCCCGCGATGCCGTAGGACGTGAACACCCAGCCGTAGTTCGCGCCCAGGTTTCGAGCGCCGAACAGGTCGGCGGTCAGCGACGGAAAGAGCGCGAAGTTGCCGCCGAAATTGAACCCAATGGCGGCAGCCGCCAGCGTCAGGGACAACTCGGTGGTCAGACTCGCCAGCGTCAGCAGGGTGACGGATTGGAGCGCGAACATCGCAGCCAGCGCGTTCGTGCGGCCGATGCGGTCGGAGACGAAGCCCCAGGCAATGCGGCCGATCGCGTTGAAGATGGCGAGCACGCCGACCGCGTTCGCGCCCTTTTTCATCAGCGCGGCGGCGGCCTCTCCGGTCGCGCCCTGGGCGCCGACGAGCTGCTCGCCGGCGAAGACCGCGACGATTCCGATGACCATCAGCCCAGCCAGGGCGCCGCTGAAGAACATCAGCCAGAGCACGTAGAACGCCGGGCGACGCAGCGTCTCCTGCCACGCGGACTGTCCGGGCGCGGTCGCTGCCGCCGGCGTTCCGGGCGGATTTCGCAGCAGGAGCGCGCCGAGCGTGATGGCGACGAAACAGATGGCCGCGTGCACGAGGAAAAACGGTTGCACGCCACGCGATTCGATGTATCCGAGCGCGCCGATCGTGCGGTCTTTGAACACGTAGGCGCCGAACCCGAAGCCCGCGACGGCCAGCCCCGAGACGAGCCCCTTGTGAGCCGGGAACCACTTGATCAGTGCCGCGATGGGGCAGACGTACGCGAAGCCGATCCCCGCCCCGGCGAGGAAGCCGATCGTGCCCCAGAGCAGCAGCAGGCGGTCGATCGCGCCGCTGCGCCCCACATACTGCTGGCCCAGCAACACCGCGGCGACGATCACGGCGGCGACCACGCCCTGCGACGCATAGCTGCGCAGCTCGGCGTCGTCGAGCAGTCCGCGGCGGAAGATCGCGTGCAACAGCATCAGCAGCAGGATTGCGACCAGGCCGGCGAACGCCGCGTGGGCGATGAAAAAGACGATCGGATGGCTCATGAGTCCGGCCAGCAGGAATCCAGTGCCCATCAGCGCGGCGCCGATGAGCGCCGGGATTCGCGGGCCCAGCAGGTCCTGCACGCGTCCGGCGACGACCATGACGAGCGCGAACGAGAGGATGCAGATCGCGAACGCGTACTTGAGGTTCCCCTGTTGCACGGCGCGCAGCCGTTGGGCCGCGGGCTCGTCGGCCACGACGATCTCGCCGCCGGGGGTCAGACCGTCCGCCGCCGGCGCTCCGCCGCCGCGCGCCTCCCATTCCGCGCTCGTCAAGACCGGGGGAAAGACGTGCGATTGCAGCGGCGTCCAGAAGATGCTGTAGCCATACACCGTGCCGAGGACGAGTTGCACAATGATCGCGCCAACGAGAACCTGCCAACGGGTGGTGTCGCGTGCGGGTGGAGTAGATACGGCGACCGGGCTCGCCAAGACCGTTCTCCTCCGAGAGCGGCGCTGGAACTCGGCCGCCGGCGAACCGGACGGCAGCGGACGCGCCGCCTCGCGTTCACTGTCGAGCGCCGCGAGCGCGGCGTCAAGCGCGCGGCGCGGTGCGGCGGTCGACTCAGAGCATGAGGTTGACCAGCCGACCCTTGACGACAATCACACGTTTGGGCGACCGGCCGGCGAGCTCCATTGCGACGGCGTCGACGGCAAGGGCGGCGGTGCGGTAGTCCTCGTCACTCGCGCCGGTCGCGATCATGACGCGGGCGCGGATCTTGCCGTTCACCTGCACGGCAATCTCGACCTCGTCGTCGCGTGTGAGCGCTTCGTTGAACGCGGGCCATGTTTCGCGCGTGATCGAGGTCGCGTGGCCGAGGCGGCTCCAGAGCTCCTCGGCGATGTGCGGCGCGAACGGCGCGAGCAACAGCAAAAAGCGCTCGACCTGGTCGCGGCCGACGGCGGGCGCCTTCTGCGCGTCGTTCTTCCACTGGATCAGCTGGGCGATCGCGGTGTTGAACGCGAAGCGCTGGATGTCCGCGCCGACCTTCTGGATGGTCTTGTGCAGCGCGCGTTCGAGCGCGGGGTTGCGCTCCGTTGTGATCTTCGGGTTCAGGCACTCGCCGGGATTGGCGCCCGGGGACGGGAGCTTGGAATCCGGCGGCGTCGCGTCGCCGGCGTCGCTCACGACGAGCCGCCAGACCTGTTGCAGGAAGCGGTGCATGCCGATGATGTCGTGCGTGTTCCAGGGCTTGCTCGCTTCGAGCGGGCCCATGTACATCTCGTAGAGTCGCAGCGTGTCCGCGCCGTATTCGCGGATGATCTCGTCGGGGTTCACGACGTTCTTCAGGCTCTTGGACATTTTCTCGAAGGCCTGAAGCACGGGCTGGCCGTGATGCGAAAAGCGCGTGCGCACGCGGACTCGCGCGGCCCGCGCGGCGCTTTCGGCACTCATCCCCTGCGCCAATGCAGCGGCTTGCTGCCGCTCGTCGACCTCGTCCGGGTGCGGCATCTCGACTTCGTCGCCTTCGCGCACCTCCGCCGCCGGCACGTACACGCCGCGCTCGGTGCGATACGCGGCCGCCCCGATCATGCCCTGGTTGAATAGCTTGTGAAACGGCTCCGGCGAGCCGACGTGTCCGAGGTCGTAGAGCACCTTGTGCCAGAAGCGCGCGTAGAGCAGGTGCAGCACGGCGTGCTCGGCGCCGCCGATGTAGAGATCGACGCCGCCGATCGCCGGCGCCCCGTCGGCGCGGCGCGTGGTCATCCAGTAGCGCTCGACGGCGGGATCGATGAATGCCTGGTCGTTGTCGGGGTCGCAGAAGCGCAGGTAGTACCAACACGAGCCGGCCCACTGCGGCATCGTATTGAGCTCGCGGCGCAGCGTCATGCCATCGCGTTCGACGGTCGCCCAGCTCGCAGCCCGCGAGAGCGGGGTCTGCGGCTCGGCGTTGGGGTCGTCGCCGGCGCGCGGGCGGAAGTCGTCCATCGCGGGCAGCGCGACGGGCAGGTTTTCCTCGCGTTCGGCGACCGTGCGCCCGTCGGGGCGATGGAGGATCGGGAACGGTTCGCCCCAGTAGCGCTGGCGGCTGAAGAGCCAGTCGCGCAGCTTGTACTGCACGGTGCCTTCGCCCAGATCGCGCTCCTCGAGCCACGCGATGATCCTTCGCTTGGCGTCGTGCGTGGGCAGGCCGTTGAGGTCGCACTGTCCCGTGAAGTGCTCGCCGCTGTTGGGCGGCGAATTCACCGCGACGCCGTCGGCCTCGTAGCCGCGCCAGTCGACACCGCCGGGCGGCTGCACGACCTGCACGACGGAGAGCCCGAAGGTGTCGGCAAACTCGAGATCGCGCCGGTCGCTGCCGGGCACGGCCATGATCGAGCCGGTGCCGTAGCCGGCGAGGACGTAATCGGCGATCCAGATCGGCAGGCGGGCGCGGTTGACGGGGTTGATCGCAAAGGCGCCGGTGAACACGCCGGTCTTGGCGCGGCTATCGGCGGTGCGGGCGAGGTCGCTCTTCTGGCGGGCCTGCTCGACGTAGGATTCGACTGCGGCGCGGCGCTCGTCCCGCGTAATGTGGGCGACCAGCGGGTGCTCGGGCGCGAGCACCATGTAGGTGGCGCCATAGAGCGTGTCGGGGCGCGTCGTGAAGATGCGGATGACGCTCTCGGCGTGGTGCGACGGCGCGTCTTCCGCGAGTGCGAAGTCGACGTACGCGCCTTCGCTGCGGCCGATCCAGTTGCGCTGCTGGAGCTTGATCGATTCCGGCCAGTCGAGCCCGTCGAGGTCGCTGAGCAGGCGGTCGGCGTATTCGGTGATGCGCAGCATCCACTGCTTCATCGGGCGGCGATACACGGGGTGATTGCCGCGCTCGCTGCGGCCGTCGTTGGTGACTTCCTCGTTCGACAGGACCGTGCCCAGCGCGGGGCACCAGTTGACCGGCACTTCGGCCAGATACGCCAGCCGGTGGTCGGACTGGTAATCGGCGACGGCGTCGGGGCCCTGGTCGCGCACTTCGCGCGGGATCGGCAGTTCCGCGATCGGGCGGGCCTTGCCGACGACGTGTCGTCCGGCCGCGTCGGTCCAGCGATGCTCGGGGTCATACCACGAGTTGTAGAGCCGCAGAAAAACCCACTGCGTCCAACGATAATAGCGCTCGTCGCAGGTCGCGATCTCGCGCGACCAGTCGTAGCTCAGCCCGATCATCTTGAGCTGGCGCGTATAGGTCTCGATATTGCGGCGCGTCGTCTCGCGCGGATGAATGCCGGTTTCGATCGCGTACTGTTCGGCGGGCAGCCCGAACGCGTCCCAGCCCATCGGGTGCAGGACGTTGTAGCCGCGCATGCGCATGTGGCGTGCGACGATATCGGAGGCGATGTAACCGAGCGGGTGTCCGACGTGCAGCCCGGCGCCCGAGGGATACGGGAAGAAATCGAGGATGTAGTACTTCGGCTTCTCGCTGCCCGGCTCGCCCGGATTGGCGGCGCGGTAGGGGCGTTCGGCTTCCCAGCGGCGTTGCCAATCGGCTTCCAGCGTCTGAAACGGATAGTCGCTCAAGGGGCGATGGGCCTCCGCTCCGGTCGGGGATCCACGACTGCGACATTCCCCGCCGCGCGAGCCGCCGCGCGGCCCACGGAACCGCCGCGGCGCCGCCGGCATGCGGCCGCGGCGCGGCGACCTGCGGGCGACGGATCGCACGGGGTGCGGCTACTGCCGATCTTCGACCATCAACAGACCGGCGCGCTTGCGAATGTTGTCCGGCGCGAACCAGGCGGTCTGAAACGCGCCGCGCTCGCGCTGCACCGCGCGTTGTGCGAGCGCTTCGCGCTGCGTCTCGAACTCGCCTTCATACACCGGCTGGACATCCACCAACTCAGCGACGATCCACTTCTGATCCTTCGCCGACGGCACCAGCACCACGCGATGGGGATCGGCGGGGCCGCCGCCCGCCGCCGAGGCGTCGGCGAGTGCGAAGACCTCCGCGTGCAGCTTCTCGTTCATCAGGCTCGCGGGCGGCTGGAGCGGGCGCGGCTGGCGCGTGAACGCCGGCGGCGTGATCGGGCCGAGCGCTTCGACGAAGCGTGGTTTGATGCGCGTCGGGTCGGCGGGCTGGGTCGCGGTCCGTTCGGCGGCGGCGGTCAGGATGTCGCGCAGCTCCTCGTCGGCGATGACGGCGGCGTCCAGGCCGTTTTGCCGGGCGCGCTCGGCGAGGCGCCGCGCGAACTCGCCGGCCTTCTCGTAGGCCTGCGCCAGCTTCGCGTCCGCGCGGACACGCTCGCGAAACTCGTCGATCGACGCCGGTGGGCCCGCCGGCGCCACGTCCGTCACGCGCAGGAACAAGCCCTGGTTGACCACCATGCGGCGGCTGCGGAAATCGAAGCGCTCGGCCAACAGGATCGGGCTCGGCTCGAACAGGTTCATCGCCGGCACCACGTCTTCGCGTGTCGGCTTCATCAGCCCCTTCACGCGAAACGCCATCTCGCTGATCGGCTTGCGGATCTGGCCGGAGATGAACTGCATGCCCGCCAGGTCGCGCTCCCGGCGCAACGCGTCGGCGTCCAGCAAGCCGGTCGTGCCGTAGCGAACGGGATAGGTCGCGGTGAACCGGTCGCGCAGCGCCTCGAACGAGACGAGCTTGTCGGCCGGCGGCGGCGTGCGAAAACCGTCCGCGTCCGTTTCGGCCGTCTCCCAGCCACGCCGCGCTTCGACGTACATTTTCTCCACGTGGCGGCGCGCTTCGTCGATCGCCTTAGCGCCGCGAACATCGCTGCGGACCTGCTCCTCGACCTCCGCGTACGACTGCTGGACCGTCTCCATCTCCGGCTGCGCCGGCTGTGTCTGCGGCGGCAGCAGGGGCTTGGGAACCTGCTTCACGTACTTCTGCTTGTTCTCTTCGTAATAGCGCTGCGCCTCGCGCTCGCGCACGGTGACTTGCGGCAGCAGATCCTGCGGCGCGACCGTCAGATACTCCACCGCGACGCGATCCGGATAGCGGTAGCCGAACTCGAGCTGCTCCTCGGTGTGCGCGGTGCGGCGGTCCCGACCTGCCTCGAACAGGGCCGCGACGGCGGCGTCGTCGGGCTCGGGGAGCGTATCGAGCCACGCGCGGGCGTCGATCACCGCGAGCTTGACCACCGCGTTCTGCTTCTCGTTGCGGAACGCGAGCCGCTGGCGTGGAACGCTTTCGCCGCCGGCCGCAGCCTGAAGGGCCGCATATTCCATCGTCGCGAGCGAACGCCCAATCACCTCGTAGATGTTGTTCAGGCTGCGGTTGCTCTGGGCGCGGGCGCGCTCCAGCATCTCCGGCGGATACTGGCCCTCCCTGAGCATGTTCAGAACCTGCTGCGGGCCGACGCGAACGCCCGCGGCCGCTGCCTCGGTAACCAGGAGGTGATAGTCGAGCGGGTTGGGTTCGCCCTGCGCGCGCGGCAACAGCGCATCGAGCCCGAGGCTCTGCATGAGCTTGATGTCGGCGTCGGCGGTGTTCAGGTCCGTCAGATAAACATCGCGCCCGAACGCCGTCGCCACCTTCTCGTTCGGGTTGGCCCAGCCGCGCGCCAAAGTTTGGAGCGTGTCGCCGATGAGGAATACGACGAGCAGCAGCGCCATGAAGATCATGAGCAGCGTGCGGCTGTTCTTGCGGAAGAATTTGGTCAGTTGCATACCGGACCAGCCCTGAGGAACACCCGTTCGCATCGACCCGCGCAGGCGGACGCGAATCGGTCATCATAGGGCCTGCGTCCGGCGAGGCAAGCCGTCACGCGCGGCGGGTGGTTATGGGGCGGCGCGTTTTCACGCGCGGATCCGGCGCAGGGTGCTTGTTCCTTCGTGGCGCGTAATGAACGCTTCCCCCTGTGGGGGCCGCGACGGAATGCACGAAGGGAGAGAGCGATGCGGAAAGCGATCGGCGGATGGAGCGTCGTGCGCCGGTTCCTGCGTGACGAGCGCGGGCCGACGGCGGTTGAATACGCCGTCATGCTGGCTCTGATCGTCCTGGTCGCGGCGCTGAGCATCCAGGGCATCGGTGGGCGCGTGATGAACGTGTACGCCGAAATCGACACCGTGATGCCGGACGGCAGCTAGCCGCCGGGGCTGGAGGGGGCCCGCCGGATGGTGCAGAACCAGCTTCTGTTCTGGATTCTGGCGTTCTCGGGTTGTGTGCTGTCGGGCTGGTGGCTGGCGATCCGGCCCGGCGCGATCTGCCGCGACGTGGGCACGCCGGTCGCTTTTCTGGTCATCCTGATGGCGGTGCTGCTGTGCGTGCTCGCGCTCACCGGTCAGGATGTAACATCATTTCTGTATTATATTTACAATTATTCGACGGCGCGCTGAGCCGGCTCAGTCCCAGTACTGGATCCTGCCCGCCGGGAAGGGCGCAGGCCGTGACCGATAACGGAGATTCGCTGTTGCCCGCCCGATAAGCACATGTTACCCTTGTTCTCCGTGGAGACAGAGGCGGCGCGCGCCGGCGCGGATCCGCTAGTTCAATCGTGTGCCTGCGCGAATGGGAGAGGGAAAGATGCCGCACTATGCGCGACTGTCGGGCGTGTTCTTGCTCGTCGCCGGTCTGGCGGGTTCTGCCGGCGCACAAACGATCCCCCCGACGCCATATCTGAGCTTCAGCGACAGTCCATTTGCGACCGAGACGTTTGATTACTTCCATCTCGAGGATTTCGAAGATGCCGCGCTCAACACGCCCGGGGCGACGGCGAGCGGCGGGTTCGTCAATGGGCCGGCGACCACGACCGACTCGGTGGATGCCGACGACGGTCTGATCGACGGGCTGGGACAGCTTGGGCACAGCTACTACATCAACGACAACGTCATTCAGTTCGACTTTGACCCGTTGCTCCTCGGCAACTACCCGACGCACGTCGGGATCGCGTGGACCGACGTGGGCGCGGTGGCGAGCGACATCTTCGGCGTCGGCGTGGTCGAGTTCGAGGCGTTCGACGCGGACAGCGTGTCGCTCGGATCGGAGGCGGCGCTGCTGGGCGACGGCTCGATCAACGGCCAGACCGGCGAAGACCGGTTCTTCGCGGTGACGAACCCGGGCGGGATCTCGTTTATCACACTGACCATGCTCGACAGCACCGATTGGGAAGTCGATCACCTGCAATACGGCTACGTGCCGGAGCCGGCGACGGCGCTGCTGTTCGCGCTCGGCCTCGCGGGGCTGACGCGGCGGCGCAGTTGATCGCGTCACACTGATCGGCCCGACGCACGCCGCCCCCGGGGGGGTGGCCCGTGCAGCACGCGGCGCGAGCGCCGGCGTACGCCGCATCCGCCGGTTGCGTAGCGAATCGAATTGCGTTGGAATGCCCGTCATGTCCGGATCGCCGAGTACCCAAACGGATGGTCAGGTCGCGCCCGACGGGCGAGCACTGCCGCGCGGCCGAATCCTGGTGGTCGACGACGAGCCGCTGAAGCGGATCAGCCTTCAAATCGAGCTCAGCGAGCAGGGGTTCGAGGTCTTCGACGCGTCGGACGCGCGCGAGGCGTGCCGGATCGTGGACCTGCACAACGTCGACGCGGTGGTGTCCGATGTGCGCATGCCCGGCATGAACGGGCTCGACCTGCTCGCGTACGTGGCGCGCGTGCGCCCCAGCGCGTGCGTCATCCTGATGACCGCCTATGCCACGGTCGAGAACGCCGTGCAGGCGATCAAGCGCGGCGCGTACGACTATGTCACCAAGCCGTTCACGACGCAGGAACTGCTCGACAAGCTCGAGCGATTCTTCGCGCAGCGACAGATCGATCAGCCAAGCGACCGCGTCGAGACGTTTGGGCGGCTGATCACGCAGAACCACGCCTTTCGACAGTTGCTCGCCCAACTCCGCGCCGCCGCCGGTTCGGAGCAGACGCTGCTCCTGTGCGGCGAGTACGGCGCTGGCAAGAAGCTGATCGCGGAGGCGATCCACGCGGCGAGCGGGCGCGCCACGCATGCGTTCCATACCGTTTGCTGCTTCGGAACGCCGGCCGCGGAGCTGGAGGCCGAGCTTTTCGGCGTCGAGCGCGGCGCGGCGGCGGGCGGGTCGCGGCCGCGGCCCGGCGCGATCGAACTCGCTGGCGGCGGCACACTGCTGCTCAACCATGTCGAGGATCTGCCCCCGGAGACGCAGGCTCGGCTCGTGCGCTACGCGGAACGCGGGGAGTATGAGCGCGTCGGCGGCTACGAGCCGCAGCGCTGGACGGCGCGGCTGATCTGCACGGCGCAGCGCGACCTGACGGAGGAAGTTCGCGAGGGGCGATTTCGCGAAGACCTGTATTACCGCTGGAGCGCCCTTTCGTTTCAGTTGCCGCCGCTGCGCGACCGGCGCGACGACGTGCCGTTGCTGGCGGCACACTTTCTCCGCAAACATGCGGCGCTTGCCGAGGAGCGCGTCCGCGGCCTCTCCCCGCACGCGATCGACGAACTCGTGCGCTACGCGTGGCCGGGGAACGTGCGCGAGCTGGAGAACGTAATCGAACGCGCGCTGGCGATCTGCGACGGCGAGGAAATCCGCCCGCAGCACGTGCTGCCGCTGGCGGCGGAGCCGGTCGGTCCGACGGGGCCGATCGTGGAGCTGCTCGACGCCGGGACGCTGGGGCTGAACGAGACGCTCGCGGACATCGAGCGACGAATGATCCTGATCGCGCTGCGGCAATGCAGCGGCAACCAGGCCCGCGCGGCGCAGCGCCTGGGCATTCCGCGAACGACGCTGCGCGACAAGATGGCGAAGTACGACATTTCCGGCGTGTGAGCGGCAATCTCGGTTTCTGGGTCGGTCGAATGCGCGTGTGCGTTCGTGCGTCCGCGCAGGACACGCGGCCCGCGCCGGACGTCTCGCGCTTCACGCGGTCACCGGCGAACGGATGACTCCGTTTTCGGCCACGGCGGCAGGCGGGCAGGCCCGCGTCATGTCGCTCTGGAGATCCTCGAGTTGATCCCGCATGGAACCAGACGCACGGTCGGGGGCGTCTGAATCGTGATCCATGAATGCGGAGCGCACCGTTGAGCCGCGGGTCTCAGCCCGCGCGGATGTTTGTGACGCGGCGCGCCGCGGAATCGACAATAGCGATTCAGCGGCAACGCCCTCGCATCACAAAGACCGTCTTGCGCGGCCGGACGGACCTTGTCGCATCCGTTTGGCTCGACCGAAGCAGAGCGTCAAGACGCCGCCCGCATGCGCGAAGCCGACCCTGATGGTTCCGCTTCGGCGAGCGCGCGGCATCAACATCGGTCGTGCGGAGCGATGACGGAGCGCGTCGTCTCGACTGTCGCGACGCGCGCAGACGGCCCAGGTTCGAGCACGGTCCGCGCTCGGCAAGCTTTGGCGCGGATGGCGTCGACGCCGGCAGTTCAGACGAATACGCTGATCGGTAGGGTCGCGGAACGCGCGTTTGAACAGGCTCAGCCACGACCTGGAGGCCGGCGTGAAGTGCGCCGGCAAGCGCGGATTACGCCGCAGCCAGCGCTCGACGACTGGATGCCTGTGCGTGGCGTAGTGGTCCACGATCGGGTGCGGGTCGAAGTGCGCAGGCGTCCGGCGGTCGATCGGACTGCGGAACTTCGAGTGCTCCAGGTGTCGGCGCCGCGGCATGCCGGCGCGAATCGCCGACGCTCCCCGTTTCCGGAAGGCGAAGTTGTATTGGCGCACTACACAACTGTAGTGACTCTCAGAAGCCAAGCAGTATCTTCCCGGGTGGTACGGGCGTCCCACCCGTCGCACTCACTCAATCGCTCCGCACTATAGGGAAAGTGCTCATGCCGCGGGTTGCATGCGATATGTCCGATCCTCGACGGTGAAGGGTTGCCGATGTTCGAGCCATTCGAACGTCAGGTCGAGCAGCTCGTCGAGCGTCCGGCAGCGATGATTGCGGGTGATTTCCTCGTGCAGATGCCGCCAGACGCGTTCGATGGGGTCGGCCTCCGGCGAGTACGTCGGCAGGAAGTGCAGCTCGATCCGCTGACCCCAGCGGCGCCGATACGCCTACACTACCCGGCAGTCGCGGAATTTCGCGTTGTCGCAGATCACGTGGATCTTCCGGTAGCAACGGAAGTGGTAGCGCAGGTCGTCGAGGTGCCGCAGAAACAGGGCGCTGTTGCGACCCTCGCGGGGCGATCGTCCGCGTGCTGCAAAACAGCACGGCCGCCACCGCGGCCCAGGGGTATCTCCCCGGCCAAGCGCAGCAGCAGGTGCGCCCGCAAACGCACCGTCGGATCGGGGTCGCGGCGATCATGCGCCAACCGCGCCTTGCCTTCGCTGCTTCGCAGGGTGATCGTGCCGTCCATGGCTTGCTCTCCGGGCTGTGTGGGTTGCTTCGATCAACCAACATCCTGAAGGCAAGCCACTTTCCTTTTCAAGAGGGGCTATTTAGCAACTACCTCTGCATCCTCAAGCCCTACGCTCCCGGCGACGCCAACCTCGACGGCCGCATCGACAACTTCGACATCGACGCCTTCGTCTGGGCCCTCACCGACCCCGGCGAGTACGAAGAACGGTACAGCATCCCGCCCGAAGTCGGCCGCATCCTCGGCGACGTGAACGTCGACGGCGCGCTCAACAACTTCGACATCGATCCATTTGTGGAGCTGCTGATCGCGCAGCCGTAGGGAACAGGGCACTGCGAACGGTGAGCGGATTACAAAAAAAAAAGCCACGCAGGGACGAAGGAACGAGGGGATCGCGGGACGTGCGGACGCAGGGACGCAGGAGACAAGGGGACGGAGGAGAGCCGCACGCGATGAAGTGCGGGAATCAGAGCCGCGGGCGCAAGCCCGCGAGTTCGTGAGACGGACGCGGTGAGCGGCGCGCAGCAGCTTGCGACTGCCGTCGCTGCATGGCCTTAGTGGCTGGCGCAAGCCCGCGATTCCGATGCGCACGAGAGACGCCGGCGCCTCAGGCCGCTCAACGACCGGAATCGCGGGCTCGCGCCGGCGGCTCCGATCGGCCCGCCCCGCCGCTGGCGCGGCGGGGTCGCGTTCGATCGGCGGCGCGCGTTCTCGGTCGCGCGCCCGCGGCGTGCCGGCGGGGGGCGGACATCACGCGGCGTTGGCGTGGGGGCTTCGGGGCTGGGTGTGGCTGCGGGCTTGAAGAAGGGTTGACCGGGCGGGGGCCGGTTCGGTATAATACGCACAATTGGAGCTATATATCCACATATCCGAAGACAGATCCGTGGGTGCGTGTTCTGCTCTCCGGGGGGCAGGGAGACGTCCGATGCACAGGTGCAACGAAGCGGCAGCGCCGGCGGAACGACGCGTTCGCGCCGCATCCGGCCGCACAGCAGTGTGGTTTGAGGGTCGCGGGGGATTCGTCGCGCGGCGACGCGCGTCCGCGACCGGGAGTCCGGTGGCGCGTGGGTGCGGCCGGTGGGTGTGGGTCGGATTGGCGGCCGGCATCTTCGGCGCTGCGGCGCCGGCGGACCCGATTCCTGCCACGCTGCGCGATTTTCGTGTGCCCGGCACGCAGGTTGGCGACGTCAGCACCGCGAACGTTTTCACCTCCGCGACTTGCCGCGACTGTCACGGCGACTTCGACGCAGCCAACGAGCCGTGGGCGACCTGGAGCGGCAGCCTGATGGGCCAGGCGGGCCGTGACCCGCTCTTTTATGCCCAGCTCACCAACGCCAACCAGGACGTGAATTACGTCGGCTACTACTGCCTCCGCTGCCATGTCCCGATGTCGATCCTCACGGGTCATGCCGAGCAGCCCACGGGCGCTACACTCGACGACTACGATCGCGACGGCGTCAGTTGTCACCTCTGTCACGCCATGATCGACCCGCGTCCGCACCCCGCCGCCCCGCCGCAGGACCAGCTCACGCTGTCGCAGTTGGCGGAGGTGCCGCAGTTCTACGGCAACGCGATGTTCGTGGTCGACAACGCCGGTCGGCGTCGCGGGCCGCACCTGGACGCGACGCCGCCGCACTTTGCGGTGTATTCCCCCTTCATGCGGAGCGCGAATTTGTGCGGAACGTGTCACGACGTGGGCAACGTGTGCGTGACGCGCGAGCCGGACGGGACGTATCGCTACAACGCGATGGATGAGCCGTCGCCGACCGGCAACCCGCACGAGCAGTTTCCGCTGGAGCGCACCTACACCGAGTGGTTGCTCAGCTCGTTCGCGAACGGCGGGGTGGACATGCAGGGGCGGTTCGGCGGCGAGGGGGCGCGCGTCGTGAGCTCGTGTCAGGACTGCCACATGCCGAAGACGACCGCGCAGAGCTGCTTCTTCGGTCCGACGCGGAGCGACATGGGGCGGCATGAGTTCTCGGGGTCAGCGGATTGGGTGCTTCAGATCATCGGGATTCACTACGCGAACGACCCTGGCGTCGACGCGGACCAGATCGCCGCCGGGCGAGCACGGGCGGTGTCGATGCTGCAGCGGGCTGCGACCGTGGAGCTGACGCAGCAGGCGGGCGTGTTGCAGGCGCGGGTCTACAACGAGACGGGTCACAAGCTGCCGACCGGGCACATCGAGGGGCGGCGCGCCTGGCTGAACGTGCAGTTCTTTGACGCCGCCGGTGCGCTGCTGCGCGAATACGGTCATTACGACGCCGCCACCGCGGAGCTCGACGAAACGACCACGGATGTCTACGAAATGATCATCGGGCTCAGCGACTACGCGGCCGGCATCACCGGGCTGCCGCCGGGTCCTACCACGCACATGTCGCTCGCGGACACGATCGAAAAGGACAACCGCATTCCGCCGCGCGGGTTCAATCGGGCGACCTACGAGGCGGCGGGGGCGCCGGCGGTGGCGGCGGAGTATGCCGACGGGCAGTACTGGGATGACAACTACTACCCGATTCCGCCCGGGGCAGCGCGCGCGGAGGCCACCGCGTATTACCAGATCGTGACGAAGCACTACATCGAGGCCCTGCGCTATGGCAACCACACCGATCAGTGGGGCGAGACGCTGCACGACCTCTGGCTTCAGACCGACAAGGCCAGCCCGACCGCGATGCACAGCCAATCCCGCACCCTGGCGCCGTTCGTGCGCGCCGACGTGAACTGCGACGGTGCGCTCAACAATTTCGATATCGATCCGTTCGTGTTGGCGATCGTGGACCCCGCCGGCTACGCGGCCGCGTATCCGGGGTGCAGCCGCTTCAGCGCGGACGTGAACGCGGACGGGCGGATCGACAACTTCGACATCGAGCCGTTTGTGACGTGCCTGGCGGCAGGCTGTCCGTAGCGCGGTTCAGCGGAGCGGGGATCGGCGCATGGCGGGATCACACCTGACACCCCGGAAACCGCCGTCGCGGAGACCCGCTCCGCGGACCGACCGTCCGCGCGCGCTGCCGGTGCGCCCGTCGCGCTACGGGCGCTGGCGGGCGGCGACGCTGGCGTCCGTCTACGTGCTGATGGGCTTGCACATCGCGCACTGGAAGATCGCCGGCAAGACGCTCGCGCCGCTTGAGCTCAACGAAGTGATGTACACGCTCGAGCTCGGCATCGTGACGGCCGGCTTTCTGTTCATGGCGGTCGCGTGTCTCGCGACCCTGATCTTCGGGCGATTCTTCTGCGGCTGGGGCTGTCACATCCTGGCGTTGGAGGATCTGTGTGCGTGGATGCTGCGCAAGATCGGCATTCGCCCGCGGCCGATCCGTTCGCGGCTGCTGCTGCTCGTGCCGGCGGCAGCGATGTTCTACATGTTTCTCTGGCCGCAGGTGGCGCGCGTCATCGAAGATCGCCCGCTGCCGACCGCGCATGTGCGCACCGATCAACAGGGCTGGGCGTCGTATGTCACGACCGACTTCTGGCGCAATCTGCCCGGACCGGGCATCGCGCTGCTCACCTTTGGTGTCTGCGGGTTTGGAATCGTCTACGTGCTCGGTTCGCGGTCGTTCTGCGCCTACGGCTGTCCGTACGGCGCGGTGTTTCGCACGCTCGACCGATTTTCTCCCGGGCGGATTGTCGCGACCGGCGATTGCGCGCAGTGCGGCGCGTGCACGGCGGCGTGTCCGTCGGGCGTGATTGTGCACGAGGAGTTGCAGAAGTTCGGTACGGTAGTGAACGCGGCGTGCGTGAAGGACCTGGAGTGTGTCAGCGCGTGTCCGAACGGCGCGGTGCACTACGGCCTGGCCCGCCCGCCGCTGCTGCGGTCGTGGGGCGCCTGGCGGCCGGTGCGCAAGGCGTTTGATTTCACGTGGGGCGAGGAGCTGCTGATCGCCGCGATGTTCCTCGCGACGTTGCTGATCTTCCGCGGGCTTTACGACGCCGTTCCGTTTCTGATGACGCTGGGCCTGGGCGCCATTTTCGGTTACCTCGCCGTGCTGGCGGTTCGTTTCGTCTACCGGCGCGAAGTGCGATTCAGCCACCTGTTGCTGAAGCACGACGGGCGTGTGCGAGCGCCGGGCGCGGTGTTCCTCGCCGGGAGCGCCGCGCTGCTGGCGTTCAGCATGCACTCGGCGTTCATCCGCTATCACGAGTTCGTCGGCTACCGGGCCGCGGACGTGGCGCGCGCGGCGCCCGCAGCCGGCGACGGGGCGATGCGGGCCACGGCCGACGCGGCGGCGCTTAACGACGCGATCGCGCACCTGGATCGCTGCCGACAGTCGGGGCTGTTCACACCCCGCAAGCTCGCGCACCAGCTCGGCCAACTATTCGCAGCGCGCGGCGGGCAGCGCGCTGAGCGTGGCGATCTGGCGGGCGCGGTGAGCGACCTGCGGCAGGCGGCGACGCTTGAGCCGCACGTGGCGGCAGTGCGCTACAACCTTGCCGTGATGCTGGGGGCGCTGGGGTACGCGCCGGCCGCGGTGGCGGAATACCGCGCGGCGGCGGAGCTCGATCCGACGGACGCGGACATTCTGAACAACCTCGGGTTCGAGCTGGCCAAGCAGGCGCAGTGGGGCGATGCGCAGGCGTGTTTCGAACGAGCGCTGGCGGCACGGCCGGAGCATGCCGACGCCCATTTCAATCTGGGACGCTTGCTGGTGGAGCGGGGTCGGGCGCGTGAAGCCCGCGATCATCTGGTGGCGGCTGCACGCCTCGACGCGCGCTACGCCGACCTGCTTCGCGACGTGCAGGGCGTCGGGGCGGGGGCGCCTTGAGCGACGGAATTCCGTCCAACGCTTGCGAATGATGTCCACCGCCGCTTGTTCCGCCAGCGTCTGAACGCTCCGCGATCAAGTGCATCGCGGTGGGCGGCGTGTGCCAGAGCTCGGCAGGGGCCGCTGGTGTTCGACGCGCGCGAATTCTCGGAGCCGGTTGCATTCGTGCGCGCCCCCCTTACAATTCGCGCGGAAAAGGTCGGGTAGTGACCACTCCCGCCGGGGCGCGTTCCCGGACCGCCGGGGGGCGAGCGGGCGCGACAGCGACCGACCGAGCGAGCGACGCCGCAGACAGGAGATTTCCCCTCGTGAGCACGATGACCAAGGTTTTCGTCGTTCTGAACGCGGTGTTGTCGATCGCGCTGTCGTGCTTCTTTGTGGCCGCGGCGGCGCAATGGGACAACTGGAAGTCGCTCGCCGACACCTATCGCACGCAGCGCGAAGCGGAGTTTCTGCACCGCGCGAATCTCCAGGCGAGCATGGAGGCGGCGCTGGCGATGAAGACGGATGCCCTGGAGGCGACCAACCGCGCGCTCGCCGAAGCGCAAGGCCGCAACCAGACCCTGACCAACGACCTGGCGAAACTGCAAAGCGAGTTCGCGCGCGCCCGCAACGAAGCGGTCGGATTCGAAGCGGGCCGCACCAAGCTCCAGGAAACGCTGACTCTCGCGATGGGCGAGCTTCAGGGCGCGCGGAAGCGCGAGAGCGACCTGCTCGCGCAGAACATCGATCTCCAGACGCGCAACGCCAAGCTCAACGGCCGCGTGCTTCAACTCACCGGCGAGGTGAGTGTGATGACCGACCAGGTTCGCAATCTTCAGGAGAAGCTGTTCGCGGCCGAGCGTGTGGCCCGCGGCGAGCCGGCCCGCGCGGTGACGACGCCGGTTTCCGTCCCCGCGCCGACGCCGGAGCGTGTGGTGGCGGCGGCGCCGGCGGTGGCCGGTCCGATTCACGCCGAAGTGATCGCGGTCGACGGCAGCTACGCGAGCCTGAACGTGGGCGAGTCGTCGGGGGTGTCGGCGGGCATGCCGTTCATGATCTGGCGCGAGGGCGTCGGCTACGTCGCAGAGTTGATCGTCGACCGCGTGCGGCCGGGCGAATGCGGCGGAAAGCTCCAATTCGTCAAAGGCGAAGTCCGCAAAGGCGATCCGGCCAGCTACGGGCTCGAGAACAACTAGCGCGACGCGCAGGAGAGACCGACCATGGCGAACGCTCCAGGCGCGGTTCGTAGCACGCGGCCGGCCGCCGAAAACGACATCTACACGGCGCTGATGCTGATCTCCACGCTGTGCGTGCTGGCGGCACTCGTGTACGTTCTGTATCGCGCGAACGCACTGTTCGGCTCGCTGCTCCCGCCCGGCGGAAGCTGAGCGAGCGTGCCCAGCGCGGCCGAACGGATTCGGCCTTTCGCCCCGTCGCCGCGGGACGCTGCGCAGCGTCCGCACGGTGCGGGTCGACGGTCCGCCGCGACCGGCATCGCAGGGAGGCGCTGAACGATTCGGTCCGAGGCTTTCGCGTGAAAGTCGCCGCCGGACCGCGCGGCACCCCCCCTTCGACGCGCGTCGCCGTGTTCAGCAAGTCTCGCGTCCGCAGATCGGAGGCCTTGGTGTTTCTGCGCCGTTTCATGGGGCTGTTCAGCCTCGACATGGGCATCGACCTGGGGACGTGCAATACGCTGGTGTGCGTGCGCGGCGAAGGCATCGTGCTGAACGAGCCGTCGGTGGTCGCGGTCCGCAAGGGCACGACGCAGGTGCTCGATTTTGAGAACGAAAAGGCGGTGGGGCTGGTTGCCAAGGAGATGCTGGGGCGCACGCCGGGGAGCATCACCGCCATTCGCCCGCTGAAGGACGGCGTGATCGCCGACTTCGACATCACCGAGGCGATGCTGACGTATTTCATCCGCAAGGTGCACGGCAACCGGGGATTGGCCCATCCGCGGGTGGTCATCTCGATTCCGTCGGGCATCACCGCGGTCGAAAAGCGCGCCGTCTACAACTCGGCGGAGCGGGCCGGCGCGCGGCGCGTGTACCTGATCGAAGAGCCGAAGGCGGCCGGGCTGGGCGCCGGGCTGCCGATCCACGAGGCGACCGCGTCGATGATCGTGGACATCGGCGGCGGCACAACCGAAGTCGCGATCATGAGCCTGTCGGACATCGCGATCTGCCAGTCGCTGCGCGTCGCCGGCGACGACATGGACGAGGCGATCGCGAACTACATGAAGCGCACCTACAACCTCATGATCGGGCCGCAAACCGCCGAGCGCATCAAGATCGACATCGGATCGGCGGCGCCGGGGGACAAGGAAGGCAGCATCGAGGTGAAGGGCCGCGACATGATCAGCGGGCTGCCGCGCCGCGCCGTGATCAACAGCGAGGAAGTCCGCGAAGCGCTCAAGGAGCCGGTCGGGCAGATCGTCGACGCCGTCCTGCGCACACTCGAACAGTGCGAGCCGGAGTTGGCGGCGGACCTGGTGGACAACGGCATCCACCTCGCCGGCGGCGGCGCGCTGCTGCGCGGGCTCAACCAGGTGCTGTCCAAGTCGACCGGCCTCGACGTCAAGGTCGTGGACGATCCACTCACCTGCGTGGCGCGCGGCACGAGCCTCTTTCTCGAGAATCTCGAGTTGTGGGGCAAGACGATGGAGTCCGACGAGGACGAGTTCTAGGCCGTTGCGCCCGCCGAGCTCCGCATGCGATTTCACCTCTGGCGCCCCTCCAAGCCCGCGACGTTCGCCCTGCTCATGCTTCTGGGCCTGCTGTTTTCGTTTCTGCCCGTGCGCTGGCTGCGCGGGTTGCGCGGCGTGCTCCAGCCGATGGCGATTCTGCAAGCGCCGGTCAGCGGAGCGGTGAACCAGTTTCGAAACGCGGTCGCGCCCGAGCCCGAACCGGACATCACGCCGGAATCGACCCGCACCATCCTCGGGGAGAACGCGGAGTTGCGGCGACGGGTCGAGCAGCAGCGGCTGGCGCTGGAGGATCTGCGGCGCGAGGTGGCGCGGCTGGCAGGGCTGCGCGACGTGTTCCCGTTCGGGCGCGCGAGCATCGTGCCCGCCGCGGTGCTGGCGTTCGACGCATCGGCGCGGCGGACGACGCTGACGATGGCGGTCGGGACGGACGGCATCGCGGGGTTGCGCGAGGGGTTGTGGGTGGCGGCTGGCGAAGCGCCCGACGAGGCGGCGGCGCAGACCGGCCGCGAGGCCGCGGCGGGCCAGTATCTGATCGGGCGCATCAGCGAAGCGCACCCGTTCGTGAGTCGCGTGCAGCTCGCGACCGATCCCGGGTTTGGTCCGGTGCGAGCGGCAGTCGCGCGAATCGTGGATGGCGCGTGGCAGCCGGGGCCGGCCGACGTGCTCCTCACCGGCGCCGGAGGCCGCACCATGCGAATCGAGCGGGCGACGAGCGACCATTTCGCCGCGGGGGCGACGATCGTGATGATCCCCGCGTCGCTGGATTTGCCGATGAGCCTGACCATTGGGCAGGTCGTCGGCTCGCGACCGCTGCCGGAAGCGCCCCTGTTCTTCGATCTCGACGTGCGCCCATGGGGGGACTACCAGCGGTTGAGGTATGTGTACGTGATCATTCCGGCGTCAAAGTGAGCTGAGGACGGACGGCGCGGCGGGCGGCTGGCGCCCCCGGGGACCGCGGGCGGGGCGCACGGGGGGGGGTCGCGCGGGTCGAGATTCCGTAACCGTTTTCGATCGTTGGGATTGCGAAGCTGCACGGCACGCGCGGAGCGGACTGCATCGCGGGCGGTGTGCCGATGTTCGCGGAAGGCTCGAAATTCACGCGCGCTGTCTTGACGCACTCCGGTCAGCGATTATCCTAGCAGGTCTCGCCCCATTTTGCGGCTTTAAGCCGCTGGGCAGGGCAGGAACGGAGTGACCGTGGCTGGCGAACGCATACGTATACGGATGGAGGCCTACGATCACCGGGCGCTGGATTCGTCCGCGCTGGAGATCGTGGACCAGGCGAAGCGCACCGGGGCGCGGGTGTGCGGACCGATTCCGCTGCCGACGCGCATCGAGCGTTTCACCGTCCTGCGTTCGCCGCACATCGACAAGAAGTCCCGCGAGCAGTTCGAGATGCGCACGCACAAGCGCGTGATCGACATTTTCGAGCCGTCGGCGCGGACGGTCGAGGCGTTGAACCGCCTGGTCGTCCCGGCGGGCGTGTTTGTGAAGATCAAGGCGTAGACGACTCCGGCGGTTGTGGTTGTCGGCAGCGCTGAGGCAGCCTCCGGTCGTGGTCTCATCGACCGGTTGGAAGCGGAGTGTGGGCATGTTGCCTGCGATTCTGGGCAGAAAAGTCGGCATGACCCAAGTGTTCGACCCGTCCGGGGGCCGCGTCCCCGTGACGATCGTCGAGGCGGGTCCGTGCGTCGTGCTGCAAGTCAAGCGGACGGACGACGGGAAGAACGGCTACGACGCCGTTCAGCTCGGCTTCCGCGACGTGAAACCGCACCGCTCGACGCTCGCCCAGATCGGCCACGCCCGCCCCGCCAAGACCGCCCCCAAGAGCTTCATCCGCGAGATTCGCCTGACGCAGCCGACCGACAAGCAGGTCGGCGACGTGGTGACGGTGGAGATTTTCAACGCCGGCGAGGTGAAATGGGTCGACGTGGTCGGCACGTCGAAGGGCCGCGGGTTTGCGGGCGCGATGAAGCGGCACGGGTTCGGCGGGCAGTCGGCGTCGCACGGCACGGAGCGCAAGCACCGGTCGCCGGGCAGCATTTCGAGCCGTTGCGCGACGCGCGGACACAGCGGCGCGATCAAGAAGGGCAAGCCGATGGCGGGTCACATGGGTGACGTTCGCCGCACGGCGCGGTGCCAGGCGCTGGTGGGCGTCGACCCGGAGAACAACGCGTTGTGGATCAAGGGTTCGATCCCCGGCGCCGAGGGCAGCTACGTAATCGTGCGCAAGAGCAAGACGCGCTCCTGACGAGCAAGGCGAAGAGCAATGCTTGAGGTTCCGATTTACAACGAGTCCGGCCAGCAGGTCGGCAGCGAACCGATCGACGAGGCCCTGCTCGGCGGGCGCGTCAACGCATCGCTGCTGAAGCAGGCCAGCGTGCGATATGCCGCCAACCGCCGCCAGGGCACCGTCGCGCAGAAGACCCGCGCGGAGGTCGAAGGCTCGTCCCGCAAGCTCTTCAAGCAGAAGGGCACCGGCAACGCACGGCGCGGCAACCTCCGCACGCCCGTGATGCGCGGCGGCGGGCGCGCTTTTCCGCGCAAGCCGCGCGACTTCGGCAAGGACATGCCGAAGAAAATGCGGCGGCTGGCGCGGAATCAGGCGGTGCTGGCGAAGATCCAGAGCCAGGATGCCGCGATTATCGACGCACTGCGCTTCGAGCAGCCGAAGACCAAGCGCTTTGCGACGATGCTCGCGAAGCTGAGCGCCGACCGCGGGTGCGTGGTGGCGACGGACGGGAAGAACGAGTTGTTGTGGAAGAGCGGGCGGAACATCCCGCGGACGCAGGTCATGGACGTCGCGGAGCTCAACGCCTACGCGATCCTCCAGCGGCGCAAGCTCGTGTTCACGCGCGAGGCTTTTCAGCGATTCCGCGACAAGATTCTCAACGCCGCGGCGGGAGCGTGACGCATGGACGTATATCACACGATCGTGCGGCCGATTGTGACGGAGAAGAGCACGCACCAGACGACGAGCAAGGGTGCGGGGCGCGGCGGGGCGTACACGTTCGAGGTGCACGCCGACGCGACCAAGCCGCAGGTGCGCGAGGCGGTCGAGAAGATCTACGGTGTCAAGGTCGTGGACGTGCGGACCGCGGTTCGGCCGGGCAAGAGCCGGCGGTTTCGCTTCCGCTTTGGGACGACGAGCGAGGTCAAGCGGGCGATTGTCGTGCTCGATCCGCAGAGCCACATTGACTTGTTCTAGCGCATGGAGCGGCGGCGCCGCAGCTTGCGACGGGTGATCGAATGGGTGTGAAAGTTTACAAACGGACCTCGGCCGGCCGGCGCAACGCCAGCGTGAACGACTACGCCGAGATTACGTTCAAGCACGAGAACCGCAAGGTGAAGTCGCTGTGCGTGCCGCGCAAGAAGACCGGCGGGCGCAACCACCACGGGTTCATCACGTCGTGGTGGCGCGGCGGGGGGAACAAGCGGCAGTATCGCCTGATCGACTTCAAGCGGAACAAGACGGGCGCGGCGAAGGTGCTGGAGGTGCAGTATGACCCGAACCGCTCTTGTCACATCGCGCTGGTGCAGTATGCGGACGACGAGAAGCGGTACATCCTCGCGCCGCTGGGGCTGAAAGCGGGCGCGACGGTCGAAGCCGGCGAGCGCGTGGAGCCCAACGTCGGCAACAGCATGCCGCTGGCGAGCATCCCGGTCGGCATGGAAATCCACAACATTGAGATGATGCCGGGGCAGGGTGGCAAACTAGTGCGCAGCGCCGGCAACGTGGCTCGGCTGATGGCCCGCGAAGGCGACTATGCGACGGTTCAGCTTCCTTCCGGCGAGCTGCGACGCGTCCACATCCGCTGCCGCGCGACGATCGGACAGATCGGCAATCTCGACCATCAGAACGTGACGCTCGGCAAGGCGGGACGCAACCGCCACCTGGGTTGGCGGCCGCACGTGCGCGGCAAGGCGATGAACCCGGTCGCACACCCGCTCGGGGGCGGCGAGGGGCGCAGCAACGGCGGTCGGCATCCGTGTTCGGCGTGGGGCCGGCTCGCCAAGGGCGGCCGTACGCGGAACCCGCGGGCGCGGTCGAACCGGTTCATCGTGCGGCGGCGCATCACGAAGTCGTACGGCGAGGCGAAGTTGAAGCGGAAGAAGTAGACGCTCGGAGCACCGCGGCGACGGCGACGTCGCTTCCAGAATCGAGGAACGGGAATGGCCCGCAGTCTGAAGAAAGGTCCGTTCGTCAGCGAAGCGCTGTACCGCAAGGTGATGGCGGCGCGGGGCACGGGTTCGCGCGTTCCGATCAAGGCTTGGAGCCGCGACTGCACCATCGTGCCGGAGTTCGTGGGCTTCAATTTCGAGGTTCACAACGGCAAGCAGTTTGTGAAGGTGTACGTCACGGAGGACATGGTCGGGCACAAGCTGGGCGAGTTTGCCCCGACGCGGACGTTCCGCGGGCACACGGCCCGGGCCGCGGGTCCGGCGGTCGCGAAGTAGAGTGGAGCAGCGCTCATGTGGACGGCGACGCATCGATTCGCGCGCATCGCGCCGCGGAAGGCCCGGCTGGTCGTGGACATGATCCGCGGCCGCTCGGCGAACCAGGCGGTCGACCTGCTGCGCTATACACACAAGCGGGCGGCGTTTTTCGTGACGCGCGTGTTGCAGAGCGCGATGGCCAACGCGAACGAGAACGAGGCGCAGATGGGCCGCCTGATCATCCGCGAGGCGCGGGTCGATCCCGGACCGATCATCAAGCGCTTCCAGCCGAAGGACCGCGGCCGGGCGCACTCGATCCACAAGCGCACCTGCCACATCGTCATCGGCGTGGCGGAGAAGGGATAAGCCGTGGGACAGAAAACGAATCCGATCGGCTTTCGGGTGGGGATTACGCAGGGTTGGCAGTCGCGCTGGTACGCGCCGAAGCACGCGTTTGGCGAGTTTCTGGTGGAAGACGAGAAGATCCGACGCTTTGTCGACGACAACCTCAACAAGAAGCCCCCGTTCGCGGCGGTGTCGAAAGTCGAGATCGAGCGGACGCGCGACGAGGTGAAGGTGCTGCTGCACACGGCGCGGCCGGGCATGGTGATCGGCGCGAAGGGCGCCGAGGTCGACAAGCTCAAGGAGAAGCTCGAGGACCTGATTGATCGGCGGGTGGCGATCAACATCGTCGAGGTGAAGAACCCGGACGTGGACTCGCGCCTCATCGGGATGAGCATCGCCGAGCAGCTCAAGAAGCGCAGCAGCTTCCGGCGCGTGATGAAAATGAAGTGCGAGGCGGCGATGAACGCCGGCGCCCGCGGCGTCAAGGTGATCTGCTCGGGCCGGCTGGGCGGCGCGGAGCTCGCCCGCACGGAGAAGCAGATGCTCGGATCGATTCCGCTGCAGACGTTGCAGGCCGACGTCGATTTCGCCGTGACGCACTGTGTGACGCCTTATGGCGTGATCGGGATCAAGGTGTGGGTCTGCCGCGGCATGTACGGCGACGAGAGCGCGACTACGACTCAGGCGCCGGCGGAGGGCCGGTTCCGGCGGCGGGCGCGGCGCTAACGCGGGGCGGGCTCGGCGGCGCCGGGACGCGCGGCGGCGGATGAAGCAGTCGAATTGGGAGCAGACGTATGGCCGGGATGATGCCGAAACGCGTGAAGTGGCGCAAGGCGCAGAAGGGGCGCATCAAGGGCCTGGCGTGGCGCGGCAATACGGTCGCGTTCGGCGAGTACGGTCTTCAGGCGCTGGAGAGCGGGCGCGTGAACGCGCGGCAGATCGAGGCGGGCCGCGTGGCGATCGCGCACTACATGCAGCGCGAGGGCCGGGTGTACATGCGGCTGTTCCCGCACAAGCCGGTGTCGGCCAAGCCGTTGGAGGTGCGGATGGGCACGGGCAAGGGCGAGGTTTCGTACTGGACGGACGTTGTTCGGCCCGGGCGGATCATGTTCGAGGTGGCGGGCGTGAGCGAAGAGATCGCCAAGGCGGCGTTGCTGCGCGTGGCCCACAAGATGCCGGTGCGGTGCCGCTTCGTGACGCGGCGTCACAGTCTGTGAGGCAAACGCGATGAAGCCGGTGGAAAAATATCGCAGTCTGAAGACGGACGAGTTGCACGGCGAGCTGGAGCGCCTGCGCCGGCACCTGTTCGACCTGCGCTCGCAGGCGGTCACGGAGAAGCTGGAAGACCCGACGCAACTGTTGAAGACGCGGCGCGAGATCGCGCGTGTGCTGACGGTGATGCGCGAGCGGAACGAAACGAACATCGAGCAGCGGCAGCATCACCTGACGACGGCGGCGGCCCGCCGCTAGGCGCCGCTGCCGAGCGAGAACCGAGTCCCCGAGTTTGGACGAGAACGCATGACGACCCAGGCCGGACAAGCTGTCGTATCGCCGCCGAAGCCGCGGGCGCCGCGCGCCGCGCGGATCGGCGTGGTGACGACGGCGTCGCGCCAGAAGACGATCCGCGTGACGGTGCAGTTCAGCGTGAAGCACTCGAAGTACGGCAAGTACACGCGCCGCCGGACGCATTACCACGCGCATGACGAGAAGAGCGAGGCGCGGGTGGGCGACATGGTGGAGATCGTGGAGTGCCGCCCGCTGAGCCGGACGAAGCATCATCGTCTGGTGCGGATTCTCGCCCGCGGCCACCAGGCGCCGCAGGCGCAGGGGGGCGCGACGTGATCACGCAATACACCTGGCTGGACGCGGCGGACAACACGGGCGCGAAGCAGCTGATGTGCATTCAGGTGATGAAAGGCGGCGCGGCCGGGTTCGGCAAGCGGCGGCTGCGGACGGGCGCGGTGGGCGACATCATCATCTGTTCGGTGAAGCAGGCGTTGCCGTCGTCGGACTATAAGAAGGGCGAGAAGGTCCGGGCCGTGATCGTGCGGACGAAGTATCCGACGCGCCGCGGCGACGGGAGCTACGTGCGGTTCGACACGAACGCCGCGGTGATCATCGACAACGACGGGAATCCGAAAGGCACGCGCGTGTTCGGGCCGGTGGCGCGCGAGCTGCGCGAGAAGAACTTCGGCAAGATCATCTCGCTCGCCGAGGAGGTCTGGTAAGCATGGCGGCGCGGATTCGCAAGGACGACGTGGTGGTGGTGATCTCGGGCGACAACAAAGGCGCCCGGGGCAAGGTGCTGCGCGTGCTGCGGGACAAGCAGCGCGTCGTGATCGAAGGCGTGAACATGGTGTATCGCCACCTGCGGCGCACGCGCAACTCGCCGCAGGGCGGGCGCGTGCAGAAGGAGGCGCCGATCCACCTTTCCAACGTGATGCCGCTGGATCCGAAGACCGGCCGGGGGACGCGCGTGCGTTATCCGGTCGAGCGCGACGGGGGCGGCAAGGTGGTCGCGAAGCGGCGGGTGAGCACGGCGGGGACGGTGCTCAGCGACGTGACGCGGTCGAAGAAATAGCGGTCAGCCGAGATGGGTGCAGCGAGCATGGTTCCGCGACTGCAAGACAAATATCGCAGCGAAGTGCTTCCGGCGCTGAAGACGGAGCTGAGGCGCGACAATCCGATGTCGCTGCCGAAGCTTCAGAAGATCGTTGTTTCGGTGGGACTGGGCAAGGCGGTGGCCGAGTCGACGACCAAGGCCCGTGAGAACAAGCGTTTCAGCGAGGCGGAGGCGTGCCTGTCGACGATCACGGGCCAGAAGCCGGTGACCACGAAGGCGCGGGTGAGCGTGTCGAACTTCAAGGTCCGCGCGGGCTACGATGTGGGTTTGAAGGTGACGCTGCGCGGCAAGCGGATGTACGAGTTCCTGGACCGGCTGGTCGCGCTGGCGATCCCGCGGGTGCGCGACTTCCGCGGGCTGGACCCGAGCGCGTTCGACGGGCGCGGGAACTACGGCATGGGGTTGTCGGAATTCGGCGTGTTTCCCGAGATCCACCCGGACAAGGTGACGTACCAGCAGGGCATGAACATCGCGATCTGCACGAACGCGCGCAATGACAGCGAGGCGCGTCGGCTGCTCACGCTGATGGGTCTGCCTTTCAGGAGCTAGAGGCATGGCCCGTCTGGCGCTGCGGCTGAGCTGCAAGCAGAAGCCGAAATTCAAAGTCCGCGGGTACACGCGCTGCGAGTTGTGCGGGCGTTCGCGGGCGGTGTATCAAAAGTTCCGAGTCTGCCGGCTGTGCTTTCGGAAGCTGGCCCACGAGGGTCGGATTCCGGGCGTGCGAAAGTCGAGCTGGTAGGAGAGGCTTGAACGATGGCGATATCCGATCCGGTCGCGGACATGCTGACCCGCATGCGCAACGCGCTGCACACCCGGGCGCCGAAGGTTCGCGTGCTGCGCAACCGCGTCTGCCTGGGCCTGGCCCAGGTGCTGAAGGATGAAGGCTATATCCACGACTTCACCTCGATCGACGACGGCAAACAGGGCGTGATCGACGTGCAGTTGAAGTACGGCGACCGCGGCGAAATGGTGGTCCAGCACCTGCGGCGGGCGAGCAAGCCGGGTTGCCGGCGCTACCTGGGGGTGGCGGAGCTGCCGAACGTCTGCGACGGGCTGGGCATCGCGGTGCTGACGACCAATCGCGGGATTTTGAGCGATCGCCAGTGTCGCAAGCAGAACGTCGGCGGCGAAATCCTCTGTACGGTGTGGTGAACCAATGTCGCGTATCGGAAAAAAACCGGTCCCGCTGCCATCCGCGGTGAAGATCAACATTGCCGGCCAAAACGTCGATGTGAGCGGCCCGAAAGGCGCGCTGCGCTGGACGGTGCCGGCGCCCATCACGGTGAAGCAGGCCGACGGCGGGCTCCAGTGCGTTCGGCCGGACGACGCCCCCAAGCACCGCGCATTGCACGGGCTGACGCGGGCGCTGTTGGCGAATATGGTCAAGGGCGTGACCGACGGGTACGCGATCAAGCTCGAAATTTACGGCACCGGCTACAGCGTCAAGACCCAGGGCAGCCAACTGTTGCTGAACATCGGTTTCATGGGGCGCGGCTTCGGCAAGCCCGCCCAGTTCATGATCGACATTCCCGCGGGACTCAAGATCGACGTCGAGGTGCCGGCGGCGCGCGGCGAGACCGAGCCGGCGAAGTTCACGGTCAGCGGCTGTGACAAGCAGATGGTCGGGCAGTTCGCCGCCGAGGTGCGCAAGCTCCGCAAACCGGAGCCGTACAAGGGCAAAGGCGTTCGCTATGCCGGCGAGCACGTGCGTCGCAAGCAGGGCAAGGTCTTCGCCAGCGGCAGCTAGCCGGGCGGCATGAGAGTCGAAGGGCGATCGGACATGAAGACAGCTTCCGTCAAGAAAACTCGGCTCGCGCGGCGCGTGCGCCGCGTCCGCAAGCACGTGCGCGGCACGCCGGACCGACCGCGGCTGGCAGTGACGAAGTCGCTCTCGAACCTGTACGCGCAAATCATCGACGACGAAAGCGGGCGGACGCTCTGCGCGTTGTCAACGCAGGCGCCGGACATCCGCTCGCAGACGCCCTACGGCGGCAATCGCAAAGCCGCCGAGGCGCTCGGCAGGATGCTGGGCGAGCGGGCGAAGGGTCTGGGGATCGGGGCCGTTTGTTTCGATCGGCGTGGGCGCAAGTTTCACGGGCGCCTCAAGGCGCTCGCGGACGCGGCACGGGCGGCAGGGCTGAAGTTCTAGAAAGCGCGGGACGCACATGGCGACGAATCCGGAAGAAACTCAACCACAGGCGCCTCAGGAAGCTGCGCAGCACGAACCGCGCCGGGGCGGCGGCGGCGATGGCCGCGGTCCGCGCCGCGGCGGGCCGGGTGGCGGTGGCGGGCGCGGCGGGCCGGGCGGCGGGCGCGGCGGGCCTGGTGGGCCCGGCGGGCCGGGCGGGCGCGGGGGACGGCGTCGCGATCGCGACGGTGGCGACGACGGCGGGATCGAAGACACGCTGGTCAAACTCTATCGCTGCGCCACGGTGGTGAAAGGCGGGCGTCGCTTCTCGTTCGGCGCGCTGGTCGTGGTCGGCGACCGCAACGGCCGCGTCGGTTTCGGCTATGGCAAGGCGAACGAAGTTCCGCAGGCCGTCGAGAAAGGCGTGAAGATCGCGAAGCGCAACCTGGTCACGATTCCGCGGCGCGGCACGACCGTTCCGCATCGGATCATCGGCCGATTCGGCGCCAGCAAGATTCTGCTGATTCCCGCGGCGCCCGGCACCGGCGTGATCGCCGGGGCGGCGGCCCGCGCGGTGCTCGAACTGGCGGGGATCAAGGACGTGCTTACGAAGGCGTCCGGGTCGACGAGCCCCAAGAACCTGGTGAAGGCCGCGGTCGACGGTCTGACGCGGTTGCGCACGCGGCGCGACGTGGAGCGACTGCGCGGCGTGAAGATCGAGCTGGCGCTGGGCGCGGCTTTGGCGGAGCCGGCGGCGGCGACCGCGTAGCGAACGTATCTCGCGATTGGGGACTTAGACCATGATGATCGACCAGATTACGCAGCTCGCCGGCGCTCGCAAGCGCCGCAAGCGCGTCGGCCGCGGCGAGAGCAGCGGCATGGGCAAGACCTGCGGTCGCGGCAACAAGGGCAACCAGTCGCGTTCGGGCGGCGGGGCGCGCCCGCTGTACGAAGGCGGCGCGATGCCGCTGTTCCGCCGCCTGCGGAAGCGCGGCTTTTCCAACTACAACTTCCGCACGGAGTACCAGGTCGTGAATCTCGCGACGCTGGAGGAGTGTTTCAACGCCGGCGACCGCGTCGACGTTGACGCGCTCCGCAAGCTCCACCTCGTCGGCCGGGCCGACGCGCCGGTCAAGATTCTCGGCGCCGGCGAGCTGACCAAGAAACTCACCTGCGAGGTGCACGCGGCCAGCGGGAGCGCGAAGGCCGCGATCGAGAAGGCCGGCGGGGCGCTGAAGCTCATCGCGGCGCGCGACAGCGCGGCGTTGTGGAAGGCGAAGCGCAATACGGTTTCAAAGGCCACCCCCGCGGCCAGGGCTGCGGATCCGGGTGTGAAGGCGAAGCGCAAGGGCGGCGACGCCGCGAAGTAGCTGTGCGGCTGCTCGCGGGGCCCCGGTTCGGGTGGCGCGGCTGACGGCGCGGGTCGGGACGAGGAACGTTCGCGATGTTCAAGGCGTTCATCAACGTATTCAAGATTCCCGACCTGCGCAAGAAGGTCTTGTTCACGCTGCTGATGCTGTGCGTGTATCGGATCGGCTTCTACGTCCCGCTTCCGGGCATCAACCAGGAGCAGTTGGCGCGGCACTTTGAGCAGTCCGGCGGCGGCGCGACGCAGCAGGCGGCTGAGCTGTTCGCGATGTTCACCGGCGGCGACCTGGGTCAGAGCACGGTGTTCGGCCTGGGGATCATGCCGTATATCAGCGCGTCGATCATCCTCCAGATTCTCGTGACCGTCCTGCCCGCGCTGGAGAAACTCCAGAAGGAAGGCGAAAGCGGCCGGCGCAAGATCACCGAATACACACGCTACTCCACGGTCGGGCTGTGCCTGATCCAGGCGGTCTTCTGGATCCGCTATCTCAATGCCCAGGGTCTGGTGTATCCCGATTACGCCGGCTCGTTCAATTTCGCGCTCGTCGCGCTCATGGCGCTGATGGTCGGCACGATCCTGCTGATGTGGATCGGCGAGCAGATCGACGAGTACGGCATCGGCAACGGCATCAGCCTGATCATCATGGCGGGCATCGTCGCGCGGCTGCCGAACGCGTTCATCGAGCTCTTCCAGGGGCTGAACTGGTCCGGGGCCGCGGGCGGCGGCATCATCACGCCGGAAAAGGTCATCTTCATGGTGATCTCGTTCGTGGCGGTGGTGGCGGGCGCGATTCTGATCACGCAGGCCCAGCGGCGGATTCCGGTGCAGCAGGCCAAGCAGACGCGCGGGACGCGCGTGGTCGGCGGCATGCGGCACTACCTGCCGCTGCGGGTGAACCACGGCGGCGTGATGCCGATCATCTTTGCAAGTTCGTTCCTCCTGTTTCCGAACGTGATTTTTGCATGGCTGGCGGGCGCCGCGCTGCCGCCGCGCGGGTTGTGGCTGTTTCTCGACGAGGCCTTCCGGCCCGGGCGATTCATGTACGAGCTGACGTACGTGGCGATGATCTACTTCTTCGCGTACTTCTGGACGAGCGTGCAGTTTCAGCCCAAGGAACTCGCGAACAACCTGCGCGACATGGGGAGCTTCATTCCGGGGCTGCGGCCGGGGAAGCGGACGGCGGACTACCTCGAATCGGTGATGGGGCGCATCACGTACATTGGGGCGGGTTTCCTGTCGGTGATCGCGGTGATTCCGTCGATCGTGGCGACGCAACTGGGGATTCCCTACAGCATCTCGGCGTTCCTGGGGGGCACAGGGCTGCTGATCGTGGTGAGCGTGGCGCTCGACCTGATCCAGCGACTGGAGGCCAACCTGATCATGCGAAACTACGAAGGCTTCCTGGGCGGCGACGGCGGCGGCCGGGTGAAGGGTCGTTACTAGCATGGCAGCGCTGCGCCTGGTCTTCCTGGGGCCTCCCGGAACTGGGAAGGGCACTCAGGCGCAGAAGCTCAGCGAGCGGTTCGCCTGGGAGTGGCTTTCCAGCGGCGACGTGCTTCGCCGGGAGATGGGCAGCGGTAGCGAGGTCGGGAACGCGGCGGCCGAGTACGTGAAATCGGGCACGTTGGTTCCCGACGCGGTGATCACGGGCGTGATGCTCTCGTGCATCGAGCGCCTGCCGCACGCGTCCGGGTTTGTGTTGGATGGCTATCCGCGCACCGTGCCGCAGGCCCGAGCGCTCGATTTAGGCTTGTCGGACCGCGGGACGCCGCTGCACGGGGCGATCGACTTTCAGGCGGACGACGCGACGATTGTCGAACGTATTGTGACGCGGCGGGTTTGCAACGCGTGCGGCCGGACTTATAATACGAAATTCTTGCCGCCGCGGGTCGCCGACCGGTGCGACGCGTGCGGTGGGGCGCTGGTCCAGCGCGTGGACGACGACGCGGACGTGATTACGACGCGCCTGGCGACGTACCGCTCGCAGACGGCGCCGCTGGTGGAATATTACACGGAGCGCGGGCTGCTGCGGCCGGTGAACGCGGTCGCGCCCGCCGCGGACGTCGAGGCCGAGCTGATGGACATCGTCGATTCGCTGGGCCGAGGCACATGACCGCGGCGACCGCGAGAATCGTCATCAAGTCGCCGCGCGAGATCGAGTTGATGCGTGCGGCGGGCGCGCTGGTCTGGCGGATTCTGGAGGCGGTGGACGCGCTGGTCCAGCCGGGCGCGACGACCGAGGAGATCAACGCGGTCGTCACGCGGATGATCGCGGACGCGGGTGCAACGGCGCTGTTTCTCGGCGTGAAGAACCCGCAGGCGAAGTTTCCGTTTCCGGCGAGCATCTGCGCGTCGGTGAATTCGGAAGTGGTGCACGGCATCCCGGATCGTCGCCCGCTGAAGGAAGGCGACATCGTGAAGATCGACTGCGGCGTTCGGCTGAAAGGGTATTGCGGCGACTCGGCGCGGACGTACGCGGTCGGGCGCGTCGCGCCGGAGGTTCAGCGGCTGCTGCGCGTGACGCGCGAGACGCTCGACCTGGCGATCCGGGAGATCCGCCCGTACGAGCGGTGGAGCCGGGTGGCGCGAGAGATGCAGCGGCTGGTGGAGGACGCGGGCTTCGGCGTGGTGCGTGATTTCGTCGGTCACGGGATCGGCCGGGACATGCACGAAGAGCCGAAGGTTCCGAACTATTTCGACCGCTCGCACAAGGACGCGGACTTTGAGCTGACGCCGGGGATGACGTTGGCGATCGAGCCGATGGTGACGGCGGGTCGGGCGAAGGTGGAGTTTCGCGACGCGGACCGGTGGACGATCGTGACACGGGACGGGTCGCTGGCGGCGCATTACGAGCACACGGTCGCGGTGACGGCGGACGGCGCGGACGTGCTGACAGACGGCCGCGGCGCGGCGGTGTGACGAAGCGCAGATCGGCGGTCGAGCCGCTTTGCCGCGGAGCCGGCGGCGGCGTGGTTCGCGGGCAGCGGACGGGAGTGCAGGGTCATGAAGGTGCGCAGCAGCGTGAAACGGATGTGCGAGAACTGCAAGGTGATCAAGCGCCGCGGGACGGTGCGGGTCATCTGCACGAACCCGCGGCACAAGCAGCGACAGGGCTAAGAGCAAAGGCGCGCGTATGCCACGTATTGCAGGTGTCGACATTCCGAGCGGCAAGCGGATTGACGTGTCGCTGCGTTATATCTACGGCGTCGGGCCGTCCAACGCGGTTGACATTCTCGCGAAGGCGGGGATCGACCCGGCGACGCGGGCGAGCAAGCTCAGCGAAGACGAGATCAGCCGCATCGCGGGGATCATCGAGACGAGCTACGTTGTGGAGGGCGCGCTGCGGCGGCAGATTCAGCAGAACATCGCGCGGCTGCGCGACATTCGCTGTTACCGCGGGATGCGACACATCCGCAACCTGCCGGTGCGTGGGCAGCGGACGAGGACGAATGCACGAACGCGCAAGGGGCCGCGCAAGACGGTGGCGGGCAAGAAGGGCGTGAAGGAAATGCACCGCTAGTCGGCGGGCGGCGCGCGGAGCGGACGGGAACTGCGAAGCACAGGGAGTTCGAGGCTTGGCAAAGGCATCAGCGGCAAAACGGCGTGGGAAGCGGAACGTCGCGAAGGCGACGGTCCACATCCAGGCGACCTTCAACAACACCATCGTCACGATCACGGACACCAACGGCGACACGCTGGCGTGGGCGTCGGCGGGGTCGGTGCCGCTCGGCGGCGGCGAGAAGAAGTTCACTGGGGCGCGCAAGAGCACGCCCTTCGCGGCCCAGCGTGCGGCGCAGTACTGCGCCAACGAGGCCAAGAAGATGGGCGTGGTCGAGGTCGATGTGCGGGTGAAGGGGCCGGGCGCCGGGCGCGAGTCGGCGATTACCGCCTTGCAGGGCGCGGGGCTGCGGATTCAGTCGATCGAGGATGTCACGCCGATCCCGCACAACGGGTGCCGGCCGCGCAAGAAGCGGAGGGTTTAGCGATGGCGCGTCAGATTGGACCGGCCTGTCGCAACTGCCGTCGCGAGGGGATCAAGCTCTTTCTGAAGGGCGTGCGGTGCGAGACCGCCAAGTGCCCGATGGAGAAGGACTATCGCAACAAGCCGCCGGGCATGCACGCGTGGCGGCGGGGCAAGTCGAGCGATTTCGGCGTTCGGCTGCGTGAGAAGCAGAAGGTGAAGCGGTTCTACGGTGTGTTCGAGAAGCAGTTCCGCCGGTTGTACGAGATGGCGGAGCGCGGCATGGAGAACACCGGCGAGACCCTGCTGCGGCTGCTGGAGCGGCGGTTGGACAACGCGGTGTTCAAGGCCGGCTTCGCGCCGTCGCGCAAGACGGCGCGGCAGGCGATCGCGCACGGGCACATCTTCGTCGGCGGGCGGCGGATCGACCGGCCGGGCTACCTTGTGCAGCCTGCGGACAAGATCACCGTGCGCTCCAGCGAGAAAAGTCAGAAGTTCATTCGCACCCAGATGGGTGACGACAACCAGCGGCAGGCGCAGTCCTGGCTCCAGGTCGATCCGAACAAGATGGAAGCCGTGGTGCTCACGTTGCCTGGTCGCGAGGACGTGCAGATTCCGGTGGAAGAGGCGCTGATCGTCGAGTTCTGCTCGCGTTAGCCGTCTGGAACGTCGTGAATCGTCCGAAGACCCTGCGATCCCTGCTGCGGAGGCAATATCAATATGCGGATTCGATGGCGCGGGCTGGAGCTGCCGACGCGTGTGGTTCGCGAGGACGCGGTCAGCACGCCGACCTACGGGCGTTTCTCGGTCGAGCCGTTCGAGCGCGGCTTTGGCATTACGGTTGGCAACAGCCTGCGGCGCATTCTGTTGTCGAGCCTGGAAGGGTCGGCGCCGTATGAGGCGCGGATCGCGGGCGCGGATCACGAGTTCTGCTCGTTGCCGGGCGTGCTCGAGGACGTGACCGACATTCTGCTGAACATCAAGGCCCTGGTGGTCGACTGCGACTCGGACGAGCCCAAGACGCTGCGAGTCGAGCGCAAGCAGCGTGGCGAGGTGCGCGCCGGCGACCTGCAAGGCGACGCGTCCGTGCGGATCGTCAATCCCGACCTGCTGCTCGCGACGCTCACGGATGACGTGCGCTTTTCGTGTGAGATCGCCGTGAAGCGCGGGCGCGGCTATATCCCGGCGCCGGAGAATATCGACGAGAACGCCGAGATCGGCGTGATCCCGGTTGATTCGCTGTTTTCGCCGGTGGTGCGCGTACGGTACCGCGTCGAGGAGACGCGCGTCGGGCAGAAGGTCAACTACGACCGGCTGATCCTGGAGATCTGGACCAAGGGCACCGTTACGCCGGAAGACGCGCTGGTCGAGGCGGCGAAGATTCTGCGCAAGCACCTGAGTCCGTTCATCCAGTACTACGAGCTGGGCAGCGCGGTGGCCGCGGGCGAGGCCCGCGAGGCGATCCACCACGCGCCGGTGGACGAGGATCTCAGGCGGAAGCTCGACATGCCGATCGCGAACCTCGATCTGTCGGTTCGCGCGAGCAACTGTCTCGAGGCGGCCAAGATCACGACGGTCGGCGACCTGGTGCGCTACGATGAGGCCGGGTTGCTGCAACTGCGGAGCTTCGGGAAAACCTCGCTGACCGAGGTTAAGCGCAAGCTGGCCGATTTCGGGCTTTCGCTCGGCATGAGCGGCCCGGTCGAGGGCAGCGCGACCGCGACGCTCTAGCGCCGCCAGGACCCCAAGCAGTCTCGCGCGGCGGCCGCTGGCGCCGCGTCGACGAAGGATGACGCATGCGGCACAAAGTGTTCGGAAGAAAGCTGGCCCGCACCGCCTCGCACCGACTGGCAATGCGGCGGAATCTCGTGCAGAGCCTGATCGAGCACGGCGAAATCCGCACGACCTTCGTCAAGGCGAAAGAAGTGCGGCGCTTCGCCGAGCGGCTCGCGAGCCTCGCGATCGACGGGAGCCTCGCGGCGCGGCAGCGGGCCGAGGCGTTGCTGACGGATCGCGCGATCATTCCACGGGAAAACCAGGCGGAATACGACCGGATGACGGACGCGCGGCGCGAGAAGGTGCTGCGCTCGCGTTCCGGTCGGCGCTACCGTGCGCCGAAGCCGACCGCCAAGCTCAAGTTCACCGCGACGTCGGTGCTGTATCGGCTGTTCAGCGACGTGGGTCCGAAGCTCAAGCGGCGCAACGACGCGCGCGGCTCGCAGGGGGGCTACACGCGGATCATCAAGCTCGCGAAGCGCCGGCTCGGCGACGGCGGGCAGCTCGCGATTTTGCAGTGGGTGGGCGACACCGACGCGCCGCGCCCCAAGCTGAAGGACAAGACCGAACGCCGCCGCCGGGCGCAGGTGCGCTACAACTTCTACGCGGGTAAGCCGCGCTCCGAGCGGGCGCCACGCCGCGCGGGCAAGCCCGCGGCCGGTGCGGGCGGCGGCGCGGCGGCGACGGAGAAGCCCGCAGTGGCGAAGAAGCCCGCCGCCCGCAACCCCGCGGGCGCCAAGAAGCCCGCGAGCGAATAAAGCGCTCGGCGGCTGGCGGCGCCGGCGCGCGTGGCGGCGCGATGCATTCGCGCCCATCCTCGTCCTCGTGAGCGCGTTTCGAAGCGCGGCCGCTTCGACCCGCCGGGGAGCGTGTCCCATGCCCGCCGATCCCGCCTGCATCTTCTGCAAGATCATCGCGGGTGCGATTTCCTGCGAGCGCGTATTCGAAGACGAGCGCGTACTCGCGTTCCTCGACATCAGTCCGCTCGCCGAGGGACATACACTGGTCGTCCCCAAGACACATGCGGCGGCCCTGCACGAACTCGAACCCGCCGTCGCGGGCGAGTTGCTGACCACCGCGGGGCGGATGGGATTGCGGGTGATGCAGGCGACGGGCGCGGCGGCGTACAACGTGCTGCAAAACAACGGGGCGGAGGCCGGGCAGATCGTCATGCACGTGCATCTGCACGTGATTCCGCGGCGTGCCGGGGACGGGCTGGGATTTCGCTGGCATGCGCACCAGCGCACCGCGGAGCAATTGCGGGCGACGGGTGATCGGATCCGCGGGTTGGGCGCCGGGTGATTCAGGGCGAACCGGCGGCGCTGTGCTTGAGCACTTGTTCCGTTCCGAGGGTGCTGGCGCAGGCCCGACCTGGTCGCTGCCGCACAGATCTAACGCGAAACCGAGGCGCTTGTGCACGGGCCTGGAATTCCGGGGCCGGCGCCATCTCTCAGTGCCCGGCACTGTCGCGCGAGGCATCGACATGATCGAGTACGACCCGAAAGTGGGTGTCGCGGCGATCGACCACGCTCCGACGGCGCGGCCGGAAGGGTGCGTGATCGACGCGCCGCGCGGTCGGCATCGCGCCGCGGCGCTGGCCGGATATGGCGCGGCAGTCTTTCTGTTGTGGATCGCCCCAGCGACGGGGTGTGCCTGGTTCGCCGTCTCGCTCGCCGATCCGCTCGGTCGCGCCGATCCGGTGCCCAAGCTTGTTGTCGTGTGCTTCACGGCCTTGGCGGCATTGGTCTCAAGCATCTGGTGGACGCGACGACATCGGAACCACACGCTTCGCCGGCTTGCAGAACGCGTTGAGCTTGACTCGCGCGCCCTGGTCGCTGGCGCGA
The DNA here is from genome assembly GCA_050184295.1 of Phycisphaerae bacterium. GTDB lineage: Bacteria > Planctomycetota > Phycisphaerae > UBA1845 > Fen-1342 > JBFXAM01. Next base: position 7,647 of record JBFXAM010000014.1, on the reverse strand, counting down.
TGCGCGTTTTCCATTCGACGACGCTCAACTTCACAGCGCCGGTTCTGCTGTCGCTGCTTCGCTCGCGTGGCGCGCGGAACATCGCAGTGCGCATCGCCCCCGAGCGCCACCTGCTTCCGCTGGGCGCGCCGCTCAACGTAGCGTTTGAACCCGTCCCCCTTGACGAGCGTGACGAGCGCTTCCAGCAGCTCGTCGGTCACGCCACGACGCCCACGACCCCATTGGGCCGGAGTGGCAGTCCGGTCGTACGCCGAGTCCGGCGACTGCTTGCGCACGGCATCGTCCGAACCGGGGTCATCGTTATGTGTACCGTCGGGTTTGCATCGGTGGTGCTGTGGGGTGTGCGCGTTCGATCCGCGGCGACCGACATGGTCTGGCTCGCGGGCATGGTCGCGACCGTTGCGTTTGCCGTACATCGAGTGTTCCGCAGTCCCGCGGCGGCCGAGCACTTCGCAGTTCCCGGCGGCGTCGCGTGTCCAAAACTTACGGGAGCGGGCTGGTACGTTTTTGATCGGTGCAGGAGCGTTTTGGTAGCGGAGCGTGTGTTGGACGGCAGTTGGCGGTTTCATATCCGTGATACAGGGGATCGCGAGTCGTTTGGTCAGGCGACCACGGCCGAGATCGAGCTTCTCCTTTGCGCGTGGCTGAGTCCGCAAGCGCCGCCGACGGCGCAGCAACTCGAGTCGCTCGCATGAGCGACGCCGGCACGGCCCGCCGTATGCACGTGGAGCGATTGGGCAAGCGGACGGGCGCGCCGCGTGCGAAACCAGCCAATCGCGCGCAGTAGGTGACAGTTTGGGCGGCCCCGACGGGGCCCACGGGTGTCGCCACGGGTGGAGCGAGGCCCGCGCGGGCGGAGCGGAACCCGTGCACAAGGTCGCACGGATTTGTGCGGCCCGGGCGGGGGCCGAGGGCAGCCGGGTAGGCGGCCGCCCGCTTTCCTCCGCCCCTTTCGGGGGCGGAAGCGACGTTTCGGATTTTCTATCCACGGGTTGCGCCGCTGGCGCGGCTCCACCCGTGGCGACACGCCGTCGCCCCGTTGGGGCGAAATTCCGCGCCCGCCAAAACTGTCGCGCATCCAATCGCGCGACCCGATCGCGCGCGCTTGCGAGCGGTGCGGATCGAACTATAATGAGGGATTCACGGGCACGTAGCTCAGTTGGGAGAGCGCCGCGTTCGCAATGCGGAGGTCGTGGGTTCAACTCCCATCGTGTCCACTGGCGGTCTGCGGGCCGCCTTTTCCATTTGTGGGTTGCGTACGACGCGTAGAGCAGGCTGGCCGGTCTCGCGCCGCGTGCTGCCATCGCGTCGCACCCGTCTCGTTACGCTGCGCCGCGCGTCGACGGCGTCGCTCGGCGACCGCCTCGATGGCGGTGCCGCCGCAGAGACTGGGTGCGAGGCCGGGCTGGGCAAACACGTCTCTCAGCACGCCTTACGGCTCGTCGCGGATTGCGGCGGGCATCCCGCCGGTCGTGGTTCCCGCGCCCGCGAAGAAGTCCCAGATCGTGTCGGTCGCGTCGAGCAGGTTGGTATTGGGCCCGAAGGCGGCGGAGGGCAGCGCGAAGCGCGCACCCGGCCAGGTGTGCCCTTGCCCGCTGAGAAAGATCGCACGGAAGATTACGTCGCTATTGCAGCCCGCGTATTCGTCGGTGCGCACGCCGCCGGCGTCGGAGACCGTAACCGGCGCCGCGTCGCAGCCCAGCGCGAGCGCCCAGCGGTCGAGCGTGAAGTCGATCGAAGGCGTCAGACCGGAGCCGCCGGTGAGCGGTGCGAGCGGGTCTTCGGAGCCGACGATGAAGAGCGTAGGCGTCGGCGGCGTCGGCGCGGGGCCGATGCCGATCCAGTGCGACGCGACCGCGGCCATCTTGAGCACGCGGTTGCCGCGTTCGCTCGCGAGCACAAAACACATGCTGCCGCCGCCGGAGTGCCCGGCGATGAAGACCTGGTCGAAGCTGAAGCCGAGGACGCCGGGAAGTTCGGCGAGCAGGGCGTCGAAGAAAAGCACGTCGGGGTTGGTCGTCGCGCCGCCGAGCGAGAACTGCGTCGCCTGCCAGAGCCGTGGGTTGGTGAGCAAGTTGGCGGGTTCGTCCGGGTTCCCGGGCAAGGCGTCCGGCGCGACGGCGATGAAATTGGCGGCGTCGGCCTTGTCCGCCCACTTCGCGTCGGAAAGAAACGCGTCGCCGGAGAATCCCGACCCGTGAAAGAGAATGACAACCGTACGGCTCGAACCGGTGGTGAATCCGGTGGGCGTGTGCAGCATGTAGCTGCGCGCGGCGCCATTGACGCTGAGCGAGCGCGTCGTGGTCCCGCCAATGCCGTTGCCGCCGCCGGTGTCGCCGTTGTTATCGGCGGGCTGCGGGCAACCGCCGAGCGCGAGCAGACCGACCGCGGCGAGAGCGAATCGCGTCGGGCCGGCGGGGGTTCGTGCAGCGTTTCGGGTGGGGCTTATGAGGCCGGGTTTGATCGCGCGGTTTCGCAACATTCGCTGATCCCTCTTCTGGTCGGGGTGCACGCTACGTTTTCCGAGCGACCGGAATCGTCGCGCATGCACACCGCACACCAAGGTTATCTACCCTATACGCTCACCGCGTGTCCGTGGACTCGGGCGCGCGGCGCCTCCCCCGCCGGGAAACATCGGATAGATCGACGCGGTTCGCGAGCCCGACGGCGCGGGAAGCGGCCCGGAAATCCGCTACGATGATGGCGGCGGGTTCACTTCGGGCGATCCGCGCCGGCAGGCGCGGTTGAAGGGAGCGTGAGATGGCTCGATTCCAGATGTCCCAGCAGATCGCGGCGCCGGTGGACGAGACGTTTCGCGTCTTCACCGACTTCCGCAACGCGGCCGGCCGGGTGCGCGGCATCACAGCGCTGGAGGTGCTGACGGACGGGCCGATCGGCGTCGGCACACGGTTTCGCGAGACGCGCGTGATCATGAACCGCACGGCGACCGAGACCATGGAGGTCACGCGCTTCGAGCCCAACAAGCTCTACAGCGTCGGCTGCGACTCGTGCGGGGCGCGCTACGATTCGACGTTTCGCTTCACGCCACAGGCCGGCGGAACGCGCGTCGACTTCGAGATGGAGGCGCGCGGCACGACGTGGTTCGCCAAGCTGATGAGCGCGCTGATGGGCTGGATGGTGCGCGGGATGATCGAGAAGTGCTTTCGACAGGACATCGACGATCTGAAGGCGCATCTCGAAGGCCGCGGCGCCGCGGGCGGTGCGGTGCAGGTGTCCGCACCGGCCTCGTGAGTGCGGCGCCGCGCACCGGGCCACGCCGCGCTCGCGAGCGCGACGGCCGGCAGAACTCGATGATCAGGGCCGCGCAACGCGGCTCGCAGGGAGGCAGCGCGCATGCACACCGCGCGAGCGATGCAGCGATCCACGACGAGCGTATTTCTGACGTGCCTTCTCATCGCGGGATCAAGCGACGTGGCACGCGCCGGCGGCGCGAACCCGGACGAGCCGCCGCTGGTGCCGCGACCGCGTGAGCTGTCGCTGAGGGACGGCTCGTTTGAGCTGCGCGCGACGACGCCGATCGTATTCGACGCCGGCAATGACGTGCTTGCGGAAATCGCGGGCGCGCTGGCGACCGAACTGGAGCCGGCACTCGGCGCGAAGCCGCCGGTGGGCGACGCCGCGCCCGACGGGGGGCCGGTGCTGGTGCTGAGCGTGGCGGGGGCCGATGCGGCGCTGGGCGACGAAGGCTATGAGTTGGCGGTCGAGTCCGAACGCGTGTTGCTCCGCGCATCGTCGACGGCGGGCGTGTTTCGGGGAACGCAGACGCTGCGGCAACTGTGCTTTCCGGGGTGGGCGCCGGGCGGCGCGAAGCGTGTCGACGCGGTGCGTATTCCGGCGCTGCGGATTGTCGACGCGCCGCGCTATCGTCATCGCGGGCTGCTGCTGGACTGCGGGCGGCACTTCATGCCCAAGGAGTTTGTGAAACGCACGATCGACCTGCTCGCGTATCACAAGCTGAACGTCCTGCACTGGCACCTGACCGAGGACCAGGGCTGGCGGATCGAGATCCAGCGCTATCCAAAGCTCACCGAAGTCGGGGCCTGGCGGCGCGCGACACGCGAGTCCGAGCAGCCGCGCGACGCCGACGGGCGCTACGGCGGGTTCTATTCGCAGGCGGACGTGCGCGAGATCGTGGACTACGCGCGGCGCCGGCACATCACGGTGATTCCCGAGATCGAGATGCCGGGGCACAGCCTCGCGGCGCTGGCAAGCTATCCGGAACTCTCGTGCGCCGGCGGGCCCCTGGAAGTTGGGACGACGTGGGGCGTCTTCGACGACGTGTATTGCGCCGGCAACGACGAAGTGTTTGCGTTTCTCGAAGGTGTCCTGAGCGAAGTGATCGAACTCTTTCCGTCGCCGTACGTTCACGTCGGCGGCGACGAGTGTCCCAAGACGCGCTGGAAGACGTGCCCGAAGTGCCAGGCGCGGATGCGCGCCGAGGGGCTCAAGGACGAACACGAGCTTCAAAGCTATTTCATTCGCCGACTCGAGCGCTTCTTGAGCAGCAAGGGCCGACGTCTGATCGGCTGGGACGAGATTCTCGAAGGCGGGCTGGCGCCCAACGCGACCGTGCAGAGTTGGCGCGGCATGGACGGCGCCATCGCCGCCGCCACCAGCGGGCACGACGTGATCGCGTCGCCCACCTCGCACTGTTATCTCGACTACGCCCAGGGGCGCAATCCCGGCGAGCCGATGAACATGGGCTTTCTGCCGCTCGAAGTCGTTTACTCGTTCGAGCCGACGCCCGCGGCGCTGACCGCGGAGCAGGCCCGGCACGTGCTCGGCGTGCAGGGAAACATGTGGACGGAGCACGCGCCGCCGGCGCTGGTCGATCGGCAGGTGTGGCCGCGCCTGTGCGCAATCGCCGAGTGCGGCTGGACGCCGGCGGCGCGGCGCGACTTCGACGACTTCCGCCGGCGGATGAAAACGCACTATCAGCGGCTGGACGCGCTGGGCGTCAAATACTACGTCGCGCCGCCACGCATGCTCGTGGATGGAAAGCCGCTGATCGACGCGGCGCTGATCGAGCCGGTCGAGGTCGTGTTGGAGAGCGCGTTCGACGGTGGCGAACTGCGCTACACGCTCGACGGTGACCAGCCGAAGCTGAACTCGCTCCCGTTCGAGCGGCCGATCCGGATCGCCGAGCCGACGCACCTTCAGGCGCGGGTGTTTCTGCCGACGGGGCACGCGAGCGCGATCGCCGAAGCACGCTTCCGCAAGCTGACGCCCAAGGAACCGGCGGCGGTCGGCGCGACCTCGCCGGGCTTGCGCTGGGATTATTACGAGGGGTACTGGAGCCGGCTGCCCGAGTTTGACAAGCTAACCCCGGTCGCCGCCGGCGTCTGCGGCGTGGCGGCCGGCAGCGCCGGTGACGAGACGGGCGCGGCGAGCGCGAAGTCAGCCGGCGCGGCGGAAGGGTCGGGGGCCGGGGACGCGAGGTCAGGCGGCACCGCGGAAACGACGGGGGCTGCGGATGGAGCAGCGCCCGGCGCGAGAGATCGGTCGGCGACGCCGTCCCTTACCAACGAAAACGCGACTGCGAAGCCGTTCGCGCTGCGCGTCGCCCGGCGGGCGGATGGGTTTGGGCTGCGGTTCGCGGGTTATTACGAGGCGCCGCGCGACGGCGTGTACACGTTCTATCTTGCGTCCGACGACGGCAGCCGGTTGTGGATCGGCGACGAGTTGATCGTCGACCACGACGGGGCGCACTCCGTCAGCGAGCGCGCCGGGCGCGTCTGGCTGCGACCCGGAAAGCACGCGCTGCGGGTCGAGTACTTCGAGGGCAGCGGGTCGGCGGTGCTCCGCGTGGAACACGAGGGGCCACAACTCGAGAAACAGCCGATCGGGGCCTCCGTGCTCAGCCGCGAAGCGAGCACCGGCAAACCGTGACGGCGGCGTCGGTCGTCGGCCGACCGTCGACTTGTGGCAACGCGATCTCCCGCATTCGTCGCCGCGCGTCCGTCAAGGCACATCGGCGCTCGCCGCCGCGCGTCCGTCAAGGCACGTCGGCGCTCGCCGCCGCGCATCCGCAGGGATGCGCCGCCGACGGGGCGCGTGCGTAGTGTGCGGGTCGGGTGCGTTCCACGCGGTTTGCGTGCGTCGCGCGTCAATCGACGCTTGCCGCCGGCGAATCGCGTGTGTCGCCGGGTGAACGCGTGTGTCGCCGGGCAGGTTTCGGCGTCGTGGTTCGCCGGGTAGAATTCGCTGCGTCGTGGCGGCGCTGGGCCCCGCGGCGTACATCCGGGGTGTAGCTCAGCCTGGCTAGAGCGCCTGGTTTGGGTCCAGGAGGCCGCTGGTTCAAATCCAGTCACCCCGACTATCGTCGAACGAAAGCCCTCCGGCAGCAACCCGGAGGGCTTTCTCATTGTCCGTGCAGGAGTTACGATCCACAACAGCACGGGCACCGTTTCAATAAGCGCGGAGAGGCGACTGGATGAAAAAAACGGGCGCGTTGGACCCCGCGGCAGCGAGCCGGGGCCTTCGCTTCGAGCAGGCTGAGTCCCCGCCTCAGCGTTGCTGCCACCGACCATGCCCGGTTCCGCCCGTGCCACGGAGGCCTCCATGAGCCAGCAAAACGCGCCCGGGAAAACCGTGTTCGACGTGGCGAAGGTGATCGCGGAGGAGTTGAAACACCTCCCCGACAAGCAACAGCAAGAACAGGCAATCCGATATGCGAGCGACTCGCTCGGCTTGGCCGCTGGTTGGCAGCCCGCGGTGTCGCCCGATCCGCTGAGGGAAGCGGGTACGAAAAACCCGCCGCAACCAGGCAATCCTCCTGTACCTGCGCCGGACATCAGGACATTCACGGCGGAGAAGGCCCCGAAGAATGACATCCAGTTTGCCGCGGTCGCAGCCTACTACTACCGGTTCTTGGCACCCGAGCAGGACCAGAAGGACGCGATAAATGGCACGGATCTTCAAGACGCTGCGCGCAAGGCGGATCGGCGGCGCCCGGGGAATGCCGCTCAGACCCTGAGAAACGCGAAGAATGCAGGTTATCTCGATTCCGGCGGACGCGGGCAATTCAGAATCAATGCAGTGGGGGAGAATCTCGTTGCTGTAACGCTGCCGGGAGGAAGTTCAGAGGCGCCAGGCGGCAAACCCGCCCGTCCACGCGCGAAGCCGAAGAAGCAAGGGGTAAAGAACAAGTCGGGGCCGAAGAAGCTCAAACAGCGCGGTCGGTGACGCGGTGGTTCCGCACGGCATCCGGAGTCCTCGCAAATGCCGACAGCATTCGAAGCGATTGACGCTGCAATCCGGGAGGTAACCAAGGCCCGGGTCCGCGTTTCCGGGACGCGGACCAATCAGGTTCGGCGCGCCGATGACCGCGACATGCTCAAGTCGACGGCGTACGCGTGGTTTGAGACCCATCGAAAGGCCGTCGCTGCAAACGCCCCCCGCGCGGACCTCGGCGCAGTGGACAGGCCTTATCGACGGATCCTCGATTCGGCCGAAAAGGACGCCGCGAAGCAGACGTACCTGGACTCACTGAAGAACGCGAAGAAGGCTCTGATGGCCGCCCGCGCGCAGATCGTCAGCGCCCCGGCATCGGGAGTAGGCGCCGCCACGGACGACCTTGCTCCTGATTTCTCTCCGCTCGCCGGCAACGAAGCCATGCGCGGCATT
>JBFXAM010000013.1:0-57320 GCA_050184295.1 Phycisphaerae bacterium | reverse complement strand
CCCGTACCGGCGATGCCGCGAAGAACGTCAATTGCGAAAACCGCTTGAAAATCGCAGTTGACATTGAGATCGAATGCCAGAGACAGTTGGTTTTCGGATAGAGGCTATCCCAGAACCCCGTACGGGCGATGCCGCGAAGTACGTACATTGCGAAAACCGCTTGAAAATCGCAGTTGACTTTGAGCCCGGATGCCAGAGGCCGTTGGTTTTGGGATAGCCTCTATCTCGAAACCTGTTTTCGCTGGTCTTCGCAACAAACCACAGCGATTTCCCGAGCGTTTCGCACAACGCGTCGTTCCGACCAACCGCTGATCGAGATCCTGGGATACTTCCGGTACCGCCGGCCCGTCGAGCAACTTCGGCGCCGGCTTCCAACCAGCGCTCGCACCGCTTGAAAAGCGGCGCCACAGACATCGGCTGCGGCATTCTCAACGGGCTGCTACGGCTGTGCTCGGTCCGCCGGCCGCTCGTGCGTGACCACTTCGATGAGCGGCTCCTTCGGCCAGCCGCTGAAGCGTAGCTCGCTGCGGCCGCGGAGCAGGTCGCGCAGCGGCTCGCCGATGAACTTCCCGCGCCAGCCGGACAGCAGCGCCGGCGTCTCGCGCGTCAGGCCCAAGTCGTGGTCGATCAGTTCGCGAAGGCGCTGCGCGCTGCCCACCAGGTCGACGCTCACGCCGTGCTCGTCGCACAGCGCCCGCATCACCGCGGACAACAGGTCGAGCGTGGCGCGGATCATCGGCGCATACTCGACCGGCTCGTGCACGGCGGGCCACTGGTCGCGCGGCGTCTGGCGGGCTTTTTCGATTATCGCGAGTACTTCGTTGATGATCTTCGGATTGCGCGACTGCGGAAAGCCGCGCAAGACCTGGAGCTCGGTCGGCTCGCGTGGGCGCCGGCGCGCGATCTCGACGATCACGTCGTCGCGGATGAGCGCCCGGACGGGGCGGTTCTTCTCTTGGGCCCAGCGGTCGCGCCACTCGATGAGCAGTTCGAGCGCAACCAGCCCGGGGCCGTCGAGCCGCTTGGTTCCCTTGATCCGCGCGACCCGGTCCTGCGTCGGCGGCTTGTAATAGGCCGCGTCCTCAAAGCGCTGGAATTCCTCGCGAGCCCACGCCCGCCGCCCCGCCTTTTCCAGCCGCTCCGCCAGATGCTCCTGGATGCGCGGCAGGTGCGCCACGTCGTCGATCGCGTAGCGAATCTGCTCCGCCGTGAGCGGGCGGCGGAGCCAGTCGGTGAGCGTCTGGGCCTTCGAGATGCGCTGCCCGAGCGCCTGCTCCACGAGCCGCGTCAGGCTGAGCGGATAGTGATAGCCGACCAGCCCGGCGGCGAGCTGCACGTCAAAGACATTGCGCGGCGGCTTCCCGGTCATGCGCAGGCAAACATCGAAGTCTTCTTTGCCGGCGTGGACGATCGTGGTGACGGCGGGATCGGTGACCAGCGCCCAGAATACGCCGACGTCGATGTCGGCGGTCGGGTCGATCAACACGACTTCGCCGTCCGCGCTCACCTGGATGAGGCAGAGGGCGGCGTCGTACGTTTCGTCGCGAATGAACTCGGTGTCGAAAGCGAAGCAGCCCAGCTCGCGCCAGCGCCGACAGCAGGCCTCCAGCGTCGGTTGGTCGATTATGAGTTCGCCGGGTTCCATCGCTGCGGCGGGTTTCCCTGGTGCACGAACACAGATCGCTGATCCGCGACCAGACGCGGAAACACTGCGGCGAGTCGCGGCGCCGCTATGGGTTGGCCGGGTCGCGAACGATGACGCGGCCGCCTGCGATCGCCTGGTTGTCGAACGGCGCGGCGCCGTTGCGGTCGATGTACGCGAAGATGAAATAGGTTCCCGGGTCGAGCGACGCGGGCACCTGCCAACTGAACGTGTCCTGCACCCCGTCCGGGCCGGCAGGCCGCGAGGCCAGAATCTCGAGTTCGGCGTCGCCGGTCTCGGTGACTTCGCTCGGATTGGCGTCGTCGTCCACCACGACGCGCACGGTCGCTTCGCCGGTCGGGTCGTCGTCGCGCCAGTTGATGGCGACGAAGTTGCCGGGGTCGACCGTTTGCGCCGCCGACGGCGACGTAAGACTGATGATCGGCAGCCCCGAGATCCCGCCGAAGAGCTGTAGCCCGCCGCCGAAGCGGTCGTAGGTGAACGCGAATCCCTCGCGCGCCGGCGGAGCGACGCTTTCGGTCTGAAGCGCCCAGTCCTCGCCAGTCCATTCCCACGTGTCGTTGAAGAGTCGTTGCCCGTCCGTGCCGCCGAACAGCACCACCCGCCCGCGCGATTCGTCGTATCGCATTCCGTGGCCGCGCCGCGCGATCGGCGAATTCGCCGGCATGCGTTGCGTCCAGTTGGTTCCGTCGAACGTCCACGTCTCGTTGCTCAGGCCGGTCGCGGTCAGTCCCCCGAACAGCATCATCACGTTCGCCACCTGGTCAAAGGCCAGCCGATGCTGCTCGCGCGGCGACGGAGCGGCCGCCGGGCTCTTGAGCACCCAGGCTTCGCCGTCCCAGTCCCAGGTCTCGTTGTTGGGCGCCGCGCCGTCCGTGCCGCCGAAGAGCACCACGACGCCGCGCTCCTCGTCGAAGTCCAGGTCATGATAGAAGCGTGCGGACGGCCCCGCGGCGAGCTCCTGCGCCCATTCGCTGCCGTTGTACGTCCAAGTTTGATCGATCGGCGCTACGCCGTCCGTGCCGCCGAAGAGCAACACCACGTTGTTCGCGCGATCAAACGTCATGGCATGGCCGAACACGGCCGGCGGACCGGCGATGCTCCGCTGCGTCCAGTTCGAGCGGTTCCAGGTCCATGTCTCGTTGTTGGGCGTGCCGCCCACCGATCCGCCGAACAGCACCGAATTCTGGGCGACGCGATCGTGCGCGAAGCCGGCATCGCGGCGTGCCGCGGGGGTCGTGCCCGGGGAGACCCGCGCCCACGTCGTACCGGTCCGCTGCCACGTCTGGCGGCTCGGGGCGTTTTCCGGCTTGATCCGCACCAGGAGCAGGTTCGTGCTCGCGACGGTCTGCGGCGTGCCGCTGCCGCGGTTCGCCACAATGACCAGGTTGTAGATGCCGTCCGGCACCGCGACATTGCTCGTGTCCGTACCGTTCCAGTCGAACGACTCGGTCGGCGTGTCCGCCGCGACGAGCCGCTGCGACAGAATCGTGATTTCGTTGCCGTTCGTGCGGCTCTCGTCGGGATCGATCTTCAGATCGATGAGCACGTCGGACGTGTCGTTGACGCCGATCTCGATGGGCAGATCGGGGCTAAACGCGTTGAACTCGAAATCGGCCGACGGCTGACGGACGCCGAGCGTGACGTCCTCGTCGGGATCGGCAGGTGCGACGACGAAGCGCGCGAGGCCCTCGGCGGTGACCAGCGGGTTGATGTCGTCCTCGACGAGCGCGAAGAGGTTGTACGTGTTCTCGGGCACGCGCGTTCCGGCCGTGTCGTTGCCGTTCCAGTTAAAGGTGTCGGTGAGGTCGCCGGACGCGAGGTCGCGCTGGAGGATGAACAGCTCGTTTCCGCTGCCGTGATCCAGATCGGGGTCGACGCCGAGGCGGATGCGTCCGCGGCCGGCGTCGTCGCTGACGCTCCACCCGATGGTGGTGGTGTCTGCCGGCATGAGCGTAACGAGCGCGGTGGGCTCGGTGAAACGGAAGCTCGGGGCCGTGTTGATGGTGATGCGTCCGCCGGCGAGGGCTTCGCGCGTCTGCGCTCCGGTGGTGATGACGCCGCGGATGGAGTACTCGCCGGCGGCGAGCCCGGTGGTGTCCCATTCGAGCGTGTTGGTGCCGGTGGTGCCGCGGACCGAGACGTTGGCGGCGAGGGTGATCCTGGAGAGGTCGGCCCGTGACTCGACATGGATTTCGACGATGCCGGCGGTCGCGCTGGTGTTGATCGCCTGCCAGCGGATGGTGACGCGCGTGCCCAGCGGCACGGCGCGGTCGCGTGCAGGCTCGACGAAAGTGACCGCCAGCGAGGTGGCGGGCGTGTTGGGCGTCGCGGGCGTGTTGTCGATGAGCGGAACACAGGTCGCGCCCAGCACAGCCAGCATCACCACCGCCAACGAGAGCAGCTTCAACCGCATGGCGCCAAACCTCTTCCAACAGAACCAAGCCCCCGCCCGGCGACCGGCCCGCGCGGTGCGGGGTTGAGCCGATAAGTCTATCGGCAGGCGGTCGCCGGTGTCTGCTGAAACTCGCCCGCCGACCGATGCGCTGGACCGACCCTGCCCGCCGTCGCGCAAGTTCCACCGCGACCATTATTTGAAACCCCACGCGCCCGTCAATCCGCCCTGCGGACGCCGGGCGACGATTGGCGACCCTCGACCGTCACGATAACATTCGGTGCGACGACCGAGCCGATAGAATCGAGAACGCCGGCTCCGCGCTCGGTCCGGCTCGAGGTGGGTGACCGCATGACACGTGCCGCTTTCCGACACCCGGTTCCGCAACTCGCTCTCCTACTTGGACTTGCGACGCCGCTCCTGATGGGCGGGTGTGGCAGCGCGGTGAACTATCTGACCGAGGAGCGATCGGGCAACATTACGTTCATATTCGTCAACAACACTTCCGTACGCGCCTCGTTTTCGTTCGGCACGTACGATTCGCTGGACCGGCCCGACGGCCCGGCCTCGCTCCAGCAACTGCGACTCGAGGCCATGACCAGCAGCGCCGCGACGAACGTCACTTGCCGCCGAAACGCCGTCGTCGGCACGCAGGAGTTCATCAACCGCGTGATCCAGACCGACGGCGACGAGGGTGCGAACTTCGACGCCGACGCGTTCGACGATGTCGTGCACTTCTCCAGCGCGCCGCAGAATTCGCCTCTTGCGGCGATCGCGACCGACGGAACCGCCGCCGGCGTCGACAAGCTGCTGGGTGTCGACTACACATGCGGCGATACACTCATCTTCACGTTCAACGCTGACCCGGCGGCGCCGGGCGGCTTCCGCATCGACTTTCAGGTCATTCAGGACGTCGAGGACAACTAAACCGCGATGCTCGAATCCGCGGCGCGCCGCGTCATGAACATCCGCGCGGGCTGAAGTCCGCGGCTCAACGGTGCGCTCCGCATTCACGGATTACGATGTGTTGCCGTCGCCACAGCACGGCGCGGAGTCGGCGATGCGCGCGGTGGTGCAACGGGTGGCGCGGGCGGCGGTCGTGGTCGGCGACGAAACGGTGGGCCGAATCGGGCGCGGCCTGCTCGTCTATGTCGCCGCCGCGCCCGACGACGCGGATGCAGACGTCCGCTACCTGACTGAAAAAATCCCCCACTTGCGCATCTTTGACGACGACACCGGCAAACTGAACCGCTCTGTGCTCGACCTCGGCGGCGGTGTGCTCGTCGTCAGCGCGTTCACCGTGCTGGCGGACGCGCGGCAGGGGCGCCGCCCGTCATTTGCGTCGTCGGCGCCGGGGACGCTGGCGGAGCCGCGCATCGAGCAACTTGTGGCGGGCCTGCGTGCGACGGGCTTGACGGTCGCGACCGGTCGCTTTGCGGCTCCGATGCAGGTGGAGAGCGTCAACGACGGGCCGATCTGCCTTCTGCTCGACTCGCGCCGGGTCGTGTGAGTGAGCACGCTGTGCCGTGCGTCTTGATCCGGGTTGCCTCCCCTGCACGTGTGAACCCGGCGCGGCAAGCGGCGTGCGTCCGAACCAAGCGCGGCAAGCGGCGGGCCGGGCCCCGTGCTTGGCGCACGGGCTCCGATGTCCCCCCGCGCGGGATGCACACTCGCAACGACGCGCCGGTCGCTGTCACCCACGCAGCCCCTGTCACGGGGTGCGTGACGGTTCAGGCGGCCCGGCTGGGGGCGATATTCCGCGCCCGCGAAGACTGTCCCGCACCCGGATGCGACCCGCGCCGTGCGAGACGCTTGCCCCACCCGTGCATGGCGCTCGATGATTCCCGGAATGTACATCTGGATCACCACCGGCGGCTCGCACGGCGACCTGCACCCATTCCTCGCGATCGGGCAGGCGCTCCGCCGCCGCGGACACGAGGTCACGCTTTCGGCGCATCCGTACTTTCGGGCGGATGTCGAGGCGGCGGGCATCGAACACTTCGCGATGAACCCCGAGATAGAGCTCGAGCGGATCCTGAACGATCCGCAGTTCATGCACCCGCGCGTCGGCGGGCGGCGCGTGCTCGACATGATCTTCGCGTGCGTGCCGGACGCGCTCGCGGCGCTTCGCGGCGCCATGTGCGCCCGCCGGCCGGACGTGGTTCTCTCGCATCACATCTGCATTGGCACACGCTGGCTCTGCGACGAGCTGCGCCTGCCGTTCGTGCAGTCGCAATTGGCGCCGCTCACGTGGCTTTCCGGCAGCGACCCTGTGCCGCCGATGCAGCGGCGGCCCGGCGCGCTGCGCCGCGCCGGGGCGCGTTTTCTGTTCCGTACGTTTCTGCCGCTCGCGGCGGCGTGGTTCGGGCGCAGGATCAATCGGCTGCGACGCGACGTCGGCTATCCACCGGAGAAAAGCGCGTTCCTCGCCGACTGGTTCGGCGGCGACGCGAATCTCGGGCTCTGGTCGCCGCACTTTCGCGGGCCCACGGATCGGGATCCGCCGCGGGCGCGATTGTGCGGGTTCTGCTGCTACGACCGCAGCGACCGCACCCCGACGTTGCCGATTGAGCTGGAGCGCTTTCTCGATGCGGGCGATCCGCCGGTCGTGTTCGCACTCGGCACGGCGGCGGTTCATAACCCCGGCGACTTTTATCACGTTGCGGCCGACGCGTGCGCGCGGCTCGGGCGGCGCGGCGTATTGCTCGTGGGCAAGGACGCGAATGTTCCAGCGGGGCTCGGGGCGTCGCTCATCGCGCTGCACTATGTGCCGTTTTCGCTGCTCTTTCCGCGCGCGGGTGTAATCGTGCATCACGGCGGGATCGGCTCGACGGCGCAGGCGCTGCGAGCCGGGCGGCCCACGGTCGTCGTACCCCACGCGCACGACCAGTTTCACAATGCGCTGCACGCCCACCGGCTTGGTGTGGCGCACTGCGTGCCGCGCGCGGCGCTGAGCGTCGCACGGCTGGCCGACGCGCTGGTGCGGATGGCGGACCCGGCGGTGGAGTCCGCGGCTGCGGCGCTGCGCGCGCATGTGCGCCACGAGGATGGAACGAGTGTCGCCTGCGACGAGCTGGAGCGCTGCGCCCGGGACGACTACCCGCGGCGGCCGACGTTTCCGCGCTGAGCACCGGCCGGACCCCGATGTCCCGCTGAGCGGTTCGTGCCGCGGGCGGCGTGTCATGCGACATCCGTGTTCAGCGGCGTTCGATCGCCTCGAGCTTGCCGCGCAAGTCGCGATTCTGCTGTTGGAGCGACCGCAACTGCTCGCGCAGCTCGTCAAACTGACGGCGCAGCGGCGCGTCCGAGCGGATGCGGTCGAGCGCGGCTTCGGCGGCCCTGCGGACCCGCTCCGAGCGGTCGCGCTCCGCGACAGTTTGCAGCGCAGGGATCGCCGCGTCGGCGCGCTGGCCGAAATCGCCGAGCGCCTGCGCCGCCGCCGCGCGCAGCCGGGCGTCGGCGCCGGCCGTGCAGGTGAGCAGGCACTCGATCGCGCGCGCGTCCAGCGCTGCTTCGACCGGCTCGCGGGTCAGTGCGCGGGCGAGCGCCGCGACCGCGGTGCGGCGACACTCGCGCGGCCGATCGGCGGTCGTCCACTCCGCCAGCAGCTCGAGCGCCTCCGGGGCGGGCAGCCGCGCGAACGCGTTGAGCGCGGCGTTGCGAATCTGCTCGCGGTGCGAGTCGCGCGTCAGCGCGGGTGCGACGACGGATCGCAGGTCCGGCGGTTCGAGCGCCGCGTACGCGGTGAGCGCGGCGGCCTCGACGGCTTCGCTCTCGTCGCCGTCGCGGATGAGCGCGCGGAGCGCGGCGCCGACCCGGTCGTCGTCGCGAAAGCGACCCAGCGCTTCGACGCAGGCGCGCCGGGCGCGGGCATCTGCGAGCCGTGATCCCGGCGGGCGCGCGGATCGGTCTTCCGCCGGCTGTCCGTGTGCGAGGTCGCGCAAGGCACGGATGCGCGGCACGGCCGCTCGCGCGGGTTCGACACCCGCGTCGCGCGGCGGCGTGGGTTCGTCCTCGGGCGCGATCGCGGCAAGCAGCGCGTTGCGTGCGGCATCCCCGCGCCGTTCGCCGAGCACCGCGGCGATCGCGTTCTGCACACCCCAGAACGGCTCGCGCGAAAGCGCGGCCGCGAGCGCCTCGACCACCTGCGGCGGGGCGTCTTTCTTCAGCGATTCGATTGCTCGCAGCCGGCCCGCGACGTGCGGATCGCTCCTCAGCTGTGTCAGCCAGAGTTCGCGCGGTTTGGTCTCGCGCAGCTCCATCAGCACCGTCTGGTCCGGGTCCACACGGAACAGCGTTGGAGCCGCGCTGAGCGGCACGACGATGGTCTCCGACGCGGTCGTGAACATCCGCCGCACGACCACCGGCTCCGGCTCGCCGGGCACGCGGAATTCGAGTGTCAGCGGAAAGTGAAACGGCTCGCGCGGCGGCGCGACTTCCCACGGCGGGCGCTCCGCGTCTTCCGCGGGCTCCGGGGGTTTGTCGGCGCCGCCGCGGCGGCGGGGTGCGGCCGGCTCGGCGGGGGTCTGTTTGACCGCGACGACTGCGCCGCCGCGCTCCTGGTCCCAGCGATATTCCACCTCGACGACCGGATGACCCGGCCGCTCGGTCCAGTCGTAAAAGAACCGTTCGAGACTTCGTCCCGACACGCCCTCGGCGGCGCGCCGCAGGTCGCTTGTCTCGACCGACGCGTGCGCGTGGCGTTGGGCATACTCGCGGAGCGTCTTGAAGAAGAGCTCATCACCGAGCTGACAGCGCAGCATGTGGAGCACCCAGCCGCCCTTCGGATAGGCGCGGTCGTCGAACATGTCGTCGGCGTGGTTGTAGTAGCGGTCGACGATGGGGCGCGCGCGCCCGCCGCGCCGGGCGCTTTCGGACATGCTCCAGAGCTCAAGCGCGGCGCGGTCGGGGCCGTGGTCGTGCTCGAACCAGAGCACCTCGCCGTAGGTGGCGAAGCCCTCGTTCAGCCACAGGTGGGCCCAGTCGCGACACGTCAGCAGATCGCCCCACCATTGGTGGAAGAGCTCGTGGGCGAGCAGGTCGTCGGCGTCGCCGTCGAGCAGCGCGCGGCGCGACCGCAGCGTGTTCTCGCCGAGCGTGGTGGCGCTGGTGTTCTCCATCCCGCCGCCGTAGTCGTAACAGCAGATCTGCGCATACTTGTCCCAAGGATAGTCTACGCCGAGCCGATCGCTGAAGAACTCGAGCATGGCGCGCGTGCGGCCGAAGGTCGGCCCGACGTCGACGACGCGGCGCGGCGGAACCCAGTACTGCACGGGGATGCCGCGCCACGACTCTTCGATGATCGCAAAGTCGCCCACGACGAGTGTGACGAGATAAGCGACGTGAGACTGATTCTGCGCATAGTGCCAGGTGGTGAAGCCGTCGGCGGACTTGCGCGACACGAGCCGGCCGTTGGAGAGCACCTTGTAGCGCTCGTCGGCGGTGACGAAGAGCTCGCTCGTGAAGCGCTCGTCGGGATGGTCGAAGCAGGGAATCCACGCGCGGTTTTCGATCGACTCGCCCTGCGACCAGACCTGGTAGGGTGCGTCCGGGTCGTCGTCGCTGGGCGCGTAGAAGTGCAGCCCCGTCGTCGGCCGAGTCACCGTGTAGTCGACGCTGACGCGCAGCCGCTCGCCGCGCTCGAACTCGCGCGGCAGCAGGATTTCGATGGCGCGACCGGTGTTCACGAACCGCAAGTCCGCAGGCGTCTCGTCGCCAAAGTCGCCGCGCACGCCGTGCACGTCGAGGTCGAGGGCGTCGAGCGTGACGCTCGCGACCCGGCGCAGTGCGCTGAGATCGAGCGTCGCGACCGCGTCGACGCGCTGCTGCACGAGATCGACGCTCATCGCCAGCCGCAGATGTTGCAGATCAATCGGACGATCGACAGCGAAGCGCGGCGTGGCGGCAGACACGAGCGCCACGCCACAGACCAGCCACGCGCCGGCAAGCAGCGGGCGCGTCGCGCGGGCGCGCCGCACTCCGCCGGCGGCGCGCACGAACACCGCGGCGTCCGGTCGCCGTTTCCCGCGCGGATTCGAGACGACAAACCGGGCGCAACGCGACAGGCGCCGGACATCCATGCGCAAGGCTCCAGGTCAGGGTGGCGGCGCGCCGCGCGCCGCGAACCGGGCAGTGTAACCGCCGCCATCGGCGGCGCGCTGTCGGAACTGGTCGGCAGGCGCCGTCGCGCGAGCGCGGGTTTTCCGGCTCCGCTGTGCAGCGTGCCGACCGCGTCACAACCCCCGCGTCCGCGCCTGGTCGGAGAGAGCGGCACGTCGCTTGTTCGGCGCGGTCGCGCGGCGTATAACCGCGCCCATCGTGTGGGAGAGCGTGCATGACGAACGCCCAGATCGCGCGCGTGTTTCATGAGATCGCGGACGCCTTGGAGATCCAGGGCGCCGAGTCGTTTCGCGTGAACGCGTATCGCAAGATCGCGCGGGCCGTGGACGACTACGCGGGCGCGGTGGCGGACCTGGCGGCGCGCGGCGAAGTCAACACGCTGCCGGGCGTGGGCAAGGCGAGCGCCGAGAAGATCGAGGAACTGCTGACGACCGGACGGGTCGCGTTGCGCGAAGAGCTGCGCGCGGTCGTGCCCGATTCACTGCTCGAGCTGCTCCAGATTCCTTCGCTCGGACCCAAGAAAGCCGCGCTGCTGTGGAAGGAGCGTGGGATCGAATCGATCGCGCAGCTCCGCGAAGCCATCGACGCCGGGCGGCTCGCGGGGCTCAAGGGCCTGGGTGACAAGAGCATCGCGCAGCTTCGACACGGAATCGAGTTTCTCGCGACCAGCGCCGGGCGCGTGCGGCTTGGCGACGTGTGGCCGCTGGCGCTCCGCGTGCGCGACGAGGTCGCGGCGATTGCGGGCGTCCGGCGGGCCGAGCTGGCCGGATCGCTGCGGCGCGGCGTCGAGACCGTGGGCGACCTCGACGTGCTCTGCGTGGCCGCCGACGGCGCGCGCGTCGTCGCCGACTTCGTCGCGCTGCCGCGGGTGAAGGAAGTGCTCGTCCGCGGAGATACGAAAGGCTCGGTGCGGGTCGAGGTCGAGGACTGCGGACTGATTCAGGTCGATCTGCGCGTGGTTCCCGAGGAGTCGTTCGGCGCGGCGTGGCAATATTTCACGGGCAGCAAGCAGCACAACGTGCGGCTGCGCGAGCTGGCCCAGAAGCGCGGCTGGACGCTCAACGAGTACTCGCTGAGCGATGGCGAGCGCGTGATCGCGAGCCGCGACGAAGCCGACATTTACGCGGCCTTCGGGCTGCCCTGTTTTCCGCCGGAGCTGCGTGAGGACCGCGGCGAGTTCGAGCTGGAGCGCGTTCCGGCCGACCTGCTGACCCTCCAGCACATCCGCGGCGACCTGCACATGCACACCACGGCCAGCGACGGGCATCACACGATCGAGGAAATGGCGGCGGCGGCGCGGGAGCGCGGCTACGAGTACATCTGCATCACCGATCACTCGCAGAGCAGCGTCATCGCCAACGGGCTGAAGCCCGAACGCCTGCGCGCGCACATTGCGGCGGTGCGCGCGATCGCGAAGAAGACGCGCGACGTGACCGTATGGGTCGGCGCCGAGGTCGACATCCTCGCCGAGGGCCGGCTCGACTATCCCGACGAACTGCTCGCCGAGCTCGATTTCGTCGTCGCGTCGGTGCACACCGGCATGGGGCAGGACATCGACGCGAACACACGTCGCACGATCGCGGCAATCCGCAACCCCTATGTCAATCTCATTGGCCACCCGACGGGCCGGCTGCTCAACCGGCGCGAGGCGATGCCGCTCGACGTCGACGCCGTCAGCAAGGCGGCGGCCGCCGCGGGCTGCGCGCTGGAGATCAACGCGAGTTCGTATCGGCTCGACCTGAAGGACCAGCACGCGCGGCTGGCGCGCGACAACGGCGCGACGATCTGCATCGACTGCGACGCCCACGCCACCGACCAGCTCGACCAGATGAGCCTGGGCGTGATCACGGCGCGGCGCGCCGGCCTGTGCAGGCGCGACGTGCTCAACACCCGCACAGCCGACCAGGTGCGCGCCTTCGTTCAGGCGCGCCGCCGAACGTGACGGGTCGCGTGCAACGCAGCGGCGCGCTTCGACAGAGTCCCGCAGCGCTGCCGCAACCCGACAGGAACCCGAATGACGGCCGTACAACCTGACGCCGCCGAGTACGCGCGGATTGCCGACGTGGTCCGCCGCTGCGAATCGCGCGGCGATGCGGCGCAGATTTGTGGCGGCGCGACGCTGGTGCGCGGTGAGCGTGCGGGGGTCATGCGGATCGACACGCGCTCGTTGGATCGCCTGATCGAGCACGCCGTCGCCGACATGACCGTGACGGTGCAGGCGGGGATGACCGTCGCGGCGTTGCAGGCGCGGCTGGCGGAGCATGGACAGGAGCTGGCGCTCGACGTGCCGCGGCCCGACCGCAGCACGGTCGGCGGCGCCGTCGCGATGAACCTGAGCGGCTCGCGGCGTCTCGCGTGCGGCGCGGTGCGCGATCAGCTCATCGGCCTGCGCGTCGTCGGGGCCGGCGGCGAGCTCATCCGCGGCGGCGGGCGCGTCGTCAAGAACGTCGCCGGCTACGACCTCTGCAAGCTCTACACCGGCTCGCGGGGCTGGCTCGGCGTGATCGTCGAAGCGACCTTCCGCGTCGCCGCGAAACCGGAGGCCGCGGGCGCGCTGCTCGTTGCCTGCGACGACGCGGACGCCGCGGAGCGCGCCCTGGCAGCCCTCCGGGGCGCGCCGCTCGCGCCGAACTCGATCGATCTTCTGAACGCGCGCGCCACGGCGGTCGCATTGCCCGGGGCGCCGGGCGCGGCGCCGCTGCGCGTGCTCGTCGGGTTCGACGGCGCGCGCGACGCCGTTGAATGGCAGATTGCCGAAGCCCGGCGTTGGTTCGCCACGGACGCGATCAAGCTGCGCGGCGACGAACTGGCGACGGCGCGGCAGGAGCTCGTGAACCGGCTCGTCGCACCCGACGAAGTCGGCGACTCATCCGACGCGGGCGCGGCGCGCGGCGACGCGCCGCGCTCCTTGCCGCCGACGCTTTCGATTCGGTTCTCGCTACCCGGGGCGCGACTCGCCGCGTTCATCGTCGAGCAATCGCGACGTGCTCCGGACGCGCCGCTGTGGAGCCAGTTCGCGAGCGGCGTGGCGTATGTCGCGTATCCTCAAGCGAATCCCGAACACGCCGGCGCGGCCGTGGCATCGGCGGCTGCGCTCGGCGGCGCGTGGCAGGTGGTCGCGGGCGGCGACGTGGACGAATTGCCGTTCGCGCCGCTCGGGCCGCGGCGCGACGAGTGGGAACTCATGCGACGCGTCAAGCGCGCCCTCGACCCACACGACGTGTTCGAGCGTGGCGGCGCGTTCGATCGGGCGTTTTGCGCGACTTAGTCGAATTCGACGCCGGCGCCGCGCGCGCCGGGATCGCCGCAGGCCGAAACGGCGAACGGTCGGCGGTCGCGAGCGCAACCGCGATTCCGCGAACACGCTGCCCCAGCTCTGTCCGCAGATATTCCCGCACGGGCTCTTCACTCTCGCGATGTCCAAGGTGCAACGCCGTGATGCCGCGCTTCAGCAGCTCGAGCGCGTCGTGGTGCTTGAATTCGCCGGTGACGACGAGCGACGTGGGATCGCGAAAGCCGCGCACGCCGAAGCTTCCGGCGGCGGCGGTGACGGACGTAAAGGCGCGGTCGAGCGCACCGACGACGCGCGCCCCCGACGGATCAACGGTCCCGGCGAGCTGCGCGAGCAGCGCGTTGCCGCGGGTTGGCGTTCGCAGCCGTCCGACGCGGCCCATGCCGATGCGGCCGCGGCCGGCGGCTGTTCGCAGCGGGTAAAGGTCGAACGCGGGCTCCTCGTACGGGTGATTCGCGTACAAGGTGCGCACCACGTCGGCGACGCGCGTCTGCGGCACGACCATTTCGAGCCGCAGCTCGTCGACGTGCTCCAGCACGCCGCGCCGCCCGATCGCGGGGTTCGCGTGTTCGTTGCCGCGAAAGCTGCCACGCCCGGCGACGCTGAATCCGCACTCGGCGTAGTTGCCGATGACGCCGGCGCCCGCTTCGCTCAGCGCTGCGCGGAGTCGCTCGAGACTCGCGGCGGGCGTGAAGACCACCAGCTTGAGGTCGGCGGCGTCGGCGACGACCGGCTCCAGCGGAAAACGCTCGACGACGTCGAACGCATCGAGAAGCAGATCGTTGGTCCCGCCGGCCGCCGCGTCGAGCGCCGTGTGCACCGCGAGGATCGCAACGCGGTGCGCGAGCAGATCGGCCAGCAGCGTGGTCGACGCGTCGGCGTGTGGGCCGATCGTGCGCGTGCCCTTGAAGATCGGCGGGTGATAGCAGACGAGCGTGTCGACGCCGCGGCGCAGCGCTTCGCGCGCTACGTCGTCGGTGAGATCGATCGCGATCAGCGCCTTGCGTGCCGGCCAGTCGCGCCGCCCGGCGAGCAGCCCGACGTTGTCCCAGTCGGCCGCGCTCGCGAATGGGGCAATTGCGTCGAGCGCAGCGACCACATCGCCGACGGTCGACGTCGGCGCGACGCGCGCCTCGCTTCGACGGCGACGCTCAGCCAAGTCCGCACTCCTCGCGCACGAGCCGGTGATATTCCTCGGCGAGCGCCCGCGTGATGTCGCCCGGTGTCTCATCGCCGACGCGCTCGCGTTCGATACGCACGACCGGCACAAGCTGCATCACGCTGCTGGTCACAAACACCTCGTCGGCGCTGCGCACGTCCTCGGGCGACATCGTCCGCTCGGCCACCGCGACGCCGGCCCGCTCGGCAACCTCTATCACCGCGGCGCGCGTCACACCGGGCAGCACCGGCGTGTCGAGCGGCGGCGTGTAGAGCCGCTCGTTCTCGACGACGAAGACCGTGCTGATACAGCCCTCCGCGAGCTGCGCACTGTGTGTGAACCAGAGCGACTCGAACGCCGAGCGCGCGTGCGCCTGCCGGAGTGCCGCGAGGCGGGCGTAGTAGCTGGTCGTTTTGTGACCCGCGGTCGGGTCGTCGCGGTTCTGGCGATAGGGGCAGAGCGTGACCGTGACCCCTTTCGTGTAGCACTCCGCGGGATAGCGCACCTCGCCGGTCGCGGACGCGACGATGGTGAGCGGCGGCGTGTCGGCGTCGGTGGGGCGCACCGCACCGGTGGTGACCGTGAGGCGCACGCGCAGGTCGTCGTCGCCGGGCGCGGCGTCGACAACCTGCTCGACATTCTCGCGCAGCACGTCGATCCTGGGCACGTTCGCCCAGCCCAAGGCGGTCGCGGATGCGATCAGCCGGCGAAGGTGGTGATCGAGCCGAAACACGCGCCGCCGATACGTGCGCAGCGTCTCGAACAGACCGATGCCTTGCATGAAGCCCGCGTCGAACACGCTGACGCGGGCCTCGGCGGGTCTCACCGGTTCGCCGTTGATGCAGACACTTTCGATCACCGGGGCGGCTCCTCGGTTGGTGGCGCGTCGTCGTCCGTCGCTCGCAGCGCCTCGAGAATGCCGCGCGCCTTGGCGAGCGTCTCGGCGTATTCGTCCGCGGGCTCGGAGTCCGCGACAATTCCGCCGCCGACGTGCAACCACGCATCGTCGTCGACGAACTGCACTGTACGGATGGCGACGCTGAATGTCATCTGCCCGTCCAGCCCCAGCGCGCCGATCGCACCGGTGTACACGCCGCGGGCGGTCGGCTCCAGCTCGTCGATGATCTGCAACGCCCGAATCTTGGGCGCGCCGCTGATCGAACCGGCCGGAAAGCACGCGGCCAGCGCGTCGAGCGGCGCGCGCCCCGCCGCGAGCGTCGCACGGATGTCGGCGAGCGTGTGAAACACGCGCGGGTGCGCCTCGATCCGCCGCGCGTTCTCCACCCGCACCGACCCCGGCGCCGCGACGCGTCCCAGATCGTTGCGATGCAGATCGACGATCATCGCCAGTTCGGCCGCGTCTTTCTCGGATCGCCAGAGCGCTGCCCGGTGGGCGGCGTCGCGCTCGAGATCATGCGTTCGCGGCCGCGTGCCCTTGATCGGTCGCGTCAGCAGCGCGCCGGCTCGGCATTGCAGAAACAATTCCGGCGAAGCCGACACGACCGCGCCGGCGCCCCAGCGCAGCACGGCCGCATATGGCGCGGGGTTGTGCGCGCGGAGCGCGGCGTGCGCGGCGAACGGGTCGGTCTGACCCGCGAGCCGAATGCGGTGCGCGAGATTCACCTGGTAGATGTCGCCGGCCGCGATGTACTCCAGCGCCCGCGCGACCATCCGTTCAAACGCCGGCCGCGGCGTCTCGAAGACGGCGCTGCCGCGCCGCGTCGCGGCGGGTTGGTCGCGCGAATCCGCGCGCGCCGTGCACGCGCCGCGCCAGCGCGCCAGCCACGCGCCGATCGGCTCCTCGGTCAGCCCGAGCGCGGCGCGCATTCCCGGCGCCTCGATGCCAACCGCCGTACGGAGCGACTCATCGAGCACGACCACGCGATCGAATAGTGCAAAACGCAGCAGCGGCGTGTTCAGTTGGTGAAGATGTGACGCGGGCAGGCGTTCAAGCTGTGCCGCCGACTCGAACCCCGCAAACCCGATCCACCCAGGGCCGAGTCGCGTGTCGAGCGACGGTCTGCACGGCAGCGCCGCCGCGGTTGCGCGCCAGAGCGCCCACGCGCTGGCGGCGGTTCGTTCGAGGCGGCCGTCGATCTCAAACCTCGCGGCGGCTCCCGCGCGCTGCTCGACCACGCCGACCGGTGAAACGCCGAGCACGCTGACGCCGCCGCGGTCGGCCGCCGAGTCGAGCCACGCGAGTTCGTCGTCGCCGGCGAAGCCCCGGACCGCGGCGCACACGTCGCCTGGCCACGGAAGGGAATGAACACGCCAGGACGTCGACATGGCTGGGACCGTCATTGGGGCGCCGCGTTGCAGACGGCGGAAACGTGCGCGGCACACGAACCGCGAGCTGGGCGCCCGGCGGGTAAGTGTAGTCGCCCGCGTTCGCGCCAGGATGCATGCGGGCCACCGGTTATCCGGACGCGCCGCCGGAACCGGTATCGGTCGCGGAATCAGCGGCTTCCGCCCGTCGTGGCCGACATTTCAACGAATCTAACAACATAAAATGAAATGGGTTAAGAGCGATTTGCGGATCCAAGGCGGAACCACGAGTCGCCCCCAACTCGCATGCTCGGCGCGTGTCTCTGAATACGCCCGCGGCGGTGAGCGTCCAGATTCCCGACGGCGGGACGTGCGTTTGCGAAACTGGCAAGGAGATCCAAGATGCTCGGTCGCAAGGCGATGCTCGGAATGGCGGGACTCTTGATGGGGATGGCAGCGCCGAGCGCTGCGCTCGCCGATGGATTCAGCTTCGGGTTCAGCTACGGCGGCGGACGTTGCTACGCGCCGGCGTATTACGACTACGGGCCGCGGGTTGTCGTTCGCGACTGCTACCCCACGTACTACTACGCGCCGGTCGCGCGACCGGTCGTGGTCTACGACGACTGCTATTACCCCGCGCCGCGCGTCTATCGCACCGCGCGCTATTACCACACGGGCTACGCGCCGCGCTATTACGGCCGTGGCGTGCGCGCTTCGGTGTAGGACCGATAGCGGCGCGCCTCCGGACAACTTCCGGTTCCGGGTACGGGGCGCGCCGGGGTCCCGCGGGCGCTCCCCGATATGGACACGTGCAGCTACGGTTGAATCACTGCACCGGATCGTGATCCACGAACGCGGAGCGCGCTGTTGAGCCGCGCGCTTCGGCCCGCGCGGATGTGTATGACGCGGTGCGCCGCGCAATCGACAATCGCGACGTGGACCGTGCGTCGACCCACCCGGCGGTCGTCCCGACCCGGTGCGAACTTGAATCGCCACTCCGCAGACGGATTGTGTTCCGGCTCCCGCTTTTCTTTTCAATTCGCGGCCGAGCGCGAAGGCAGCGCGGCCGCTCGATCGCGCGCCGCTACTGGCTGCGGCGCGTGTCGCGTCGTTCGCGGGACCGGGACGATCAGCGGCGTACGCGAAACGCGAACAATCCCAGAAGCGCGAGCGCTCCAATCGTCCCGGGCTCGGGGATGATCGTGAGCCGGCTGAAGTCGATCTCCAGGCGCACGTTGTCCGGCGAGACTTGCCAGAGTGTGAAGCTGAAGCGCGTGAGTCCGGTGAAGTCGTAGGTTCCCAGCGCGTCCAGAATGTCGAGCGAGCCGAGCGTCGATCCGACGTACCCGAGATCAAGGTCCATCTGAAGCGGACTCTGGGAGATCGGCACGCCGCCGGGGGAAAACGGCGTCGTCGACACGAAAAAGCCATCGGAAACCGGGAAACCCTCCACCAGCGTGAAATACGGCGTCTGCCCGGCGGGGAAGGGACTCAACAATCCGACCGAAACCGGCGGCGCGTCGAATGCGAGCGAGAACGACGGCTGAATGATCTCGTAGCCGCGCGTGTCGCCGGGAACTCCATTTAGAAACACGTTGGAATCGACCTGGAAAGTCAGCGTCGCGCTGTCGCCGGAGCCGACGGCGTCGAGCGGCGCGGTGGTCACTGCGTTGGAGACCACCGCACCCTCGGCGGTTACCGTGATGATCGCGGCGTGGGCTTGTGCGACAAACGCGGCGCTGCCGATCACGAGGAGCGTGCGACGCATGTTTTCCACCTCCGGTTGAAGCGCGGGGCGGCGGCGCGCACCACCCGATGAAGGTGATGCTACGCGCCGCGCCGGGACGCGTGCAAGAAGAATCTCTTCCGGTCCGCGGGGCTTTGGCGCCCATGCGAATCTCGTGCGGCGTCACCCGCCGAAGCCGACGTCGCAATCGCGAAACAGGGCGGCGAGCTTTGCCTTCGAGAGAATCACCTGCACAAATCGTCCCTCGGCGATGAGGCGCTCGCCGCACCACGCGGTCATGAGCGTGGTCAGGCGGCGGTGGGTGCAGGAAGTCACTTCCGCGCGGACTCGGACGGTCGCGCCGATCGGGGCGGGCGCGCGGTGGTCGACGCTCACGTGCGCACCGACGCCTTCCTCGTCGTCGTCGAGGTGCGGTTGCAGGAGCTTGCGGCCGGCGACTTCCATGTGCTCGACCAGCGTCCAGGTGGCGTAGACGGGGTGGTGGAGCACACCGTCGAAGTGCGGACACATTTCGGGCGTCACCAGGACGCGTATTTCGAAGGCCTTGCCGGGGTCGAGACCGGGCTTCATCGCGCGGCTCCCTGGGGCGCTGCCGCTGGTACGCGTACTCGTCGTCGTCGGCGGCGGCGCGGGTGGAGGCGCGGACCGCCGGGCGAGTGAGGCGCCCAGCGTATTGCAATGGCGATGATTCGATCGGGCAAGCGCGGCACGTTCAGGTGCGCACTCCGCGTGCGGTCGCCGCGGCGCGAGCGGCGAGAGCCCGCCGGGCGCGGTGGGGATTCACCGTGCGCCGAGTCGCGCGCGTGTCGCATCGGTTTCGGTTCCTCCAATCCATGTGCAAGGCGCGCTCGGTTCGGCGCGGGTCACGGGGATCGGTTGAGCATGTGGGCGAAAGCGAACTACAATGGTGCAGCGACAAAGCGCGCACAGGCTGCCCGCGTCCGGTCGTCGCGGCGGTTGATCTCGCCGACCGATCGACGCGCGCCTGGGCGACGGCATACGACGGCCGTTCGCGCACCGCGGGCGACGGGGCGAGAACGTGAACGGGACGGAGGGATTTCGTGGCGACGCGCAAACTGCGCCCGGTGCTGTACGAGCTGGTCAAGCGCAATCCGCCGCCGTCCGCGCGACCCGTGGCGACGACGCCCGGGACTGATGCCTCGCCGGCTCGGGAATCTCCGCCGCCGACCCCGGCGCCGCCGCGCGCCGCACCGTCGAATCCCGAGCGCGAAAGCGAGCCGGTCCGGCGCGGCGTCGCGCCGCGACTCGGGCCGCCGCTGAATGGTCGTCCGCGGAGCGCGGCGGCGGTCGTCGTGATGAACCGGCTGTTGCGCCACGTCGGCGGGCCGGGCGGCGTGGTCATCGCGGTTGTCGTGGTGTTCGCATTGCTGGCGATCTGGCAGTCGCTCGTCTACCTGCGGAACCAGTCCGCGCCGCTGCGCGATGCAAACGCGTCAATCGCGCCTGCGGCGCCCGCGCCGGCGGTCCCGGCGCTGGCTGGCGGCGGCGGCCGCGCGACTCCGCCCGCGGGCGATCCGCCGAGGTCATTGCCGCCGCGCGCGCCGGCGCCTTCCGCCGAGGATCGTCCCGCGCCGGACGCGGGCGCAAAGCCGGAGCCCGTCGAGCCGGCGCCGGCGGTGGCGCCCGCCCCGGCGACCCGCGCGCCGCTCGTGCTGGAGAAGGGGCGGCACTACGTGGTCGTGCAGCACTTCCGCGCGTCGGAGCGCGAGGCCGCCGGGGCCGCGACCGCGTATCTTCAGTCGCACGGCGTCGCGGTCGCGCTGGACGAGTCGCCGCGCGAGTTTCGGCTGATCGCGCTCGAGCCGTTCCTGCTCGATCAGAAGGACGCGGCAGCACGGCAGCGGGAGCAGAAGCGCGTGGACGTACTGAAGCAGCAGATTCGCGCGTTGGGCCGCGAGTACGCGCGCACCGCCGGCTACGCGTTCGACCAATGTTACGAGCGCAAGTTCTGAGACCCGGAACCGATGCGGCGCTGCCGGTTGCCGGCCCTCTGCCGGCGCGTTGCGGTGCGCCTCCGACCCGAGATTCGCATGTCGCGACTGGAACAACTCGAAAAGCTCGTGCGGACGATGCCGCAGGATCCCGACACGCACTATTGTCTCGGGCTCGAACTGATCCATCTGCAACGCTGGAGCGACGCGAGCGCGGCGTTCGCGCACGCGGCGCAGCTCAATCCGAGATTCTCGGCGGCGTATTATCACCAGGCGCGGGCCGAGATCGGCGCGGGGCAGAACGAGCAGGCGCGGGCGACGCTCGCGGCGGGAATCGAGGCGGCGAAGTCCGCCGGCGACTGGCACACCATCGGCGAGATGCAAGCGTTGCTGGAGACGATCGAATGAACAATCGGGCGACACCCCGCCTTACGACGACCGCCTCCGGCGCCGAGACGCGCCGATGAGCCCGGTGCGGCTTGCGGTGGCCGGGGCCGCCGGACGCGTCGGACAGGCGCTGCTGCGCCTGGCGGCGGCGGACCCCGAGTTGCGTATCGTCGCGGCGCTGGAGCGCCCCGACAGCGCTCACCTCGGCGTCGACGCCGGCACGCTCGTCGGGGGCGCGCCGCTCGGCGTGAAGGTCGGCGCCGCGTGCGAAACTCCCCCCGACGTGCTCGTCGAGTTCAGCCGTCCCGACGCCGCGGTCGCGTGGGCCGAGTGGTGCGCGGCGCGCGGCGTCGCGTTCGTCAGCGGCACAACGGGTCTCGAAGAGCGCCATACCGCGGCGCTGCGCCGCGCCGCCGAGCGCTGCGCCGTGCTGTGGTCGCCGAACATGAGCATCGGCGCGAACCTCGTAATGCGCCTGGTGCGCGAAGTCGCGGCGCGGCTCGGCAACGACTGGGACATCGAAATCACCGAGGCACACCACCGCCACAAAGTCGACGCGCCCAGCGGAACCGCCAAGGCGCTGCTGGCGGCGGCGTGCGCGGGGCGCGGCGTGCGGGCGGCGGATGTTGCGGTCTACGGGCGCGAGGGGCAGACCGGCACGCGCCCGGCGGGTCAGATCGGCGTCCACGCGCTGCGCATGGGCGACGTGATCGGCGACCACGAGATCATCTTTCACAGCCCGATGGAAAGCGTATCGCTGCGCCACCGCGTGTCGAACCGCGACACATTCGCGGCGGGGGCGCTGCGGGCGGCGTGTTGGCTCGCCGGCAAGGCGCCGCGGTGGTACACGATGGCCGACATTCTCGACGGCGGCGCCGACGCGCTAACGCCGTGACCTCGACTGCTTCATCCATGCCGCGAAGAGTGCCGGTTCTCTTCCGGTTCTCCGTCGGTTGTCTGCGGGTTGTTTGCCGGGTGGTACGGGCGTCTCGCCCGTCGCGTTGTCGAGCGTGGTCCGTCGTTGTGCCGAGCCGACGGGCGGGACACCCGTTCCACCCTTGTTTCGGATCGTCAAGTGTTTGCGCGGACGTACGCTAATCCCCGCGCGTTTCACGCGGTGCGTCGCCACCTATATGCGCTGCGGTGCGTGACGCCCACGTCGCCGCGCGCCAGGCGTTACTTCGTGCTCGGTTTTGCTTCGGCCGCTCGCGCGCACGGTTGTGCATGGCAGCCGCAGTGGTCGGCCACGAGTTCCATCGCGCGTGCACGTGCGTCGCGCGGTCGATTCTGCGGCGTGGCTCGCGCGTGGCGGTGTTTGACTGTCGCCGAAACCACGTCCTAGAAGTAATGGCGGAGTTCAATTCCGAGCGAATTCGCGCGAGGTCGTGCGAACATGGTCACTGGCGCGCTTCTCCGGCGGGGACGTGTGGGCGCGACGCTGGCGGCGGCGCTGCTGCTCGGCGGCGCGCCCGCCGCGCACGGCGGCACGGACTGCCTCATTCAGCTGTTTTTCTCCGCGGCGGATCCGTTCGAGGGCACCGGGCGAACGCCCCCGGTTCTGCCGGGCAACGTAGTCGGCATGGCCGGCAGCCGGCTCAACACGCCGCCGCTCACCAACCCCGCAATTGATTCGGGCCGACTATGGATCTGGGCGACGGGGCCACCCGGCAATCCAGAGCCGCACAACTTCGATCAACTAGCGCTGGTTGTGAGTGCGGACGGGCCGGCCACGATCACCGGCGGCGGCATGCTCATCATCACCTCGCCCACGCCGCTCCGGCGCTGGGAGACGGGCTCCGACCTCACGCCGCCGAGCTTCAACCTGATCGCGGTCACCCGCGCGGGTGTGCAGTTGCCGCCGCTCGGCGACGGCTGGGATGACGGCGTGGCGAGCGTCCTGCTCGGCTATCTCGATTTCGAGGCGAACGGCGGCGTCAGCACTGTGTGGTTTCAGGTCGGATCGAGCGGAATCGACGCCGACTGTGCACACCCGGGGCCCGCGTATGTGCGATTCGGCGTCGGCGACGACCGGCTGCGGGGTTGGGACTTTGGGCAGCGCTCGGCACATCCGGATGCGTATATCGGCGTGCCGGAGCCGGGCGGGATCGCTCCGACCTCGTGCGGAGCGCTAATCTGCCTGGGGATGCGAAGGGCGCGGCGATGACGAGCGACGCAAGCGCGTCTCGGAGCAGACTCGGCTGGCGAATTGTCGCGGTGGCAGCGGCCTTCGCGTTCGTGGCGTCAACGTGGGCGCAGATTCCAGAGCTGAGACTTTTCTTTTCGGCGGAAGATCCACTCACCCCGATCGGTCGTGAAACGCCGAGCTTGCCCGGAAACGTCGATGGATCGCCGGGAAACGCGTTGCCGACGCCGCCGGTGACCAACCCGGTGATCGAGTTCGGGCGGCTGTGGATATGGGGCACTGGGAACCTGGGCAACCCCGACCCGCACGAGTGGCGTGAGCTCTCGTTCAATGTCCTGGTGAACGGCCCCGCCACGATCGTGGGCGGCGGGATGCTGAACATCACGTCGCCCTCGATCTACCGCCGCTGGGAGACCGGCTCGGACTTTACCCCGCCGACTTTCGATCTCATTTCGGTCACGCGCGTTGGGTTGCGGTTGCCGCCTGCGAACGACGGGTGGGATGACGGTCGATCCATGGTGCTGCTGGGGTACATGGACTTCGCTGCCAACGCCGGCGCGAGCGCGGTGCGGTTTCAGGTGGGCAATCACGGCTTTGATTGCCAGTGTCATCCATGGTGGACCTACCGCATTTACTTCGGCGTCGGTGACGACTGGCTCGACGAGAGCGCGTTCGGCCAGACGACGCCGATCCCCGAAGCGTGGATCGGCGTGCCGGAGCCGGGCGGGTGGCCCGGGCTTGCGCTCTGTGCGTACGCCGCTTGTCGGAGGCTCCGACGATGACGCCGTTGATCCGGGCGCGCGGGCGCGCGGCGGGTGCGGTGTTTCTCGCGGCCTTGCTTCACGGCGTCGGTGGCACGGCCGTCGCGGGACCCGCATGTCTGTTGGAGTTGTTCTTCTCGGCCGAGGATCCCTTCGCGGGCACCGGCCGGGTCGCCCCCGTGTTGCCGGCGAATCTCGCGGCCGAACCAGGCAGCGCGCTCAACTCGCCGACGCCGACGAACCCGGCGATCGAGCGCGGGCGGCTCTGGATGTGGGCGACCGGGATACAGGGCGTCGTCGATCCGATCTATTGGAACGGTATCGGGTTGAACGTGGTCATCCACGGCCCGGCGGCGATCGTCGGTGGCGGGATGTTGAATATCACTTCTCCGTTCGAGTATTCGCGCTGGGAGACGGGCTCCGATCTCGTGCCCCCGTCATTCAACCTCATCGCGGTGACGCGTCTCGGACTGCGACTTCCGCCGCCCATCGACGGCTTCGACGACGGTGTGGCGAAAGTGCTGCTGGGATACCTCGACTTCGAGCCCAGAGGCGGCACCAGCGCCGTGCGCTTTCAGGTCGGTCCGTCGGGAATCTCCAGCCCGACATGCCCGGGTGTGTACATCATTTACGTGCGCTTCGGCGTGGGCGACGAGCTCGTGCGCGCCGACGACTTCGGCCGCACTTCGACGATCCCCGACGCATGGATCGGCGTGCCCGAGCTGGGCAGCGCCCTGCTGCTCGCGAGCGGCGGGTTGGCGTGGTGCCTCGGAGGGCGACGGGTGTGGCGCGCCGAAATCACAAAGCACGGTGCGTGAGTCCGAGCGTTTCGGTCCCGGAGGGACCGAGGACCGTGACGTTTCGATCCCGAAGCGCCCGAGGACTGTGACGATTCGGTCCCGAAGGGACCGAGGACTGTGACGTTTCGATCCCGAAGCGCCCGCGGCCTGTATCGTTTCGGTCCCGAAGGGACCGAGGACTGTAGCCACGGGTGAAGGTCGCGAAGCGACCGAAACCCGTGGAAGCGAAGTCGATTCGGTTCTTGCCGCCCCGGCAGGGGCGGAGGAACTGCGTACGCACACTTCACATTCGAGAGTCCCTCCGCCCCTGCCGGGGCGGAAGCGACGCGCCGAATCAATCCACGGGTTCCGCGGCGTTCCGCCGCTCCACCCGTGGCTACAGCCCGTCACCCCGTTGGGGTGAAGAACTTTCGCGGGATGTGGCGAACGGCGAGCCCGCGCCCCGTTGGGGTGAAGAGCTTTCGCGGGATGTGGCGAACGGCGAGCCCGCGCCCCGTTGGGGTGAAGAGCTTTCGCGGGATGTGGCGAACGGCGAGCCCGCGCCCCATTGGGGTGAAGAACTTCCGAGTGACGTGGCGAACGGCGAACCCGTCACCCCGTTGGGGTGAACGACGTCCGTAAGATGTCGATCACCGCAAGAAGGGGAGCGGCGGGCTTGACCGACGATTCTGCCGCCGACAGGCATGCACCACGGGTCACCGCAAGACGCCGCGCGGCGGACTTGATCGACATGAACCCGATCCGCCGCGCAACCGCCGACTTCGCTGGAGTTCTCGCCAGGTCTACGCCGCCGGACGCCGCCGCATCCCTCGCGAAGCTCGTCGGCTTTACGCCGCCGCATACCCCCGTAGAATCTCGCGAGCGTAAGCGCGTCCACACCGGGCGGCGTCGCGCACGGAGGCGTTGCATTCCCGACAGTGCCCCAACGACCGTCGCCGCGGCGGAAGCCGCCGAACGCGCCGCGCTGCGCACGATGGCGGCGCGGCGGCGCGCGACGCGGCGGCGCTTGATCACGACGGTCGTGGTCGGTGTGGCGATGGTGCTGATGGTCATGGCGACGCGCGACAACCAGGCGGTGCGCCGCTGTCGCGCGAGCGCCGAGTACGCCGCCGGCGTGTTCCGCGCCGAGCTCGCGCGGCACCAGCCGTTGCCTCTGAGCTTTCCCCGGCCGCGCGAGGGCCAGATCATGCCGCGCGAGCATTATCACTATTCGCCGCTGAACGCGAACCTGATCGCGCTGCGGCGGCCGATCGGCATCTGCTATTGCGAGGATCGGCACAACCTCTTCTTGCAGGCGGACGGGCGGCACGTGTTGCTCTACGACGGCGAGCGGATCGAGCTGCGCTGGGTGACCGAACCGGAGTTCGTGCGGCAGGCGGAGGCGTGGGGGTTTGAAGGGCACGCGCGGCATTGACGCGCGCGGTGGCGTCGCGCGCGGGGTTTGCGCTGCCGGGAATCGAGGAGCGGGTTCGAGATGGATCGATTCGAGTATCGCGACGGCGAGCTGTGGTGCGAGGACGTGCGCGTCCGCGAGGCGGCGGATCGTTTTGGCACGCCGCTCTATCTGTACTCGCAGGACACACTGCTCACGCACTACGACCGCTTTCGGGCGGCGTTCGCGGCGCTCGATCCATTGATCTGCTTCTCCGTCAAGTGCTGCCAGAACACGCACATCTGCCGGCTGCTCGCGGAGCGCGGCAGCGGGTTTGACGTGGTGAGCGGCGGCGAGCTGTTCCGAGCGCTGCGGGCGGGCGCGGATCCGCAAAAGATCGTATATGCCGGCGTCGGCAAGACCGAGCCGGAGATTCGCGAGGCGCTCGCGGCCGACATCGGCTGGTTCAATATCGAGAGCGAAAGCGAACTGGAGCAGATGGCGACCATCGCGGCGGCAGCGGGGCGGTCGCCGCGCGTGGCGCTGCGCGTGAACCCCGACGTCGACGCGCAGACGCACGCGTATACGACGACGGGCAAGAAAGAGACGAAGTTCGGCGTGGACATCGACGCCGCCGGCGCGGTGTTTCAGCGCTGGGGGCGTTCGAAGCACGTGCGGCTGACCGGGCTGCACCTGCACATCGGTTCGCCGGTGAATCACGTGTCGGCATATGAGGCGAGCATGCAGCGTGCGATCGAGTTCATCGATGCGCGCCGCGGCGAGGGGCTCGCGATCGACACGCTCGACATCGGCGGCGGCTATGGCGCGCACTACGCGGGCTCCGAGGCGCCGTCCGCGGCGGCGTACGCCGCGGCGATCGTACCGCTGTTGGAGGGGCGCCAGTTGCGTGTGATTCTGGAGCCGGGCCGGTCGATCGCGGGCAATGCGGGGCTGCTGGTCACGCGCGTGCTGCACGTGAAGCAGTCGGGCGCGAAGCGCTTCGTCATCGCGGACGCCGCCATGACTGAGCTGATCCGCCCGGCGTTGTACGGGGCGTATCACTTCGTGTGGCCGGTCGCCGCCGGGGCGCGCGTGCCGGCGACGCGGGCCGCGGAGCAGCCCTTCGACGGGCTGGAGAAGTGCGACCTGGTCGGGCCGGTGTGTGAGAGCGGCGATTTTCTCGCCAGGGACCGCGCGCTGCCGCCGGTGAAACGCGGCGACCTGCTCGCGATCTTCACGTCCGGTGCGTACGCGATGACGATGGCCAGCCAGTACAATTCACGTCCGCGCGCTCCGGAGGTGCTGGTGAGCAACGGGCAGACGCGGCTGATCCGGCGGCGCGAGACGTATGCCGACCTGGTCGCCGCCGAGCAGGTCGAGGGCTGAGGACCGCGCGGCGGTTCGATCACCATGCAAATCCTTCACCGGCTTGAAGCGTATTCGCCGCCCGCCGCTGGCGCCGTGGTGACGATCGGCAACTTCGACGGCGTGCATCTCGGACACGCGCAAATCGTCGCGACCGGGCGGCGGCTGGCGGAGCAGGTCGGCGCAGCCGTGGTCGCGATCACGTTCGAGCCGCATCCCAGCAGCGTGCTTTCCCCCGAAAAGACCCCGGCGCGGCTGACGCGTTTGAGCGAGCGGCTGGCCCTGCTCGCGCCGGCGGGCGTCGAAACAGCGGTCGTGCTGCACAGCGAGCCGGCGCTTTTCGAGCAAAGCGCCGAGCACTTCCTGCGCCGCGTCGTGCGGCAGTGCCGGCCGCGCGCGTTCGTCGAGGGTGCGAACTTCTTCTTCGGCAAGGGCCGGCGCGGCGACGTGCGCACGCTGGAGGCGCACGCGGGCGAGTCCGGGTACGAGTTGCACGTCGTCGCGCCGGTTTCTTGCACCGCGCTTCCGGGCGCGCCGGCCGTGAGCAGCTCGGCGATCCGCACGGCGCTCGCGGCGGGGCGCGTGGACGAGGCGGCGGCGATGCTCGGCCGGCCGCATCGGATCTCAGGCGCCGTGATCGATGGCGCGCGGCGCGGGCGGACGATCGGGTTTCCGACCGCAAACCTGGGCGCGGTCGAGCAGATGACGCCCGCGGAAGCGGTCTATGCCGGCGTCGCGCAGTTCGAGTTCGGCGGGCTCGCGCCGGCCGCGATCAACATCGGCCCGCAGCCGACGTTCGGCGGCGGCGAGGTGCGGATTGAGGCGCACATCCTCGACTTTGCCGGCGATCTCTATGGGCGGCGGCTCGGACTGCACTTCTTGAAACGGCTGCGCGGGCAGATGAAATTCGCCGGGGCGGACGAACTTGTGGCACAGATCGCGCGCGACATCGACGCCGTGCGGGCTCTCGAGCCGCAAGTCGACGCGCTGCGCGCGGCTGGGGTCATCGATCTCTAGTCTCGTGACTTGATCATCGCGGTACAACTCCGATTCGGGGCGCATCGGCGTCCCGACGGTGCGCCCCCGTTTCGCACCGGCGGCGCCGATGTTCCCCACATCCGCAGCGCGAAGCCGTCTTGAGGCACGACACCAGCACGTGTCGACTGGCGGTCAGGGTGGCGGCGCGGAATAAACCGGGCTCACGCCGCCTCGTCCGCCGGGCGCAGCCGCGGCGGCGCACCGCGCCCGACCAGGACGATCGCGGCGAGCAGCAGCGCGCCGCCGAGAATCATGAGCACGGTGCGGATCGGTTCGAGAACGAACAGGCGTGTGAGCGGATAGCGCTGCATCATGTCGTCCACGAGCGACGCGATCGCGGGCACGGGTGAGTCGTCGGGCAGCGCGGCACCCGCGTCGGCGGCGGTCACCTGGTCGCTCGCGACGATCGTCGCGGGCGCGTCCGGAAGAATGAACTGCTCGCCGGGCGCCGGCAGGCCGAATTCGAGCTGCACCTGTCGCTCGGCGTATGCCGGGTCGTTCTGCTGGTGGTCGACCTGTTTTTCCAGCCGGGCGAGCTTGCGCTCGAGCGTCGCGATGCGGGCCGCTTCGGCCTGGTATTGTTGCAGGCCCGCGTGGTACTCGAACCAAGGCGGCAGCACGACGCACGGAATAAGCGTGAGCGCGCCGCCCAGGGACATGCCCCAGAAGAGCAGGCCGGCGAATACCCGGTTGCCATTCATGATTCTCGATCCGTCGCAGTGTCGATCCGTCGTTCCGTGACGATCCCGCAAACGTCGCCTGGGTCGGGTGCGTCCGACGGCACGTTCGGAGCGCTCATTTCCGCCAGGTCTGTGCGCCGAACGCGGCGTCGGCGCCGAGCTCCTCCTCGATCCGCAACAGGCGGTTGAACTTCGCCACGCGGTCGCTGCGCGACGTGCTGCCGGTCTTGATCTGCCCGGCTCCGGTCGCGACCGCCAGGTCGGCGATGGTCGTGTCCTCGGTTTCGCCGCTGCGATGGCTGATCACCACGGCGAACCCGCTGCGCATCGCGAGATTCACCGCGGCCAACGTCTCGGTCAGCGTGCCGATCTGGTTGATCTTCACGAGAATCGCGTTCCCCGCGCGCTCGCGGATGCCGCGCTCGAGGTATTGCACGTTCGTGACAAAGAGGTCGTCGCCGACGAGCTGCAACTTGTCGCCGAGCTGGGCCGTGAGCTTTTTCCAGCCAGCCCAATCGCTCTCGGCGAGTCCGTCCTCAAGGCTGCGAATGGGGTATGCGGCGGCCCACTTCTTCCACAGCGCGATCATCTCGTCGCTGCCGACGCGCTGCTCGGGGTTGCTCTTGAAAAAGCGATAGGTTCCCGCCTTGGCGTCGTACATCTCGCTGGTCGCGGGGTCGAGCGCGATGAAGATGTCGGTTCCCAGCCTGTAGCCGGCCTTCTCGACCGCCAGCGCGATCACTTCCAGCGCCTCGTCGTTCGACTTGAGATTGGGCGCAAAGCCGCCCTCGTCGCCGACGGCGGTGTTGTAGCCGCGCTCCTTCAGCACGGTCTTGAGGTGGTGGAAGCACTCGGCGGCCATGCGGAGCGCCTCGCGGAAATTCGGCGCGCCCCAGGGTTGGATCATGAATTCCTGGAAGTCGACGTTGTTATCCGCGTGCCGGCCGCCGTTGATGATGTTGAACATCGGAACGGGGAGCGTGTGGGCGGCGGCGCCGCCGAGATAGCGATACAGCGGCACACCGACGGCCTGGGCGGCGGCCCGGGCGGTCGCGACCGAGACCGCGAGGATCGCGTTGGCGCCGAGCTTCGACTTGTTGCGCGTACCGTCGAGCTCGAGCATGCGGCGGTCGACCTGCTCCTGGCGGCACGGGTCCAGTCCCAGCAGCGCCGGCGCGATCAGCCGGTCGATGTGCTCGACCGCCTTGAGCACGCCTTTGCCGAGGTAGCGCTGGTTGTCGCCGTCGCGCAGCTCAAGGGCTTCGTTCTCGCCGGTCGACGCGCCGCTGGGAACGGGCGCCGTGCCGATCGTGCCGTCGCTCAGAATCACGTCGGCCTCGACGGTCGGATTGCCGCGCGAGTCCAGCACCTCACGTCCGCGCACCAGCACAATTTCCATCCCGCTGTGCGAGTATTCGATGATCGGCGTGCGCTGGCCCTGGTTTGTCACTCGGTTTCTCCTCGGGGGCGCGTGCTGGCCGGAAAGCGCCGCGGCAAAGGCGGCGGGACCGGCGTCGGGCCCGGCCGCGCGACCTGCGCGAACATGACGGCGAAGCGCTCCATGCCGGCGGCGTGATCGCGCGTCACGAAGAGTTCGACCGTGTCGCCGGGCTCGACCCGGTCCAGCGTGATGAGCTGCCCATTAAGATAGATCTCGGAGTCCTTGGTCACGACGCATAGCCGCGTGGCCGGCTGCCGCGGGCCGCCGGGACCGCGAACCTGCACCACCAGCTCGCCGAGCTGCGCATCGCGCGACGCGACCACGCCCGAGAACGTCTCGGGCGGGCTCAGGTTGCGCTCGGCTTCGCATCCGGCGAGAGCGGCGCTGCACGCCAGCAGGACCGCGCACCGGGTTTGCCACGCGAGATTCACGCGCGCGATTCTACCCGCCTGCGGCGCGGCGCGGCAGGGCGCCGCGCGACCCGCGTTCGCTCCGGTCGCGGCGCGTGGCATGTGGCGGCTGCCTCACGGTGGCGTCGGGAGACGATCATGTTTGCGGAACTGGGGCCGGCGCTGCTCGGAATCGCCGGTGGAGTCGTGACCGTCATGATCTTCGGCGCGGTCGCTTATTGGCTTGCAGTCGAAAGCGCCGCGAGCCATTCGACGCCAGGTCCGTCCGACCACCACGGTGTGTCCGACGCGCGGCGTCGGGCTGAGAATCACGACTGAGCCGCGTGGCGTCCGCGCGCCGCCGCTCAACCCACCGTCGGCTGCCAGGCGCGATAGAGCTCTCGCAGGTCGGCCGCCGCGCGCGGCAGCTCGAAGCGCGCGTGCGGCGCGGTGTGCGCGAGCGTGCGGATCGCGACGCCCGCCCGTTGTGCGCTTTCGCGCAGGGCGCGCGCGTCGACCGCCTCGACCACGTACGCGGCGACCAGGTCGCCGAACGGCCCCATCGCGCGCAGCGCGTCGTCCGTGACGCGCACGCCGCGCCTTCCGCCGAACGCCATTTCGGCCAGCGCCGTCAGCCAACCGCCGTCACTCGCGTCGTGACAAGCGGCGACCCCGCCGCCCGCGATGGCGCCGCCCACGAACGCGTGTACGCGCGCAGCGTCGTCCAGGTTGAACCCCGTCGGCGAAAAGCCTCCGACCAATGCGATCTCATGGCCGGGCTGCTTGAGATCGGCGGTGACGCAGAGGCGGGTGTCGGCGACCACGCCGATCGCGCTGATCAGAAGTGTCCCGGGAATGCTGAGCCGGCGTGTGCGCTGGATGCGTTCTT
Organism: Phycisphaerae bacterium; assembly: GCA_050184295.1. Classification (GTDB taxonomy): domain Bacteria; phylum Planctomycetota; class Phycisphaerae; order UBA1845; family Fen-1342; genus JBFXAM01. The sequence continues at coordinate 25,462 of JBFXAM010000013.1, read as the reverse complement.
CGACCGCGGGCAGTGCCGCCGCCCAGTCGGGGCCGGGGTCGGCATCCGCCAACCGACGCAGCACTCGCAGCAGAGGCGCCACGTCGTCGTCGTGTAGCGCGAACTCGTTGTTGAGCGAGTCCTTGCCCGAGATGAATGGGACGCCATAGGCAAGGGCTGCGTCGTGGCACGCCTGGCACGCGCGGACCAGCGCGCCCATCTGCTGCGGATCGTCGCAGCGCCCCCAGCAGAAGTTGTCGAGAATCGCGATCTGCCCCGCGTCCGCCCCCACGGCCACCACGTTCCGCACCGCTTCGTCGATCGCCGCCGCCGCCATCCAGTACGGATCGACGTCGAACAGTTGCGGCCTGATCCCGCAGCCCATCGCGATGCCGCGCACCGAATCGAGCCGCGGGCGCAGGACGGCGGCGTCGTTGGGGCCGCGACCGGGTCCGCCGAGTGCGTGTACGACCGCGCCGCCTTGCACTTCGTGGTCGTAGCGCCGGATGATCCAGGCCTTGCTGGCGGTGTCGGGGCTCGCGAGCCGGCCGCGGAGCGCCGCCAGACACGCCGCGTCGTCCTGTGTGTCGCCCGGCTCCGGCGAGCGCGGCCGCGACGTCGAGTCCGTCGCCCGCGGCGGCGTGTCGTCGGGCTTGGCGCGGTGCGTCCAGGTGGCGGACAGCGTGCGTCTCGGCAGTCCGTCGTGAAGAAAGCGCATGTCGAGCCGCCCGACGACCGCGCCCGCGTAGCGCGTCTCGAGCACGGGCGCGCCGTTTACATCGAGGCACCCGAAAGCGCCGATCGCCGTCGCTTCCGCCTCATGCTCGGCGGCGATTTCGAGAAACCGTGCGACGCGCTCCGGCGGCACGGCGAGGACCATGCGCTCCTGCGCTTCGCTGATCCAGATTTCGTCGTATCGCAAACCGCTGTACTTGAGCGGCACGCGCTCCAGCTCGACCGTCGCGCCGATCGCCTGGGCCATTTCGCCCACGGCGCTGCTTAGCCCGCCGGCGCCGCAGTCCGTCAGCGCCGTGTAAACACAGCCGCCCGCGTCGTCGCGTGCCTGCAAGATCGCGTCGAGCAGTCGCTTCTGCGTGATCGCGTTGCCGATCTGCACGGCGTGCGAGAACTCGTCGGCGTGGGTGTCGCTCAGCTCGGCGGAGGAAAACGTCGCGCCGTGGATTCCGTCCCGGCCGGTGCGTCCGCCGATGACCACGATCCGATCGCCGGGCTGCGGCGCTTTGCGAACCTTGTCGCGGGGGATCAGCCCGACGCAGCCGCAATAGACGAGCGGGTTGCCCAGGTAGCGCGGATCGACGCACACCGCGCCGCTTACCGTCGGGATGCCCATGCGGTTGCCATAATCCGCTACGCCGCGCACCACGTTGTTCAGAATGCGCCGCGGATGAAGCACGCCGCGCGGGAGCGCGTCGTCGGGCCAGTCCTGTGGCGCAACGCAAAAAACGTCCGTGTTCGCAATCGGCTTGGCGCCGAGCCCGCAGCCGATGACGTCGCGGATACACCCGCCCACACCGGTCGCGGCGCCGCCGTACGGCTCGATGGCCGACGGGCGATTGTGGGTCTCGACCTTGAAGGCGACGCCGAAGTGCTCGTCGAACGCGATGACACCGGCGTTGTCCTTGAAAACGGAGAGGCAGGCGGGTCCGCGGCCGGTGCGTGTGAGTGTTTCGGTGGCCCGGGCGATCGTGTCGCGAAGCAGGTTGTCGAAGCGAAGCTCCACGGTCTCGCCGCACGCGGCGGATGGGGCGTGCGTCGCGCGCCCGGCGGTTCCTGCGGGTGCTGGTAGCGGGGCGCCGCGGTAAACCACCGCGCTCTTGAAGGTCTTGTGAACGCAGTGCTCGGACCAGGTCTGGGCAAGCGTCTCGAGTTCGAGATCGGTCGGGTCGCGGCCGGCGGCCTCGAAGTGATTGCGAATCGCGCGCATCTCGTCGAGCGAAAGGAACAGATGTCCCTCGCGCGCCAGCCGCGTCAGCGCGTTGTCGTCGAGCCCGCGAATCGCGATCTCGCGTCTCTGGAAGCGATGCTGCGGCGGCTGCGGCGGTGCAGGCACGCCGACCGTCCCGACCGCCACCGTCTCGATGACTTCATTGGCGAGCGCGCGGCGAAACACCCGCAACAGCTCCGCGTCGCTTACCGGACCTCGAACCACGTAGCGGCGCCCGGTGCGCACGCTCGCCGCTTCGAGGCCGCAGGCGTGAAGTTCGGCGAAGATGCTCTCGGCGACGGGGTCGGTCACGCCGGGTTGTGGAATGACCTCGATCGAGTGATCGCCTGCCGGAGTTGTCGGCTGAGCGCCTTCGGTGTAGATGCTGAATCGCTCGGTAACCGGGTCGGTGAGTAGCGTACGTGCGACGTGCTCGATCGCGTCGAGATGGGCGGCCGTTTCGATCAGCACGATGCGCATGCTCTGGACCGCGTCGATTGTCGCGAGTCCGGCGTCGCGTAAAGCGGCGCGGAGCGGCGAATCCGCGACCCCCGGCTCACCGGTTGCCACCGGTCCGATGTCGATCCGGTATACGTTCATGGAGGGGATATTAAACGGGAGGCCGCGAGCTGCGTGGGCGCGAATCCACGGAACGTGCAGCGCGCCGGGTCGGTCTGGGAATCGGCTGGAACAACGTCCGGAAAATAAAAATGGAGCCGGTCAATCGCCGATCCTTATTCGATCATAACCTATTGCAAATGCTGTCCTTAGTATCGCCGCAGCCGAGCTTCGAATTCGCCGGGCGCAGGGGAAAGTCGCCCCGGAAAAACTTTATCCTTGCCATGCAACCGTAAGCCCGATTAAATGTCCGAGTTTATGTTCCGTCCGGCGGGAGAGTGGAAGCTCCCGCGTGCGGAAACGACACTCCGGGAGAGCAGTATGAGCGCACAGCCCGCGTCCCCGAGCGCGAGCGGCAGTGGCCTATCGTATCTGCTCGAGTTTGAGAAGCCCATCGCGAAGATGGAGGCCGAGATTCAGCGGCTCGAAGCGAGCCAAAACGAGTCCGGTCGCGACAGTTCGCAGATCATCAAGAGCATCCGCGAGCAGCTTTCCAACGCGCTCCGCCAGGCCTACGCCAGCCTCACGCCGTGGGAGAATGTCGTCGTCGCGCGCCATCCGCGCCGCCCGCTCCTGCGGGACTACATTCGGCTCATCGCGAAAGACTTCTGCGAGTTGCACGGCGATCGTCTCCATGGCGACGACCGGGCCCTGGTCTGCGGATTCGCGCGTGTCGCCGGCCAGAAGGTGCTTCTTGTCGGCCACCACAAGGGCAAGGACACGCGCGAAAAGATCGAGTGCAACTTCGGTTGCGCCCATCCCGAGGGTTACCGTAAAGCCCTGCGACTGATGAAGATGGCGGCGAAGTTCCGCGTTCCGATCGTGTGCCTGATCGACACTCCCGGCGCCTATCCCGGCGTCGAGGCCGAAGAGCGCGGCATCGCCAGCGCGATCGCGGTCAACCTGATGGAAATCTCGCGCCTTGGCACGCCGATCGTCGCCGCCGTCATCGGCGAAGGCGGGAGCGGCGGGGCGCTGGGAATCGGCGTCGCCGACCAGGTTGCAGTGATGGAGCACGCGTATTATTCCGTGATCAGTCCGGAAGGCTGTGCCGCGATCCTCTGGAAGTCGGGTGAACACGCGCCCAAGGCGGCCGCGGCGCTGCGACTCGGCCCGCGCGAGCTGAAGCGACTCGACCTGATCGATGTGATCATTGAGGAGCCGCTCGGCGGGGCGCACCGCGACCCGCAGGCGGCGGCGGCCAATCTGGAAGCGTGGATCGGCGGCGCGTTGCGTGATCTGGCGCGGGTCAAGCCGGACGTGCTGCTGCGACGACGCTACGAGCGGCTCCGGCGGCTCGGATCGGCGTTTGTCACCGGCGGAGAATGCCCGCCGAGACCACCCGCAAAGCCCGCCCGAGCGCGAACTCGCCGCGCGGAATCGGCCGCCCGCGAGGCAGCCGAGGCTTTGCTGCGCGGCTGATCGCGGGTATCCGGGGCCGCCCGGTCGCGGTCTATCGCACCGCGCGCGAGTCGCGTGACGTAAAGGCGATGGGTTGATGGAGGCGCGGTGGCGGCCGGTTGAGCTTCACCTCGAACGCAGCCGCCAGCTTCGCGTGCGCTGGGCGGACGGTCACGAGAGCGTATACCCCGTTGCTTATCTGCGACAGCAGTGCCCGTGTGCCACATGTCGTCACGAGCGTGAGGCCCGCGCAAGGAACCCGCTGCACGTGATTCCGACGCCGGCCAGGATGGTGGATCAGGCAACCGCAGTCAGCGCGGAGCTCGTGGGTCACTACGCGCTGCGGGTTACGTGGGCTGACGGGCACGACACGGGGATCTACGACTTCGCGGCGCTCCGAGCGCTGTGCCCCTGCGCGGCGTGTCGCGGGAAGTAGGGTGCTCATCCGCGAGCGCATTTGCCGATAAGACTCGTGTTGTGGACGTAAATCCGTCTGCCTACAGTCCGAGAATCACTGGCACTCTGCTTCATTCGGCGGATTTATGTGCTTTTTTTGCGGTTGCAGGTTATAATTTGACGTTTTGTCGGTCACCCGCGGAAGCTTGAGGTAGGTAGGCACCCGTGAGCAAGATTGAACTTACGCCGGCGACACAACCGTCCTTGGACCTGCACTTGTTCCTGTTCGACCGGCCGCTCCATCCGGAGCTGTTCCGGCACTATGGCGACTACCGCGTCGCGCAGGGCAAGTACCAGGCCGAGATCTGGGTGCTGGGGCTCAGCCACGCCGTCACGATTAGTCAGGGTTCAAAAACCCTGACCGAGCTCATCGCGGCGGACACGGACGTGCTGCCGAGCCGCGGCGTGCTGACGCGCTTTCGCCTGAAGGGCGAGCGCGACCACGAGCGGCGGATTCCGGACGGCTGGCAATACCTGGTGAGCAGCCAGGTGGAGACCATGGACGAGCCGCTGTACAAGTCGGTGCACCATGATCTCGTACGGCACGCGGTGAAGCGCGGCTGGTTCCATGCGTATGACCAATGGGCCGAGAGCGGCGAGCTGGCGCCGTTTTCGTACGTCGACGTCGAGGCCCGCGATCGCGAGTTTCACGTGCACGCGTTCCATGCGTTTCCGCAGGAGCGCACCATCGTGAAGACGCAGACGATCTTCGAACTGCCAGCCTGAATCTACTCGTGATGCGATCTGAATGGCGCGCCGGAGCGAGCGGGCGCGCCTTTCTCTTGCGCTCAAACGGCGGGAGCGGCGCCATGGCGTGGGCGATTCTCGTGTTGGCCGGGCTGCTCGAGATCGGTTGGGCAATCGGATTGAAGTATACGGAAGGGTTTTCCAGGCTGTGGCCGAGCGTGCTCACCGGCGGCGCGATCGTCGCGAGCATGTACCTGCTCGCCGTCGCGGCGCGAACGATTCCGATCGGGACGGCGTACGCGGTATGGGTCGGGATCGGCGCTGCGGGCACGGCGGTGCTGGGCGTCATGCTGCTAAAGGAGCCCGCGACCCCGGCGCGGGCAGTGTTCCTGACACTGCTCGTCGTGTCGATCGTGGGGTTGAAGTTCAGTGCGACGCCGGCGCGAGCGCCCTAAGTCGCTATTCTGGGTTCCGCGGCGCACAGCGTCACAAACATCCGCGCGGGCTGAAGCGCGCGGCTCAACGGTGCACTCCGCATTTATGGATTACGATTTAGCGCCGTCAGCGCCGGGCCGCGCGAGCGCGGCGGCTTTTTTGATGCTGCGCTGCGCGGCGCGCGCCGATCGGTGGATGCGCGGAGGGCGGTGATGGCGGTGTGCCTGGACGGTGACATGCGCGCGGCGATCGCGGCGGCGCGGCTGGTGTTCGCGGCGACGGTGTGCCCGGACGGTCGGCCGAATCTGTCGCCGAAGGGCACGGTGCGTGTCTGGGACGACGAGCACATTTTTTTTCTCGACATCGCATCGCCGGGGACGCGCGCCAATCTCGCGCAGCAGCCGTGGATCGAACTGAACGTGGTCGAGCAGACGTCGCGGCGTGGGTACCGGTTTCTGGGCGTCGCGACGCTGCACGCGGACGACGACGTGTTCCGGCAGGCGACCGCGCGCGTGTTCGCCGAGGAGCAGGCAGAGTATCCGGTCGCGTGCGTGGTGCTCGTGAGGATCGAGCGCGCGGCGGCGATCGTGTCGCCGGGTTATGCGCACGTCCGTGACGAGTGGGCGATGCGCGACATCTGGCGGCGGCGGCGCGCGGAGCTCGACGCGGCGTTCGAACTGCACATCCGCGCGGCGGGGCCGGTGTGCGGCGAGCACTCGTAATGGACGGCGCGTCGCCCGGCGGCAACACGCCCGTGCGCGGCGATCCGCGCGTAGGGCGGGCCGCGGAACGGCGCGACCGCCGGCGAACCCGCGCGGCGCCGGTGCGGTCGATGAGGGCACACAGATGATGCACGAAACGTGGTCCGCGGTTGACGAGTACCTGTCGCAGACGCTTGGCGCGACGGACACGGTGCTGGAGCACGTGCTGGCGGCGAGCGCGCGGGCCGGGCTGCCGGCGATCCAAGTGTCGCCGACGCAGGGCAAGCTGCTGCACATTCTGGCGCGGGCGGTCGGCGCGCGGCGGATACTGGAGGTCGGCACGCTCGGCGGCTACAGCGCGATCTGGCTGGCCCGCGCGCTGCCCGCGGACGGCCGGCTCATCACGCTGGAGCTCGACGCGCGGCACGCGCACGTCGCGCGCGAGAACCTGGCGCACGCCGGCGTGTCGGAGCGCGTCGAGGTGCGAATCGGGCCGGCGCTCGACGAGCTGCCGAAGATCGCTTCCGCCGGCGCCGGCCCCTTCGACCTCGTGTTCGTCGACGCGGACAAACCGCGGAACGCGGAGTATGTCACGTGGGCGCTGCGGCTCGCGCGCGTCGGGTCGCTGATCGTCGTGGACAACGTGGTGCGCGACGGCGAAGTGGTCGACGCCGCCAGCACCGACGCGTCCGTGCAGGGGACGCGGCGCGTGCTGGAGCTCCTGGCCGCGGAACGGCGGGTTAGCGCGACGGCGATTCAGACCGTGGGTGCGAAGGGCTACGACGGGTTCGCGGTCGCCGTCGTGCTGACAACCCCTTGAGACAGGCGGCTCGCCGCGGCACGTCCCGCTTCCGCCGCAGCACGCTCGGGCGCCGCGCCGATGCGCGGCGCCGCACGCGTCGCGAGAGATTGATACAGTTCGGCATATCGCCGCGCCGCGTGCGCCAGCGTGTAGTGCTCCAGCACGATGCGGCGGGCCTGCGCGCCGAGCCGCGTGCGCAGCGCAGTGTCGGCATGCAGCGACCGGATCGCCGCGCCCAGCGCCGCGACGTCGCCGACGGGTGCGAGGGCGCCGGTGACGCCGGGCAGGACGAGCTCGGGCACGCCGCCGGACGCGAACGCGGCGACGGGTGTTCCGCAGGCGTGCGCTTCGAGGACGGTGTTGGGAAAGTTGTCCTGGAGCGACGGCAGGAGGTACACGTCCGCAGCGCTGTAAAAGAGCGACAGCAGCCGATCGTCGTCGACCGGCTGCACCTGCCGGTGTGGGACCGGCAGTGCCAGCGGTGCGGGCGAGCGACCGACGGCGAGCACGAACAAGTTCGGCATGTCGCGCACCCGGCCGAGCAGTTCCGGCACCAGGTGTAGCCCCTTGAACCGCGCGCTCGTCCAGTACGCGACGAGCAGAACGACGAATGCGTTCGGCGGCAGGCCCAGCGTGGTGCGCGCGAACACGCGGTCACGCGGCGCGAACGCATCGGTGTCGACGCCGTTGGGGATGGATGCGATCGGCAGGTCGCGCATCAGGCGGCTGCGGCCCGCTTCGGAAGCGAGCCAGCGGCTGGGCGTGACGACGTGCAGTCGGCGTGTGGCGGCGCGCGCGAAGGCGGCGGCCTTGCGCGCATGGATCGTGCGCGAGAGGTCGTCGGGGTCGCGCGACGCGAGCTGCGGGCACGCGCCGCACGCGTCGTGGAATCGCTCGCAGCTCCACGAATAGTGGCATCCGCCGGTGAACGGGTTCATGTCGTGCAGCGTCCACACGATCGGCGTCGATGTGGCCGCGTCGCCGAAGAATGCCTCGTAATCGAGCAGCCGCGCGACCCAATGGAGATGAACCACGTCGGCGGCCGGCAGCGCGGCGCGCAACGCGGGGCCGAACGCGCTGCGGTCCTCGCTGAAGAAGTCTCCGTCGGCAGGCCGATGCGACAACGCGCGGCGAAGCTCGATCGACGGAGGCGGCAGCGCGGAACCGCTGCGGCGGGTGCGGCGACCGGCGGGATCGTTGAGCGCGACGACGCGCGGATCGCGGCTGCTGCGCTCGGCGACCAGCATCGAGGAGTCGACGCCGGCTTCGAGCAAGCCGCGATGGAGCCGCTGGGCCGCGCGTGCGGCGCCGCCGCCGGCTTCGGACGTGCTCAGGTGTACGACTCTCATTGCGGGGTTCCGAGCGGTACGGGCTCGCGGGCGCCGGAGGGGGGAGGCGCTTCGCGCAGGGGCGCGCACCGGGCGCGGCCGAGCGCGCCACCCGGCGACACGGAACCCGCTTGCAGTTCGAGCGGCGCCCGCCGTCGGCGGTCGCGGACGAGGCCCGCGGCGCGTGCGAGCCACGTCCGCAGCGGCTCGTTGCGCCGGCGGACGAGCGGCACGACGGTGCGGAGCAGCGCGCGGCCGAGACGATACGTGGGCGAGCGCAGCAGCGTCCGAACGTCGTCCATGGAGCGCAACGACTCTCCGAGCCGGCCCGCCAGCGCGTCGTGCCAGAGCGCGATCGCGGCCTCGGGCAACGGGCCCTCGTAGCGTTCGAGCCACGAGGGCATCTCGGGGCAGTTGTGCACGCGAAACGGGCGACCCAGGCGGTCGTAGCAGTCGCTGGCCCAGGCGCTCGCGCCCGCCCGTCGCGCCCAGCGCGCCTTCCCGTAGTACCGGCACTTCTCGTGCACCTGGCGCGGGAAGAGCAGCGACAGGTGATACATCCAGACGCCTGCGGCCGCGAGGTCATGGCCCGTGATCCAACGGCCTTCGCGCGCCTCGCGGCCGTCCGGAGCGACAATGGTCGGCGGGCGGTGCGTCACGTATTCATAGCCCGGGCCCCAGCGGAAGATGCGGTGGCAGTGCGCCGCACCCTGCCGCAGGTACCACCCGTCGACGACGGTTTCAAGATCGCCCCAGAAGGTGCGCTGGAGGAACGAGATGGCGTCGATCGACGGATCGCGCGCGAGCAGTCCGCACACATCGCGCAGGTCCGCGTCGCGATAGAACTCGTCGATGTCGACCTGCCAGAGAAAGTCGCCGGTCGCGCGACGGGCATAGGCCTGGCTTTGCTGGTGCTTCTCGCCAGGCCAGAACCCGTCGGGCAGACCTTCGTCTTCCGCTGTCACGATCGTGAGCTTCTGCTGCGGATCCTCCGTTCGCTGAAACTCGCGCAGCACCGCGAGCGTCGCGTCGGTCGAGTGTCCGTCGGCGGTCGCGATTCCCGTGGCGGCCGGCGCGGCGCCCTCGACGACGATGATCTCGTGGGCAAACGGGTAGATGCTGCGGAGGCAGTAGCGCGTGAACGGCTCACCGTTCAGCACAATGACGCCGAACGTGATCCGCGGCGCAGTGCTCATCGGGCGTGCACCCGCGGCGCGCCGGCGGCGCGGTCGTGCGCAGGAAACGCGGCGCGGGCGACAGTCTCGCCGGCGGGCGCTCGTGTGGAGGCGCCGTCGGACGCGACCGGCTCCGCGGCGAGGAAGTGTGCCGTCCGCCGCACGCCGCCGCCGCAGTTGGGATAGATCGTTTCGAACACGTCGACGCGGCGGAAAGCACGGCCGAGGAACGCGCGAAGCGCGTCGGGATGCTCGAACTCATTCTGGTGCTCCCAGTTATTGCGGCCGCGCTGCTCCGGCGCGATCAACGGCGTGGAGCCGAGCAACACGCCGCCGTCCGCGATCGCGCGACCGATGCGGGCCAGCACGCGGCCGCAGTCGTCGGCCGAGAGGTGCTCGATGCCCTCGTACCAGACGACGACGTCGTAGCGATCGGCGGGAAAGTCGCGCTCCAGCGCGTCGAGCACGTGATACGCGACGCGCGGGTGCGCGTGCTCGCGTTGCGCATGCGCGATTGCGGACGGATCCTTGTCGACGGCGTCGACGCGGGCGGCGGCAGTGGCGTAAAAATGCCGCGCGAAGACGGCGTCGCCGCAGAACAGGTCGAGCACGCGGCACCCGGGGCGCATCCAACGCCGCGGCAGAACGCCGCGTTCGAGCCAGAAGAGGTTTTCCGGCCAGAGGTAATAGAGGTCGATGCGGTGGTCGAACCACGAAGGGGGCTTGCGGGTGCGTCGATACACCCGCTCGAAGCGCTGGCGATAGTGGGCGCGGTGCACCGCGTGTCCAAGCGCGGCGAGCCAGCGGGGAATCGGCAGCATCATCCGACCGCTCCTGGGAGTCCGGTAGTGATGTCATCGGCGGCGGGCGCGGTTCGGATGCAGGCGCGGGAAGTGCGCGTCGGTGGTCCCCGCGGCGCTCCGCGTGTCAGCGTGTCGCCGCGGAGCGCCCCGCCGCGACAAGCCGCCCCAGCGTGTAAAGCTGCGGAAGCACGCGCTCGTAAATGTGGTTCTGCCAGCGGCCGGCCGGTTCGCGCTGTGACCGCGGCGCGGCGGCGGCGGCCAGTTCGCGCGCCAGGCGCAGCCCGGTCCGCGCAATGCGCACCGCGCGCGTCGTCCCCGTGGGGCGCGCGTGCGCGGGCCAGATGTCATAGTGTCGCAGCCCCTGCGCGTACGATCGGCGGAGCCAGTAGGAGAGCCGCATCGCCTCGGGCCGCGTGAGGTGATAGACGGCGATCGCGGGGTCGTACCAGGTCTCGAAGGGCTCGTTCGACGACCGGGCGCGAAGCATCAGGTCGGTCTCGTCGCCGCGCGCCATCTGCCGGCCGACGAGACCGAGCTGGGCATGGAAGCCGCCGAGGCGCTCGACCGTCGCGCGGCGCCAGATCATGTTGATGCCGCTGAAGAACTCGCCGGGTCGCAGCGGGCGCGGTTCGGCGCCCAGGTTCACGCAGTTGTACGCGTCGCGATACCAGGGGGGGCGTGGATGCACGAAATACGGGTAATACGGGCCGCCGAGGAGGTCGGGCCGCCGCGTGTCGATCGCGCGGCGGATCGCTGCGACCCAGCGGCGGTCGACGATCGCGTCGGCGTCGGTGTGTGCGACGTAATCGCTGGTCGCGTGGCCATAGCCGGTGTTGCGCGCGTAGTTCAAACCCTTGCGCGGTTCGTGGACATAGGTGGCGTGCAGTCCGGCGGAGTGTTGCCGAAAGACGCGTGCCGTGGCGTCGGTCGACGCGTTGTCGATCAACAGCAACCGGAAGGTGTCGAGGCCCGCGGTTTGCTGGCGCAGGCTGTGCAGCAGGCGCGGCAGGTGCGCCGCGTCGTTGTGCGCACAGACCACGATGTCCAGCCGCGCGACGCTCATGCTGGTCGTGCTCCCGTCGCGGCGCCGCGGAGGTGCGCCGCCCAACGCGCCCGGGCGGCGGCGACGCGGCGCTCGTCGAGCACGTCGTCTTCGTGACGGTTGAACAGGCCCGGCGCGAGGTGCGCAGTCGGCGGCGCGCGGTCGATCGGGGGAAGCTCGCGCGCGGCGGTCGCCGAGGCATCCGCGTGTCGCTGCGCTTCTTCGACCCGCGCGGACAGGTATTCCGCAAGCGCGACCAGCGGATCGGCTTCGCCCCACACCCGCGCACGCGCCCACGCGCGCAGCGGCTCGAACGCGTCGTGCGCCTCCACCGCGGACACCGCGCGGCCGAACTCGTCTGCGCTCGCGACTTGCGGCACGAGGCGATACCAGTCGGCGTCGAGCGGCGCGGGCATCGGCAGCGGCCGCAGCATGAGCACGCGTTTCCGCGCCCACGCCGCCTCGATCAGCGTCGTGGTGTAGCCGCCGGCCACCACATCCGATGCGACAATCCACTCGCGCACGCTGCCGTGCTTGATGACGTGCAGGCGTTCGGGGAGCCGGTCGCCGAGCACGGCGCGGCACTCGTCGACAAACATCGCGAGCGGAACCGCGGGCCGCGGACGAACGACGACCTCGATCGGCGACGACGCGGCGGCCGCGGCCCACCAGCGGATGCTCTCGTGCAGCGCCCGGCGCGCGTACGCGCGCGTTTCCTCGGCTTCCGCGGGTGAGTAGCCGCGCTGGATGTAGTCGCGCTGCATGAGATCGGTGTTGAAGGCGGCGGCGTAGTTCTCCGGCGCGAAGACCCAGCGGCGGCGCGGGTCGAGCCCGAACCGTCGCGCGAGCGCGGCGCGATCGGGGTAGAAGTCCGCATAAGGCGGGTCATAGAGCGCGAGCGTCGGGTTGCCGTTCTGAAAGATGTGCTCGAGTGGAACGCCGTGGGAAGCGAGATAGTCGCGTGCGGCCGATCCCCAGGCGTGGTGTCGGGCGATGCGTTTGGCGAACTCGTCGCGCGGCGTCTTGAAGCGCTCGTTGAGGCGGTGGAAGACCTGCTCGAACGCAAGGTTGACATAGAGCGCGTCGGGCCAGAACGGCAGGCAGCGGCGCAACACGGGGTCACTTGCGCCGTAGCAGTATGGCAGCGCCACGACGCGCGGCGTCAACGTCGCGAGTGCTTCGGCGGCGCCCCATGCGCAGGACGCGAACGCGACCGAGCGCCCATGAGTCGCCTCAAGCTCGTGCGCGAGAATGCATGCGATGTCCAGCTCGCGCGCCACGTGCTCGATGAAGATCAGCACGTCGACGGGGTTTGGATCAGGCAACGACATGAGCGCCCTCCGCGGCAGGCGCGACCGAAGCGCCGCAACGCCACTCCACAATCGGGTATCGCGCCTCGCGCGCGGCGCGCTCCGCGAGGAATCCTGCGATCATTCCGTTCGCGAGCGCACGCTCCAGTTTCGCGAGCGCGGCGGCATCAAAGTCGCGCCGTCGGCAGACGCGCGGCACGGCGGTAGAGAGCCGCTGCGGGCCGAGCGCGCCGCGGTGCAACGCGGTCAGGCAGGGTGCGAGCAGGTCCAGGCCGGCGTCGAGCGCGCGCAGTCCGATCGCGTGCAGGTCGTCTTCGGCGCTGAGCTCGGGGCGCGCCTGCGCGAGAATCGGGCCGTCGTCGATCGCCGCCGTCGCGACGTGTAGCGTCGCCCCGACGCACTCGGGACGGCCGTCCGCCAAGGCCCAGAAGTTTGTTCCCGCGCCGCGGTAATACGGACTCAGCCCGAGATGCAGATTCACGATCCGTCCCGGCCACGCTTCGAGCAGCGCGCGTTTCACCACGCCGCAGCCGAAGAGCAGCAGCAGGTCGGGTGTTGCCGACGCGAGTAGCCCGGCGACCGCGGGCCCGTTGACATCGTCGCAGAACACCTGCGGAACCGCCGGCCAGCCGCTGCCGCACCAACGCCGCTCCGCTTCGGCACGCGCCGCGAAGTGGCATTGGGTGACCGGGTCCAGCGCCGCGGGCGGCTTGGGCTGGCGCACGACACCGCACAGCAGCGAGCCGGCGGCGAGGCGGCGCGCCGCGCGGGCGTGGCGCGGCTGGTCGCTGGTGAGCAGGAGCACGCGCGGCGGCTTCATGAGTTCAGCGTCCTCCCCGTCGGCCCGCGACGGCGGGCAGACCGTGCTTCGCGCCCGTGAAGCGGCTCGCGGCGGGCAGCACGTCGAAGGCCTCGCGCGGGTCAATGCCGGGTCGCCCGGCTCCCGCGAAATCGCTGTTGGAGCAGCGCGCCAGCAGCAGCGCCGGCTCGAGCACCACATTCGCCGCCGGCTCCATTGTGAACCCGAGCGCGTAGCCCGCGTCCGCGGCGATTTCGCAAAGCTCCGCCGGGCACGCCTCGGCCGAGCCGTACGGGTAGCTGACGGCCGCGATCGGCTGCGTCGTCCAGGCTTCGAGCAGGCGGCGCGCCGTGACGAGCTGCTCCAACTGCGCCGGCGCGGCAAGCCGGCCGAGCGGCACGTGCTGGTGGGCGTGCGCACCGATGCAGCCGTGCGCCGCGAGCTCGCACAACTGGTCGCGCGAGAAGTAGAGCGATTCGAGTTGTTCACGCACGTGCGGCGGCAAGAGCGTCGCGGCGCAGCGGCGGAGCAGCCGCTCCTGTTGTTCGCGCGTGAGAGCGTAGTTGAAGGCGTACTTGAGCGCGGCCGCGGCGGCGCCGTCGAATCGATACGGTGTGTCGTATGGCGCGGCAACAGCAGGGGGCCAGCAGATCGCTTCGTCGGCCGCGGCGGCGGCGAGCGCGGCGGCGACGCGATCGGGCGCGATCTGGGCGCGCAGCGCGTGGAGCACGTGCACCGGCTCGGGCGTGCCGCTCGCGAGCGGCGCCGTGTTTACGAAGAACGCCGCGGGGACTCCGCGGCGAACGAGCCAACGCCACGCGTGCTCGAACTGCTCGCGCAGGCCGTCGTCGAAGGTGATGAGCCAGGCGCGTGGCGGCAGCGCGTCGCCGTTTCGAACCGCACGGAGCACGTCCGCGAGGCTGACGAACTCGCCCGCGGCGGCCATGCGCTCCAGTTGGGCGGCGAACTGCGCGGGCGTGACGCCCACGATGCCGGGATGCGGCGCTTCGAACGACGGGCGGATGTAATGAAAATTCACGACGATCAACATGGGCGCTCCACCGCGCAGCCGGTCCGCGCCAAGCCGTCGTCGTCCGGCGCGGCCGCAGCCGCGTGTTCACGGAGGAAGCGCGCCCAGAGCAGGTCGAGCGGGTCGTCGATGTTCGCCACGGGGCGGTCGATGAGCACCGCAATGGAGCGCTCGGTGATGACCGCGCGGTGCTCCACGAGACACGCGCGCGTCAGCGCGTAGCACAAGCCGTTGCGCCAAAAAACGCCGGGCGCCAGCTGTTGTCGTGCGGTGATCGCGCTGCCGTCGGCGGCGTAGTGCGTGAGGCGCTCGCGGTCGCACGTGAGGAGCTTCTGCGGGTGAAACCGGGACGGGACGCGGCTGACGGTGACGGCCGAGTCGGCCCGCGACTCGATGAGTCGGCGCGTCGCGAGCGCGACGTCGGCGGCGGTGCGCAGCGGCGAGGTCGGTTCGATGATGAGGACGACGTCGAAGCACACGCCGAAATGCGCCTCGCTCGCGTGCAGCGCGTGCACGAGCGTGTCGACCGCGGGGCTCTCGTCACCGGCGAGTTCGGCCGGGCGAAGGAAGGGAGCCGCGAGTCCGTGCCGGCGGGCTTCGGCGGCATAGCGCGGCGAGTCGGTGGAGATGACGGCGGCGTCGATCCAGCTCAGCTCCGCCAGGCAGCGCGCGGCGCGGCCGATCAGGCTGACGCCGTCCAGCTCGCGCAGGTTCTTGTGCGGAATCCCCTTGCTGCCGCTGCGGGCGGGCACGACGGCGAGGATGCGCTGATCGAGCAACATGGCGCGGGCTACTCCAACGCGATCGTTTGTCCGGTTGCGGCGCTGGTGCGGAGCGCGGCGATGACGCGCATGACGGCGCAGCCGTCGGCGAGCGTGCAGCTCGGCGGCGCGCCGTCGCGCACCACGGCCAGGAACTCGCGCGCCGCGGCGACGAACATCTCGTTCCGCTCGCAGAGGAATTCGATCGGCCGAAACTCACCCGTGCAATCGCGCGCCAACGCAAGCCGGTTCGGTTCCCACGTCCACAGCAGCGTCCCCTGGTCGCCGACGACGCGGAGCGACTTCTCGTGCGGGCGGGTGTAAAGATCGAGATGCACGAGGGCCCGCGCGCCGCTCGCGTATTCGAGCCGCGCGTCGACGTGGTCGTCGGCGTCGATTTCCAGGTTGCTGACCTTTTCGACCGCGCCGGCGACGCGCACCGGCGGCCCGAGCAGCCAGTGCAGCAGGTCGAGCAGGTGACTTTCGTCAAGCAGCGCGCCGCCTCCTAGCTCGCGCCGCGCCATGAAAAAGTCCTGGTAATGCTCCCACGGATGCCAGTCGGCCAGGTGCGCCGCCATGACGCCGCGCACATGCAGCACGCGCCCGATTTCGTGCCGTTGCACACGCTCGCGCAGCTCGCGCAGCGGCGGCCACCAGCGGTACGTGTAACCCAGCAGCACGGGGATGCGCGCCGCGGCAGCGGCGTCGGACAGGCTCGCGACCGAGTCGAGATCGACGCCGGCGGGTTTTTCGAGAAACACTGGCAGTCGCCGTTCGATCGCCGCGTGCGCCTGCTGCACATGAAACGCGGGCGGCGACGCGACGACGACGCCGTCGTAGCGGTCGGCGTCGAGTGCGGCGCCCCAGTCCGAGACGCTGTGCACGAGTGGCGCGGCCCGCGATGACTCCACGAGCCGGTCGGGGCGCGGGTCGGCGACCGACACGCGACACCCGAGCGCCGCGAAGTTGCGAAGGTGGCGCTGGCCGGCCGAGCCGCCGCCGATGACCAGCACGTGCAGCGAACGCATCGCGTGATCCTCTCAGCGCACGCCGCGCGTCATGCCGGCGTATCGCTCCGCGTCAAATGCGCACTCGATAAACAGCGGCGACGCGCGATTCCAGCTCGCGAACGAGCGCTCCCACGAATGGTGCGACTCGACCCGCAGCGCGGCGCCGCCGAACGCGGCGACGGCGTCGGCCCACGACTCGCCGGCAACGCGGAGCGGCGCGGTGTCGGCGCGTGGGCCGACGGCCGCGGCGATGCTCCCGTAGCGCCCGTCGCGCATGAGAAGCAGGCAAATCGGCAGGCGACGGGCGAGCGCCAGTCGCCACTCGGCGACATAGGCGCGGATCCCGCCGTCCCCGACAGCGCAGACCACGGGCCGCGCCGGGTTCGCCAGCGCGACGCCGATCGCCGTCGGCAGCGCGTTGCCCATATATCGGCCGTTGGCGCTGCCAAAGCACGGGCGCCGTGGACTCGCGCGCCAGACATGCTCGGCGACGGTGCAGAACGCGCCCGTGTCAACCACGAGCGCGTGGTCGAAGCCAGCGCGCGTCAGCGTCTCGAAGCAAGCGCCGGGCAGCCACTCGCCGCCGGCCAATGCCGCGCGGACCGCGCCGGTTGCGCCGGCGACGCGGTCGAGGCCCCACGCGCGGTCCGCGAGCGATTCGAGCAGCTCATCGATCTGCTCCGGCGCCGCGCGCGTCACGCGGCTGCCGAAGACGCTCGCGCCCGGCGATTCGACTTCGTCGAGCAAGACGACCGGACGCTCGAGCGGCGCGGCGCGCGTGACCTCGGCGGGCCGCAATCCGATCGCGATCAGCAGGTCGGCCTCGGGCAGCAACGGCCGCTCGGGCGCGAGTTCGCGTCCCTCGCCGGTGAAGACGCCGGCGGCGTGCGGGAGCGACTCGTCGAGCGCGCCCTTAGCGGCGGCGGTCGTGAACGTCGGAACCCGCAGCGCTGCGAGTCGCTCGCGCCACGGCCGGCGCAGCGCGAGTCCGCCGACGATCAGGATCGGCCGCTGAGCCTGCGTCGCTTTGCGCAGAACGTCGCCCCAATCGGCCGCGTCAGCGCGCGCGTCTTCCGAACCGCCTCGCGCGGGCGTGGCGTCGCGAGCGCCGCAACGGTCGACGCCGGAGCGCGGCGCGCTACGTGCGGCGCGCTCGCACAGGTCGATGTGGATCGGCGTCGGTGCCTCGCGGGCCGCGTCGCGCCGTAGCTCGCTCCAGCGCGCCACGGCCGTCGGCAGATCGACGACCCCCCGTACACACGTGGACAGCAGCACCGCGTGGTCGAGGCGCTTGTGCGCGCGGTGCGGCGGCGCGTCGTCGCCGTGCGCTTCCGAAATGGTCAGCCCCGCGATGTTCTCGAAGAAGTTGTGAACGATGCCGGGCACGAGGTTGGCGACGCCGGGCCCCTTGATCGTGATCGCTGGGGCGCACCCGCCTCCGGCGCGCTGCACGGCGCCCGCCATCACGGCGGCGGCAGCCTCGTGCGAGGCGGCGTGATACGCCACACCGCGGGCAGCCAGCGCCTCGATGAGCGTGAGCGACGCGCCGCTGCCGGTGACGCCGAAGGCGTGCCGCGTGCCGTCGGCGACGAGCAGGTCGGCTAGCTGTTCGAGGCGGTCACGCACGCCGGCGCTCCAAACCATTCGCGAATCCGCCGACACGAGAAACGGAGCACCAGCCGCACCGCGTCGGGGCTGTTTCCGCCGATGTGCGGCGTGATGATGAGTTGCGGGTGTTCGCGCGCGAAGGCGACGAGCGGGTGCTTGGCGATCTTGGGCTCTCCGGTGAGCACGTCGAGCCCGGCCGCCGCGACGCGTCCGCCGCGGAGCGCTTCGAGCAGCGCCGCTTCGTCGATGACGTCGCCGCGCGACGTGTTGATGAGGATCGCGCCCGGCTTGATTCGGCGGAATCCGTCCGCGTCGATGAGCGTGCGCGTCTCGTCGGTGAGCGGCACGTGGAGCGAGACGAAGTCGCTGCGTTCGAGCAACTCGGGAAGCTCGCAGCGCTCGATCGCGTTCGGCCACGGGCGGACGTGCGGATCACAGCCGCAGACGGACATGTCGAACGCGGTTGCATAGCGGGCGACGCGCTGGCCGAGCCGCCCGCAGCCGACCACGCCGAGGGTCCGCCCGCGGAGCATAACGCCGGGATAGTCGGCCCGCTCCCACGCACCGTCACAGACCGAGCGCGCCGCGGCGGGGAGCCGGCGGGCACACGCGAGCAGCAATGCCCACGCATGCTCAGCCGCCGGCGTGACCTGGTTGAGCACGTCGCGGCAGCCGCGGAGCGTCAGCAGCGGGATGCCGCGCTGGGTGAGCGTGGTCTCGTCGATGTGGTCGGCGCCGGTCGTGGCGGTGACGATGACCTTGAGCTTGGTCGCGCGCGCCAGCCGGTCCGCGGTCAGCGGAAAGCGCATCGACGCATCGAGGATCACGTCCGCGCCGGCCAGCTCGCGATCGACGGCGTCGTCATCAACGGCGCGACGGACATCGAATTCGCGCAGCTCGTCGCGCACGTCCGCGAGCGTGTCAGCCGATCCCAGATAAAGCAGCCTCATGTTCCTGGATCCTTGGTGTCGGTTGACCGCGCGCGGGCGCCGCGGGCGTCTGGCCGAGCGGCAGCCGCGTGCGTTCAAGAATGTCGGCGATGCGCTCGCCGGCCGAGCCGTCGCCGTAGAGCGGATCCGGAGCCACGCGCCCGCGGCGGAGCTGTGCCGCGACCGCGTCGGCGATGGCACGGCGGTCGTGGGGTGCGTCGAGCACGTTGCGGGCGCGCTCGCGCCCCGTCTGGCGCGAGCCGATGTTGACGGTCGGGACCGCGAGAAACGCGGCCTCGCGCAGCCCGACGCTGGAGTTGCCGACGAGGCAGCGGCAGTTGTAGAGCACGCGGAGAAAGTCGGGCGGCGCCATGTTCTTGAAGAAGTGCACGTTGGCCGGCTTCTCCTGCTCGCGGAACGTGCGGATGCCGTCCGCGGCGCCGTCGGCGCCGGCGTCGACGTTCGGCCAGAACCAGAGCGTCGGCAGGTTCACGGCGCGGATTGCGTGCAGCGTCTCGACGATCTGGTGGCGCGCGGCCTCAAACTCCGTCGTCACGGGTTGCTGAAGCACCAGCAGGTAGCCGCTCGAAAGATCGAGCCGCGGGCCCACGCCGCCGTATTTGTCGATCGGATCGAAGCGCAACGCCGGGTCGGCGAGCACCTCGGCGGCGATGTCGACCGACGGGCAGCCGGTGACGAAGACGCGATCCGGCGGATGGCCCATGCTCATCACCCGCCACGCGGCTTGCTGGGTCGCGACGAAGTGCAGGTCCGCGAGCTGCGTCACCGCGTGGCGCACCTTGTCGTCGATCGAGCCCGTCATCTCGCCGCCCAGCAGGTGTGCCAGCGGGATGTTCATGTACGCGGCGGTCGTCGCGGTCGCGAGCGTCTCATAGCGGTCGGCGATCGTCACGACGACGTCGGGACGCAGGCGCTCGAGCGTGGTCGCCATTTCGATCAGCCCGAGTCCGGTGGTCTTGGCCATCAGGGCTGGTGCGTCGCCTTCGAGCACGGTGTAGAGGCGCGCCGCGATGGGAAAGCCGTCCTGTTCGATCGTCCGCACCGCGCTGCCATAGCGGTCGAGCAGCGCCGAGGCGGCGACGACGACGTGGAGTTCGAGCGCCCGGCGGTTGCGGATGGCGGTGAGCACGGACTTCACGCGCGCATAGCTGGGACGCGCCGTGACCACCACGCAGATGCGACGCGGCATGTCAGCGTGCCTCCAGCAGCGCCGCCGGCACCGGCTCGTCGGCGCGCAGGGGCTCCGTCAGTCGGCGTCCCACCAGCTCCGGCAGGCGCGCGGCGGGGACGCCGGTCCCCGGCTTCTTGGCGACCAGGTGCTCCGGCTGAAGCACGGTTCCCGCCGGCAGGTCGACCCGCGCCACGACGCTGCGCATGAACGCGCGGCGCACCGGCGCGAGTGTTGCGGCGAGCGCGTCCTTGTCGACCGGCGCGCCGCGGGCGCGGTCGAGAAACCGCACGCCATCCACAAGTCGCCGAAGGTCGTCCAACGTGAGCGACGCGACGACGTCGGGTCCGAACATTTGTTTGCTGAACGTCACGTGCACTTCGAGCAGGTCGGCGCCGAGCGCCGCGGCGGCGAGCCCCGCGACGAGTTCGCCGGAGTGATCGGAGAGCCCCACTGGGCAGCGATATCGTTCGCGCAGCGCCGCAAGCACGTTGAGCCCGACGTGCTCAGGCGGCGTCGGGTACATCGACGTGCACTGGAAAACAGCAAGCGGCGCGCCGCGCCCGCGGAGCCGCTGGACGGCGGCGTCGAGCTCCGCCAGCGTCGACATCCCCGACGACAGCAGCACCGGGAGGCCGGTGTCGGCGATCCGTTCGAGCAGAGGCGTGTTGGTCAATTCGCCCGACGCGACCTTCCACGCCGGCACGCCCACGCGCCGCAGCAGTTCGAACGCCTCGATCGAGAACGGCGCACTGAGAAACAGCAGGCCGCGCTCCTGCGCGTGGCGCTTCAGACCGCGCCACTGCTCCTCGCTGAACTCCATGCGCTTCCAGTACTCATAGCGGCTCGCATCCTGGGGACTGAACGCGACGCGCCACGGCTCCGCGGGCGTGCTCTCGGCGTGCGCGATGTGCGTCTGAAACTTGACCGCGTCCGCACCCGCCTCGGCGACCGCATCGATGAACGCGTGGGCCGTTCCCAGGCTGCCGTCGTGGGCCTGCGCGACCTCCGCGACGACCAGGCACGCCGCGCTCCCGCCCACCGCGCGGCCGCCAAGCACCAGCGGCGCGTCGGGTGCGGCGGCGGCGCCGGCGCCGGCGGTGGACGGGGCGCGTGTGGGCTGCATGTCGGCCACTCTTGCTCCTCGCGTACGGACGCGCGCCGGAGGCGGGCGTCGTGGGCGGTCGTCGCGCTACCCGAGCAGCGCAAACGTCGTGTTCTGCAACCCGTGGTTCGTCCGGACCGCGTACTGCCGCCGCAGCGCGCGGCGCAGCAGCGCGACATTCTCGGCGCGCCCGTCGACAACCATGAAGAATCCGCGCGGAAACCGCGGTTCGAGCGCGAGCACGTCGATCGCGGCGGGTCGCGCGGCGCTGAGCGCCGGGCCGTCGAGGTAGATGAAGTCGGGCGTCACGTCGGGCAGCCGCTCGTGTCGCAGCACGGGGGCGCCCGCAAACGTGTCCTCAATCGCCGGTGCGACGAAGATGTCCGTCATCGCCCGCAGGTGCGCCGGCAACGTGCCGCGCGTCACTTCCGCCCAGCGCGCGTCGGCTTCGACCGTCACCAGCCTTGCGTCCGTGTGGCGGCCGTTGACGTTGTCCCACAGCGCCCGCGCGATCATCACGGTCGAGCACCCGCTGCCGAACTCGAGCACGACCCGCGGCCGGCGGCGCCGTACCGTGGTGTAAAGGAACCACAGGTCCGCGTAGTCCGGCGCGAACGCGTCGGCCGGCCGCGCGGCGAGAGAGTCGAGCCAACCGCGGCGGTCGAGGCGTGCTTTCGCGCGGCGCTGCTCACGCTGTCGCATGCTCCGCACGTACGCCGCCGACCAGCGGCGCCACACGCCGCGCAGGTTCGCGGGCGAGAACGACCAGCCCGAGAGCTCTGGATACAGCCGGTGCACGTCGATGCCGGCGGCCGTAAGCGCTCCGCGGCGCTTCCAGATTTGGCGCTCGTATTCGTCGGTTGAGATCACGACCGCGTCAAGGTCGAGGCTGCGCGCGGCCGCCGGCGTCACGATCGGCAACCCCGCGCATTGCTGCCCGCAGCGCCGTGCATCGTCGTCCAGCACCGCGACCACCGGTACGGGCGAGCGGCGCAGCACGTCAGAGGCGGCCTGCGTGTGCTCGCCGGCGCCATACAGGCCCACCCGCCGCACACCGCGCCGCGCGAGCTCATCGAGTTTGTTCCGCAAGCGTTGTCGTCCGGCGAGCATGGCGTCCTCGCGGGGCGCAGGTTGCGCCCGCTGTTCGTATCGGCGGGGCGGCTGAATCGGCTTGATGACGCAGGAGTTGCGCGACACCCGCGGACCGCCATCGCATGCGTCACGCGGTCCGGTCGTTCAGATGCCGCGTCAGGAACGCGAGCAACGCGTCGACCAGCGCGCCATAGGTGAACCGCGCGAGCACCGCGCTGCGCATGGTTGTGGCGATGCGGCGCCGCGCGTCCGCGTCGCTGAGAAAGCGCTCGGCGGCGCGCTCGAACGTGGCGCGTGAGTCGAAAGCGACGTGCGGATAGTCGTCGAAGACCGCGCCGGCGATGCCGCGGTATCCGTCGGCCTCGAGCGCGCGAAAGAACTTCAGCCGCTCCGCGGACAGCGTGAACCGCTCGCACTTCTTCGCCAGCCCGCAGAGATTCCAGCGCGCCTGGATGGCGTCGGCCAGCTCGGGGCAGTCGGACGCGCGGTATTCGACGCCGGGGCGGACGTCATACTGCCGCAGGGCGGCGTTCACGCGGCGGGCCGCGTCGTGGACAGCGTCGCCGGGCGTGTAGCGCATCAGAAAGAACCCGCCGGCGGCGAGGCCGTCGAGCAGCCGCTGGTGGACGGCGCCCGTGCCGACGATCTGGAGGTTGATCGCGCTCGCCTGGTAGATGGCGCGCAGCTCGGCGCCGTTGCCGGCGGGTCCGCGCGCATAGCGCCCGAAGCGGGGGTGCGCATCCCAACCCGCGCCGTACAGCCGCAGCGTATGCCCCGTTCGGTCGCAGTAGTCCGCGATCCACTCCAGTGCCTGGTGGCGGAACAGGCGCTCGGCGACGGGGTAGAAGTAGTGGATGCGCAGGTTGGCGAGCGCTTCGGGCGACGCGGGTCGCAGCCCTTCCTGCGCCTGCACGTCTTCGAGCAGCGGATCGAGCCCCGCGCACGCGGTCGCGGGGTGCGCTTCAAAGGTCTCGCGCAGCCGCCGATAGCACGCGTCGACCAGGCGGCGTGCGAGCGCGTCGTCGGCAAACGCGGCCCGGCGTTGCGCGTGGAGCGCATCGACCGCGAGCGACTGGTGGCTCACATACGAGAAGTCGCAGCGCCGCGGGCCGAGCTCCGAATCCGGCAACGGCGCAGCGCTGTAGACGCGCTCGCAGGTTGCCATGGTCCACGCCAGCCCCTGTCCCGCGGGGTAATCGTAATTGCGGACGAACGATTCGAGCTGCGGGGCAATGTAGAAGTCGAGCGGCCCGAGCGCCGCGCCGGCGGCCCGGCTGGCGAGGTTCGGCAGCAAGTCCTGCACCCAGCAGACGAACGGCACGGCGGCCGGAATGACCGGGTCGTACTCGTGCCGGTGGTGATCGATCACCACCACGAGGTCAGGCTGAAACTCGGCCACGGCCTCGGCGGTCTCGATCGGCGGACGCAGGTCGTGGTCGGTCTCCTCGATGTGCAATCGGAACCGGCAGCCGGCCGCCTCGAACGCCGCCTGGAGATCGCGCATCGAGTATTGCAGATAGGTTGTAAAGCGGCTCGTCAGGCCGAGGACGCGCAGCGGTTCGGCGCCCGGTGCGGCGAAGCGGCGCGCCCAGGTCGCGCGTGTGCGGTCGCGGTAACGCTCCGCGATGCGTGCGAGCGTCGCTTCGGCGCGCGGTTGGCGCCCCGCCAGCACGCGCTGCGCGGCGTCCGTCACGGCGCGCGGATCGAGCCCGGTCGGTCCCGGGAGCCGCAGGCAATACTCGGGCGCGGCGCGGCCGGGGTGCTCGCGCAGGTGAGCTTCCAACTGCGCCACGCAGTCGGGACCGACGAACAGCGTCGTCCGCGGATGCACCCACCATTCGACGCTTTCCGCCGCGCAAACCGACGCCGCGAAGACGCGCGGATCGGGTTCGAGCACGTAGATGCGCGGCGAGTACGTCACGAGCATGTGATGGGTGTCGCGAAACACGCGCCGCAGGAGGCTGGCGAAGCGATCGTCGAGCACCACGAGCGACCCGCACACGACGCGGCTCGGATCGTCGGGCAGGCGGGCGGCCTCGACCGCGGCGCGCGTGTCGAGCACGCCGGGGAGCCAGCGGCGCATGCCACGCTCGTCGCGCGTCGCAAGATGCAGATTGCCGTCGACGCTGCGGTAGAGCTCATGGGCGCGCGGGATGGCGCGAATCAGCGTGTCGAGCGGACGCAGTCCGGGCCAGCGGTCGAAGAGCTGCGCCAGCCGATCGTCGAGCCCGGTCTGCGTGCGGCTCCACGAGACGCGTCCGGACGGCTCGCGCGCGAGGCGATCACGCAGGTCGCCCGCTTCGGGCAGCGCCAGCAGGTCGGCGCGGCGTGCCGCGAGAAGCTCGCGCGCCGGCCCGTTCAGTCCGAGCGCGACGTAGGCGCGGCACGCCGCCCAGGCCGCTTCGACCGCGTCGGCGCCGCGCGCCAGCAACGGGAGCGCCAGCGCGAGCACGCCGTAGTGATCGCCGCGCGCCGTTCGTTCGGCGAGCGTGGTCGCGAGCGGTTGGGACCGCGGCGCGGTGGCCGTCACGGGCGGCTCCACAGAATCTCCGGCAAAGGCACGGCGATCGCGACGCGGCGTGACTGCTGCCGCGCGCCGGGGCGCTGCGGCGCGCGGCGCACGACGCCCACCCCTCGCTATCGGTGGAAAGCCCGTTCGCGGTACAGGGCGTATGGTGACAGCTGGTGAACGCCGGGGCGCGCCACACCGGGCCGCCGACGGTCAGCGTGCCCGTCGGCGGACCGGTTGGGGAACGATGCGCTGGGGTCCGCGTCGCCGGCGCGGCTACGGACAGCCGAGGTTGGCGACGCACTCGACGAAGAGTTCGATGTCGAAATTGTTGACGAGCCCGTTGCCGTTAATGTCGTTCGCGCAGATCAGGTCGCAGGGATAGGTCATCTGCCAGGCCTGCGGCGCGGCGAGTGCGAGCACAAACGCGTCGATGTCGAAGTTGTTGACCTGCCCGCTGCAATTGGCGTCGCCGCGGACCGTGTTGGTCAGCGTCGCGGGATTGCTGAGCGTGCTGCACGAGCCGAGCGAGACGAGCACGGTGTACGTGCCGAAGTCGCCGGACGCGACGCTTGCGATCGCGTAGGTCGCGTTGGTCGCACCCGGGATCGGGTTGTTGTTCAGCCGCCACTGGTAGCTGAGCCCGGCGCCCTGCGCGGTGACGCTGATCGAGGCCGGCCGGCCGACGCAGCTGCTGACGCTCCGCGGCTGCTGCGTGATCGTGGGGCCGCCGCCGCCGATCGTGAGT
>JBFXAM010000012.1:0-61020 GCA_050184295.1 Phycisphaerae bacterium | reverse complement strand
ACCGTCGCGTGGAGAACTTAGCGCAGTCGCGTGGGGAATTCGGGGCAGTCGCGTCGGGAACTTCGCGCCGTCGTGTGGGGAATTTCGCGCCGTCGTGTGGGGAACTTCGCGCAGTCGTGTGGAGAATTTCGCACCATCGTGTGGGGAATTTCGCGCCGTCGTGTGGGGAACTTCGCGCAGTCGTGTGGAGAATTTCGCACCGTCGTGTGGGGAATTTCGCGCCGTCGCGGCGACCGCGATGAAACGCCAATTGCCAGGCGTGCGAGGCGTGCCCGCCGCGCGTGCCGTGCCGTGCCGTGACTCCGGGACGACGGCCGCGCTTCGCGGCGTACTGCCAGGCGCGAGAAGCGCGCGAGGCGCGCCGTGTCTCCGGGACGATGGCCGCGCTTCGCGGCACATTGCCAAGCGCGCGAGGCGCATCCGCCGTGCGAGGCGCGCCCGCCGCGCGCGGCGCACACGCCGCGTGTGACGGTCCGCCGGCGGTCGGCGTTACGCCAACGAGGGCGAGATTTTGGGTGCGTCACAGCTGGGGCGGCCCCGACGGGGCCAAGGGGTGTCGCCACGGGAGGAGCGAGGCCCGCGAGGGCCGAGCGGAACCCGTGGACGACGTCGCGCGGATTTCTGCGGCCCCGGCAGGGGCCGAGGGAAGCCGGATCGTTGCCGCACGCATTCCCCCGCCCCGTTGGGGCGGACGCGACCTTTCGGATTTTCGATCCACGGGTTCCGCCGCTGGCGCGGCTTCACCCGTGGCGACACGCCGTCGCCCCGTTGGGGCGGAATTCTGCGCCCGCCGAAAGTGTCACGCACTCGGGCGACCCAACGGACGCCGCGCCCGCAGAAAGTGTCACGCACTCGGGCGACCCAACGGACGCCGCGCCCGCCGAAAGTGTCACACACCCCGCGATCTCTCGCACCGCCGCCCGCGCGACCCCTGCGACTACGACGCCCGGCACGCCTGCAAACACGACGCACGGCACCCCTGCAACTACGACGCCTGGCACGCCTGCAAACACGACGCACGGCACCCCTGCGACTACGACGCCCGGCACGCCTGCAAACACGACGCACGGCACCCCTGCAACTACGACGCCTGGCACGCCGGCGACTACGACGCCCGGCGCACCTGCACGGCGTCGTTCGCGGCCGGCGTCGATTCGGTCGGAAGCTCCGCCGACGGCGCGCCCGTCGCGTCGTCCTCCGCGGCGGTGCTCGGCAGCTCTTCCGCTGCCATGTAGGGGCGCAGGCGATCGAGGAACCCGCGGACCTCTTCGCTGTGCTCCGGCACGCTCGATTCTTCGCGCAGGTAGTCCATCACCAGCTTGACGTGCTCCTCGGTCGCCTCCACGCCGGCCGCCGCCAGGTAGTGCCGCACGGCGCTGCGCCCGCTCGTCCGGCCGAGCACGAGCTGAATCTCCGGCGCGCCAATGAGCTCCGGCGGAAACGGCATGTAGGTCTCGGGATTCTTGAGGATGCCGTCCTGGTGAATCCCGGCCTCGGTGCGAAAGATGTTCCGCCCGACGACGGCCTTGTTCGGCGCAGGCGCAAACGATGTCAGCTTGGCGACCAACTGCGACAAGGCGTACAGCTTCGCCGGGTCGACCGACACGTCGCGGCGATACTCGTCGCGATGCAGCGCGAGCGTGAGCACGACCTCTTCCAGCGCCGTGTTGCCCGCCCGCTCGCCGATGCCGTTGATCGTGCCCTGCACGATGTGCGCGCCGGCCTGCACACATGCGAGCGAGTTCGCAGTCGCGAGGCCCAGGTCGTTGTGAAAATGCACGCCGATCAGCGCGTCGTCGATGTTCGGCACCCGGTCCTGAAGCCGCAGGATCGTGTCCGCGGCCTTTCGCGGCGTGAGGATACCGACCGTGTCGGTGAAGCCGATCGAGATCGCGCCGGCGGCGATCGCCTCGCGATAGACCTCGTAGAGAAAATCGGGCTCGGTCCGCGACGCGTCTTCGGGTCCGAAGCCGATGATCTCGAAGTGCTCGGCGGCGTACTGAATGCAGCGGACCATCGTCTCGATGATCTGCGGCTTGGTCATGTTGAGCTTGTCTTCGCGGTGCACCGGGCTGGTGCCGATGAAGAGCGTGATGGCCCGCTTGAACGGCGAGACGTCGCGGAGCGCTTCGCGACAGAGGTCGATGTCCTCGATCTTCGTGCGCGACGTGCACGACAGGATCGGCCCGCGGACGGCCTGTGCGGTGCGGCGAATGGCCTCCACCTCGGCCGGACCCATCGCCGGAAATCCGACGTCGATGGAATGCACGCCGGCGTCCGCGAGCGCGCTCGCGATGCGCACGCGCTGGGCGACGTCGAGCTTCACGCCCGGCGTCTGCAACCCGTCGCGCAGCGTCGTGTCGCTGATGCGGACGATCGGCTTGGCCTTCTGCTGCTTCAGGACCATGCGTTTGATGGTTCGATTCAGACGGGTGAACATCGTGCCGCTCGCTTGGCCGCCGCGCTGCCGCGACGATCCGTTGGTGAAACCCACCGCCGCGCCGCGGGTCACCCGCGTCGCGGTCGTCTCCGTCGCGCTTCCGGCGCGCGAATGATAACCGCAACCCGCGCCCGCTCGATACGCGGCCCGAGACGCGCTGACCGAACGCGAACGCCCGTGCGAGCGCCAGCAATCGACACACGCGCAGGCATCGTCCACCGATCTCAACGGCACA
This sequence comes from Phycisphaerae bacterium, assembly GCA_050184295.1. GTDB lineage: Bacteria > Planctomycetota > Phycisphaerae > UBA1845 > Fen-1342 > JBFXAM01. Next base: position 58,345 of record JBFXAM010000012.1, on the reverse strand, counting down.
ATCGCGTCTGCGCCTGAACCCCCCGCTGCCGCCCGGCGCCGGGCACACCTGGCGATGACGCCCCGTGCCCGCCTGCAATCTTGGACACCTCGGTGACGAATTCGTTGGTCTGTGCGCGCCAGCGTTGCACGACCCGCGGCGCGCGATGAACAACAACCCGCAAACACGACGCCGAAGCCGGTAGTGGGTCGGTTTGATCCGGGTGGCACGGGCGTTCCGCCCGTTCAGGTTGGTCTGGGTGGTACGGGCGTCTCGCCCGTTCATGGGAAAGACACGGGCCAGCCGCCCGTGCCGCCCTTTCAACTTCACTTCTACACGCAATTGACCCGCTACCTTGAAGCCAGCCCCACTCGCCGCAACCGACCACCGGGCGTGCCCAGCTCGGCGTTGTTCCGCGGAGAGACAGCTCCCGTGCGCGGCGATGGCACTTCAAACATTGTGAGATGATGAAAGTCCTATAATATTGTGCCGAAGGGCATGAGACTGCGATTTCAGCCGTCGACGAAGTGCTTGACGACTCGATTCGGAATTGATAGAACGTTCAATCAGTGAATAGCCAGTGACCGTTTCGCAAACGAGAACCCGAATCCTCGACGTCGCCATGCGGCTATTCCACGAGCAGGGCTACAACGCGACCGGCATCTCCACCATCCTCCGCGAGGCCGACGTCAACAGCGGAAGCCTCTACCACTTTTTCCCGAGCAAAGAGGCCCTGCTGATCGGCGTCCTGCAGCGTTATCTCGAAATGCTGCGACCGTGGGTGACTGATCCGGCGGCGGCCTCCGCCCCCGACCCGATCGAGCGCATCTTCGCCCTGCTTGGTCAGTATCGCGCGGGCCTCGAAGCCACCGGCTGCGCGCTCGGGTGCCCGATCGGAAACCTCGCGCTCGAACTCAGCGATAACCACGCCGAGATACGCGCACTGATCGACGCCAATTTTCGCCAGTGGTGCGAAGTCGTCGAGTCCTGGCTCGACGAAGCCGCCGGCCGCCTGCCGAAGGAGCTCGACCGCACCGCCGTCGCGCGGTTCGTGCTTGCCGTCATGCAGGGGGCGGTCATGCAGACCCGCGCTGCTCGATCGTTGCGACTGTTCGACGACTCCGTCGCCGAGCTGCGGCGATATTTCGACGCCCTGAGCGCCAGTGCCGAATCGTCGCCCATCCCGCGCCCTGGGAGCCACTGATGGAGTCGAGTCGCGTGCGTCGAACTCCGGCGCATGCTCGGCGTGAGCGCACGCCCGTCGAACTCTTCGTGGCAGGAATACGTTCCTGGTCCCGGGAACGCGGAGTCCGCTGGCCGTGAAACCGTGATCGTCGCATGGACGCGACCGACCGTCAGCTCATCGCTTTCTTCACGAGCGCGCCGAGCTTCGCCTCTTCGGCAGCGGTGAGCGCCTTCAGCCCAAAACCCGTAGGCCACATCACCCCGGCCCCTTCGTCGAGGTTCGCCGTGTCCGTGTCCGCGAACGAGGCATACCTCGTCTTGAACTTCGCCGCGGCTTGGAAGAAGCACACGACTTTGCCGTCCTGCGTGGCATAGGCCGGCATCCCATACCAGAGTTTCGGCGCGAGGGCGGGCGCGTTGGCCTTGACGATCGCGTGCAGCCGCTCACCCAACGTGCGGTCCGGCTGCGGCAACTCGGCGATCTTGGCGAGCACGGCGCGTTCCCCGTCCGTCTTTTTCTTGCTGGGGCGGGCCTCCGCCTTCAGCTCGCGGGCGCGCTCCTTCATCGCGGCTCGTTCCGCGTCCGTGAATCCCGTGGACTTTTTGGGGATTCGCCCGGCGGCGGCCGGCTTGGCGACCCGCGCTGGCTTCTCGGTCTTCTTGACAGTCATTCCATGTTCTCCACGTCATGTCGCCTGTTGCGCGACCTGGCGGCATACGGCAGCACAAACAAGTGCAGGCCGGTGAGCATGAGCAAGGCGAGCGGAACCAGCGGCGAGTAGACCACCCATGGCGGAGGCATCTCGCCGCGTCCCACAGACATGGCCACGATGTTGGCAACGACGGTCACCGTAAAGGCGATGGACAGCCAGCGGTGGCTCTGCCGCACCCAGTTGCTCCAGCTCATCTGGAACGCCTCGGAGGCCGGGCCGACCGCGGATCGGGCACACCGACAACGCGGCCGGCCTTCCGTTTGCCGTGAGCCTGGTCCGGGCGTCGCGCCTTGCTCTGCAAGGCGTGGATCTCGTCGATTCGGGCTTTCACCAGAATTCGGATCAGCCCCGCAGGGATGGGCTTGCCCGGCTGAAAGCGGATCGTCCCCTTGCTCGTCTCGAACGAACCCAGCTTTTCCTGGTGATGCGCGATCGTCGTCCCGCTCATTGGGTAGAACGCACAGTGCCGTTCGCTCGCGCCGAACGCAACCAGCGACCTCCCGAGAAGCCGGAAACCTGGAAGACCATAGGTGATGCACTCGTCAGCGTCGGGCGCGGCGGCACGAATCGCCTTTCGAAGCCGGTTGAGCGCCGCGCGCTGCTCAGGGCGGACACCCGCAAGGTATTCGTCGATCGTCGCGGCCTTGTCTGTCATGCGACATCTTCCAAGTGCATCCACGGCGCAGCACGGGCGGACTCCACCGCCGGGTCGCGCGTCACAGACGTTTCCGCGCGCGCGACCTCAGCCGGCGGATCGAACTGACATCCCAGATCTCGGCTCCCGCCTTCTTCAACCACTGCCGGAGCGGGGTCACTTTGATCTCAGAGAGCGCTCGGAAGTGAGTCTGCGCCGCCTTGCCCTTGCCGATCGGCGTGAGCGCGGAATCGCCGAACGCCTGGCCGTTCCAGAAGAGCAGTACCACGCCACCCCTGGCCGGCACGTTGTAACCCGCGACCGGAATATCCCCGACGAACCAGACGGGCGATCCATGCCAGACCCTGGATGTGGCGTTGGGAAGCGCCCGCTCGATCTCCGCCCGCAGTCTCCGGCACACGGGCGCTTCGGCCGGCGACTGTGCTGAATCGTACTCCGCGACGCCAATCGTGGTTTTCATCGTAGTCTCCTATTCCCATTCAGGCCCTGTCAAGCGCTCCAACGCCACCGCCGAACCATCCGCCAAGGATCGCGGCAGGCATGGTCATCACCATGACCGCGACGGCGTACCAAGTCGGGCCGAGCGGCGGAGCGGCGTTCAGGTTCAAGATGAGGCCGACCATGCCAAGGAGGAAACCGATGCCGCCGAGCGCCAGCGCGTGCTCGAAGGGTCGTCGCGGCGCGAGTCGCGCTGCAAGCCAGCAACCAAGCACACCCAGTGCGAGCCGGTACCCCGTTGGAATCAGCCAGAGCGAGTCCGACAGCGGCTGTCCTCGCGCGGGAAAGATCCCCGTTGCGTACATCGCGACGTCCGTTGCGATCGACAGAATCATGATCACCAGCAATCCCGCGAGCACGGCACCGGCGCTCCTCAACACGCGGCGTGGAGAGTGCGTTGGGGTCATGGAACGTCTCCTCGGCAGGCCGGTGCGCCGGTCCCGCTTCTCGATCAGCGGATATTGCCGGAGATCAGCAGCGCTTCGAGCTTGTCGTATCCAGCGGACATGCCCCGCTCCATGCCGGAGGCGAGCGCCGCGTCGCGCGCGTCCTTCGATGGATAGACGACCGTGATCGTCACCAGCGTGCCGCCGCCCTGCTCGACGAACTCCATCGTTCCCAGCTGTTCACCGGCCTGCGGCTGGCAGCCGAACTCGAATTTCTCGGTGCGAACCAGGCGCTGTTGCGGCACGACCTCGCGGTAGACGCCGCCCATCGCCATGGCGATCCGCCCGTCCGGGCCGGCCCATTCCCAGCGATACGACCCGCCCACGCGCACATCCTCTTCGCACCGCGTCATTTTCCAGCCCGGCGGCAGAAACAGCCATTGCCGGATCAACTCCGGCGTCGTCATCGCTTTCCACACGAGGCGGCGCGGCGCATCAAAGGCGCGCGTAATGACGATCTCGAGGTCGGAGGGCGTGGTGACATTCATCGTGCCGGGGTTCTGCATCGTTCAGCTCCTTCAGCGTTTGGACGGTCTCGTGGTTTGGTCTCGTTCTTCGGCTTTCATGCGGTCGAGCAAAGCGTCCATGCGGAGGAAGTTCCGCTCCCAGTTGCGGCGGTACTCCTCCAGCCACAGGTTGGCCGACGCCAGCGGCCCGCCCTCGACCCGACAGATGTGCTGGCGTCCGACGATGCGGCGCCGAACCAGCTTCGCCCGCTCCAGCACCCTGATGTGCTTGGACGCCGCGGGAAAGGACATGTTCAGGGGGGCCGCCAGCTCGCTGAGATTCTGCTCGCGGGCGGCGAGGCGGCGCAGGATCGCGCGCCGCGCGGGATGGGCCAGCGCGTGAAAGACACGATCCAGTTGCGGAGAGCGATCTATAACCATGTGGTTTAGTATATCGGCGGCGGGATGATTGTCAACCATCTGGTTTGATATTTGCGTCGGCGCGCGTGCGCGCGAGAGAGCCTTCCGATGGGGCCGGTCGGGCCGTTCCCGCATGCCGACCGACTCATCCGCCAGAGACCGCCCGCGCCACGCGGAGTTCAACGCGAGGGTGACGCGCCGGGGCGGCAACGCCGCGATGGGACCGGCTTGCAAACGCTGATCTCCGCGGCACTTGCCAACGCCATCCAGCCCGTCAGATCGTCGTGGCGGTACGCCAGTTGAACTCTTCGTGCAGGACGCTCGGCCCTCGGAACCTCAAATCACCCGGCGGCCGCCCCGTGAAGCCGTGAAACGCGCTCGGTCGGCGACGGCCGAATGGACTTTCGGCCGGCCGTCGGACCGAGCGATGCAATCCCATGAGCGGATTCTCGCGCCCGACGCCACGGACGCGTCGCGACGACCATTGCGGCATGTTCCGGCGGCGACGTGAAGATCGGGATCGCGTCGGTGGCGCGCCCAAGTTCGTCGCTGCGCCCCGACGTTTGTGGTCAAGCAGCCCGAACGACTGTTGGCGATCCCGGGGCCGCCTCGATGCCGTCATCGCTTGCGAATCGTCGGTGATGGTGTAACACTCCGCGGTCGCCGGCATCGAACGCCGGGACGCGATCCGCGTCGAACCCGACGTGCAGTTTTTCCGCAAGCGCCCCGCGGCGCCACCCACGCGACAGGAGCCAATTGTGCCGCCGAGTCCAGCCCGCGTCGGCCGCGCCGGGTCGAACGAACGCCGCACACGCCTCGCGCTGGCAGCGACCGTTCCGACCGCCGCCGCCCTGCCCGTCTACATGAGCCTGCTCGAAAACCCGTTCTCGCGCTCGACGGGCTGGCCGCTGTTCGCGCTCGGCGTGCTCGGCGTGGGGCTTGCGATCTACGCCGCGTGGCACGATCGCCGCCGCTGGGTGCGTGGGCTGGCCGGCGTGCAAATCGGCGTGCTGGCGTTTTTCTTCGTTGCGTTCTTCATGCTTTTCTCGCTGCCGAAGCCGGCGTCCGCCGCCGGGCAGCTCGCGCTCGCGCCGAACTTCACGCTGCTGGATCACAACCAGCGTCCCGTGGAGCTTGCGCCGCTTCTGCAACGCGGGCCGGCCCTGCTCGTGTTCTATCGTGGACACTGGTGACCGTTCTGCGTCGCAGAGCTCCGCGGGTTCGGGGCTATCCATACTGAACTGCAGAACGCCGGCGGCCGCCTGCTGGCGATCTCCGTCGACTCGCCGGCACGCTCCTTCGACGTCGTCGAGCGCAACAACCTGACCTTCCCCATCCTTTCCGACCCGGATACCGAGGTCATTCAGCGCTACGGCGTGCTGCACAAAGGCGGCGGGCCCAAGGCGAGCGACATCGCGCTGCCGGCGATGTTCCTGATCGATCGCGAAGGTCGAATCGTGTGGCGAAGAATCGCCAAGGGCGTGCAGGACCGGCCGGATCCGAAGGACGTGCTCGCGACGATTCAGACTCAACTGGCGTCGCGATAAGTCCGGGCGCCACCGCTCGTCCGTCCAGTGTCGAAATACGCGGGGCAGCGTTTCATCCCGCGCCCTCCGCGCCGGTCGCGTTCAGTTCGCGGAGCCGCCGCCGCTCGCGACGGGCGCCGCCTCCGTCGGAACGACCGACGGGTTGGGGGCGTCGAAACCCCCAAGCAACCCCAGCACATCCCGAACGATGCGCTCCGCCGCGCCGGGGCGTGCAAGCGCGGCGGCGGCGGCACGAAGCCGTGCGAGCCGGTTCGGGTCGGTGAGCAATGCGCCGACGCGATGTCCGAGCAGCCTGGGATTGTTCACTTTGATCGCCGCACCGTGCTCCAGCAGGTGATCGCTGTTCCGCGCTTCTTGCCCGGGAATCGGATTCACGACCACGATCGGCAGCCCGCAGACCAGCGCCTCGCTCGCGGTTAGGCCGCCGGGCTTGGTCACGACGAGGTCCGCGGCGCGCATGTACTCGTGCATGCGGTCTGTGAACCCGACCACGCCGACACGCTGCGGCGCGGCCTCCGCGATCGCGTTGAGGCGCTCCCGAAGCGGGGCATTGCGCCCCGTCACCACCACGATCTGCACCGTGTCGTCGAGCCGCATCAGCTCGCGCAACAGGTCGCCAGTCGGGCCCACGCCGAACCCGCCGCAGAGCAGCAGCACCATCGGTCGGCGCTCGGGAAGACCGAGCGCGCGGCGGGCGGCTTCGCGATCGAGCGGCTGTTCAAACGCGGCGCGGACCGGGATGCCGCTGACCACGATGCGCTCCGGCGGCACGCGCCACGTCGCGAGATACGCCTTGCCCTCTTCCGTCGCCGTGTAGTAGCGCTCGGTCGGCTCGTGCACCCACATGCGATGCGTCTCGAAATCGGTGGTGACGGTGGCCTGCGGCACGCTCCACGCGCCGCGCCGTCGCAGCTCGGCGACGATCTCGGCCGGCAGGAAGTGGGTGTTGACGATCAGCGCTGGGTCGCGCGCGACCAGTTGGTGCGCACAGCCGCGCAGGTTCAGCCGCTGAAACGCAACGCGGAGTCGCTCGCGAAGCGGGCGGTCCGGGCGGTCCATGGTTTCATAGAGCCAGCCCATGGCGCCGGGTGCGTGGCGGACCAGACCGAGATAGCCCTGGGCGTAGAGTCGGCGGAAAAACGCGTTCGCGAGATCCAGCACATCGATCACCTCGACCGTGCGCGCGGGCGCGCTGGTCGCGAACGCCTCGGCGAGCGCGCGGGCGGCGACGGTGTGCCCGGCGCCCGCGGATGCCGTGAGGATCAGAATCGGACGTTGCGCGTTCATGGGTTTCGCATCCGGCGTTGCCCGGTCGTTCGTCTCGCAACCGGCCGTCGCCGCGGGTCGCGACGGCGAGCAGTGTACGGGTTCGGGCGCGTGAATGCTGCGAACGCCCCGTCGCTTGGTCGGTGGGGGTGACGAACGCGACCCACCCCGCGGCGGCGTGCGGACGCGGCCCGGCAACAGCGATTCCTACAAGCTCCAGCGGAGAATGATCCGATGCGCACGAAACGACTTTGGCACGGCCTGCGCGCCATGCCCCTTGCGGCGGCGGTGTTGTTGAGTATCGCGGGCTGTCCAATGCCCGACGAGGACACCGACGGCAGCGACGCGAGCGGAGGCGCCACGCGAACGGCGAACGCGACGGCGCCCGGCACAGACGGGAACGGCGGTGCGGCGCCGAGTTCGACGACCAGCAGCCCGCCGGCCGACCCGAACGCCCCGGCGCCTATGCCCGCACCCACGCTCAAGGTCGACGCGACTGTGAAGCCGCTGACCGCGACGATCGACGGAATTGACGGCGGCGCGCCGCGGCCGCTGGCGGCGATGACGGACTCGTCGGGTCAGCCGTGCGAGTTTGTCGAGAACGAACTCCTGCTGACCACGAACGACGACGCCCGGGTCAACGCGTTCGTTGCGCGGTGGGACGGGCAGGTATTGGGCGTACAGGATCCTGCGCAGTACGGACTGCCGGGCGAAAAGATGTTCCTGGTGCGGATCAACCCGGCGCTCGCGAATCTCTCGCGCGCCGAGGCGGATCTTGCAGCCATCAACCCCCAGCGCACCGGCGAGTTGCGCGTCGGCAGCGACGCGGCGGCGGCGCTGGTGGCGGCGGCCGCCGAGGAGATGGCGACCGGCAACAACATCGGCATCAACTTCGTGCTGCGCTCGGAGTCGTTCGCGGATCGAAACGTCACCGAAGGCGCCGGCATGCCGAACACGCCGATGATCGGCGGCGCGGCGTATACCCCGAACCCGTTCGCCTGGAGCTACATGAGCCTGGCGGGCGGCCAGAACACGGGCGTGGCGGAGGCGTGGGCGCTGCTCGATCGCGCCGGCAAGCTGGGGAACAAGATCAACGTCGCGGTGATCGACGGCGGATTCAGCCAGGGTCAGGACATGCCGACGAGCTGGGTTCACCACACCAACTCGATACACGCGATGGACCCGTTTCGGATGAACGAGCTGACCTGCACCGGCGGCGGCGCCTGTCCTTGGCACGGGATGGAGGCGGTGATGACGCTCGCGGGGCGCGCCGACAATTCGTTCGGCGCCGCGGGATCAGCCGGCCCGGTCGTCGGACGCGTAACCACGATTCGCCTCAGCGGCGACGTGTTCAACTATGTCGGCGCGTTTCTGATCGGCTACGGCAGCGGCTCGCGCATCATCAGCATGAGCGTCAGCGCCCGAGTTCCGGCGCTGGCGACCCCGGCGCTCGCACCGATGAACTTCATCACCTCGGCCGGGCGTGCCGCGGGCGTGCTGTTCTTCGCGTCGGCGGGCAATGACAACTCGGATGTCGACGCCGAGGACTGCTTCGATCCCTGTCCAATCATCGATTGTGAAATCTGCTGGGAGCGGGCGTGGATCACGCCTTGCGAGAACGATGGCGTGATCGGCGTCGGCTCGTTGGCGCCCAATTCGAAGTACCGCCGCGGCGACTCCAATTACGGCGCCGAGGAAGTGGACATCTTCGGGCCGGGACTGGTCTGGGTGGGGCCGACGCCGCAGAATCAGTTCATTCACACCTTCAGCGCGACGAGCGCGGCGTGTCCGTTCGTGGCGGGCTGTGCGGCCCTGATCTGGGCGGCGAATCCGGCGCTCTCGGCGAACGATGTCGAGCGGATTCTGATGCAGACGGCGCACCCGAGCCCGGACAGCTCGGTCTCGCGCACGGTGAACGCGTGGGGCGCGGTGTACCAGGTGCTTGGGAACGCGCCGCCGGAACTGCGGATCACTTCGCCCGATCCGAGCGACCCGGCGTGGCGCGGGTTCGGCGGACGCGGATTCACGTTCGCGTGCGAGGCGTCGGACCTCGAAGACGGCGTGCCGCGCGTCGTATGGACGAGCGATCGAATCGGCGTGATCGGCGAGGGGATCGCGTTCTCGCGCGACCTGCCGTTCGGCCGGCACGTGGTCACGGCCACCGCGACCGACTCGCGCGGTGCGACCACGGTGCGCAGCATCGCGTTTGAGTACGCAAACGCGCCGCCGCGGATCGAGATCGAGCGACCGCTCGACGGGATGTCGACGTACGCGGGTCAGCGGTTCCTGCTGCGGGCGTGGAGCTTCGATCCCGAGGCGTTCGGCGAGCTGCCCAACGACAACCTCGTGTGGTCGACGCCGACGCGCGCGTTCCTGGGGCGTGGAAAGCAGGTCGAGGTGGAGTTCAACAACGTCGGTGTGCAGGTCATCACGCTGACAGGCACGGACGTGGATGGTCGGAGCACGAGCGTGTCCGTCACGGTGACAATGACGACGCCGCCGGCAAACTACCCGCCGGCCGCGGAGATCGTCGCGGTCGACATTCCGGTGAACGCGACGGGTCGCTTGGCGAACAATGCCGATTACCGCGACTGCCTGCTGACGGCGTATGCGTGGGACCGCGAGAATGGGTATTTGCGCGACGACGCCGTCGCGTGGCGGCTGGACTCGAACCAGCTTACGTGGGACATCCAGCTCGGCGAGATCGAGCGCGGAACGATCGTGCGGCGACGAATCTACGGATACGGCACCGGTCGGGTGACTCTGACGGTCACCGATCGGGACGGAAACTCGACGACCGCGACGCGCGATATCACGATCGCGGTGCCGCCGCGGTAATCGGTCGGCGCCGGCCGTATGGCGCCTGATGCGAAGCGGAGTGGTCAACGGGTCGGAGCGCGATGGTTTGTCGCGCTCCGACTCGTTTCAATTTGGTGCGGGGCGGGATCGCGGGTTGGTGCCGGTCAGCAAACCCGCGTGCATGTGCGGGACGCCCCGTCGCTTGAGAACCCGTGGTTGGCGTCGTGCCGACCGGGGGATCGAGATTTCACGCATGAGGAGCGAATCGTGCGACGCATGCTACTCACAATCGCGAGCCTTGCGGTGCTCGCGTGCGGCCTGGGAACGATGATGGGTGGTTGCCCGCGCGAGAGCGATGAGGGCGATGCGCTATCGTCGGTTGTCGACGGCAGCCCGTCGGCGGCTCCGGGCCCAAACGCGCCGCCGGCCGCGGGCCGCGACGGTTCTGCGAGCGGCGCGCCTGGGGATGGAAATGCCGGAGGTGCAAATCCGCCGCCGCAGACCAGCCCGGCGCCGGCGCCGTCGAACCCGACGCCGACACCGCCCGCCCCCCCGCCTCCGCCTCCGCCAGCGCCGACAGCGAACGCGGGTGCGGATCGCGTGGTTGAGGACGGCGAAACGGTCACGCTGGTGGGGCAGGTTTCGGACGCCGCCGGTGCCGCGCCGCGGTATTCGTGGTTTCAGATCGCGGGCCCCACGGTGACGCTGACGAACGCGGACACGCAGAGCGCGACCTTTGTCGCACCGACCGTCACCGCGACGCTGGAGTTCATGTTCTCGGCGTCGACCGCGACCGCGAGTCAGAGCGACACCGTACGGATCGACGTACGGCCGGCACCACTGCTCTACGTGTTCAACCCGGCGGGCGCCAGCCTCGTGAGCTTTCGCAAACCCGCGGCGCTCAGCGGCGACGCCGCCCCGCGGACCCAACTCGCGGGCGCCGATGCACGGCTCGCCGGCGTGTCCGACTTCGTCTTCGATCGGCGCGGCAGCCTGCTCGTCGCGAACAGCGACAACAATCGGCTGAACGGTTTTTTCAACGGGCAGAATGCGACCGGCAACACGCCGCCGGACCGCTTCGTCGGCAACCCCGACGCCCGACTGGAGATGCCGGGGGCACTGGCTTATCAGGCCGGCCCTGACCTGCTCTTCGCCGCCAACTTTGATTCGTTTCCCGGCAGCGTCAACGTGTACGCCGGCGCGTCGAGCCCCGACTTCTCCGGCCGCATTCCGCCGACGCGCCGCATCCTGTCGAATGCCATTCAGAACGCGCGGGCGATGCGGATGATGCCGACCGGCGAGCTGTATGTGGGCAACGGCGGCAACTGGACGGTCGCGGTGTTCGCGAACGCGGCGGCGCTCGATGGCACGGTCACGCCGGCGCGGAGCATCTTCTGCCAGGATCTTCAGTCGCTTGGCGACATCGCGATCGACAGCGCCGACCGCTTGTACACGCTCGACGTCAGCGCGCGACGCGTGTTCGTGTTCGAGAACGCGTCGACGCTGAACGGCGAGGCGACTCCGGCGCGGCGAATCGCCGTCGCGGGAGCCGTGTCTCCCGCGGGGCTGGCGGTCGATGCCGCCGGCGTGGGCTATCTGTCCGATTCGGTGAATCACGCCATCTACGTCATCCGCGACATCGGGACACGCGACGGGGAGGTCGTGCCCGACGCGGTCATCACCGGGCCGAACACGGGCATCAACGGTCCGGCGCGGCTGGCGATTGTGCAACGCTGACGACTTCGTGACGTGCATGACCGCAGCCCCGGCGATGCGGCGTCGGACGAGTGGACCCGTCCGCGCCGCGTCGCCGTCATGGCTTCGGCGTCGATGAGCGCGACACGCGCGCACTTGCGGGGCCCGGCCGCTTTCGTCGTGTCAACCCAGGAAATGCTGGTACTGCACCGGCAGCCGGAGCCGCCCGACTTGGCCGAGCGCGCGGGCGGCGTGGATCGGCCAGTAGGGACTTCGCAGCATTTCGCGGGCGAGAAACACCAGGTCGGCGCGACCGTTGCGGATGATCTCGTCGGCGTGGGTGGGCTCGGAGAGCATGCCGACAGCGGCAGTGGCGACTTGCGCGCGGGCGCGGATCGCGTCGCTCAGCGGAACCTGGTAGCCGGCGCCGGCCGTGATGCGAACGCCGGTCACCGCCCCGCCGCTGCTGCAATCGATGAGATCGACACCCTCCTCCTTCAATCGCTTCGCGAGCGCGATCGAGTCCTCCAGCGTCCAGCCGCCGTCGGACCAGTCGGTCGCCGACAAGCGCACCGCCAGGGGCAGGCGCTCGGGCCATGCGGCGCGCATCGCGCGGGCGGTCTCGATCACGAAACGCGTGCGGTTGTCGAAGCTGCCGCCGTAGTCATCTGTGCGGTGGTTGCTGAGCGGAGAGAGGAAGCTGTGGGCGAGATAGCCGTGGGCGGCGTGCAGCTCGACGAGTTGGTAGCCGGCGGCAAGCGCGCGGCGCGTCGCTTCCACGAACGCGCGCTGCACGCGCGCGATGTCGGCGCGGGTCATTTCGCGCGGCGTGCGCGGCAACTTTTCGCCCCACGCGACGGGGCTGGGCGCGATCGGCTCCCAGCCGCCCTGCTCGTCCGACACGAGCGCGGCGCCTTCCCACGGACGGGCGGCGCTCGCCTTGCGCCCCGCGTGCGCGAGCTGAATCCCGGCGACCGCCCCGTGCTCCCTCAGGAAGCGCACGACCCGTGTCAACGGCTCGATGTGTGCGTCCGACCACAAACCCGCGCAGCCGGGTGTGATGCGGCCCTGCGGCTCTACGGCAGTCGCCTCGGCCATCACGAGCCCCGCCCCGCCCACGGCGCGCGATCCGAGATGCACAAGGTGCCAATCCGTGGCGAGGCCGTCGTGCGAACTGTATTGACACATCGGCGATACACCGATGCGATTGCGAAATGTCACATCGCGGAGCTTGAACTCGTCAAACAGGTGCGGCAAGGAAATCTCCCGTTGCGGTTCCACGCGCCGGCCGCGCCGCCGCGCGGCGGCCCGACACCGGCGCGCGCGGGCTCACCGCGCATCGGGCGATTCTAGGCGCAGCCTCGCCGCATCGGCGGGCGTGTCGATGTCCAGCGCGGCCTCCGGCGCCGCGACCGTCGTAAGCTCGTCGCGGTGACGCGCGAACACGCCTCGCGCGCCCTCGTCGCCGTTCACTGCGCACAATTCCTCAAAGAATCGCCGCGGAAAGAGCGCCGGCGGCCCGCATGCGCCGCCGTAATCGCACGCGACGATCGGCCGGTGCGGAGCGTCATGCGCGGCAACGACGCGTCGAATAGTGTCGGCGCTGACGCGTGGCTGATCGGCGAGCAGGACGACGAGCGCATCGACGCCGCACCGGGTCATTGCGCCAACCCCGGTGCGCAGCGAGCCCGCGATGCCGGTCGACCAGTCGGCGTTGTGACAGACCGTAAGATCCAGCCCGGTCAGTTGGCTTTTCACCGCGTCCGCTTCCGCGCCCGTCACCACCACCACCGGGCGACACAACGAATCCAGCGCGGCGCGCGCCGCACGCCGCACGAGCGGCTCCCCGCGAATGCAAAGCAGTTGCTTGGAAGCGCCGAAGCGCGTCGCCGCGCCGGCGGCGAGAATCACGATCCCGACGGCAGGCGGCATGAGGCCGGCTCACGAGATGTGCGCGACGCCGCCGAACCGCGCGCGCAGCGTCCATCGTCGTGCGCGTCAACGATGGCGTCGTGAATCGGCAGGTCGCGGTCGCGCAGCGAGCCGCCGTCACGCCGCGCCAAAACGGCCAGAATCTCGGCAACAATGCCCGCGGCGATCTCCGCGGGCGTCTCCGCACCAATATCCAGCCCGACCGGCGCGAAGACGCGCTCGCCGATGACGGCGTCGGCCGCCGCGTCCGCCGCGTGCAGCTCGCTCAGCAGCTCGCCGGTGCGCTTGCGCGGACCCAGCAGACCGATGTACGAAGCTTTCGACGCCAGCAGCGCCCGCACGAAGCCGAGATCGTCGTAGTAATTGTGTGACATCACCACTGCGACGGTCCGTTCGTCGACGTCGGCGCTCGCGCAGAGTTCCTCCGGACGGACCGCGCACACCCGCACCGCGCCGGGAAACCGCGCCGCCTGGGCATACGCCGAGCGCCCGTCCGCCACCACCACCCGCCACCCCAGCTCCGCAGCCATTCGCACGACGGGAGCGGCGTCATAGCCCGCGCCGCACACGATGAGTTGCAGCGGCGGCTGAACAAGCTCAAGGAATACATCGACGCTGCCACGCGGCAGCCGGACCACGCCGCCGCGCGACCGCCGCTCCCGCAACGCGGCGCGTACGTCGTCCGCGAGCGCGGCGCCGAGTTCCGCGTTGACGGCGCGCGGCTCATCCACGCCGTCGCTTGCCGCGGCCGCTCCCGCGGCGTCGAAGTACAGCCGATGACCCGCGCCGATTTCAGTCGCGTCATCTGCGCCGATCACCGTTGCGATGACGCCGAACAAGCGCCGCTCGAAGCAGCCGCGAATGAAGGCGAGATCCGGCGGCTCGTGATCGGCCGGCAGACGTTCGAGCAGCGCCCAGACCACGCCCTGACAGCCCAGGCCGAACTCGTACGCGATCTCGTTGTCCGCGGAGGTGTCGTAGCGCGCGACAACCGGCGCGCCGGCGGCGGTGAGCCACCGCGCTTTTCGCGCGACTTCCTTTTCGAGGCAACCGCCGCTGATGGCGCCACACCGTTGGCCGTCGAGCGCGAGCAAAAGCCGCGCGCCGGGGCGCCGATACGTCGAACCCGCGACGCGGACCACGGTCGCTATGACCGCGTCGACGCCACGCCCGCGCGCCTCGTCGGCGGCGTGCAGGATTTGTTCGAGTTCGTTCATCCGTTGATCCGGCGAGGTCGATCGGCCGCCGGGCGACGGCGGGCGCGCGACACGATGGACTCGCGCGGCGCGAAACGCGAACAACCCGCTCGCGAATGCTCAAGTATACCGCCCGCTGTCGCGTGGACCAGCGAATCTGCGAGGCGGATGGCGGCGTCGCGCGCGGTTGCGAATCGGAGCGCGATGCGTCAGGCCTGGTGCCGGGCCCGCCGCCTTGCGTTCGCCGAGCCGACGGCCGGTGCGCCGCCGGGCGCACCGCTTGGCGCGGCGGGTTCCGACGGAACGCCGCGGGCGGGCCGATCGTCCGGTGAGTCGTCCCGACCACGCGTTCAGCCCTTCAATCCCGTCGTCGCGATGCCGCGGATGAAGGTGCGCTGCGCGTAGACGAAGAGCACGATGACGGGGAGCACGACGAGCGTGCTGGCGGCCATGAGCTGGTTCCAGGGCGTGTCGCCGGAGCGACTCTGGAGGAACTGGAGTCCGAGTGCGAGCGTGAACTGGTCCTGGTGCGAGAGGTAGATGAGCGGTCCGACCAGATCGTTCCAGACGGCAAGGCAGTGAAAGAGCGCGACGACGGCGAGCGCGGGCTTGCTGAGCGGGAGCATGATCCGCCAGAAGCAGCCCCAGCGCGAGCAGCCGTCCAGCATCGCCGATTCTTCAAGCTCCTTCGGTATCCCCATGAAAAACTGCCGCAGCAGGAACACGTTGAACGCGCTCGCGAACCACGCGGGAACCCAGAGCGGCATAAAGGTGCCGATCCAGCCGAGCTCTTTGAAGATCATGTACGTCGGAACCATGATGACCGGAAACGGAATCATCATCGTGGCGAGACAGATCGCAAAGAGCGCGCCGCGGCCGCGAAAGGGTATGCGTGCAAAGCCATAGGCGGCGATCGAGCAACTGAGCAGCACGCCGGCCAGGCTGAGCACGAGAATCACGAGCGTGTTCCGCGCGTAGAGGAGGAAGTCGAACTGGTCGGAGCGAATGACGGCGCGATAGGCGCCATACGTGTCCGGATCGACGAGCGAGCCCGGCAGGCCGACCGCGCCCGGCTCGATCGCGGGCAGGAGCGCCTTGGGCAGGAGCGTGGGCGAGAACACCTCGGTCGGCGTCTTGAGGCTGACAAACAGCATCCACGCCAGCGGCAGCAGGAACAAGGCCGCCACCGCCGACAGCGTCGAGTACGTGAGCCAGCGATCAAGTCGCAGACGCATGATCAATCTCGCACGCGGAATGCGGAATACGGAGACTGCAAAGCCGAAGGACGAAAGACCATCGCGGAACACGCGTCGCAGCGTGCTGCGCGCGTCGGCGCCCGTGCGCCCGCCGGCATCCATCGATCGGCGTTCGTCATTCGGCGCTCGGCCTCCTGCGTTCGGTCGTCGTCATTCGGCCTTCGACCTTGCAGGGTCTGCTCTCAGCGCTCCTCATTCGGCATCCGCGCGCCTACGCACCGCGGTAGTAGACGCGTCGGCGGCTGACCCAGAAGACCAGCGCCGTCATGGCGAGCACGATGAGCAACTGGATCCACGCCATGGCGCTGGCGTAGCCCATCTTGAGAAATCGAAACGCGTTGTCGAAGAGGTACATGGTGTAGAAATACGCGCCGTTGTCGGGGCCGCGCTGCCCGCGCCAGAGGATGTAAGGCAGCGCGAAGATCTGCCACGCGGTCAGGATCGCGATGATCACGTTGAACAGCACGATCGGGCTGATCCCCGGAAGCGTGACGTGCCGGAAGCGGCCGAGCGGACCCGCGCCGTCGAGCTTCGCGGCCTCGTAGAGTTCCTCGGGAATCTCCTGCAACCCGGCGAGGTAGATCACCGTCGGCGCGCCCACGAACCACACGCTCACGATCACCAGCGCCGCCATCGCCGCCGCGGGTGCGTTGAACCAGTTCGGCGGCGCGAGCCCGAGCCAGCGCCAGGGGAGATTGAAGATTCCCGCCTCCGGATTGAGCATCCACATCCAGACGACGGCGGCCGCGGTGAGCGGAACAACGGTCGGCACGAATACGCACGCGCGAAAAAACGCCTGCCCGCGGACGCGCGTGTTCAACAGGAGCGCAAGCAGCACGGCGACAACGGCGCCGAGCGGAACGGCGAGCAGCGAATAAAGCAGCGTGTTGGCGACGACCTTGTGGAACATGGGGTCGGCCGCGAGGCCCATGTAGTTCCGCGCACCGACGAAGACCGGCGGCTGGAGCAGCGAGTAATCGCAGAAGCTGATGTAGAGCGACCAGCCCATCGGCACGAGCAGCAACAGCAGGAAGCCGAGCCACCACGGCGCGGTCCAGAGCAGGCCGGCGAGCAGATTGCGGCGAGACTGATTCACGCGCGCCTCATCGCGATGATCGCTCCACGGACCCGCGATGTTGCGCCATCGCGTTGTATTCCGCGGCAAACGCGTCGATGCGCCGCTGCGCGCGCGCGATCGCCGCGTCCACGTCGCGATCGCCGCGCAGCAGCGACTGCATCAGCCCGAGCAGCTCCGGCTCCACCTCCGCCCAGAACGGGATGCGCGGAAAACCGAACGCGTCGGGGGACGCGGCAAGCGCGTCGAACACGCGGACGTGCGGATTGGGATGATTCGCAAAGAACGCGGGGCGCGGCGTGCGGAATGGCGACACCTTGCCGTGCCGTCGGCAGAGTTCCTCCAGATGCTCCGGCCGCTGCATCCACGCGAGAAACAGCTGCGCCTCGCGCGGCCGCCGAGCGCCGCGCGGGATCACAAAGACATCGGCGCTGGCGAACGCGTGACGGCGGCCGGGCGCTGCCGATGGAAACGCGGTCACGCCGTAGTCGAGGTCGGGCGCGTATGTGCGAATCCAGTTCGCCATCCAAGGCCCCTGAAAAACCATCGCGAGGCGCCCGGCGAGAAACGGATTTTCCGCGCTCTCGATCGGACCGGCGGCGGACTCGAAATCGAGCGCCGCCTCGCGGCCGAGGCGTTCACGCATGTCCCAGATCCACTCGGCGGCGGCGCGGCTCGGCGGCGAGTCCACGCGATAGCGGTGACCATCCCAGAGGCGGCCGTCGAAGAAGTTTGGCCAGACCCACGCCCACCAGCCGAGCATTGCCGGCGAGACGGTGAAGCCGAGCTGCACGATGCGACCGTCCGCGTCGCGCCGGGTGAGTCGCATGACCGCGTCGTCGAACTCCGCCAGCGTCGCGGGCGGACGGTCGGGGTCGAGGCCCGCGGCGCGGAACAACGCGCGGTTGTAATAGAGCGCGATTGTGAACGGCGTGCTCGGCAGCGCGTAAAGCGTGTCGCGATAGCGGCAAAGCTCGATCCAGACGGGCTTGAACGCGGCGAGGTCGACCCCCGCGTCGCGGACCGCGTCGTCGAGCGGCAGCAGCGCGTTTTGATCCGCATACTGCGGAACGCGCGAGTCGACCAATCCGGCAACGTCCGGCGGGTCGCCGCCGGCGGTCGCGATCAATAGGCGCTGCTCGATGTTGCTTACCGCGTTGTACTCGACAAAGACGCCGTGCGCGCGGCCGAGCGTTTCGTTGAATTCCGCGACGAGATCCTGGATGGCGCGGCCTTCCACGCCGGCCCACTTCTCCCAGTAGCGCACCACGACCCGATCGGTCGGCGCAGTCGTGCGGCCGCGCGGACCGAACAACAGCAGCGCCGCGGCGGGCAGGATGAGGACAGCGACGAAGGCGAGCGAGCGCGAGTTCATGCGGACTCTGGGTGCGGGCTCGTCGCGCACGGCGCGCGGCGACTAGCGCCTACGGACAGCCGATCGCAGGCAGATCGGGGCCGCTGGTCGCGTAGCAGTTGAGCACTTCGTCGAAGTCGGCGGCGTCGATCTGGTGATCGCCGGTCGCGTCGATGCATAGGCAGCGCTCCGCCGCCGCTGAGCCGAACGCCGGCGGACAGGTTTGCCACGCGGCGAGATCACGGAGATCGACGTCGCCGTCGGCGTCGGCGTCCGCGCGCGGCGCGTGACACGCGCAGGCGTCGCCGACGCCGTCATGGTCGGCGTCGGTCTGGCGCGGATTCCACGCGCCCGGACAGTTGTCGAAGGCGTCGGCGCGGCCGTCGCCGTCGCTGTCGGGCTGGAACGCGCGGCGCTGGCGGAAGAACACTGGATCGAGCGACTCCGCCAGGCCGAACATCAGAAACGTGTGATCGACCAGCCCGGCGTCGAAGGGAATCCAACTGGGCGTGACGCCCGAGACGCGCGGCTGGCCGAAGCGATAGCGCGTGTCGCTCTCGGGCGGGCGGTCGGCGGCGAACTCGAGCAAGCCGTCGACGTCGCCCCAGGCGGCGACGGCCTCGGGTGCATAGACGTTGTTGTGCGCGAAGATGCGATCGACCGTGTAGCCCGCCGGGCTGACGCCGGCGGTCAGACCGTACCGATAGAGCTGCGAAAGTGTCGTGCCGCAGTAGAGCTGGTCCGCGCGGCGATGATCGACGAACGCGTCCATGAAACCCACGTGGTTCGCGAAGTCGGCGTTGAAGTAGTACATCTGGTGAACCCAGAACGCCGGCGCAAAGCTCCCGGCGCTGTCGGTCAACGTCGTCAGCTTCGTCGTGCCCGGCGGATAGTAGGCCTTCGGCGCGGCGGCCGGATCCAGCCATCGCCACGCCATGACCGACGAGCGCGCGTTGTTGGCTTGTCGCAGCGCGATCGAGACGATCAGCATGTATTCGTTCCACGGGCGCAGCGAGCCGAGCTCGTTGCCGTTCGCGTCGGTCGCCAGGTAGACGCGTCCGTCGAGCGACGGGTGGATGGCGGCGTCGAAGTCGGTCGTGAGGCGGAGCTCCTCGGCGAGGGCGCCGATCTCCGTGTTTTCGATGAAATGATTGCGCGCGAACTGCGCACCCGCGACGAAAATCGCGGAGCCGATCGTCGTGTACGCGTCGCCCCAGCCCGCCGCCGGCGCGCCAGTGTTCACATCCATCCAGTGCCACCAGTGCCCGCGCACGTTGCGCGTCGGTGTGACGCCGGGAGCGTCGCCGGCGTACGCGCGCAGCACGCGCAGGACGTGCTGGTCCGCATCCGCGAGCGTGCCGAGATGATCCGCGACGCTCAGCCCGATCAGCGCGAAGCCGGCGGCGTCAGGCGTTGCGGGATGAAACGGCGCGGCCCCGGGGGCGAGCGGCACCGAGTCGCGGACGAGTCCGTTGGGCTGAATGGCGGCGACGACGTAATCGGTCAGGCGGTCGATCTGGTCGAGGATCAGCGCCGCGGGCGCCGTGCTCGTGTCGGTGCGCGTCAGCGTCCAGCGGCTCCACTGCGCGCCGGGCGGCTGGCCGCTGCCGACCGCGACGCCGAAGCCTTGCAGGCGGATGTAATTCACCTGTCCGGGCGTGAAGCGATCGAGCGGAATCGTGGCGACGAGGACACGCGGCGAATCGATGAACTCGCGCTCCACTTCCACCAGATCGCCGAGTGCCGCCCCGGCGAAGACCGCGAGATCGAAACTCTGATCGAACTGCTGCGGCATGACGACGCGGAAGCGGTAGTGCCGTGCGGTCGCGGGGACACT
Organism: Phycisphaerae bacterium; assembly: GCA_050184295.1. Taxonomy (GTDB): domain Bacteria; phylum Planctomycetota; class Phycisphaerae; order UBA1845; family Fen-1342; genus JBFXAM01. The sequence goes on along the minus strand of JBFXAM010000012.1, from coordinate 38,046 downwards.
CGGGGGCAGGTTGAATGCAATGTCAATGCGATCGCCTTGCCAGCCCATTTCGGCCGGCCAGACGCTCGTGACGCCGACGGTTCCCGAGAACCCGCCGTAATAAGTCAGCGACCACGACGGGTTCGCGAAGCTCGTCACCTGGAACACGGTCGTGACGGCCGCGGGCGCGGGTGCCGTGAGCCGGGCGGCGGCGATCAGGCAGCCGGCGATGATGGCGAGTCGATCAGGTCGCATGGGATGATTGCTCCTTCGCCCCGAACGTCCCCTCGGTCGCAAGCCCGTCGACGCCGCTCGCCGCCGACGCGATGCGGCGCGCGTACCAGTGACCGCTCGCCTTGATTGTACGGCGCTGCGTGGCGTGATCGCAGCGGACCAGTCCGAATCGCCTGGCGAAGCCGGCCGACCACTCGAGATTGTCGAGCAGCGACCACGCAAAATAGCCGCGGACGTCGACGCCCCGCGCGGCGGCGGCATCCAGAGCGTCGAGATGGGCGCCGAGATAGTCAATTCGCGAAACGTCGCGGACAAAGCCGTCGCTGTCGGGTTCGTCGTGCATGGCGGCGCCGTTTTCGGTGATGTAGAGCGGGAGGCCCGGATAACGGTCGTGGAGCCAGAGCGCGAGAAGTTCGAGGCCCTTCGGCAGAATCGGCCAATCCATTTCGGTCCGCGGTACGTCGGGCTGCGGGACGGGCAGAACCTCCATCGGGCCGGCGCCGGGGGCGTGCCGCACCACGTCGCTCGTGTAATAGTTCAGCGCGAGGAAGTCCATCGAACGCGTCAGCAGTGCGGCGTCAGCATCGGTGAACTCGGGAAGCAGTGCGCCGAGGCGTTCGCGCAGCAACGCGGGATAGTCGCCGAAGTAGCACGGATCGCCAAACCAGCCCGCGAAATTCTGCATGGCGCGCTCGGCGGCGGCCTGATCGTCGGGCGACGCGGTAGCGGAGAAGCTGTAGCTGCTGTTGAGCGCGAAGCTGATCGCCCCCGTGTTGTGGCGCCCGGCGCGGTAGCGCGCGACCGCGTACGCATGCGCCCGCAGCAGGTTGTGCCCCGCGCGATATCCCAACGCTTGGTCGCGAACACCCGGCGGATGGACGCCGTGAACGTAGCCGGCGTCGACAATCACCCAAGGCTCGTTGACGGTGAGCCAAAGCGGGACGCGGTCGGCGAGACGATCGAAGAGTACCGCGGCGTAGTCGGCGAAGATCTTCGGCAGGTCCGGATGGAGCCAGCCGCCGAGTTCCATTTGCAGGGCGGCGGGCAGATCCCAGTGATAACAAGTGACGAGTGGCGCGATGTTCGCGGCGCAAAGGGCGTCCACGAGGCGATCGTAAAAGTCGAGCCCGGCGGCATTCAGCGGGCCGCGGCCCTGGGGCAGCACGCGCGGCCAACTCACGCTGAATCGGTACGCATTGAGATTCAGCGCGCGCATGAGGTCGATGTCTTCGCGCCAGCGGTGGTAATGGTCGCAAGTGACGTCGCCGCTGTCGCCGCTCGTCTTGCCGGGTGTGTGACAGAACACGTCCCAGATGCTGGGCCCGCGGCCGTCTTCGCGGGCGGCGCCTTCGACCTGGAAGGCGGCGGTGGCAGCACCCCAAAGGAAGCCGGACCGGGAGTGTGTCATCGGAAGTCGCCGAGGCGCGGAGACCGAGCGGTGCGCATTCGCGCAGCGCGCGAGCGCCGGGGCGTGTTGGCGGACTTGCGGCAGCGCGGCTGATCTATCATTAACCTGTTTCGCACAATCGACTTATAAAGCTAACGCCAAGCACGACGCGGCCCGGGCAAGGGCTCGCCGGCGGGGTTCGATGATAGTGGGTTTTGAAAGCGCTTGCAACTTCAAAAGCGCCATGATACACTGCGTTTTGGAGTGAGGTGCCGCGCTGCGCGAACACCGTCCGCGAGCACGGCGGCAGAAGACATGTCCCCATCGACCGAGGATTTTGGAGGAAGGAGAGCATGATGACCGGATTGCTTCGCAGCTTTCGTGGCGGCGCAGTGCTCGCGCTTGCGGCACTCGTCGGCGGCGCGTTCGCCACGCCGCCCATCAACAGCGCCGTAGTGAATTCGCGCGTGTTCAACGATGACGGCGACTCGAACTTCACATCGAGCGACCTCTACCCCGCTCTGGTCCGCCTGAGCGACCTGAACGTGGACGGGGACGGCCAGGGCGGCGAGTTCGCGAATAGGCACAACTTCCGGCTATCGACCAACGACATCGTCGGTGAGAACTTTGCGAACAATGACGCGTTCGCGTTCTTCAGCACCGTCACGATGACCGGCGCGGTCGAGGGCGGGTTGCAGGTGTCGCCCTGGTGGTCGCAGAACGTCGACGGACAGTTCATGATCAACGGGATCAGCGGCGAAGTCGCGGTGTTCGGCGGGCGTTTGCCGTTCTACAGCTTCACTGGCAACTGGGGCGTGACGTACACGCCCGGTGAGGTGGTTCGGATGGGCGTGGTCTACGACCCGCGCGATCTGAACTCGGTGAATCCCGCACGCATTCGCTACTACTACAGCGAAGGCGGCAACCACTACGGCAGTCCGTGGATCAACTTCGACGAGGGCAACCCCGCCGAGGATCCGCCGCACGGCCTGTGGGGCATGCTGAACGACGCGCAGGTCGGCGGCTACATGCAGGTTCCGATCATGACCCCCGGCAACAACGGCGTAATCGAGTTTCGCGACAGCACGTTCGTGCCGGAGCCGAGCAGCCTGCTGCTGATCGGACTCGCGGGCGTCGGGCTGCTCCGCCGGCGCTAGACTTATAGCGCGCGGGCGTCGCACAGGCGCTCGGCGCGTGAGCATACGGATTGGGATTCCGGCGCGGGACCGGACGGCGATCGGCGAATCGCGCGTCCGGCCCCGAGCGCCGGGGCCGCGGAGGGACGGCTACAGGGATGTTCAAGGCGTCGCCGTGGAGAACCACGATGTTCACCGATCGAGCGCGTCGGCCGCGCGGATTCACGCTGATCGAACTGCTGGTCGTCGTCGCAATCATCGCGCTGTTGATCTCGATTCTCCTGCCGTCGCTCCAGCGGGCGCGGGAGCAGGGCAAGGCGACGGTCTGCCGTTCCAACCTGCACCAGCTTGCGCTCGCGACCACGTATTACGCGCAGGAGAACAACGACAACTTCCCGTACATCATCGGTTCCGACCCGGACGGCGACGGCATTCGCGCGAACGCGCCGTTCTACCAGTACCACCAGCTCTTCCTCTTCCGACCGTACATCAAGGAACTGAAGATGTTCCGGTGTCCCTCGGTGAAGGACGAGAACTCGACCAAGTATTACGACACGCTGCCGCCGGGAACTGCCAGCTACTACACCACGTTCAAGAGTGACGAGTACTTCCGGCGTGCGAACCGCGAGCAGTGGTGGCCTGACATTCGCGCCAGCGACTATCCCGGGAACACGATTCCGCCGCTGTACACCGAGTACTGGTTCAACGATTGGAGCACCCAGGCCCGCGTCGGCGGTCGGCCGGTGCCGGCGATCAGTGGGGGTGCGTTCGGCAAAGTGCCGCTGCCGCAGTTCGCGGTGGTGATGGGTGACGCGGTCTGGGAGACCTTGACGCCGCGCCACAACAAGGGGCTGCACCTGGCGTTTCTGGACGCACACGTGGATTATTTCCGGCGCGAGAGCTACCTCGATCCGCGACGTGGCGCAGCTGACTATCTGCCGAAAGACTACGATCCGTACGGAAATCGCCCGTTCTACGCCTGGGGGTTGACGCGCGAGGGTTTCAACGCCGACCCCTGAGCGTGAGCGGCTGAATGCGCTGGATTCGCAATACTGGAGCTTTGAAATCGGGCGGCGCGCGGCGCGCACCGGCAGCACGGCCGGCACACGCCGCCGACGGCGTCGCCGCCAAGGGGGGTGAAAGGATGACAAGAATGCGAACCTTGAAATGGCTTTCAGCGGCGTTGCTGCTGCTCGCGGCGGCAGGCGCGCCGGCGGGACAGAACATCGTCCGCAACGGCAGCCTGGAGCTGGGCCCGGGGCCCGCAGCGCCCGATCCGCGCGTGCCGGCCTCGTGGACCAAGGTCGGTCTCAACATCGAGCGCAACGAAGGGTATAACTTCGCACCGCCCGGCGCAGGCCATTCACTCAAGGCGTTCGGCGATAATGACAATACGTCCGTCGCGATGTTCCAGGAGGTGCTCAACGTCACGCCGGGGCAGACGGTCAGCGCCAGCATTCAAATGTACACGCCGGCGAACGACAAGCTGCGCGGCAGCGGCCAAGCCGGCATCGTCGTCGAGTTCATCCGCATCAACGGCAGCACGATCACCGTGTTCACCACCTATCCGCTGAACACGGCCTCGCCGGCGGACACGTGGATACAGGGCACGCTTGGCCCGTTCACGGCGCCGGCCAACACGGATCGCATGCGCTTCACATGCCGGTTGTTCTGGACGCCGGGCGACATCGGCGGCGCCGCGTGGTGGGACGACGCGCGACTCGTGATCGACGGCGCGAACCGCCTGGTGAACGGCGACTTTGAAACCGCCGGCATCGGCGCAGGACAGAGCCCGATCGGCATCGACGAGTGGACCGGCTTTGGCGACCAGGAGAAGTCCGCCGACGAGGCGCGGCATGGCGATTTCAGCCTCAAACTCGGCGCCCGCGAGGCGTACAGCTTCATCTACCAGTTCATGGGCCAGGGCGGCGGGGGCGATCAGATCCGCATGCTCGCGTATGCCATGAACCCGTCGATTCAGCCGCTCACGAGCAACTCCCGCGCCGGGCTCAAGCTCGAATTCAACCCCAACACCGCGGTGCCGCCGCCGGAGGAGAACCTCGCGTTCGACGAGAACTCGCCGAACGACGTGTGGACGAACGTGGAGTTGAATTCGGTGGTGCCCGAGGGCGCCGGGATCGCGCGCATTGTGATCATCTACTTCGGCAACAATCCATCGAGCGGGTCGGTTTACGCCGATCAGGCCGACGTGCGCCTGGGTTCGAATCCCGGTGTGAATCAACTGCTCAACGCGGATTTTGAGAGCGGGCTGGGCGGCCCCGGCGGGCTCGACAACTGGGTGGAGTTTCGCACGGCGGGCGTTTCGCAGGCGGAGCAGGATTGCCTGACCTACTTCCTCGACGGCGAGTGCAGCGTGAAGTGCCTCGGCACAACCGCCGCCGGCATCTGGCAGGAGATCACCGTCACGCCGGGTGAGACCATCGACGTGTCGGCGCAGTTCTTCTCCCCGGCCGCGGACCCGCTCACGGGCGTATCGCGAGCCGGCGTGAAGATCGAGTGGTTCGCAGGCGGGGTGCCGCCGGACGTGGACATCGGCGTGCCGAACGTGAGTCCGAATACGATCGGGGCGGGCGCGCCGCTCGACGTGTGGATTCCGATAACGCTCGATTTTGACATGCCCTCGGGCAGTAGCGCCCAGCTCCAGGCGACATTGATCATTGAGAAGGGCAGCGCCTTCACCGGTCGGGTATACTTCGACGCAGCGGAGGTCGTGATCCGCAACCGTTTCGACGGTGCCGACAGCGACAACGACGACGACCAGGATCTGATCGACTTTGCCGGCCTGCAAAAGGCGTTCGCCGGCGGCGGTGTGATGTCCAGCAGCTGGCCCTGGCTGGTCTATGATCATGACGAGGACGACGACGTCGACCTCGCCAACTCGGAGTATTTTCTGCCTCGCTGGACGAATCCGGCGCTGCCGTAAGCGCCGTCATCGAAGGGAGACCAACGCATGTTGAATCGCAAGCTGCTGGCGACCACCGCGGCACTCGCATCCGCAGCGGCCGTGCTGGCGCAGACCGCGACGGTATCGCTGAGTTCGCCGCAGAACGGGCAGACGATTGCAGCCGGTTCGACCGTCAATTGGACCATCGCGTTTACCGTTTCGACGGGTAACAACCAGGGGCTGGCGTTGTTGAGCACGGACCTCGTGCAGGACGCGGCGAACCCGGTGAAGCTCGACATCCCGAAGGCGTCCGGCGTCCCGGCGGGCATGACCAATTTCAGCCGGCCCGCCGGAATCTCAAACGCGGGCGAAGGCGGATCGCCGACCGGGTACGTCGGGGTGCAGCGCGGCGCCGCGGGCGAGCGCAACCTGATTCAGATTGGCGGCGCGCAGAACACGTTCGGCGTGGCGCGGACCGGAACGGGGCTGGGCGAGAGCGCGAACGTCGTGGCGAACGTCGGGCAGAGCGGCTCGCAGATGCTCGCCAGCGGGTCGTTCGCGGCACCGGCGACGGCGGGTACCTACACGTATCGCCTGACCAACACGCTGGCCAATGTGTTGGTGCAACGGAACGATCCGCCGGCCTTCTCGCCGGTGATTGCGGCCACGGTTGTCGCTTCGCCAGACACCATCACGTTCACCGTCGGCACGCCCGCCTTGCTGGGCGACATGAACTGCGACGGGATGGTGAACAACTTCGACATTGATCCATTCGTGCTGGCCCTGACCGATCCAGCCGGCTACGCGGCCGCGTTTCCGAGCTGCAACATTAACAATGCGGACGCGAACATGGATGGCTTCGTGAACAACTTCGACATCGACCCGTTCGTGGCGATCCTGGTCGGCCCGTAGTCGCGACGACCGCGCTCAAGGTCATGGCAAGCCGGCGCTGCGCGTGGGTCGTAGCACCGGCTTGCTCTTTTTCATGGCGGCTCGATTCCCTCACTCTTGAAGGATCAACGCGATGGATCGCGGCTCAGGCACCGCGCCGTGCGGCGGGGCGCGGCGCGGCGGCGCGACACCCGGCGCGCTCACATACGTGCTCTTCGCGGCGTTTGCGGGAGGCGCGGCCGGGCAACCGCGCGTGCTCGACAACTTCGACTCGCTCGATTCCTGGCGCGTGACGAGTTCCGAGGGCGTGGACGCGGCGATCGTCGCCGGCGAGGGGTCAGACGGCGCGGGCCTGCGGCTGGACTATCACTTTCGCAGCGGAGCGGGGTTCTGCGTCGTGCGGCGTGAGTTCTCCGTCGCGCTCGATGAGAACTACCGCTTCGCGTTCGACCTGCGCGGCGTGGCGCCGGCGAACAACCTCGAGTTCAAGCTCGTCGACGAGAGTGGCGAGAACGTGTGGTGGGAGAACCGCCGCGCGTACGAGCCGCCGCGCGAGTGGCGGACGCTGGTGACGCCGAGGCGGCGGCTGCAATTCGCGTGGGGGCCGTCGGGCGGCGCGCCGTTGCGAAAAATCAGCGCGATCGAGTTCGCCGTTGCGTCGGCCAGCGGCGGACACGGGAGTTTGTGGATCGACCGGCTGACGTATCAGCCGCTGCCGGCTTCGACGACCGAAGACGCCGCGCCGCGAGTCACGTTTTGGTCGGGTGGCGGCGCGGACCGGACGCTGGACCTGCCGACGAGCGGCGCGATTCGGTGGCGTTGGGCGGACAGCGCCGGCAGCGGGCTGCGCGTCGATCTCGGGCGGGTGCGCGAAGTCGGCGGGCTCGCGATTCAGTGGACCGCCGAGCGCGGTGCGACCGCGTACGAAATCGCTCTGAGCGAGGACGGGCAATCGTGGGAGGACGCGGCGCGGGTCGAGCACGGCGACGGCGGCGGCGACTATATCGCACTGCCCGACGCGCACGCGCGGCACATCCGGCTCGTGATGACCGACGCCCACCCGCCGGGCGCGGTCGAACTCTGCCGTCTGCGTGTCCTGCCGCCCGAATTCGCCGAGTCGCCAAACACGATGTGGCGCACAATCGCCGCCGACGCGCCGCGCGGCCGTTATCCGCGTTATCTGCTTGGCGAGCAGGTGATGTGGACCGTCGCGGGCGTCCCCGGCGACAGCGCCGAGGCGCTGCTCGACACCGACGGCGCGATCGAGGTCGATCGCGGTGCGTTTCGCATCGAGCCGTTTCTGCGGATCGGCGACACACTCGTCACCTGGGCGGACGTCGAGACCCAGCCGGCGCTGGCGCACAACGACCTGCCCATCCCGAGCGTGACGTGGTCGCGGACTCGCGCCGCGGACACCCCGCCCGGGCAGCGCGGAGTGTCGTTGCAGGTGACCGCGCTGGTCGATGGACCCGCCGGAGCGGCGGTGCTGCGACCCGCATACCGGATCGCAAACACGTCGGATGTCGAGCGGGAGGGCGCGCTCCTGCTGGCCGTCCGGCCGTTTCAGATCCTGCCTCCCTGGCACGAGCTGAATCTTGTCGGCGGCGCGGCGCGGATCAACTCCCTGAACTGGGACGGCAACACGCTCACCGTCAACGGTCGCCACGCCATCAGTGCGTCGCCGGCGCCGAGCGCCGTCGCCGCACGCGGCTTCGCCGACGGAGACGTCGCCGCGGACCGGGCGGAGCGAGCGCCGTCGACACCGCCCGCGGTGGAGGATCCGCGCGGGTTCGCGTCGGCGCTGCTGCGCTTCGACTTCCGGCTCGCGCCCGGCGGCGAGACGAGGGTCGTGCTCACCGTGCCGTTCTGTTACGCGGCCACTGCGGGGCATTCCGCTCAACCGCCGCAACCTGCCTCGCCGACGACGGCGGAGCAGTGGCAGGAGGCGCATGAGCGGGTTGCGGAGCAGTGGTCGCGCGAGTTGAATCGCGTCGGGCTGCACCTACCCCCGAGCGCCGCGCGCCTGGCGCGCACGTTCCGCACGGTGCAGGGGCACATCCTGATCAACGCGGATGGGCCGCGGATTCAACCCGGCTCGCGGACGTATGAGCGGAGCTGGATTCGCGACGGGGCGCTCACGTCGACCGCCCTGCTCTACACGGGACACGCGGGCCCGGTCCGCGAGTTTCTCGACTGGTACGCGCCGCACCAGTTCGAAAGCGGAAAGGTCCCGTGCGTCGTGGATCGTCGCGGGCCCGACCCGGTGCCCGAACACGACAGCACTGGGCAGCTCATCTACGCGCTTCGGAAGTACTACCAATTCACCCGTGACCGCGCGTTTCTGGAACGCCACCTGCCGCGGGTCGTGCGCGGCGTCGACTACATCGAAGCGCTGCGCGGCGAGCGAATGACCCGCGAGTATCTCGAGGGGCCCGCGGAACAGCGCGCAAAGTTTGGGCTTGTGCCCGAGTCGATCAGCCACGAGGGGTATTCGGCCAAACCGATGCACTCGTACTGGGACAACTTCTTTGTGCTGCGCGGCCTCGCGGACGCGGCCGCGATCGCCAGCGTTCTGGAGCGCCCGGAACTCGTCGATCGCTTCGAGCGGCTGCGCGACGACTACCGACGCTGCCTAGGAGAGTCGCTGCGGATCGCAATGGAGGCGCGGCGGATCGATTTCATTCCGGGGTGCGTCGAGCTCGGCGACTTCGACGCGACGTCGACCGCGATCGCGCTCTTTCCGTGTGAGGCGCGCGGGGTACTGTCCGCGCCGGCGGTCGCCGCGACGTTTGACCGCTACTACCAGTACTTTGGCGACCGACGCGACGGGCGGCTGGAATGGACAAATTACACGCCGTACGAAGTGCGGTTGATCGGCACGTTTCTGCGGCTCGACCAGCCCGCTCGGGCACACGCGCTTCTGGACTTTTTCCTTGCCGGTCAGCGGCCGCGCGAATGGAATCAGTGGGGCGAGGTCGTTTGGCACGACGCCACATTCCCAGGATTTGTCGGCGACATGCCGCACACGTGGGTTGGGTCCGATTTCCTGAGCGCGGCGCGGAGCCTGTTTGTGCATGAGCGCGAATCGGATGACGCGCTGGTGCTGGCGGCGGGCGTTCGAGCGCCGTGGCTGGAGGGGCCCGAGGCCGCGGAGGGCGTGGCCGTCCGCGCGTTTCCGACGACGTATGGACTCGTTTCGTACACGCTGCGGCGGACGGGTGACGCGCTGCGGATCGATCTGGAGACGGCGTTCGATCCCGCCCCCAGCGCCGTCATCATTCACAATCCGACCTCGCGCGCGATCGCGCACGTGAACGCCAACGGCGACGCGATTCAGACCTTCACGAACCGCGCCGTGGTGCTGAACAAAATCGGGGCGCGCACAAGCGTGGTTGTTTCGCTCGGCGGCGACTAACCCAAGCGGCGCCGATCGGGGGGCGTCCCCCGGCCGTGCTTCGCCGCGATAGGATCTGCCCGACTGCGGCGAGAACACCGCCGGTGCGGCCGCGATGAAACGGTCTTGGCGCGGGAACACAGAATACGGACACAGGAGCGCGCATTGGCCCACGGGGTGATTTTCGACATGGATGGCGTGCTGGTCGCGTCGGGCACGGCGCATGCCGCGAGCTGGCGTCTGGTCGCGAAGAAGCATGGACTGAGCATGCCCGACGAGTTCTTCCGCGACACGTTCGGCCGGCCGAGCCGCGACATCATTCGGCAAGTCTGGAATCGCGAGTTAAGCGACGCCGAGGAGCGGGCGATCGACGACGAGAAGGAACGCGTTTATCGCGACTTGGTCACGGGCATGGTGCCCCTCTCGATCGGGGCGCGCGAGGCGCTGCACGCCTTGCGAAGCGCCGGCTACACGCTCGCCGTCGGCACGTCCGGCCCACCGGAGAACCTGGAGCTGGTTCTCCGCGAGACGCGGATCGGCGACTTGTTCGCGGCGACGGTGCACGGATTTGATGTGCGGCACGGCAAGCCGGCGCCGGACATCTTTCTGCTGGCGGCGGAGCGCGCCCGCCTCGCGCCACGCAATTGCGTTGTGATCGAGGACGCACCGGTCGGCCTGCAAGGCGCACAGGCCGCGGGGATGAAGACGATCGGCTACGCCGGCACACACCCGCCCGAGCGCCTCGCGGAGCACGGCGCAGACGCGACCATCGAGCGCTTCGCGGAGCTCACGCCGGCGCTGGTCGAGCGCGTGTTGAAAACGTAGCCTGTCCGCCGCGCACCACGCACGGCGCGACCCGGACGCACTGCCCGCCGGCTCGGCGTGTTCGCGAGCCTGCGTTGGTCCGCAGCGTCTCGTCGCGGTCACGCAGTGGCGTTGGCCATCAATTCCCGCCAAGCCATGAAATCGTCATACATCCGCTGAAACACGGCGTGTTTCGCGCGGTGAAACGCCGCGACCGCCGCGCCGGTGGAGTCGTTGGGCGCGCGTGCGGCGCCTGCCGGCTCGATGATCTCGCCCGCGCCGCTCAGCGCCGCCATCGCTTCTTCCACACTCGCGAAGTCGCCGGCCGCCGTCGCGCCGAGCAGCGCCGCGCCGAGCAGCACCGCGTCGGGCTCGCGCGGCAGGACGATGCGGCAGCCGGTGATGTCTGCGTGTTCGCGGACGAACAGGCGATTGCGCGAGTCGCCGCCGCAGGCGAGAATCGTGTGGATGTGATAGCCGTGGGCGTTGAGCGTGTCGATGATGTGGCGCGTGCCGTGGGCGATGGCCTGGATCGTCGCGAGATAGAGCAGCGCGAGATCGTCGAGCGTGTCCGAGAGCCGCAGGCCGCTGATCACGCCGCGGAGCGACGCGTCGGCGCGCGGCGAGCGGTTGCCGTGGAAATAGGGCAGCACGTGCAGGTCGCGCGTCAGTGCGGCGGGAAAGGATGCTTCGGCGGCGAGCCGGTCGATGCGCTCGTTCAGCAGGTCGTAGACCGAGCGCCCGCCGGCGGCGGCGGACGGAGCCAGCTCGGCGCCGCGTGAGTGTGAGCGGATGACATGGTCAATCAGGCCGCCGGTCGCCGATTGTCCACCCTCTGTGAGCCACCACCCGGGCACCATCGCGGACGCGTACGGCCCCCAGACGCCGGGGATGAAGCGTGGTGTGCGCGAGACCGCCATGTGACAGCTGGATGTGCCGCAGACGAGCGCGATGCGGGATTCGAGATCGAGGGTCGCCTCGCCGGGGAGCGTTGCGCCGAGCACGCCAAGCCCGCCGGCATGCGCGTCGATGATGCCGACCCCGACGGGCGTTCCGGTGACAAGGCCAAGATCGGCGGCGGCGGCGGGTGTGAGGCCGTTCGCGATCGGCTGCCCCATCGGGCGAACACGCTGCCCAATGCGGCGGTATCGTTCAGCGACGAGCTCTTCGAGTCCGATCGCGCGAAAGTACGAGTCCTGCCAACCGGCGATGGACGCGCCGCCGCTGTCGCCTCCTGCCGCCGGTCCGGTCGACGCGAGGTAGGTCCACTTGCAGACGGTGGTGCAGAGCGAGCGCGTGTCGTCGCCGGTGGCGCGGTACGTGAGAAAGTCCGCGAGATCGAGAAACCGGGCCGCCCGCCGCCACGACTCGGACAAGTGTCGCTTGAGCCAGAGCAGCTTCGGCGTCTCCATTTCGACCGAGACCGCCCCACCGACGTACCGCAGCACTTCGTGAGGCTTCGCGTTGACTTCGGCGGTCTCGCTCGCGGCGCGGTGGTCCATCCACACGATGATGTTTTGTTCGTCGCGGCCGGTCGGACTGACGGTGACCGGTCGATCTTCCGCGTCGAGCACGACCAGCGAGCACGTTGCGTCCAGCCCGATGCCGCGGACGGCGGCGGGCGCGGCACCGCTGTCGCGGAGCGCCGCCTGAGCCGCGCGGCACACCGCGCGCCACACGTCGTCCGACGACTGTTCGACAAAGTCCGCCTGCGGCCGCCAGAGCTGAAGCGCGTGCGAGGCGGCAGCGCGCAGCGCGCCGTGCTCATCGAAAACTCCGGCGCGGGCGCTGCCGGTGCCGACGTCGATGCCGAGGTAATAGCGGGTCGCCGCGGTCATGCACCGCCTCCCCGACCGATGACGCGGACGCGAAAGCCGAGCGCCTGACAAAGCGTCGTCATCTCCGCGAAGATGTCGCCGTACGCCACCGCGACGTGGTTGCTCATGTAGTGCGCCATGAGCGTGTCGCGTCGCAGTCCGAGATCCGCGGCCATGAAAGGCCACTGGCGCGTCGTGCCCTGCCACCACGCGTCGCGCAGCGGCGGCGGCAGACGGAGCACCTCGCCGCGGCCGATGTCCATCCACAGCTCGGCGCCCCGGAGGTACGCGCGCGCCCAGGTGATCGCGCCCGGCAGGCTCTCACCGGCGAACGTCCCGCCGGGCACCGGGAAATACGCCGCCGGCTGACGATAGGAATGCACGCCACGCAGCGTGTCGGGGTCGTGGTTGAACGCGTATGCGCCACAGGAGCCGCTGTTGAGCAGCACCCAGACGAAGCGTCCGGCGTCGACGGGGCACGGCGCGAGACGGTCGTCGAGTTCGCCGCCCCAGCGCACGTCGTGGAACATCACCGCCGGATGCAGGCCCTTCGCCTTGAGGAGCCGCTTCATCAGCTCCATCGGCACCAGGTTGCCCTGGTCCGCCTCGGTCGACGTGATCAGCGGTTCGCCGCTGCTTTCCGGCCGACAGGCGCTGTTGAACAGGCCCTCCGCGAAATCGGACGGCGGCCGGAGCGGCAGCAGGCCGAGCTGGTACTGCCAGCCGAGGCAGTCGGCCTTGAACTCGGCGAGCAGATCGACCACGGCGAGGTAGTCGCGGAGCTGCTCGCGGGTCGCTCGCTCGTCGAAATCCGCCGCGTCGACGTCGCGCCAGTGAAACTCGACGCCTTTCTCGCGCACGAAACGGAGCGCATCGGCGATCCGCGCCTCCGCGATTCCGCGCCCACGGTCGATGATCCACGCCTGATCCACCTTGTGCTCGGTGAAGCCGATCGGATTCAGCACGCGCGGACCGAAATAGCCGTTGATCATCCCCATCGACGTGTCGCCGAGCATGAGTGCGAGGATGCGACGCCGGCGGATGTCGCCGAGGACGCGGTCGGCGAGTGCGGCGGCGTCCGGCGCAGCGCCCGCGGGTTCGGCGAGCTCATCGGCGGGGTAGTCGATGCGGCCGCTGCTGAGCCACTGGGCGAGCCGGTCCATGAAAACGGCGTCGGTCGTCCAATCCGCGACGTCGGTCCAGATGCGTGAGCACTCGCGTCCGACGCTGGCGAGACACGCGCCGGTGTTGAGCAACCCGACGAGCCCGGGCCAGGAGCCGGAAAAGTTGCTCGCCAGCAGCAGCGGATTCTGTTTGCCGACGACGCCGTCCGTGGTGTGCGGGCCGTAGAACCAGTGGACGCATACTCCGACGAGCGGGTCGTCGATGGGCGCGAGGCGCTCGATCGCCTCGTGCGGCTTCGTGAGAAAGCCGTCGATGCGATACGACTGGCGGCCGAGCTTGCGAAGCGCGCTTTCGAGCTGCGCGGTGGCGCGCTCGATCTGCGGGCGCGCGAGTTCGTTGGGCTTGGGGCGGTAGTCTCCCGGCCAGAATAGCGCGATCTTCGAGGGCATGATGGAGTCCCCTGCGAGGCACCGTCGCGTCGCCGGCGCGCCGTCCCGTTCGTTGTGCTCGCGCGACGGTCGGTTGATCGCGCCGGCGGGACGCCGATGCGCCGCGCATCCCGGGTGCGGTTTGCGCCGTGCAACGCTACGTGCGCTGCCGGCGCAGGCGCCACTGATCCAGCGCGACGGCGATCACGATAATGTGCCCGACGATCATCTCCTGGACGAAGTTCGACAACCCGGCCACCGTGCAGCGGTTCTTTAGATACGCCATCATGAACGCACCGACGAGCGTACCGGCGACGCTGGCCTGTCCGCCGGCGAGCGACCCGCCGCCGATGACCACCGCCGCGATGATATCGAGTTCGAGTCCGACGGCGACGGTCGGATCGCCCTGCGTAAGCCGCCCGAATTGCAGCAGCCCCGCAAGCCCCGTCAACAGACCGGCGCCAGCGTAGATGAGCACCTTGACGCGCGGCACGCGAATGCCGCAGAGACGCGCCGTCGCCTCGTTCGAGCCGATCGCGAGGGCGTAACGACCGGCGATGGTGAAATGCAGCACCAGTCCGGCCGCGATGGCGAGGCCGAGCAACAGCCAGACACCCGGCGCGAACACGAGCCACTCCGCCGGCGGGATCGGCTGGACCCAAGTCTCGAGCCCGAACGTCGGGGCGTTCACCGGCTTGCTCTCGGCGAGACCCTTTGCCACGCCACGATAGAACCCAAGCGTGCCGAGCGTGGCGATGAACGGCGGCAGGCGCAGCAGCGTGATGAGCAACCCGTTGTAAAATCCGCACGCGGCGCCCGTCGCGAGCGCGATGACGACGCCCGCGGCCAGCGGATAGCCCTGTTTCAGCGTCAGCGCGGTGGTGACGCTGGCGAGTGCGATCGACGAGCCGACCGACAGATCGATGCCGCCGCTGATGATGATGAACGTCATGCCGAGCGCGCCGATCCCGACGATGACCGTGTGCACGAGGACGGTGCGGAGATCCATGAGCGTGACGCTGGCGTGCGGCGGAATCGCGTAGAAAATCACGATCACCACGAGCAGGCCGAGCAACGGCGCCATGAGACCCAGCGCGCGCCCCGCGAATCCGACGGCCGCGGACGGCAAGATCGAGTGGGTGTTGGTCGATGCAGACATCGGGCTCCTCAGAGTCTCACGGCGCGCGCCAACGGGCGCTGCAAGCGCCGCCTGCGGACATCAGCACCGCGCGAATCTCGTGCCGCACGGAATCAGAACCCGCCGCGGCGAGCGGCGGGCCGCGCAAACACTCAGAACCCGGCGCGCCCAGCGCGGCGACCCGCACCCGCTCAGGCCACATGGTCGCGCCCGCTGGTCGCCGTTGTGATCAATCGGTGCTCGGTCCACTCCTCAACAACGCGCGCCGGCCCCAGGCGACCGCGGTGCATGACCGCGATCCGGTCGCAGATGCCGAGCAGCTCGGGCATGTAGCTGCTGACGACGAGCACCGCCTTTCCGCGGGCGGCCAGCTCGCCGATGAGCGTGTAGATCTGCGCTTTGCTGGCAACATCGACGCCCCGCGTCGGCTCGTCGAGCAGCAGCACGTCGACGTCGTGATGCAGCAGCCGCGCCAGCGCGACCTTCTGCTGATTGCCGCCGGAGAGCTCACCCACAGCCTGCTCGACGCCGCGGCAGACGATGCGAAGCTGGGCGCTGCGTTGAGCGGCGGCGCGGCGAAGCGCGCCGCGGCGGAGCCAGCCCCAGCGGCTGTACGGCGCGAGGCGGCTGAGCGTGAGATTCTCGGAGATGCTGCGGGCACAGGCCAAGCCCTCGGTTGCGCGATCTTCGCTCAGCAGGCCGACACCCTGCGCGAGGCGTGTGGCCGGATCGTCGCCGGCGGAAGCTCGCGCGTCGGTCCCGATGCGCACTTCGCCGCGCCGGACCGCGTCGAGCCCGAACAGGGCGCGCAACAGCTCGGTGCGTCCGGCGCCGACCAGGCCGGCGAGGCCGAGCACCTCGCCGCGGTGCAGCGTGAGCGTTGCGTCGAGCGGGAGACGGGCGCCCGCGAGCGCGCGGAGTTCGAGCAGCGGCGGGCCGACCGTGTGCGGCACGCGCGGAAACATCTCGTCGAGGCGGCGGCCGATCATCTGCTCGATCAGCGCCGCGACGGTCGCGTCGACCATCGCGCCGCTTCCGGCGACCCGGCCGTCGCGCAGCACGGTGTAGTCGTCCGCGATTCGCTGCGTTTCTTCAAGGAAATGCGAAATGTAAACGATCGCGACGCCGTCGCTGCGGAGCGTGTCGATCACGCCGAAGAGATGTTCGATGTCGCCGGCGCCGAGACTGCTCGTGGGCTCGTCCATGACGATGACGCGCGCGTCGGTCATCAGCGCGCGGGCGATCTCGACGAGCTGGCGCGCCGCCGGCGGCAGGTGCGCCACGCGGGTCTGCGGACGGATGTCGCGACGCTCCAGCCGCGCCAGCGAGTCGAGCACGCGGGCGCGCTGCGCCCGGCGGCGGATCACGCCGAAGCGCTGCGTCTCGATGCCGAGCGTGAGGTTCTGCTCCACCGTCAGGTGCGGCGCGAGGTTCAACTCCTGGTAGATCATCGCGACCCCGGCGGCGCGGGCGGCCAACGGGCCGCGCGGCTGATAGGTTTTGCCGTCGAGGCGCATGCGGCCGCTGTCGGGCCGAACCGCGCCCGAGAGCACTTTCATCAGCGTCGACTTGCCCGCGCCGTTCTCGCCGAGCAAGGCGTGAACGCGGCCGGGCGCAAGGCGCAGCGCGACATCCGCGAGGGCGACGGTTGCGCCGAAGCGCTTGCACACGCCCTGCATTTCGAGCCGCGGCGCGTCGCCGACGGGTTTGGCGGTCATTTGTCGAGGTACTTCGCCAGGTCGGGCTTGATGAGCTCGAGAATCTCCGGCTTGTCCATCGTGTCCTTGGTGACGATTTCGACGCCGGTGTCGATGCGCGGCTCGACTTTTTCTCCGCGCAGCGCCGCGACGGCGGTCTTTACGCCGAGGTATCCCATACGCATCGGATTCTGCACGACCAGGCCGTCGAGCTCGCCTTTCTCCAGCGCTTCGACCAGCGCCGGGCTGGCGTCGAAGCCGACGAAGCGCACTTTGCCCGCCAGGCCGCGGCCGCGGAGCGCGAGCAGCATGCCGAAGGTCGACGACTCGTTGGGACAGAAGATGCCCGCCAGATCGCGGTGCGCGGACAGCAGATTCTCGCTCGCCTCCTGCGCCGTGGCGGGCGTCGCACCCGCGTAGCGTTTTGGATCGATGAGCTTGATGCCGCTGAACTTCGCCAGCGCCTCCGTGAAGCCGCGCTCGCGCTCGTCGGTGCTGGCGGAGCCCTCCTGGTAGCGAAGCAGCAGGACGCTGCCCTTGCCGCCTGTGACCTGCCCGAGCCGCTCGCCGCCGAGCCGGCCGCCCTTGAGGTTGTCGGTCGCGACGAAAGAGACGAAATCCTTGCCGACTTCGCCGTTCACGCCCGAGTCGATGATGACGACCGGGACTTTCGCGGCGGTTGCCTGGCGGACGGGGGCAAGCAGCGCGTGATCGTCGAGCGGCGCCAGCACGATCGCGTCGACGCGGGCGCTGATGAAATTCTGCACCAGCGCGATCTGCTGTTCGCGATCGTCCTCCTTCTCCGGCCCGCGGAAGATGACCTCGACGTCCAACTCCCGCGCCGCCTTGATCGCGCCGGCGTGAATCGACTTCCAGAAATCGTGCGTCGTGCCCTTGGGAATCACCGCGATCTTCAACTTGTCGGCTGCGTCTGCCGCGGCCGCGAGCGGCGGCTCCGCCGAAAGCGCCCCGTCGCGGGCGGGCGCGATCGGTCGCGCCGTGTTCCATGCGAGCTGACAGCCCGCGAGACAGAGAACGGACATGCAGAACGACGCGATTCGCAACATGGGTTGGCTCCGCGAAAAGGTCTCGGTACGTCGCCCATGGTAAGCGCGGTCCGCCGCTCCGGTCTATAATTGCCGTTGATCATGCCTACCCAGGAGCCTGCCATGCTCACCCGCGCCCTCGCCCCTGCGTGTTTCAGCTTGTTCGTCGCGGCCGCCGCGTTTGGCCAGCGCGAGCCGATCAACGCCAAGACACTGCTTTACCAGCTCACCGACCTCGCCCAACTCGCCGAGTTCCCCGACCCGCGCTTCACCTGCCGGCAGTTCAGCAGCTACGACCGCGCGTCGAAAACGCCGGACGACGAGAAGGCGTGGTTCGCCAACGGCGACGCGGGGCACTTTCTCCGCGTCGAGGAACGGGCCGGACGAAAAGAGCACGTGATGATGGACGCCGAGGGGCCTGGCACCGTGGTCCGCATCTGGTCCGCGAACCCCGCCGGCACGCTGAGAATCTATCTCGACCGCAGCGACCGGCCCGCGATCGAGGCGCCCATGGCCGATCTGCTCGGCGGCCGGCTGCCCGGTATCCCCACACCGATCGCCGGCGAGCGGAGCCGCGGGTGGAACTGCTATTTCCCATTCCCCTACGCACGGCACTGCAAGATCACCAGCGACGCCAACGGGTTCTACTATCATGTGAACTACCGCACGTACGGCCCCGAGACGCCGATCATCACATTCGCACCGAACCAGTTGGAGGATCTTGCCGCGGACACGTACGCAATCGCGGCGCAGCTTGCGTTCCCGCGCAACGCGCCCGGCGAGCGACCGCTGCCGCGCACCGAGAAGTTCGAACTCGCGCCTGGGGCGTCGAGCGCCATGGACCTGCACGGGGCGGCGGCGATTGTCGAGCTGACCGCGAAACTCGACGCCGACGCCGAGGACATCGAGTCCACGCTGCGGCACACGGTCCTGCGCGCGCAGTTCGACGGCGCCGTGACGATCGAGGCGCCGCTCGGCGACTTTTTCGGGGCGGCGCCGGGGCTGAACCGCTACACGTCGCTGCCGCTGGGTGTCGCGACCGATGGCACGCTCTGGTCACACTGGGTGATGCCGTTCGAAAAGAGCGCTCGGCTGGAGTTCCAGAACTACGGCGAGTCGGCGGTGTCGCTGCGCGTGAGCGTCGGCACCAAGCCTTATCGCTGGACCGAGCGCTCGATGCACTTTCACGCGACCTATCACGCGTCGGCGGATGTCCCGACGCGACCGATGATCGACTGGAACTACCTGCGCGCCAGCGGCCCCGGCGTGTTGGTCGGCGCGGCGTTCGCCATCGCAAACCCGGTGCGGCAGTGGTGGGGCGAAGGCGACGAGAAAATCTATGTCGACGACGAGAGCTTTCCCAGCCACTTCGGCACCGGCACCGAAGACTACTTCGGCTACGCCTGGTGCTCGCCCCTGCTCTTCGGCCACGCGTTTCACAACCAGCCCCGCTGCGACGGGCCGGGGAACTATGGTTACACAGCGGTGAACCGCTGGCACATTCTCGACCGCATCCCGTTTGAGAAGAACATCCGCTTTGACATGGAGCTTTGGCACTGGCGCGAGGGTATCACGGTCGACATGGCGGTGGTGACCTACTGGTACGGCCGCCCCGGAGCGCGCGACGACCGGCCGGCGCTGGAGGCCAAGGACCTGGCGCTGAAAGCGCTGCCGCCCTACACGCCGCGGGCCGTCGCCGGCGCGCAGGAAGGCGAGCAACTCGCGCCGCTCGGCGGGACCGGCACCCAGCCGCAGGACATCGAAGCGTGCAGCAACGAGCAGCACCTGTGGTGGCGCGAGGTGAAGCCCGGGGCGCAGCTATCGCTGGGCTTTCAGGCGCCCGCCGACGGCGCGTATCGCGTGTTCGTGCGCTGCGTGAAGGCGAAGGACTACGGCATTCACCAATTGGCGATCAACGACGAGAACGCGGGCGAGCCGCGGGACTTCTTCGCCGATCGGATCACCCCCGCGGACGAGCTCGACCTGGGTCTGTTCACGCTGAAGAAAGGCGTGAACCAGCTCCGCGTGACGGCCGTCGGCGCCAACGAGAAGGCGATCAAGAACTACATGTTCGGGCTCGACTACATCCGCATCGAGCCGAAATAGCCGGTTGCGGATCACGAAAGGCGAACCAGACGACGCGGCGCGCGACGCGGAGCAGGTCGGGGCTCGCGCTGCGCAGCCGGCGTGCGATCCGCCTTTCGTGAAACGCGACTCGGCGGCCCGTGCGCCTACGACGGGCAGCCGCCCTCGGTGACGCAGAGGACGAAACCGTCGATATCGAAATTGTTGAGCATACCGTCCTGGTTGGCGTCGCCGTTGAGCGGATCGCATCCCGGGAACTGGGCCATGTAGGCGTCGACGTCGGTGAGCGCCAGCACGAACGGATCGATGTCGAAGTTGTTGACGAGCCCGTCGCAGTTCATGTCCGCGCGAATCTGCATCGACGCCGAAACCTCGCACGTGCCGTAGACCGTCAGGCCCGTTGGCATGTCACGGTTGTCGTTCCAGGCGCCGTTGCTGCCGAACAGCTCGGTCGCGTCCTCCACGCCGCCGGAATCGTTCGGCTCGCCGCCGTTCCAGTTGGTGTAGGTGACGGGCTCGCCGCTCGTCCACACGAAGTTGCCCTCTTCCGCAACGTCGTTGAACCCGATCCAGACGCGACGGTCGACGCCGCCGAAATTCGCCAATTCGGCGCGTACCCATTCGTTCTCGTCGGCATCGTTGATCGTGACCAGATGTCCGCCGAGTGCGACGGCGGCGGCTTCGGCGGCGGACCAGCTCGACGCCGCAAGCAGGTAGTACTGGTGATCGCTGCCGGGACGGTTCAACGGACCGCCCAACACGCCGGACTCGATCGTGAACGTTCCGACGCCGGTCGCCGCGGCCGAGAAGCTGCCGACCCGCAGCAGATAGGTCGCGCCCGCGACCGCGTTGATTGCGACCGAGGTCTGGAGGCCGCAGGAATCGTCGTTGCAGGCGAGAATCCCGCCGGCCTCGTTGCAGGGTGCGCAACCGTCGTACACCGCGATGCGCGTGTCGAGGGACGTTTGTCCGCACGTGTGGATGCGCACCGGTCCGCCGGTGGTGGCGGTCCAGCAATACCAAACGTCGTTGTAGATCTGGTCGGAGCCGAACGCGAGGCAAAGGCCATTGTTGACGCCGTCGGTCGTGCCGAGCGTAGAATCGAACGAGAACGAGCCCAGTCCGCTGATGGGCGTTGCGCTGTCGCAAAAGTCATTGACCGGCTGGGCGGCCGCGGCGGCCACGCCCCAAAGGAAGACGGCCGCGGGGATGATGAGCATCCGCGTGGCGCGTGTGGACCGACGGTTCATCGGATTCCTCCTGGTTGATGAGCAGCGTGCTCCGCTGCGGGCTCGCGTTCGATCGAAACGACAGTTGGCCCGATCCCGCAGCGGGCGCGCGCGGGGTCGATTCGTAGTCTACTGGTTCGGGGGACGCGGGCTCAACGGAATTCGGACGCGGCGGCCCGCCGTACTGCAAATCGGGCAGCGCGAAGTCGCCGCGCGACCGCGACCGCCTGGGCTCTCATCGAAAAAGGGTGGCATTCACCGCCGCGGGGGTTATAGTCTCCCCCTTCGGCGGACGGACCCGCCGGCGCTGTGAGGAGTGCTGCATGCAACGGAATGCGCTCGGGCTGCTCCTGATCGTGCTGTTCGCCACGGGCTGCGAGACGCCGGCGAAACGCGACTCGGTTCCTCCCCCTGCCCCCCTGCTCGCGACGCGCCGACCCGCGCCGGCGCCTCCGCTGCGCGCCGCGCCGCGGACCGAACCCACGCCACAGGTCGCCCCACCGCCGCCGCAGGACTATTCGGCGGCTGGGATGCGCTTGCGGCCCTGGGAGTGGGCGCCTCCAGCAGGAGTTCAGCGCGGCCGCTGGAACGCGATTGTGATCCACCACTCGGCGAGCGACAAGGCCACACCGCAGGGCATGGACTCGTGGCATCGGCAGCGCGGGTGGTCGAACGGTCTGGGATATCACTTTGTGATCGGCCGCGGCGTAAACTTCCCCGACGGCGACGTCTTTGTCGGGCCGCGCTGGAAGAAGCAGGTCGCGGGCGCGCACTGCGCCAGCCGGGCGGGAAACTACTTCGGCGCATGGCGTGAGGGCGGGTTCTTCAACAATCGCGGGATCGGCATCTGCCTGATCGGGAATTTTGAAGGCGAATCGCCGACGCCACGGCAGCTCGCGGCCGTCCAGCAACTCGTCCGCTACCTGTGCGACCAATATGGCATCAGCCCACGGAACGTGCACGGACACGGCGAAGTGACGGGCAAGACGGCGTGTCCGGGACGCCGGCTCGACGTCGCCGCGATCCGGCGCTCCGTGGAGCGTCTGACCGCGTCGTCGCAGTAGCGGCGTCGCGACCCAGGCGGTCGCGGCCGGTGCGTGCGCGCCGCGCCTAGGGGAGCGCGACGGAGCGAGTTTGGCCGCTGCGCAGGGTGAGCCGGACAGCACGTCGCACGCCGCTGAGGCGCGCCTCAAGAGCCCGCAGGTCTTCCACCGGGTGCTCGTCGACCGCGTCGATGATGTCGCCGACGCGCCAGCCGTCTTTCGCGGTGGGCGTGCCGGGAGCGACTCCGACCACGACGATTCCGCCGCGGGCGTCGCGCTGCGGCGTCGCGGCCGTCGTTTGGGCTGTGCCGGGATTCACATTGGCCAGGCGCAGGCCGCACCACACGAGCGCATCGCCGCGCATCCAGGTCACGCGCGTGAGTTCGCGACGCTCGACCGTCACCCGCGCCGTCGTCGTCGTCGCGGCGCGATCGAGCTTAATTTCGACCACTTGGCCGGGGCGCGCACGACCGACGCGCGCCACGAGGTCGCCGGCGTCACTCACGGATGCGTGGTTGAAGTGCGTGATCACGTCGCCGACCAGAACGCCCGCGGCATCGGCGGGGCCGCGCGGCTCGACCGCGTCCACCCGCGCGCCCTGCACGCCCGTCGCATGACGGGACGTGTCTCCCGGGCGTGCGTCGCGCACGCTGAGTCCGATGTAGCCGTACTCGACACGCTCTCCGGCCAGCAGTGCGTCGATACTCGTGCGGCGCTGCGGATCGAGCGGGATCGCGAACCCGACGCCCTGGTCCCCGATGGCGCGCGTGTGCATCGCGGTCACGACGCCGACCATCTCGCCGTTCAGGTTGAAGAGCGGGCAGCCGGAATTGCCGGGGCTGATGCTGGCGGTGATCTGGATCATGTCCTGGTAGAGCCGGTCGTCCTGCTCGCCGAGTCCCGGCAGGCGCCGGCCGAGATTGGACACGACGCCGACCGAGGCGCTGAGGCGACCGTCGATGCCGAGACCATACGGGTTGCCGAGCGAGACCGCCCACTGGCCGCGCGCGACGCGCGGCCAATCGCAGAGACGCGCCGGCGGAAGGTCGTTCCGCGTGGTGCGCAGGACGGCCAGATCGCTCCGCGGATCGCTCGCGGCCACGGTCGCGGGCAGCTGTATGCCATCGTGAAAGATGACGGTAATCTCGGTCGCGGACTGGACAACGTGTTCGTTGGTCAGTATCGCGCCGTCAATGTGAATGACCGTTCCGCTTCCGTTCACGAACACGAGCTGCGAACCGATGTCCGCGTCCCCGGCACGCCCTGCGTCGGCGGTCGTTGCGCCGAGCGCGACGACGCGCTGGGCGCGGATTCCGACGACGCTCGGCGTGACGCGGGCGATCACTTCCTGAAAAGCGCTCTCCAGCCGCGCCAGCCCGGGGGCGCCGGTGGGCGTGCCGCCGACCGACTCGCCCGCCGTCGCCGGCGAAGGCGCCGCCGCCAGCAACCCGCACGCCGCGACGCGCAGTACAGAGTTCACGCGGCGGCCCGGCCAAATCGACGAACTGCGGCCCCTCCGTGTCGGCATGGCGTCCCCCGAAGTCGGCGCGGCGAACAGCGGCGCGCTGCCCTGGTCTGCTTCGGAGAACTCGACCGCGTGATACAGTAAACGCCGCGCCGCGAGCGGCGACCCGCGCGCGGCGCGGGCTTGAAGGTCCGATGTGGATTCAGCGAACCCGAGAAATGCTCGACCGAGCGCGAGCACCGCGCGGGAGTCCGCAGCCGCCGCGCTGCCGGGGCCGGCGTCGCGCCGGGAGCAGGGGCCGCGCAACGACGCGCGGCGCGTGCGCGACCGCGTCCGCTAAATCCTAACTTATGAATTCGGAGCGCACCGCTGAGCCGCGGGCTTCATCCCGCGCGGATGGTTGTGACGCAGCGCGCCGCGGAATCGACAAGAGCGACTTCAGAACGCCGGGCGCGCGACGCACACTCTGCACCGAGGGCCGGCGGCGGCGCCACAGGCATGCCCCGTCCGGACCCGGCGGCATGGACGAATCCGCGTGCCGCTGCGGCGCTTCGCTCTCAGCGCTTGCGCCCCGCCGCCGCCGCGACCGGTCGCTTGTGATTGGTTGACGCCGGCGAAGGCGCGCGCTCGAGCGGCTTGGACGCACTCGACACGACCGCCCCGGGGGCGCGCTGCGGCCTTTCGGAGGGTTCGCCGTTTTCCGACTTCGCTGGCTTGCCCGGCTTCTCGGCGGCCGGAGCGGCGGACGCCTTCGGCCGCTTGATCTCGAGCACGCGGACTCGAATCTCGTCAAATACGTCGCGATGATCGCGGAGGAATTGCCGGGCGTTGTCGCGCCCCTGCCCGAGCCGCGTGTCGCCATATGCGAACCAGGTGCCGCTCTTCGTGATCACGCCGGTGTCGACCGCAAGGTCGATCAGGTCGGTTTCCTTGCTGATGCCGCAGTCGAACAGCATGTCGATTTCGGTCTCGCGGAAAGGCGGAGCGACCTTGTTCTTCACGACCTTTACGCGGGCCCGCGTGCCGATGACGGTTTCTCCGTCCTTGAGCATGCCGACGCGGCGCACCTCGATGCGCAGCGACGAATAGAACTTCAGCGCGCGGCCGCCGGGCGTGGTCTCCGGACTGCCGTACATGACGCCGATCTTCTCGCGAATCTGGTTGATGAACACGACGGTCGTCTTGCTTTTGCCGGCGACGCCGGTGAGCTTGCGCATCGCCTGGCTCATGAGCCGCGCCTGCACGCCGACCTGGGGCTCGCCCATCTGCGCCTCCAACTCGGACCGCGGAACGAGCGCCGCGACCGAATCGATGACGATCAGGTCGAGCGAGTTCGAGCGCACCAGCAGCTCGCAGATCTCGAGCGCCTCCTCGCCGCAGGTCGGTTGCGTGATCATCAATTCTTCGAGGTTCACGCCCAGCCGCTTCGCCCAGGAGGGATCAAAGGCGTGCTCGGCGTCGATGAACGCGGCCGCGCCGCCGCGCCGCTGCGCCTCGGCAATCAGGTGCAGGGTGAGCGTTGTCTTGCCGGAGGACTCGGGGCCGAAGATCTCGACGACGCGTCCGAAAGGCAACCCGAAACCGCCGAGCGCCAGGTCGATCGACAAGGCGCCGGTGGAGATGCCGTCCGTGACGACCGGGGAATCGTTGAGGTACATGATCGCGCCCTTGCCATACGCCTTTTCGATCTGCTGGATGGCGCGGTCGAGGGCTTCGGTGCGTTTTTCTTCACGGGCATCGGACATGGTTGATCCTCGCAAAGTCGTCAAGCCGAGAGGCAAACGCAGACAGCGGTGCGAACGGACGAGCGCCGACCGCGGCGCGCTGCCGCGAGCCCGCTCGACCCGCACCATGATACAAACAAACACCTAACTGTCAAGCGCGTCGGCGGCGTTTTCCTGGCGCGCGGCCGGACGCGGCCCGCCGGGAAGCGCGCCGACGCCGCGGCGGGTCAGGCGCGGTGCGTCGGGTCGGGCAGCCCGGGAATCAGCGCTCGCGGTATCCCGATGTCCGCGACCAGGACGCGCCCCAGCACGGTTCGCGCCGCCGGCGTCGAAAACCCGACTTTCGCGGCGACGAACGTCACCGTCGCGTCGGCGACGAAGCACGGCTGCGCCACGGCGCCGGTGTCGGCGTCGAGCCCCGACGGGATGTCGACGGCGATCCGACCGGCCCGCGGTGCGGCGTTGAGCACTTCAATCAGCGCGGCGATGACACCGCGCGGGGCCCCGCGCGCCCCGCTGCCCAGCAACGCGTCGACGACGACGTCGGCGGACTGCGTCGCGCTGACCACGCGCTCGAAACCGGCGGGCTCGTACGCCGCCACCGGCTCGATACCCATCCTCTCGAGAATGTGGAGATTGGTTGCGGCGTCGCCGCGCACCTGGGTCGGTGCAACCGCCAGCGCGACAAGCACGCGGGCGCCGGCGTTGTGCAGATGGCGCGCGGCCGCAAAGCCGTCGCCGCCGTTGTTGCCCGGTCCGCACGCGATCACGATGCGCGCCCGGGCGGGATCGATGAGGGTGGATCGGATGAAGTCGGCCACGGCGCGGGACGCGTTCTCCATGAGCACAATGCCCGGAACGCCGATGTGCTCGATCGTGAGCACATCGAGCTCACGAATCTGGTTGCACGTGAGCGGCTCTCCGCGTTCGTCGGGGCCCTGCATGGGTTCGCTCTCGTCGCGCGGCGCGGCGATTACTCGTCGCGCGGTGGTTGTTCCGTCCGCGGCGTCTCGGCACGGGGCGCGCTTCGCGGCGCGGGCCTCGTCGCCGGTTGCGTGCGCGGCGCGGCCGGCGGAACCGCCGGGCGCGTTGTCGCGGGTGTCCTTGCCGGATCCGGCGGAAGCGCCCGCGGCGCCGGGGCGGCGATCGGCGGAACGCGGGCGCCGGCGTCGCGCGGTGTGGGGCGGTCCTCGATCGGTTCCGGCGTCGGCGCGTCGACCGGCGGGCGTTCGCGCGACGCCAGGATCAGCGGCGCGACGACGCGCTGGATGAACCGCATCGACGTCGTGTCGGTGTGCAATCCGGACCAGCCGTGGCGCTTGTAGTCGCGACGCCAGGCCATGTTTCGCAGCTTCTGTTCATAGACCCAACGTGTATCCGGGTCGCCGGTGTCGGGACGCACAAAGCCGAACATCCCCGCCGCCGACGGGCCCTGGAACTCGCGGTCGACGGTCCCGGCGATGGGGACGCCGTAGCGGAGGATCGGGTCACTCGGCGAGTAGAAGTTGTAGAGGCGATGATTGACCCGGAGCAGCGCGCGGGTGAGGTCGTAGTTGCGCGAGAGGCTGCTGCCGAGGAAGATGACCGTTTCAACGGCGTACTCCTCGGGCAGACGCTCGAGCGCCCACGTGGTGATGCCTGTTCCCGCGGAGAGCGCGATGATGTTGACGCGCTGGTCGGGGTGCGCGACGAGGTACGCGCGGATGTCGTCGGCGAGGCGCTGCGCCTGCGACTCGTTGCGCGAGATGTCGATCTGGTCGCGGAGCGTCGACGGAACCCAGCTCTGCCAGCCGAAGACGATGATCGCGCCGCGATAGCCGGCCCGACGAAGCCCTTCGGGCACGTCGATCGTGCCGACGTGTCCCAGCGGGCCGGCGCCACCGAGATAGTACGTTCGCCCGCGATGGTCGCCGGCGGGATCGGTGCCCAGATAACTCACCCAGGTGCAGCCCGACTGCGTCGCGAAGAGGATTGCGGCGCAGGCCGACGCCAGCCGCGAGCGGGCGCGCGACGCCGCCGGCGGGGCGCTGCGCGCAGCGGGCATCGGTGTCACTGGGCGGCTTCCTTCAGCACGCGCTCCTCGACGTAGATCGGGACGTCGCCAGCCGCGCCCAGCGCGATCGCGTCCGACGGGCGGCTGTCGATCTCGACGAGCTTGCCGTTCCGGCGAATGACCAACTTGGCGTAGAACGTTCCGCCGTGGAGGTGGTTCACGACGATTTTCTCGAGCTCGCCTTCGAGCGACTCGATCACGCTGCTCAGCAGCTCGTGGGTCATCGGGCGGACGGGCACCTCGCCTTTGACGCGGCGATTGATCGCAGTCGCCTCGTGAAAGCCGATGACAATATGCAGGACGCGCTGGCCGTCGCGCTCGCGGAGCGCGATCAACTGGTGATCGCGCGTCTCGGAGATCAGGATCTGCGCCAGGTCCACGCGGACTTCCATACGTTTCCTCGTCGAATTCCCCCAATGAACTATCCCGGCGCGTGCGGCACTCGTCAAGCGGACATGGTCGTACCGCGAAAGGTGCATCGCGCGCGTGGTGGCAGGCCCGAACGCCGCGCGCCCCGCAGGGAACCCGCACGGACGAACGCCCTTCGAACGCCGGGCCAGCCGTGTGGCGCGCCGGGTTTCAGGAAGTCGCTGACGCAGTCCCGAAATTGAGGCGCCCCGCCGCGAGCATGACGACGGTGCGCGCGGTTTTCGTTCGCCGCACCGTGGTGTAGAATCCACTTGCGCGGCCTGTATCGCATGCCCATCCACATACTCGCAGGAGCCGTTCATGCGCACTTGGTCGTCTCGGATCGCCACTCGGCGCCCGTCCGCTCGAATCGCGGCGTTGCTCGCCGTCTCGGGCGCGCTGGCCGGTTGTGCAGCGCCGGCCCGGCGGGCCGACGTGCCGCTGGGGACGTGGGTGGGGAATGGCACGTTTGTCTACGAATCGTGGGAGAAGACCGAGAGCGGCGAAGCTTCCGAACCGCGCAGCGTCCAGCGAAGCTATTCGACGCGGTTGAAGATCCGCAGCGGCGCTCTGGCGGGCCAGGACGTAATCGAGGTGGAGATCCTGTCGGAGCGCGGCCCGTTGCCAAAACTGGAGGACCGCACGCACTTGCGGGCGGCGCTGCGCGAAGCGAAGCGTCCGACCGACTCGCTGGCGCTGTACCAGGTCTTGGGCGCACAGTTCAACCCGGGTCCGGACGAGGCCCTCAAGCCGCTCGACGATGCGCCGCCATTCGCGGCGAGTGCGTGCGACGCCGGCGACGCGATGATTCTCCAGATTCAGTATGCGGAAAATTTCGTGGACTTCTTCCGGTTCTCGGGCGATCGCGTGGAGAAATACGGCACGTACTTCGATCCCGAAAAGGGAATGATCACTTGGTACGAATGGCTCGGTCGGCAGCGGTAGGCGTCGAGACCATAGCAGACCAAAAGCGCCCGAATTGCATTGTGCGGGTCTTGGCTTCGCCGGAAGGGAATCGGAGCGTCCCAAGGTCGCCGCGGGCTTCCGGACGGGTCCGCGAGCCGCACGTTCCGGGGGTGGAGATCCCGCGGGCGACAACCGGGGGCGAATTTGGTTTCGGTGATTCTGGATAATTCACCCGGGCCGCAATGGCGGCGCTGCGCCGGCGTCGAAATTGCCCGGGTTCGGCGACTCCACAAAGCGAAGCCCTGATCTAATCCTCAAAAAATCGCAACAATTCGGCGCCGTGACTCTTGCCTCTTCCGAGACAACGCTATAGTTTGATTCCGTGCGCGGTCTATTGTTCAGGAGAATCCCATGGCCAAAACTCTGCGCTGTAATAAGTGCGATCGGACATTTTCCCTGCCGGCCCACCTCGCGCGGCACATGAGCGCGACTCACGGCGTCGGGGGCCGGCGGCGCGCAGCCCGCGCGCGGCGGACGCCCGCGGCGCGAGCGGCAGTGCGGTCCGGCGCTGGCGCGGCGGTGAATTCCAGTCTCGTCGGCGCGATGGAAGCCGCGTTTTCCGACCTGCACGCGCAGCGCAGCGCCCTCGACGCGCAGATCGGCGCGCTCGACGCGGCGCTGGCAGCACTGCGAGGCGGAGCGCCACGCGCGGCAGCCGCGCGCGGGCCGCGAAAGGCCGGACGCCCGGCCCGCGCCGCCGCCAAGGCAAAGCCGCGCGGCCGCGCGACGCGCGCCGCAAGTGGCGTCCGGGCCGGCTCGCTGAAGGACTACATTCAGCGCGTGCTCTCGGCAGGGACGCCGATGTCCGTGAAGGACATCACCACCGGCGTAACCAAGTCCGGATTCAAGACAAAGAACAAGACGCTCGCGACGAGCGTGGGCATTGCGCTGGCCAATATGCCGTCGGTCGCGCGCGTTTCGCGCGGCGTATTCAAGCTGAAGTAAGTCGGGCCCGGTCGCGCGGTGGGATGGTCTGACGCGCGGCGGCGTTCTGCGGCGCGTTGAGCCACGCGCTTACGGCGTGTCCGGCGGGTCGCGCGGCGACAACAGGTCCTCGACAGCCGCCGCCCGCTCGTTTGCGCCCGTCGCGCGCAGCGCGTCCCTGAGACGGCGCAGACACACTTGCGTCTGCGAATGGGCGTCGCCGAGCGTCGCGCGCAGCGTCGTCGCCGAAGCCTCCAGCTCGCGGACCGCGTCGGACGTGCGCCCGAGCGCGGCAAGACACGCTCCCCAATCGCTGTGGATCACGGCACGGCGCCAGTCGTGCGCGCTGGAAGTGTGCTCTACTACCGCGATCAGCGGCTGAAACTCCGCCTCGGCCCGCGGCGCATCGCCGCGCCGAAGCAGCACGCGCGCCAGCGCGTGCTGCGCATCCAGCCACGCCCCATGCTCGGGGCCGTAAACTGTGTGCGCTGCGCGGGCCGCTTTGCGCAGCACGCGCTCGGCGTCGTCGTCGCGACCGCGCTGTTCCAGCAGGTTTCCGAGCCGCACGAGCACGTGGATCGTGTCCGGGTGTGCGTCGCCGTGGGCCGCTTCGAGCGCGGCGAGCTGCGCTTGGGTCAGCTCTTCCAACGCGCTGTGTTTCTGCTGCATCGCCAGCACGTCCGCCAATGTGGTGAACGCGGCCAGCGTGTTGGGGTGGGTGCGGCCCCATGCGTGCTCCGCGATCCGCAGCCGCTCGCGCAGAAACGGTTCGGCCTCGGCGGCCTTTCCGGGTTGCGCGAGCAATGCCGCGGACAGCTCGGTCAGAAAGTGAATGGTCTCATCGGGACGGCGCGTGCCGGAGGCGGCGCCGGTCGCGGCCGCGGCGCGCAGATGGCGCTCGGCCTGCTGCGCCTGGCCCAGCGCACGATAGGCGCTGCCGAGCAGTTCGTGGAGCACGGACGCGACCTTTGGGTCGTCGCTGAATTCCTCGAAAAGCCGGCGGGACGCCTTGTCGAGCACCTCGCGAACGGTCGGCTCACGACCGGCCGTTTCCTCGGGATTGGTGCTGAGGAAAATCTCCGACAAAAAGCGGTTTTGGCGTTCGACCAGGGCGCTGCGGCGGGCCAATTGGATGGACAACGCGGTGCTGACGACCGCGAATGTGACAATGGTCACTAATGCCAGTGAAGCCAGCGCGACCGTGACGCGGTGCTTGCGCAGCAGTTTGCCGAGCTGATAGACCGCGCTGGGCGGATGTGCGTGGATGGCTTCGCCGGCGCGAAAGCGGCGCAGGTCCTCGGCCAGCGCGTCCACGGACTGATAGCGCTGTCGCGGGTCCTTTGCCAGGCTCTTGAGCGCGATGATGTCCAGGTCGCGCGGCAGCTTGCGATTGCGCCTGGAAGGCGCCGCCGGCTCGACCGTCTGAATGGCGTGCAGCAGGTCGGCGAGCGATCCGCGCACCGGGTAAGGAAGTTCGCCAGTCAACAGGTCATACAGGATCACGCCCAGGGAGTACACATCCGTCCGCGTGTCGACCCCGTCGGTTTCGCCGCGCACCTGCTCCGGCGCGAAGTACGCCGGCGTGCCGATCAGGTCGCCGGTGGCGGTCATCTGCGGCTCGCCGGGCGACTCGTTCAGCAGCTTCGCGAGTCCGAAGTCGAGAATGTGGGCCGCACCGGACCCGTCGACGAGAATGTTCCCCGGCTTCAGATCGCGGTGAATGACCCCCTGCTGATGCGCGTACTGCACACCGGCACAGATACTGAGAAACAACCGAAGCCGTTCGTCGAGCGGGCGTTCGACGCCGGGCGCGGGCCGCGCCCAGCGGTCGGCGGGAACACCGTCGATCCATTCGAGCACGAGCATGGGCGGGTCGGCGGCGGCTTCGACGCCGTAGACCGTGACGAGATTGGCGTGCTTGAGCCGGGCGGCGGTCTGGACTTCGCGCGCGAACCGGCGGCGGACGGTCGGGCTGGCGAACGCGCCGTGGAGCAGCCGTTTGACGGCGACCAGGCGCCCGGTTGCGATCTGGCGTGCTTTGTAAACGATGCCCTGCCCACCGCGACCGACCTCGCCGAGCAGCTCATATCCGCCGACGAGGCCAAGCGCGCCGGTGCCGCTGCCGGCCTCGCGCAGCCGCCGCAGCCATTGATCGTCGGCGCTCGAAAGCCCAAACGCGGCCAGCTCGCCGAACGAGGACCGCGTGTTGTGAGGGTCGATGGTGTCGCCGGAGTCACGCGCTGAATGCGTCATCTTCCTGCCGAATCTGCTGCGCGATGCGCTCCTGGAGGCGGTCTCGCATGCGCTGCTTGATCTTCTGAACCGCGTCGACGGTGAGCCCGAACGCCTCCGCTGCGTCCGCCGCCGTCGCACCGCTGATCAGCCGCTCGAACACGGCGAGCGTCTGCGGCTCGACCGCGGCGCGGAGCGCCTCGAGCGCGCAGCGGTAGTGGTGATTCACCCACTCCCGCTCCCACAACTCGTCCGCGGCGGCGTCCTCGAGCACGGCCCCGGTCGCGAGCACCGAGCTGCCCAGCGCCCACTCCGGACCCCGACGCTCCACCAGCCGGACGATCGCGTTGCGAACGACGCGCGCCAGATAGTTGCGAAAACGGCCCAACTCCGGGTTGTAGACGAACCGCCGCATCGCCTGCGTAAGGTTCATCAGCACGATCTGGCGCACGTCCTCGGCGTCCGCGGGCTGAAGGCCGCGCGCCAGGGCGTAGCGCAGGATCAGCTCGCGATACTGGCGGTCGAAATCGGCCCATGCGGCGTGGTCGTTGGGATCGCGCACGCGCTGGAGCAGTGAGGGATGGGTTCGATCCGGAACCATGGCTGCATTGTAGCGACGGAGCGATGGCTGCGCGGCTGACGCGGCGGTTGGAGCCTCGGTCGGACATGTGCCGTCGGTCAGCGGGCCTTGGGGAGCGCGTTGACGCTGATGGTCAGCGTCGTCTCGGTGGCCCGATCGGCGACGAGTTCAAGCGTGCGCTCCATTCCGGGCAATCGCGGGTGCCACGCGGTCGCCACGCACCGGCCCGGTGGCACGTCCGGGAAATCCACGCGGCTGCCGGCGCGGGCGATACTCACCCACGGCGTTGGCGCGACGTAGACGCACGCGAGCGGGGCGTCGCGCGAGTCGGCGAGAACTTCGACGATCCCCGCCGCTGTCAGCGTGTGCGATGCCGACGCGCCCGGTGCGATCGTGCCCAGGTCAAAGCGATTCCCGGGCGAAACCGAATAGACGCTCTCTGCGGTCGAACTGCCATTGCGGACGGTCAGCGTGCCGCCGACGCTGGCGGCGAAGATCGACATGCCGGTCACGGACGCCGCCGCTCCGTCGCCCGATTGCGG
The DNA here is from genome assembly GCA_050184295.1 of Phycisphaerae bacterium. GTDB lineage: Bacteria > Planctomycetota > Phycisphaerae > UBA1845 > Fen-1342 > JBFXAM01. The sequence goes on along the minus strand of JBFXAM010000012.1, from coordinate 4,814 downwards.
CGAAATCGTCACGGTGCTGACAGGGGGCGGGCGCACGGACGGCGTGGTCGCGGCCGGATTCAGTGCAACGACGACACCGTCGAGGGCGCGGTAGTCGTAATGCGCGAACGGCCCGGTCGCGGGCACGTCAGGCGCAAGCATGTCCACGCGGCCGTAGCTGTCGACAACCACGTCCTCGGAAGGCGGGACATAACCGGCCTTGGGCGTGGCGCGGACATGCACGCGCACGCCCGCCAGACCCGGGGCGACGCGCATCGGCGGCGCGCAGCCGACCGCCGCGAGCAGCGATGTGATTGCCAACAGGGTGCGAACGGTGGGCATCAGTTGCGTCTCAGCACGATGTCGAGCGCGACGGGGGCGCCGGCGGTAACGTCGATGCGCTGCGTGTGCTCGAGGTAGCGCCGGTTGCGCTGCCATGTGTGCACCTCGTATGCGCCCGGCGGCACCCCGGAAAGGGAGTACGTTCCGTCCGCCGCAACGCGTGCGAAGAAAGGCGTCGGGCAGACATACACGACTCCCTGCATCTCGCGGTGAATCGAGCAGCCGAGCACAACCGCACCCGGCTTGTCGAAAGTGACGGTGCGGGCCTGGTTCGGCTTGTAGAGTCCGAGATCGAACTCGCGCACCTCCTTGGACTTCGAAAAGACGTTGTGCTCGATCGGCTGATCCTCGTCGTTGCGAAACTCGACCGCCTGGCCGACCGCCACGACCGTCAGCGCGGGGGCGAACTGAGCCCCCTTTTGCCCGACCACCGCGGGCGTGGCAGGCGCGGGAAAACGCCGACTGGGATCCGTGGATTCGAGGTACACGACCGTTTCGAACAGCGGGCGGCCGTTGCTCGTCGTGACACGCCCCGCAACCACGCCGCCCGGCGCGGGCTTCTCCGTCGCGACGACGCGCGCCGCGGACGAAGACTGCCCGGCGCTCTCGTCGAGCGCGGCGAGCCGCAATGCTCCGAACACGGCGCACCCCGCGAGTGCGCTGAGCGCGACCAGTCGCCGCCGCGGCGCGACGCGTCGTGCGGCAAAATGGGAGCGCGGCGTCATTCGACCCGGATTACACATGTTCGGAAGTGAAAGTCAGGATCCGAGCGCGAACTTGAGCGCCTTCGCCAGCTCGTCGTCGCGGTTCTTGGGGAACTCGTGACCGACGCCCTCGTAGACTTCGAGTGCGACCTTCGCCCCCGCTTCGCGCAGCTCGCGCTCCGCCTGGCGGCTCGCGTTCAGCCCGATGTCCTCGCCGCCCACCATGATAAAGAACCGCGGCAGGCGCTTCTTGTTCTCGGTCGCGTCCTTCAGCGCGAGCGGGTTGTAGTTGCCGCAAACCGGAATGACCGCTGCGAACTGATCGGCGTAGCGAAGTCCGAGCGTGTACGAAAGCATCCCGCCCTGCGAAAAGCCGGTCAACACGACGCGTTTCGCGTCGATCGTGTGCTTGGACCTGGCCTTCTCGAGCGCCGCGTTGACGAGGATCGCCGCCTGGTCAGAAGTGCCCCACTGGTAGCCGGAACCGGCCGGTAGCACCGCGCGCGGCAGAATGAGGATCGCGCCGGCCTTCTCGGCGGCAGCTTTCCACGCCTCCGCGAAGCGGTCCGCCGACCCGCCAAACCCGTGCAGCGCGACCACTGCGGCCGCGGGCTTGTCGGCATCGAGCCCCTTCGGAACGATGATCAACGGCTCGCTTTGGGCCGCCTTTTCCTTGAACGACTCCAGCATCTTCGCGGAGTTCTTGCGGATCGTCTCCAGCCCGGTCTTGTAGCCGTCCTTGCCGCGGATGCTGTCGAGATCCGGATCGGTGGCGGCCAGCTCGTAATCGGGGAAGCCGTCGTCGGCGGCGCGCCGAAACGCGTCGACCGCCTTGTCGCCATGCCCGCCGAGCGCGTAGACGCACGCGAGGTTGTAGAGGTGGGTCTCGTTGGTGGGGTCCGCTGCCTGAAGCTTCTCGCCGAGCTCGATCGCCTTGGCCCATTCCTTGTCGTTGTACGCGCGGATGAACGCCTCGTTCAGACGGGGAACGTCGACCTGCTCGGCGGCGCTCTTCTCCTGCGCCCTCGCCCAGCCCGCCGCTCCACCCGCGATCAGCCACGCCGCCAACACCGCACCGCAAATTTGACGCTGCATGCCACACCTTTGTGTTCAAGAACTTCCCGGCGGAAATGTGCCGCTCGCCTGGTCGCCGAGATTCATCACCCTAGCAACCCCGACGGGCCGCCGCAACATCACGCACGTCAGGGGATGTAATCCCGTGTCCGCAGGCGCACGCTCGCGGACGCCGGCCAACCGAACCCCGACCACGGAGCACCGCTCACACCCGCAGTGTGACATCGACGATATACTCTGCGACCCACGACCCGAACCCGGCGAGGATCCGGCCGATGCGCGTGCTCAACCTGATCAGCGAGTTCGGCGCCGGAGGCGGCATCGAGGCGTATCTCCTGCGCCTCTTCGCCGCCATCGATCGCACCCGTCTCGACATTGAGGTCTGCCACTTCGCACCTCGTCCGGGCGCCTGGGCGGAACGCGCCGAGAAGCTCGGCGTCCCGGTCTGGGGCTGCACCATGGGACGCAACCCCTATCCGTTCATCAGCAAGTTGGAGGCCGAGCTACGCCGCCGCGGGCCCTATGATGTCGTCCACACGCATCCGGCGAACCTCGGCGGACCGGCACTGGAAGCGGCGCGGCGGGCGGGCGTCCCGACGCGGATCGCGCACTACCACAACACGCGCAGCGGACACAACTACGACTTCAAGCGTCGCTTTTACGAGTGGTTCGTGCGCCGCTGGGTCGTCCGCTCCGCGACCGCGATCGCCGGGTGCTCCTGGGCGGCGCTCGAAGGCTTTCATCCCGAACGCTGGAACCGCGACCCGCGCATGTTCGTCGTGCGCTACGGCCTGCCGATGGACAAGTTCACCGCGGTCGGCGGGCGCGATGAGGTACGCCGCGAGTTCAGCATTCCCGCCGATGCCGCCGTCGTCGGCCACATCGGCAGCTTCTTCGAACAGAAGAACCACGTGCGACTTGTGCAGGTCGCCGCGCAAGTCGTGAAACAGCGCCCGAATACGCACTTCCTGCTGATCGGCGACGGCGCGCTCCGGCCGGCGATCACCCAGCAGGTGTGCGATCTGGGCATCGAGAAGCACGTCACCTTCAGCGGCATCCGCGACGACATCCCGCGGCTGCTCAGCGCGATGGACCTCTTCACGCTCCCGTCGCTGTGGGAGGGCTACGGCATCGTGCTGCTCGAAGCGCAGGCGGCGAAGCTGCCCGTGCTGGTGACGCGGATTCCCGCCGCGAAAGAGGCCGTCTGCCCGCTGTTTCACGAGTACTTTCGCGATCCGCTCGATGTGCCGGGCATGAGCGCCGCGATGCTGGATCTGCTCGAACGCGCGCTGCGCGACCCGACGCTCGGCGAACGGGCGAGCGAATTCGCACGGCGATTCACGATCGAGCAGAGCTGCGAGGCGATGCGCGCGGCGTGGAAACTCCCCGGCGCCCACGCCCCACCCGACCCGGCGAACTTTCCCAAGCCCCGCTGACGAGCCCGGCCGCGGCGCAGCAGTACAGCCTTCCCTGCGGTCCAGCGATCCTCGACCCAGCACGCCAGACAGTCGACGGATCGCCCGCACCGACACGTGAGTTCCTTAACTTCGTCCCCACCACTTTGCCGTACCGGTTCGCCATTTCCCGTTCCCCCGTCGCCATCTTCCGCGGCGCGGCACGCAGCTTGCAGGTCAGAGAGTAGTCCGCGCCGCGCAGCGGGCGGGCGGCGCGTGTGCGGTCGCGCGTGCGTCGGAGGAGGGCGGCGCGGGCGCGACGATGGGCGGGGCGTTCGGGCATGAACGAGAGGATCGATTCATGAACCCGAACGAGGACGGCCAGAAAAGCGGCGTTGCGTTGCAAGTGGTTGAGGGGGAGGGCACTTAGAAGCGTTGCGCGTGGCGGACGGCAGCGGCCGCGGCGGTTGAACGCGCCCGGTCGGAGCTGCGCGGTCGCGGAGCGCACGGCGGAGATTTGGCCGCGCGCGTGGGTTTGTCGCGGTATGGTGGCGGTCATGGCACTGGGGATTTTCACCCACCCGACTGGGGCATTTGCCCAACTCGACCCGAATGACCCGTGGCCGAAGTACGGCCAGAACATCCGGAACACGTATCGGAGTCCGTTTCGCGGACCGCACACCGTCCCCGAGTTGCGGTGGTGGGCGCCGGCAGGTTTCGGCAACGGCTGCTCCGGCGTACCTGGAGACTATCGCTCGGGCGCCGCGATCGCGCGAGTTTCCGGCGTGCGCTACATTTTCGTGCCAGGGAACGATTGCATCGACAACACACCGCGCGACCCGAAAGTGCAGATCTTCCGCTTCCATCCGTGCGGGGCAGGTGGCGGCTTTCCGGCCACGGCCGCCACACCCATCGCGGCGATCGACCTGACGCAGCCTGACCCACTGGCCGGCGAAATCGTCCTGTCGACTCCGCTGATTCTGAAGAGGATGATCGGATCGGAACTGACCACGCTCCTGATCATTCAAACGACCATGCGTGTCCGGTGTTACACTCTTGAATTGCCGGCCGAGTGCGGCGGACCGGTCCCGGTCGAGCTGCGCTGGACCTATCCGTCTTCGGGGGCCTTTGAGACAACTGACCAACTCGAGGCCTCGTCGCCGACGGTATCAAATCCAATGCGCGATGGCTCGGGCGCCGATTACCTGATCGTCCAGGCGAACCGGCTCAATGAGGACGAAATCAGCACTACATACCTGCACCGCCTCCAAGTCGATGCAGCGGACCCGGGTGCGACGGCCGTGCGGTTTCCGATCCGGAC
>JBFXAM010000011.1:0-61192 GCA_050184295.1 Phycisphaerae bacterium | reverse complement strand
AGCCAGTGAGTCGACGAAATCCCAGGTGTCTGCTCCCAGAGGAAGGCATTCGCAGAAGAATGATTGATGCGCGCTCGAACCGCAAATGGCGTCATTCGAACAAACGCGTCGTGCCCAAGCGTAGCCGCGTTGCTGTAGGCGAACAACACTGTACCATCTTAGAAACTCACGCCAAGGTCTGCTTCTCGTCGCCAACGCAGCCGCGAGAAGTCGTTCCTCCTGCTCATCGTAGACGCCTGTCTGCGCAACGGCGCGACCGAGTTGGTCCGCACGCGCAACTTGCACAACGAGCAACTCAACGGTACTGACATCGTGGGACTCGGCGATCGCGCGCACGGCGCCGTCTTGCTGCTGCTGCAGCATGATCCACTCCTCTTCCAAATCGAAGTGATGACCCTCCAGCAACATCGGGTTCTTCTCGAAGAGCCATCGTACGCGGTCGACCAGATCAGGAGGCTCGAACCGGACGTACAGGGCGAGTAATCGCTCGATCCCGTCTGCGGGGAAGGACCATGCGTTGTCGGGGGCGGAGCGTTGGAGTGAAATCAGCTCGCGAAGGGCGTCTCGGATCGGGAGGACGTGCTGTGGTGGTAACGACCGACTGGCGGCCATCTGGTCAAGCCGGTGTAACGCCCTTTCGCATTGTGCCGCTGGAAGGTAGCGCAACTTCTCAACAAGCGAAGCCCAACGGTTGCCATCGCGCTCGGCATCGTCGATGGCGCGATGAGCGATCTCGACGATTGCTGTCTGGTACTCACTGGCGAGAACTGCGCGATCGCCGTCTGGCACCCACGATCGTCGGCCCGGCTGCGCCGATGAATGTGTGAATCCAGCCGGCTCAGGGAGCAGGCGGATCAAGAGGGCCCAGGCGACATCGCGGGCTTGTCGGCGGATGGCGTCGATGACTGAGAGTCTCTGCTCGAGGGTCGCGCCTGTTTGTGGATGCCACGGAAGAAAAATCGCGCGCAGGCTGGCAAGGGGTCGGCTGTCGGACGAGTCGGCGGCGTCGAGGCGCGCCAAGGCTGTCAGTGCTTCGGCCACCCGAGCGAGGCAATCCGGATTCCATGCCAGCAGTTCCAGTGCCCAGAGTAGTTCCATAGGGGATGACACGTGCGACGCGAACACGGCACCCTCGCTCGAATGCTGCTGAATGGACGGCGATTGGGCGCGCAACGCACGGTTAAGCGCGTCCAGAAAGGCATCGGGCGCCGCTTCGGCAAGTTGTCTCAACGGTAGTAAGTCCCAACCTCGCAAATCCGCGGACGGCAATAGATCTCGTACGCACGCCTCTGCGACGCCAGTGAGTGAACCACTCGTCAGGCGGATCGTGTCACCGTACGCCCCCATGATTGCGAGCGAGTTTGCGAGGCCGGTGCGCAGCAGTGTTGATTCCCGCGCCGCGCTGCGCTCCGGATACTCGCCTGACGCACTCGCACCAACCTCGGGTGTTTGGGCCGGTGACGCGAATGTGCGAACGACGAGCTGGCGGAATCTTTGAAGGTGCCGGCTCGTGAGGAATCGACCCAGCAGCGCCCAAGCATCCTCATGAGCACGCAGGTACCAGGCGGAGCCAACGCAGTCGACGGGGGAGTCGTCCTCGCATCGCCAACGGTTGACATGGTTCTTCACCTCGTCGAAGGGCGCGCCGGCAAGATCGGACAGCGCCGCCTGGTCGGCGGTGTTTTGCTCCGACCAGCGGCCGACCAGCAGTGCGGGTAGTAGCGAGACGGCGTTTTCCGGGCGCGACCATGCCGGTTGGCTGATTTCCGGAGACGATCCGGTCCGGCGCCGAAGTGGGAGGAGGGCGCCGCGCGTCGCGGTCACCAACGAGTTTGCGCGCTGTTCGTCCAAACCCATCTTCTGGAGGGCGGACACGGTTGCGACCGGATCCAGGCGAGGAACGCCAATAGCGTCGTTACTCGGATGATCGGCGCGCCCAAGCGGGTAAACCAGGACATGACTGCGTGCGGCACCCGTGCCGAGCGCGGCGTCGTCGCGGAAGTCCTTGATCAGTATTAATTGTGTCGTCGTGGAAAGCAGGTGATTCCAAGCGTTTCCTTCGCGCACGACGAGGGTGCGTGTGGCGAGCTTCAGGTATCGGTCCGCGGGCAGATTGACAAGGGTCGCGACGACCACGGCAATAGCTTCCTCACGAGAGTCCGCCTGTACGATGACCGGTGAAGCCGGCTTCGACAGGCGACTCTCGATTTCCCCGGCGACGACATCCCGGCCGGCCAATACAAGAGACGGCAGCGTGGGCGGGGATGTCACGTGGGACCAACTCTTCCAGACAGCGTCGATGCTGAATCCAATACTCGCCGGCTTGTTGAGGATCTCGTCGACCCAGAATTGGACGACCGGCGCCGTTTCTAGCCACTGGGCAAGATCGTCCGCATCGTACGCCCGGACGTCGCGCCACGGCCCGCCCCGCTTCTTTTCTGCGGCCCACGTTTCTTTCCGGGGCCAGCGACGGAGCGAGAGCGCGACGTAGGTCGCATCGGCGGGCGCGACGGTGAGCGGATCGGCCGTGCGCTTCCTGAAATCCTTGTCGGCCTTGGTGGCAATACGCTGGGCCGTGCTGACCTCCCAAACCGAGATGCCGTCAGGGACGAAGGCGTTTCCGCGACGAGCGTGCACAATGCCGTCCCACCCCGGGAGTTGGCTACCCTCATCGGCGCGAAACGATTCGCGTTCAAGCTCGGATGTGGCGTGGACTAGGCGTCGGACGAGCCCTGGGAGGAGTGCGCGGGATTCCTGATGGTTCGCCAATTGTGCCAGATCCGTCGCGCTCGTGTGTACACCAGAGGACACGATGTCTGCTCGCCCAAGAACTATGCGATTTGGAGGTCGACACCTTTGTGTATTGTATCAAGGATCGGATTTTGCGCTGGCCGGCGCGGCGCGACGAGCGATGGGTTGCACCTGACGGCGTGCGGGCAGGCGGCGATTGCGGACGTCGTCTGGGACGTGACCGAGCCGCCGTTTCAGCGGCGATGCGCAGTCGGGCGGCGGCGGGGGCGCCTCATGCTGGATCGCATCGGCCCTGTTGCAGAACCCGCCGCGCCCAGCGGCCGGCCCGGCAGGGGTCGAGGGAAGCCGGGTAGTTCGCTCCTCACTTTCCTCCGCCCCTCGCGGGGCGGAAGCGACGTTGCGGATGTTCGATCCACGGGTTGCGCCGCTGGCGCGGCTCCACCCGTGGCGACACGCCGTCGCCCCGTTGGGGCGAAGTTCCGCGCCCGCCAGAACTGTCACGCACCCCGCACGCGCCGCGGCGTGCGTACCGTCGCCGACAGCTTCAATCGTCGTGTCTGGGACGCTAAACTGCGCGGTTTCCGGCGGGGCTCGTGGCACGACGCTCGAGTGTTCGATCGTGCCGGCCGCGACGCCCGAGGCTCGACGTTCCCGAGTCCCACGCTGCAACGTTCGTTTGAGAGGCTCCCATGCCCGACGCCGCTTTCATGGACAAGCTCACCGCGCTCTGCAAACGCCGCGGGTTCATTTTTCAATCTTCGGAGATTTACGGCGGGATCGGCGGGTTCTGGGATTACGGGCCGCTGGGCGTCGAGCTGAAGCGGAACATCAAGGAGGCGTGGTGGCGGGACATGGTGACCAACCCGCCGGCGGGGCCGGACGGGCGCGAGATTCAGATGGTGGGCGTGGACTGCTCGATCATCATGAACCCGCGGGTGTGGGAGGCGAGCGGGCACGCGACGGGGTTCAGCGATCCGATGGTCGACTGCAAGACCGAGGGCTGCAAGGGACGCTTTCGGGCGGACCAGCTTGCGGCGACGCCTTGTCCGCTGAAGCCGAGCAAGTGTGCGGGGCAGCATGACAAGTGCCGGCTCACCGAGCCGCGCAGCTTCAACCTGATGTTCAAGACCTTCGTCGGCGCGCTCGAGGACGCGTCGGCGTCGGCGTGGCTGCGGCCGGAGACGGCGCAGGGGATTTTTGCGAACTACAAGAATGTGCTCGACACGTCGCGCGTGAAGCTGCCGTTCGGGATTGCGCAGGTGGGCAAGGCGTTTCGCAACGAGATCAATCCGCGAAACTACACATTTCGGTCGCGCGAGTTCGAGCAGATGGAGATCGAGTTCTTCTGTCGCGAGGAGGATTCGCTGGCGTGGTATCAGTTCTGGCGGAACACGCGGTTCAACTGGTACACCAAGCTGGGGCTCAAGAGCGAAAAGCTGCGGCTGCGCGACCAGGGTGCGGAGGAGTTGGCGCACTATTCAAAAGCGTGTGCGGACATCGAGTATCTGTTCCCATTCTCCGATGACTTTCAGGAACTGGAAGGCTGCGCCCATCGCGGCTGTTTTGACCTGACGCAGCATCAGACGCACAGCGGCAAGGATTTGACGTACTTTGACGATGAAGCCTGGCAGCGCGACGCCGCGAAATACCCCGAGAAGGAGGCGGCGACCCAGGCGAAGAATGAGCCGCCGTATCGGTTTCTGCCGACCGTGATCGAGCCGTCGGCGGGCGCCGACCGGGCGACGCTTGCGTTCTTGTGCGAGGCGTACACGGAAGATCAGAAGCCGGACGCGAAGGGGGCGATGCAGACGCGTGTGTACATGCGCTTCCATCCCCGTTTGGCGCCGATCAAGGCCGCGTTTCTGCCGCTGGTGAACAAGGAGGGGATGGACGCGCTGGCGTATCAGTTGTATCGCGAGGCGAAGCGTGGCTGGAACGTGTTCTATGATGACGGGGGCTCGATTGGGCGGCGCTATGCGCGCATGGACGAGGCCGGAACGCCGTTCTGCATCACCGTCGACGGCGACACACTGAAGGACGGGACGGTGACGGTGCGCGACCGCGACACGCTCGAGCAGGTGCGCGTGGCGAAGGGCGAGATTGCGGCGTGGCTTCGGGCACGTCTGGGAGGCAGCGAGGATTAGGGATGAACCGCGCGGACGGCGGATCGCAGCGGCGTTGAAGCCGGGGGTCAGGCGCTGAGGACCGATGCCGGACGAATGAAGGCCGGTGACTGCGTCGGCTTCCCTTACTCGAAGGAGGCGGGCGCAAGGCGGTCGTGGCGAGCGGGGGCGTCAACGGTTGTTCGAGGAGCGGAGGCGGGCGGCGTCGATTCTCAAGTCATGTTTCCCCGGGTCGGACCGCGGATTGAACGGCTGTTTACCAGCCGTCAAGGTCCGTGGATCCGGGCGGCCGGGCTGGTGCCATTGCGTTCGTCCGCGGGTAAGACGTGCGACTGCGTGCGGCGTGCGAATAGCCGGATCAGGCGAATGCCTGGTTGCATCCGGTCCAGCGGTGAATACGCTGTGACACACAGGATCAAAGCGGTGGCACGGCGCGCCCATCAGCGGCGGTCTGCGCTGATCTGCAAAGCATGCGTCAATCCGCGGAAGCCGTGTCACGACCGTGCGCGTCATTGGCGGTATTGCCGTCGTTGCGATCGCGATCGCGCGTTTCTATTACGGGGCGGCGCGGCGGGCCGACGTGTACGCGGCGCTGGAGGCGATGCCGGAGAAGATCGTGAAAGCGCGTTCCGGGACGGAGGGATCCGCGCGACTTGGGGGCGTGCGTGGCCGCCCAACGGGCGGAGACCGACCGCGATGCGGCGGCGGCGAGCTCCACGGCGGGCAGGCGCCGCACGGCGCCGAAATTCGACCCGCGGGAATACGCGGCGGCGTTTGGCGCGAGCCCGGTTCGGCGGAGCACGATGAGCTCGGCTGATTCGAAGCTCGAATTGTTCATGCGGCCATTGCATTTCCAGTCCGAACAGGCGGCGTCGCGCGGCGAGTTTGATTAGGCGCGACTTCGCACGCCGGTTCATCGAGTGAAGGGACCGGACTGGCGCCCTGTTTTCCAGGCTGATGGGATCGGTTCTGGCCGACGCCGGTGGACGCCGGTGGGCGCCGCGGCGGGCCGCGAGCGTGCGCGGAATGGTGCGCGAGATTGATGTTGCGCGCTTGATTTCCGCGCCCGGCGCGTCACAATCCGCGGTGTGCGACCCGGACACAGTTGGGTCGCGCACCGGGCGTGTTCCGTGGCACAGGTTCATATCAGCTTTCTGTTGAAGCCCGCGCAGCGCACGGCGGCGGCGCGCGGCCGTGTGCAGGAGATCGCGGAGGGCATGGGTTTGCGGTTTACGAGCGGCGGCGCGGCCAGCCTGAGCTTTGTCGCGGAGGCCGAGCAGGTCGAGCGTTTGCTGGGCGTCGCGGTGCGGCGTGTCCCGCGGCGAGCGCCCGGGCGGCGGGATGCCGGCGCGCCGGCCGGCTTCGAGGTTCCCGAGGCGATCCCGATTCCGGCGCCGCTGGCGCCCTATGTGGATGTAATTGGGATTGCGCCCCCGGCGACGCGCATGAACGATTGAATGGTCGGCGCCGCTGCGGGCGCCTGGCCGCGACGCGAGGCGGCGATGGCACACCGCGGATTGCGGCGCGTCCGGGCATGCTGCCTCGACTGAGTTCGTCGTGATCGTGCGGCGTGCTGCCGCGATTGAAATGCTGGGTTGGGGGCGTCGCCGCGCGGCGGCGTCGGGTCACATCCGTCTTGCACAGAGAGACAATGAGGAGCCTCCATGGCGAAGCGAAAACCGCGCGCCCGCGCCGCGAGCGCCGCATCGAAAGCCAAACCCGATGACGAGCTGCGGATTGCCGTGACGTTTCGCCGCTCCACCGATCAGCTGGGCCTGACACGTTTCGGGGCGCGGATGACGGCGGCGGCGGTGCATGAGTTCCTGCCCGACGAGCTGGCGGTGGGGCGCGGAATCGACGCGCTGACGCGGGCGGGATTTCGCGTGACGACGCGCGGCAAGCTGAGCGTGTCGATCCGCGGGTCGCGGCGCGATTTCGAGCGCGTGTTCGGCACGAAGCTGACGCCGCAGCAGGTCGCGACGCCGCCGCCGGCGACGATGGCGGCGCCGCCGGTGTACTTTCCAGCGGCGGACGCGCCATGGGCGCCCGATCCGGGGATCGCGGCGCTGATCGACGACGCATATATTCAGTGGCCGCACTTGTATTTCAACCAGCGATTTGTGCCGCCGCCTTCGCCGCTCCCGCCGCGCGTCGACTATCACCACTTGCGCGTTCCGGGTGACGTAGTTCTGATGGTGAACGCGGCGCGGGTGCATCGACAGGGATGTACGGGGCACGGCGTGCGGGTCGCGATGATCGATTCCGGGTTTGCGCACGGACATCCCTACTTCGTCGAACACGGCTACAACACGTCGGTGGTGCTCGCGCCGGGCGCGACGCACAAGGATCGCGACGGCAACGGCCATGGAACTGGCGAATCGGCCAACCTGCTGGCGATCGCGCCGGATTGCACGTTCATCGGCGTGAAGCTCGACAGCGAGGACGGGTCGTCGCCGGGCGCGTCCGTGCTGGAGGGATTCCAGGAGGCACTGCGCCACAACCCGCAAGTGATCTCCGTGAGCCTGGGCTACGACCTGGTCGACGGCAGCGCGCAGCGCCGCCACCTGACCGCGCTGCCGAACAACCTGAAGGCGCTGGAGGCGGAAATCCAGGCGGCGGTGGCCGCGGGCGTGGTCGTCGTTTTCTCCGCGGGAAACGGACACGTCGCATTCCCGGGCATGATGCCCGAGGTCGTATCGGCGGGCGGCGTCTTCGTCGCGGCGGACGGTGCGATGCGGGCGTCGGACTACGCCAGCGCGTTCGCGAGCCGCATTTACGCCGGGCGGGCCGTCCCGGACCTGGCCGGACTGGTCGGACTGGCGTCGAATCGGGCCGACTACATCATGCTGCCGATCGAGGTCAGTTGCGAGATCGATGTCTCCAACGCGGCTCACGATCGCACGACGGCGTCGGACGGGTGGGGCGTGTTCAGCGGGACGTCGGCCGCGGCGCCGCAACTGGCGGGCGTCTGCGCGCTGCTGCTGGAGAAAAACCCGGGCCTCACGCCAAGCGAGATTCAACAGGTTCTGCGGCGCACGGCGCGCGATGTGGTGCAGGGTGCGGCGAGCGCCGCGAGCAACGAGGGCGTCGCGCTGGCGGCGGCGCCCGGCGCGGATGGTGCGACGGGCGGTGGTCTGGTCGACGCGTTCGCGGCGTGGCAACAGGTATAGGCTCGTGAATGCCGTCGCGGGCGTGGGCGCAAGTGAGGCATCCGCGCGCGGGCTCGGCGACACCTTTTACCGAGGAGCGATCATTGCATCCCTTTCCGATGATCTCATGGGTTCGTGCGTTCCGCCGGACTGGCCACGGTTCAACTGCGGCCGCGCGCAGCGTCGTCGCGGCGGGCGTGTGTCTCGTCGCACTTGGGGCGACCGGGTGCGAGTCGGGCGCCGCACGCGAGAACATCCGGCCGCGCGCCGCGTCGACCGATCTCGCGCCGCCGGCGGGCGGCGAGCGGTTCGCGGGTCCGCCCGCCGCGGCGCGCGCCGCGCACCTGGACGCTTCGGCGGCGGTGCGGATGGACGCGCCGGCGGTGGCGCCGGCGCTTCTGCGCGTGCACGTGCTGGCGGTGGAGCAGGCTGACGCGATGCTCGTGATCGGCCCGCCCCCCGGCAACCGGACGCTGCTGATCGACGCGGGCGAACCCGTCGGCGAGCGCCACAACAACCATTACACGATCGCCGAACGCATTGAGCAGATCACCGGCGGGCGCCGGCTCGACTACTTCCTCGCCACGCATTTCCATTCCGACCACGTCGGCTCGACCAACAGCGGAGTCAGCGCGCTGCTGAAGACCCACGGCTTCCAGATCGAAACCGTGATCGACGCACACGACGACAACGCCCAATACGCCAAGAGCCCGCGCGGCACGTATGACGCGTATGTCAACAACATGAACGCCGCGCTGGCCAGCGGCGCCGTGCGACAGCGAGTGCGGCCGCAGTTCGGCGTGGGGCAGATCGACCTGGGCGCGGGGGTGCAGGTGGAGATTCTCGCGGCGGCGGGGCGGGTCGGCGCCGACGACGGTCCGGGCGGAACCTTCGCGCTGGTCGAGGCGGCGAACCCGGGGCTCTATGCGAGCGCGCCGGCCTCCGAGAACGACTTTTCGATCGCGCTCCAGGTCACGGCGGGAAACTTCGAGATCTTCACCGCCGGCGATCTGACGGGCGCCGAGTACAGCGGCGGTCCAACTCCGGATTTCACGCCGCGGTCGCATCCCGGCGGCAAGCGCGAGACCTATACGAACGTGGAGAAGCGGTTGGCGGCGCGCTGGGCGGCGCTGGGGCGCGACTCCGACGTCGAAGTGGTGCGCATGAACCACCACGGCTCGGCGTATTCGTCGATTCCGCAACTCGTGGACCGGCTCGATCCGGAGTTCATGATCTACTCCTGCGGCGGCCGCAACCGTTACAGACATCCCGATCCATCCATTGTCAAGCGCTATGCCGGAACCGCGTGGCAGTATGTCACAAGCGGTATCTCCGGCGTGGCGTGGAATCCCCGGTCGAAGTTTGATCCGTACGGCGAAGCGATCGGTGAAGTCGTGATCGAGGTGAGTCCGGACGGGATGTGGTATTGGATCAACAACGAAACGCACAAGGCGTATGCGGACGCCGAAGAGGACGGACTGACGATCACGCGGAACGGCAGCGGTGCGGACGCGGAGGAACATACGCTGGTGTGGGTCGAAGAGTAGGGACGAAGGACGAACGCCGACCTGAAATGCGAAATGCGGGGTGCAGAGCGTGCAATGCCGCGCGGATGCGGCTTCGCTCAGGGTCTGCATTCCGCATCGATGCTTGTGCACTCGCGACTCCGCGTTCGCGGTTCACACCGGCGCGCGCTTTCCGGGTTTGTGCAGCTCCCAGCAGCCCTTCGTGTCGGGGAACATCTTGTGCGGGTTGCAGAGCCCCTGCGGATTGAACACCGCGCGCAGGCGCGTCATCGTCGCCAGGTCGCTCGGTGAAAACAGCAGCGGCATGAAGTCGAGCTTCTCGACGCCCACGCCGTGCTCGCCGGTGATGGTTCCGCCGCGGCGGATGCAGGCGGCGAGAATCTCGTGGCTGGCGGCGAGAACCCGGCGGACCTCGCCGGCGTCGCGCTCGTCGTACATCAGGATCGGGTGGATGTTCCCGTCGCCGGCGTGGACGAGATTCGCGATGCGCAGCGCGTGTTGCTTCGCGATCGCGGCGATCTCGCGCATCAGCTCCGGCAATTCGCTGCGCGGCACGACGCCGTCCTGCGTGCAATAGCTGGTGGTGATGCGCCCGAGCGCGCCGGCGGCGCGCTTGCGCGATTTCCAGAGCAGCGCCCGCTCGTCGTCGCTGGCGGCAACACGCGTGCTCCGCGCGCCGTTTCGCTTGCACAGTTCGGCCACGCGCTGCATCGCCGCGTCCAGCCCTGCTTCCACGCCGTCGAGCTCGACAATCAACGCGGCGCCCGCGTCGGCGGGGAACCCGACGTGATACGCCGCCTCGACCGCGGCGAGCACCGCGCGGTCCATCATCTCCATCGCCGCCGGAACGATTCCCGCCGCCACCACGTCGCTCACCGTCTGCGTCGCGCCGTCGACCGCGTCAAAGATCGCGAGCAGCGTGCGGACGGCGGCGGGCCGCGGCGTGAGGCGCACCGTGCACGCCGTGATGACGCCGAAGGTGCCTTCGCTGCCGACGATGACCCCGGTGAGGTCGAGCCCGGGCAGATCGGCGCAGTCGCCGCCGGTGCGGACGAGCGTCCCGTCGGGAAGCACAAGTTCGAGCCCGCGGACGTGATTGACCGTAACGCCGTACTTGAGCGTGTGCGGCCCGCCGGCGTTGGTCGATGCGTTGCCGCCGATGGAGCACGCCTGCTGGCTGGAGGGGTCGGGCGCGAAGTGCAGGTCGTGCTCCGCGACGGCGCGGGACAGGCTGAGGTTAATGACGCCGGCCTCGACCTCGGCGAGTCGGTTGCGAAGGTCGATGCGGCGAATCTGTCGCAACCGGTTCACGCTGATCATCACCGCGCCGGGCCGCGTCGCCGCTCCACCCGCCAGGCCCGTGCCCGCCCCGCGCGGCACAAACGGCACGCCGCGGCGCGCGAGCACGCGGACGATCGCGGCAACCTGTTCGCCGGTGCTGGGGAGCACGACGAGGTCGGGCGTGTTGCGCGCGAGCGTGAAGGCATCGGCTTCGTAGACGAGGCGCTCGTCGGCGTCGCACACAAGGGCGTCGGAGCCGACGATGGGTTCCAATTCGGCGATGAGCGTTTCGTCGATCACGTCGGCGAGTATATCCGGCCGCGGCGGCCCGGCGCTGCTTCGGAGCCGCTTCGCGCCAGCGGCTGACGCGCACGCGACCGGTGCGAGAAAGGCCACCGACACGCGGGCGATACGTACAATCCACCGTGTGCGTGAGAACTTGCAGCGGGGTTGCCGCGTCAAACGGTCCGGGTCGATCCGGCGGCTGTGACGCCGCGCGCTTGACCTGCCGCGCGAGTGCGACGCGCGGCGTTCGCGGCAGGCGCCGCGACGAGAGGAGCACGCCGCATGACCGAGCTGCCCCTGCTGAGTCAGGTTCGCGTCGCGTCGCCGTGTCCCGCGTCCTGGGCGCGGATGAAGGGCGATGCGCGCGTGCGGTTCTGCGGATCGTGCAAGCTGAACGTGTACAACCTGTCGGAGCTGACCGCCGCGGATGCGGAGCAGTTGATCGCGTCGCACGAGGGGCGGCTGTGCGTGCGCTATTACCAGCGGCGCGACGGCACGGTGCTGACGCGCAACTGTCCAGTGGGCGTGTGGCGCGTGCGAAGGGCGCTCGTCCGCGTGGGGTCGGCGGTTGCGGGTTTGGCGCTGGCGCTGCTCGGCGGCGTGACGGCGATCGCGCGGGCCGCGGGCTATGGCTCGGCGGTGGCGCGGCTGTCGCCGTTCCGAGAGATGCTGGATGTAATCACGCCACCGCGGCCGCTCGTCGGCGTCTTATGCGCCCCGTCAACGCAGATTGTGGTGCCGCGAGTGGTCCCTTTGGGGTCGACGACGTTCGGGGACCCGAATCTGGGGGCGCCCGACCCGGACGACGGTGAACACGAAACGCCCGAATCGCACGCCGACCACACATCCCCGCCGGCATCCGCTGGGTCCGATCCCCGCGACGGGGGCCGGGCGTGATTCGATTCTGCACGTTATTCGCGGTGCCGTTCGTCGCCGTCTTGTTGCTGAACACGCGCGACCTGCTTCAGGTCGGTTGGCGGTCGCTCGACTCCCTGTTGCTCCTGACGGCGGGGCCGCTGCTGGCGGCGTCGGCGGGCGCGTGGTTCGCCGAGGCGCGCTGTCCGCGACGCTGGGCGTTCGATTCGTTCGGTCGGTCGCTGGGTGCGGCGGCGTTCGCGATCGGCGCCGGTGTGCTCGCCATCGCGGGGTGCGCCGCGGTCCAGGCGGCGACCTGGTGGTCCTGGCCCGGGTTTGGCCCCGTGGTGTTCTTGTTGCCTTGGGACTCGCCGCTCGTCGGCAGCGGCCTTGATGTGACTGCGGTGGTCGCGCCGGCGCTGTTCGCGGCGACGGCGGCGGCATTGATGCAGCCGGCGCGGCGGGCAGGCACGTGCCGGCGATGCGAGTACGACGTCTCGCGCTCGCTCGAGATGGGCCGCTGTCCCGAGTGCGCCGAGACGATCACGGGGCGTTAGCCACGCCGACTCGCGCAGCGCAGTGTCGCGTTCGTGCCGAGACCCGCCGTCGACGCACACCGAGCGCACCCCGCTCGCACGTGCCTCGCCCGCGCCGCCGGCGGCGAGGTCCGATCGGCACAGCCCCCACGACACCTCCTCTGCGGCACACGCCGTGGCGAACGTCCGCGCGGGCTGAAGCCCGCGGCTCACGCGCGCCGCACGTTCGGGGATGAAGGTCTAGAATGATCTCGCGGCGCCAGAAACGTCAGGAGGTCTGGTCATGCGTCTCTCGCTCATGATTCGCTTCCGGCCACCGGGTGTAGCGCGCTTCAAAGCCGCGCAGCCGACCGCGGCACGACGGCGCGCTGCGCCGCATCACCTGGTGCGACCACGCGTCGCGCGGTTTCGCGGTTCACGGCGGCCGGTCGCGGCGCTCGTCGCGGCCGTCTCGCTCGCCGGCTTCGGTGCGCCCGCCGCCGCGCCCGCGCAGGTGGACAAACCCAGCCGCCGCACGCCGGTCGTCGAGGTGTACGAATCGTGCCGCGACACGGTTGTGAATATCAGCACGACGCGCGTCGTGCGCGTGCGCAACTGGCGTTACAACTCGCCGTTCGACGAGCTGTTCAACATCGGCCCGCGTTATCTGGACCAGCAGGTCTCGAGCGTCGGGTCAGGCGTTGTGATTCACGAGACCGGCTACATCGTCACCAACGCCCACGTGGTGCTGCAGGCGTCGGACGTGCGCGTCACGTTCGCGAGCGGCAAGACGCTCCCCGCGACCGTTGTCGCGCTCGATCGCGAGCATGATCTCGCGGTGCTCGCGGTGGAAGCCGGCGGCGATCTGCCCGCGGTCGCGCTCGGCAAGCCCAATGACATCCTGATCGGCGAGACGGTGATCGCGATCGGCAACCCGCTTGGATTGCAGCACTCCGTGAGCGCGGGGATCGTCAGCGCCCTCAATCGCGACGTGCGCGTCGATCGCGGCGTCAGCTTCGAGGGGCTGATCCAGACCGACGCGCCGATCAACCCGGGAAACTCCGGCGGGCCGCTGCTCAACGTGCACGGCGAGCTGGTCGGAATCAACACCGCCGTCCGCGCCGACGCGCAGAGCATCGGATTTGCGATACCCGTGGCGCGGCTGTGGGAGCTGCTGCCCGACATGCTCGACATCGAACGCCGCCAGCGGGTCCGATTCGGCATCGCGGTCGACACGGCCAAGGCCGAAGTCGTGAAGGTTGCACCGAACTCGCCCGCCGCCCGCGCCGGTGTGAAGCCCGGCGATCGAATCGCACGCTTCAACGGCCGGCCTGTGCGCAACGGCATCGACTACTACGTGGATCTGCTGCGACAGAAGCCCGGCCGCGCGATCCAACTTGCACTGCAACGCGGCGGCGAGCAGATCGACGCGTCGGTCGAGCTGGAGCAACTGCCGCCGCCCGACGGCCGCAAGCTCGGCGCGAGCATGCTGGGCATCACGCTGGGCTTGATCCCGGCGAGCCTCCGCCGCGAGCTCGAATTGCCGCCCTATGTCGGCCTGATCGTCGAAGCGGTGGAGCCGCGCAGCCCGGCGGCGGACGCGGGCATCGAGCCGCGCGATCTGATCGTGGGGCTGGGCCGCATCGGCGTGAGCACGCTGGAGGACGTCGGCGGCGTGCTGGAGAACTTTCCGCCGGGCGACCGAATCGTCGTCGAAGGCTGGCGCCTGCACAGCGACCCGCCGTTCCGCTGGGACGCGGCAGTGCGGACGCGGGCGGGGCGGTAGGACGGCGCTGCGGTCGGCTTTCCTACATCAGCCGGATTCAATCGCGAGCCGTGCGCGGTTTCAGTTGCTCGCCGCACTCCCACTTCCCAAGCTGCAAATCGGCCGCACAAATCCGAAAGATCCGCGGTCCTCGTTCATATTGATGAATAGAGTGACGGTTCGGATCCATTCGGAGCACGAAGCACTGACATTGGAGGTACAGCGATGTATCGATTCCTGCGCCCATTGGCGTGCGTACTCGCCATCCTGCCCGGCGCCGCAGTCGCGCAGCTCGCGATCCCCGAGGCGAACGGCATCGACGGTGCCTATGACTGGCCGACCGGCGGCACGCTTGATCAGACGCTAAACCTCTCAAACGCTATCACTTATGCCGACTGGGAGAACTCAACGCCGCCGGGCTATTCGCCCGGACAGGGAATCTACGATCCCGCGCGCTGGGCCGTCATTTACCGATTCTCGTCCGTGACGATCGGGAATAACAGCGGCACGGATCGCCTCTTCTTCACGAATCACGCAAGCCGAGCGCCGGTCGTGTGGCTCGTGAGCGGTGATGTCGTCATCCACTCGAACGCCCAAATCCTGCTCGACGGCAGCGACGCCGCCGGTTGCGCGCCGGCGGAGCCGGGACCGGGAGGCTTTCGCGGCGCCGCGGGGCGCTCGGGCACCCTCCAGCCGGCGAGCGACGGCTTCGGTCCCGGCGGCGGGCTGCGCATCGCCGGCGTCGGCTTCACCGGTGGGAGCTTCGGCGGGCTTGGACTCGCCCAGGGGGCCGTGTCACCCGCAGCCACCTACGCCAGCCCATTTCTTGTGCCCCTGATCGGTGGGTCCGGCGGAGCGCCGCGCGTGGACGTCGAGGGCTGCTTCGGCGCCGGCGCCGGCGGTGGCGCTATTCTGATCGCCGCCACGGGAACGATCACCGTCAACGGCACAATCTACGCCCGGGGCGGCAGCGCCTCCGGCGGCGGAGGCAGCGGCGGCGCCATCCGACTTCTGGCAAGCACGGTCGCGGGGAGCGGCGCGCTGAACGCGGGCGGTGGGAGCGACGGCAGCGGCTTTTGGACCGGAGAGGGCGGAGCCGGTCGGATCGCGGTCAACGCGAACGCGATTCCGTTTACCGGCACAGCGAATCCGACGTTTGAGCGCTTCGAGCCGGTCGCGCTGCCGATTACGCTGTGGTCCCCGCCGACCGCGCCGGCCGTCCGCCCGATTTCGGTGGTCGCCAACGGTCAGACGCACAACTTCCCCGCCGACCCACGCGCTCAGTTCTCGTTCCCGAGCGCTGACGTCGCGTTCGATACGACCAATCCGCTGACGATCAACATCGAGGCCCGCAACGTCCCCGTGCCGCCCGATCCGAACGCGTGGAGCGTCGTCGCGCGGATCACGCCGCGCAGCGGCGTGTCGCAGACGCTGACGGCCACGTATGTGTCCGGCGACACGGCCCTCTCGATGTGGAGCCTCGCGGTCGACACACCACCGCGCGGGTTCGGCGCGATCCAGGTCCGCGCATTCCGCCCGTAGGTTCAAGCGCGCTTCGCTGTCGAGACGTTCGTCGGTCCGCGCGGGAGTTCTGTCATGATCGAGCGTATGTCGTCGTGGCTGCTGCTGAGCGGCGTTGTTCTCGCACCGATGTTCTGGCTCGCAAGTCCTCCCAAGGACGCCTCACCGCAAGGGAGCGGGCCGTTCCGGGCGCCGACGATGTTGGACGTTATTGACTATCTGGATTCAGACGCCGAGCCGGACGACGGCGGACTCGCCGGCGGTGCGAACGAGCCCAGTTTCATCGACGCCGTGTCGCGCGAATACTCGTTTCTGAACGAGGACGCGTTCGCACTCGCGTTCGCCGACGCGATCTCGCGCGAATACTCGTTTCTGAACGAGGACGCGTTCGCACTCGCGTTCGCCGACGCGGTCTCGCGCGAATACTCGTTTCTGAACGAGGACGCGTTCGCGCTCGCGTTCAGCGACGCGGTGTCGCGCGAGTTCTCATTCCAGAACGAAACCACCGTGTACACGACCTACGCGGACGCCGTGTCGCGCGAGTACTCCTTCCAGAATGGCTTTGAGCAGCCGGACTTGCAGTTCAGCGCGCTGTCCGCCGGCGCGAACCGCTACGTCGGCCAGTCGGTCACGCTGAGCTGGACGGTTTCGAATCAGGGCATCGGCGTCGCGTTCGGCGATTGGATCGATCGGGTCTACGTTTCGAGCGACGATGTGTTCGACCCGTCGCCCGCCGGCGCAGACGCGCTCGTTGCACAGGTGACGAACATCGCCGCGTACGGACCCGATGAGGCGTACGTCGCGACAGCAAACGTGAATCTCCCCTCCACGCCCGGCGCCATCTGGTTCTTCGTATTCACCGATGCGCTCTCGGTCATCACCGAGGAGGTTGAGAGCAACAACGTCGGCGTGTTGCCGCTCGGCGTGTTGGCGCCGGAATACGGCGCGACCGTCAGCGCCGACCCGTCGACCGCGCCGGCGGGTACACCGGTCGTGCTGAGCGGCCAGGCGACGCGATTGTCCGATGGAGTGCCGGCCGGCGACGTGCCGGTCGAAATCCGAATTGTCCGCGGCGACGTGCGCCGCGTCGTGTCCGTGATGACGGATAGTGCGGGAAGCTTCAGCTATACGTTCGAGCCGCTCGCACAGGAAGCGGGAATCTATGAAGTCTCGGCCGATCATCCGGCCGTTCAAGACGCCGCCGCCGAGGATTCGTTCGCCCTGTACGGCATGACGGTAGAACCCGCCGCGCTTTCGCTCGTGCTGCGCGCCGGTCAGCCACGGACGGGCACGCTCACGCTGCGCAACTTGGGCGTCACGCCGTTGACCATGGTCGCGGCGGAGATCGTCGACCTGCCGCCCACGGTGACGCTCCAACTGACGCTACCCGCGGGCCTGCCCCCGCTCTCCCGTGTTCCGGTCCCGTATACGGCGTTGGCGACGAGCGACACGGTGGCCTCGGCCACGCCACAGGTCAATCTCTCATCCGCGGAGGCAGCGACCGCGCACCTGAGCATCGCCTTGACGATACCGCCGACGCTGCCGCGCTTTGAAGCTTCGGTCACGGAGCTGAGCGCGGCGATGATCCGGGGCGAGCAGACGATGGTCGAGTTTCGTGTCACGAACACCGGCGCGGTGAGCAGCGGGCCCGTGACGGTCGACCCGCCGAACCCAGGTTGGCTGCACCTGGCCACGCCGGCCGCGCTGCCGCCGCTGCCCGCCGGCGGCTCGGCGACGGTCGTGTTGCGACTGGCGCCGCCGGACGATTTGCCGCTGGGTCCGTACACGGGCACGATCGCGCTGTTCGACGCCCAGGCGAGCCTCAGTGTGCCATTCGCCTTCCGCTGTGCGTCGGTGGCGCGCGGCAACCTGCGGGTGACCGCCACCGATGAGGCGTCCTACTTCGATTCGCAGAACGGGTTTCCGAACGTGGCCGGCGCGGCGCTTGAGCTTCGTGATCCCTATGACGACCAGCTCGTCGCGACGGGCGTGACGGACGCCGCCGGCCAGTACGTTTTTGCCGACGTCGTCGAAGGGCGCTACGAGCTGCACGCGAGCGCACCGGACCACGGCGCTGCGCGCGTGCTGGTAGACGTGGAAGCCGATACGGAGCGCGACACCGAGGTGTTCTTGCCCCGCGAGTACGTGTCGTATCGGTGGCGTGTCGAACCCACGACGACCGAGGACCGCTACCGGATCAATCTTGAGGCCGTATTCGAGACGTACGTTCCACCGCCGTATCTCGACGTGACGCCGCGCGTGGTCGACATGCGCGACATGTTGCCGGGCGAAGTGCGCACCGTGATCGTGACCATCCGCAACGTGGGGCACGTCAACGTGACGAATGCCGCGGTCGCGGTGCATGGCGATGCGGTGGCCGGCAACGGCGGCGGAGGCGGCGGACATCCCGATTATGATCTGGAGCCGCTCGTCGAGCAACTGGGCGTCATTTCGCCCGGCGCCAGTATTGATTTGCCGGTCGCGGTGCGGGCGAGTCCGTCGTTTGCGGCCGATCCGCCCTGCTACGACATTCGCTTCGAGGTCCGCTGGGAGTATTTCTGCGGGCGACGGATCGCGCGCGGCGTGGCGGTGCCGTTCCTCACGCGCGACGCCGACTGCACGGGCAGCCCGGTGCCGACGTATTGCCACTGCGGCGGCGGCGGCGGCGGCGGCGGCGGAACTATTTATGTACCGCCGGGGATTGATGTGCCGCAGTCGTGCGATCCATGCCAACTGAACTGCGCGCTCGCGATCGGCGAAGTGATTCTGGGATATGTTCCGATCCTGGGTTGCGTATGGAACATCTCGAATGCGTGCCACGGCTTGTTGGGGGAGAGCCAGGATCTACCCACGGCATTTGGATGTGTGATCGAGGTCGCTGGGTGTGTACCACTCGGCAGGCTAATCGGTGATCTTGCTGAGCACGCTCTCGAGCAATTGCTTGGCGCGTACGGACAAGCAAGCAGCATCACCAGCATCGTTGAAGCGTGTATTTGTCTCGCGGGACGCAATGGTGCATACGCAGAGTGGCGACCGTTCGATCCCATCACCACGACGTCGGACGATCCACTCGTTCAATTCTACATCGGCCGCGCGAATCGCTACTTTGCCTGCATGGACTTCGCCTCTTATCCTTACGGGAATCCGGTCTGGTTCCAGTTTGCCGGAACCGCCGACTGGGAACGCTTTCAGCAATTCAGCACGACCCTCACTGCCGCCGCCGATCCCATGAGCGACGCGGGCGTCTCGATCTCTGCGGCCGAGCGCGATTCGCTTGTGCTGCTTCCGCTGCCCGCGATCGTGACGCCGGCGGACGCCGAGCTGCTCATCGAGCGCCTGAATCGCACCGTGGACTATTGGAGCCAAGGCATTTTCACGGCCGCGGACGTGCCCCCAGGGATGAGTACCGACTTCATCGATCGTGAGGTCGCGCGCGCGAAATCCAGCGCGTGTGCGGCAGCCGCCGACGCGGACATGCTGGAAGGATTCTCGTATCCGATGGAGTCTTTGCAGTATGCGGCGCAGGTTCTCTACGCCGATCGCACGGAAGTGCGCGAGGGCGTGTGCGCGCGGGTTCGCATTCGAATCAGCCAGGACGCCGTGCTGTCGCGGGCAGCGTTCGCCGCGACCCTCGAGCTGGACAACGCCGGCGATATTCACGCGCTCGAGAACGTGCTTGTCGAACTCTTCGTTCAGGATGAAACCGGCGTTTTCGTGCCCGAACGGTTCGACATCCGAACGCCGCGCATCTCGGGCGGAATCTCCGCCGTGGACGGCACGCAAGCGCTCGCGCCCGGTACGAGCGTCGCCGCCAATTGGACGATTGTGCCCGGCGACGACGCGGCGCCTACAGAGCCGCGCCGTTACGCGATCAGCGGGCGCCTCTCGTATGTTCTGGATGGCGAGACCGTGGCCACGCCGCTCCTCCCGGTGAACATCGACGTGCTGCCGAACGCGCGCCTCCATCTTGAGTACTTCCACGAGAGAATCGTCTACAGCGACGACCCTTTCACGCCGGATGTCGTCGAACCGGCGCGCCCCTTCGCGCTGGGCGTGCTCGTTCACAACGCCGGCGCCGGTGTCGCTCAGAACCTGCGGATCACGTCCGCGCAACCCGAGGTCATCGATAACCGCGACGGCCTGTTGATCAATTTCACGATCATCGGCACGCAGATCGGCTCCGATCTGCTCTCGCCGTCGCTCACGGTGAACCTCGGCGACATCGAGCCGCTCGAAACGGTCTCCGCGCGCTGGCTGATGACCGCCAGTCTCCAGGGCGAGTTCAGAGAATACTCTGCGAGCTTCGAGCACGTTGACGGGCTTGGCGATCCGCGCTTCTCGCTATTTGAGACCATCCATCTCCGTCCGATGGTGCACTCGGTGCGCGCAGACTGGCCCACCGACGACATGCGGCCGGACTTCCTGACCGACGACGTTCCAGACCTGATGCAGTTGCCGGATCACCTGCACACAAGTACGAACGAAGTCCTGCCTGTCGCCGCCGTGATCGACGCCACCACGGACGGGCCCGTAGCGCCGCCCGGCGACTTCGATGTCACGCTCACGGCCGATTGTGCCGCCGGCTGGAACTACATCCGCGCCGACGACCCCGGGCTCGCGACGTATCGCCTGGCGCGCGTGCGACGCGCCGACGGCAGCGTCGTGCGGGGCGGAGACAACGCGTGGACAACGAATCGCGTCGTCCGCGTGGAGGGATTGCCGCCTCGCGTTGAACAGTACGTGCACGTGTTCGATCATGTCGAAGTCGCCGGTGTGCGCACGTACCAACTGCACTACACGACCTCACCGGCGGTCGTGCCCGGCGATGTCAACTGCGACGGCGGCTCGGTCGACAACTTCGACATCGATGCGTTCATTCTGGCGATCACGAATGCGGACGAGTACGAAGCCACATTTCCCTGGTGTGACATCAACCACGCGGACATCAATCTGGATGGGCGCGTCGACAACTTCGACATCGACTCGTTCGTAGCGCTGCTCATCGGCGGCTGACGGGCACGCGGAGCATCCGTAACATCGACAAAAGTGGACTCGTCGCCGCGGCGGGCCGCACAGCGGCGCGTTCAGCACGGCTTCCATCGACGTGCCTACCGACGCGGCGACCTCATCCATCCGGCCCGCCGCGCGGGGGTTCGCTCGTGCGACCAAGAAACGGCCCTCGCGTTCCGGTCGTTTGCGCAGTGAGCGTCTCATTCCGACCGGCGCGATCGGGCGCGGGCCGCCGCGCGGTTGCCGGCGCCGGCCGGGCGCCTCGACACGCGCGCGATCCGCCCGCGCCGCCCGGGCGCACGCATTTAATCCTCGATCACGGCCATCCTGTGCTCCGGCCGCACTGCATGTGCCGGTGGTTCCGCGTCCGGCCCGCCGTCGGCGGACACGAGCAGCCCGGGCGCCGCGGGGTTGATGATCAGGTAGTTGACCCAGAACACCTCCGTCGGCGGCGTGCATGCGCACTTCACGGACCCCATGCGCGACACTCGAAACGTACAGACGCCCGCCGCCTTGCTGTGCACCTGCACGTACCACGATGTCCACGGCGGAGGCGGGTCCTCGGTTTCCACCGACGCCTGAATGATGCTGCCCACGGTCACCGGGCACGAACCGTCAATGATGAGCGGGTTGATCAAGGGGATGTCTGTGAACCAGCCGATCGTGTGGCTGTGCGGCGGGTTGGGGTTTCCGCAGAGTCCGACGTTACACGACTCGATCGGCGTCCAGCCGACGCCGTCGGGGCACACCTGTCCAGCGGGTCGTACCGGGCCCGAGACGCGGAACGCACCGTTCGAAAGCTCCAGCGCCGCCGCGTTCGGGACACCCGGCGCCGCGACGCCGTTTCCCTGGCCAAGCAGCCCCGCGGCGGCTTCCGACGTGGCCACGTTTTGGCCGCGGACACCATAAACCTGCACCGCCGCGGTCGTGCTGGCGAGTCCGTAGATACCCGCCGCGAACGGCCCCGTGGCGTTGGTCTGTCCCTGCACGCCATACGTGCGCACCGCGGCCGCACTGGATGCGAGTCCCGACGCACCGCGGACGACATCGAGCGCGCCGACGTTAATCGCACGCAATCCATACGTCGCGCCCGGCGGCGCCGCATTGGTCGTATTGGCCAGGACGCTGGCCGCCCCGGCGGCTCCGGACGCGTTCTGCCCGAGCACGGCGAAGGTCACGCCCGCGGCGCTGGTCGCCTGCCCAAAGACGCCGGCAGACAGATCGGTCGCGGATGCCGTCGTACCCCAGACGCCGTTTGTCGCGCCGGTCGCCGCGGTTGCCAGTCCGCGCACGCCGCTGGCGTTCAGAGCGGTCGACCTGGTCTCGCCGCGCACGCCGTACGTCTGCCCGGCCGCATTGGTCGCCTCGCCACGGACCCCGGCCGCGTCGAGCACGGCGGCGCCGGTCGAGCCCGTTACCGTTCCGATTCCGAGCAACGCGATGCCGTTTCCGGGGCTGGTCGCCTGTATGGCGACGCCGCCGCTGCTGGTCGCGTCGATCGCGCGGCCGATGCCGGTGTTGTTGATCGCAAAGAGCGTCCCGGGATCGGCCTGGACGCCCGCATAGGGGAGCACCAGTCCGCCGATGTCGTCGATCCCGTCGGCGAATCCGGCCGGAACCCCCGTCAGGCCGTCCCAGGGCGCGCCGAGCGCGTAAAGCGCGTATGGCGTCGGGCGGACCGGCTGTCGCGGCACGAGCGTCTCGCCTTCGACGCGGATTTCAAGCCAGCGCGCTTCGCCACCCGCGAAGGGTGCGGCGCCGAAGTCGAGCGAGACCGTGAAGAGTCCATTCGACACCGGTTGATCGGCCAGCGCGATCGTCGAGCCGATTTGCGTTCCGCCCACCGCGCTGTCGAACAAGGCGAATTCGAAATCGGCGTCTCCGCCGAACGGTTGGCCGCTCTGTTTCAGTTGTCCTTGATAGGTGAAGATGGTGTCAAGCGGCGTCTGTGCCAGCACCGGAAG
Organism: Phycisphaerae bacterium; assembly: GCA_050184295.1. Taxonomy (GTDB): domain Bacteria; phylum Planctomycetota; class Phycisphaerae; order UBA1845; family Fen-1342; genus JBFXAM01. The sequence continues at coordinate 38,447 of JBFXAM010000011.1, read as the reverse complement.
CGCGGAAAAGGCCACTGCGATCGCCATCGTCGCGTGAGCATGCCGTGTCATCGCGCGTACCTCCTGCGTCGGACGACGAGTCCGAGCGTACACCAGACCGAAAGAACGCCAACCCCCGAGCAGCACTCCGCGGGGTCGCGCATCTGCGGATGTCGACCGGGCGCTCACTCACGATGCGCGAATTCGGCGCAGCGCGCGATTGGGAGCGCGCGTACCGCGCGGCTACACAAGCGACGCAGCAAATAGCAGCGTGCGCGGACATGAGCTGTCCAATTTTCGCCCGACGACGTACGGCAGAGGTGGCCCGACTCCGCGTTGGAGCGACGCGCGCGAATCATACTCTATCCCGGACCACGAATCACGTGCTTTTTTGGCTGTTAGCCGGATGCCGGATCGCTCGCGGATGAGCGGCGCCGAACCACCCCACACATCGTGGACCCATCCCGCAAGCCGGTTCCAGCGACGATCGCGCTGCATCCGGCGCGGGCCGCCCAACGTGGGAGCGCGGCTGCTGGCAGGCCCCGACAAGCCGCGTCACGCCGTCGCCGATCCCCGCGCGGCCGGCGGTGCCGCGAATTGCCATTGACCCCGACCGGCTGCTCCCGTTACGTTCATGGCCTCTGAGGCGACCGATCCGGCGCCCAACTCCCTTCGGCCCCCCGCCCCGGGGCCGCGCGCGGGAGCAAAGGAGGGCCTTGCCCCTTCCGGATCCTCTGCTTTCACGGTTCCATTCGGGCCGGCGCGGCCCGCGGGGCGGGCGGTTTCTGCGCGCGGCCGCATCGAATGGAGCTGTCCGTGACTTCTCATCGCGACTTTAAGCTTGCCATCCGCGAACGCATGGCCAAGACCGGCGAGCGTTACACCGCCGCGCGGGCCGTGCTGCTGCAAGCCGTTCAGGGCGCCGACTCCGCCGCGCCGACGCATCCCCACGCAGACCTCGATCCGAGCGCGAAGAACCCATCGCTGCCGGGGGTGGCGTTCGCGTCTGCACCGCCGCCCGGCACGTTCGCCGGCTACACGTCCTTCGGCGGCATCTGCCGCGACACGGGCGCGCTGCGGAACGTGCTGGCGGCGACCGGCGTCCGTGCGGCGCACAACCACGCGCCGCTCAGCGAAGCACTCGTGAACGGGCTGTGCGGCGGCGTGGGGTTCTTGTATGCGGTGTTCGAATACAAGGGCTTTCCGCCGATGTTGTCGGTGCTCACGCGATACGACACGATGCCCGACGCATTCATCGCGGGCGGCGTCGCGCGGCTCGGGCTGACTATTCGCCAGAGCGAGACAACCAGCGCCGCGGCGGCGACGAGAGCGCTCGATGCCGCGTTGGCGAACGCGACGCCCGCCCTGTGCGTCGTCGACGCCGTGGCGCTAAGCTCCGACGCCGCCGGCCCCGGCGAAATGCTCGGGATGGCGCCCACCGTGGTCGCGGTCGCGGGCATCGACGGCGCGGAGCTGCTGATTGACGACGGCGGAGTCGCGCCTCGGCGCATGTCGCGGGAGTCGTTCGCGCGGGCCCGGGCCGCGTACAAAAAAGGCAAGCAGCGGCTCGTCACATTCGAGCGGCCCGAAAGCGAAGTGGAGCTGGCGGACGCCGTGCGCGCCGCGGCGGTCGCAACCGGGCGGCGCTTTTTCGAGTCGCCTTACAAGGGCTTTGCCTCGAACTTCGGACTCGCGGGGCTCGAAAAGTGGCGGCGCCTGCTCACCGATGAGAAAGACAAGAAGGGCTGGCCCGCGCTGTTCCACGAGTCGCACCTGGCGTACCTCGCGCTCCGCCGGACGCACGACGGCATCGAGCACGAGTTCACCGCGCCCGCCGCCGGACGGCCGCTCTACGCGGACTTTCTCGCGGAGGCGGCGACCATCGCCGGCGACGCGCGCCTGGCCGCGGTCGCGGAGCGGATGCGCCGCGCGGGCGCCGTGTGGCGGAACCTCTCGACGCTCATCGCAACGTGCGGCGACGATGCCGTCGAGCGTGGCTGCGCGCTCGGCGATTCGGCGCGTGAGCTGTTCGACGAAGCGGGCGCGCCCGGTGCGCGAAGCGCCGCGGCAGCCGGACGGATCGCGCAGGAGCGCGAGTCGCTGGCGCGGAGCTGTCGGCTCAGCACGGCGCGGGCCCGCGAGCTGTTCGCCGCGATCGCCGAGCGCGTCGGCGAGGTGCTCGCGATCGAGCGGCCGGCGGCGGAGACGCTGCGGGCGCTCGGTGACGGGCGGCATTGATTCACGTTCTCCACGATTGGTTTAGTGGCGCACCGGTCGCGTCGAGCGAACGGTGCTGAGAATGGCCCGCCGGCGCGCCCGCGGCGTCCGGCAACGGGGCGGCCCCGTGCTGGGCGCAGGGGTGCTAACGAGCGCGGCCGCGCAATCGCGAGCAAGCTCGCGTTGAAACCCGCACGCGAGGCGTGGCGCTGGGTTGGAACCCACCCAGCGTGTTGGCGGGCTGGGCCGGAACACGGTGCGCTGATTCGCGCATCGCGACGTCGGCGTCGAATCGAGTTCATTCACTCTTTCTGGGAGATACACGATGCGTTTCCTTCGTCCCCTCGCGGCGGTTGTTGCCGCGTACGCCGTGATGGCGGTGGTTGTGATGGCGCTCTTCGGGCTGCTGGCGGTTTCGCTGGGCGTGGACCGGATGTTCGCGCCCGGCGGGTTTCGAAGCTCGCGGACGGTAATCGTGTTCGCGACGCTGTTCAGCATCGTCGGCGCGGCGCTGGCGGGCTGGGTGTGCGCGCGGATCGCACGCGCGCGCGGCCCCGTGATTGCGCTCGCCGCGATCGTCGTGGCGCTGGGAATCCTGCACGCGGCCGGCAACGCCGCCAAGCCCGACCCGGGCCCGCGGCCGGCGGGGCTCACGGTGTTTGAGGCGGCGTCGCGCGCCAAGGAGCCCGACGCATTCGCGTTCAGCATGCCGTTCGTCGGCGGCGTCGGCGTACTGGCCGGCGGCGCCGGCGTCGTGCTCGGCAGCGCGCGCCGGACAAGGAGCCCCGGCTCATAAGGGAATCGCGCGCCGGCGCTCATCCGCGCGATCGCCGCGGCGTGCCGGCGTGCGGCGTCCTATGGCTCCTTGTGGCGCACCGTCTGCAACATCTTCATGAATGCGTCGTGGTGCTTCGCCATGGTCGCGGCGGGCCCGGTGGCTTTGAAGAACCACTTGCCGTCGGGTGTTTCGACGATCGCGCCGAGCAGGCGGAAATCCTCCGCGGTCGGGCCGGGCTGGCTCGGGCGGCTCATCGCGTCGGCGTAGCGCCCGCTGACGTCGATCGACCAGACCTTCAGCCCGTTGACCTCGCTTTCGCGCCGGACGACGTCGCTGTCCGCGACGGGCTTGCCCTCCGCGGTCGTGAACATCATCGCCCAGCGCTGCAAGTTGGCGTCGATCGGTCCGCCTTGCGACTTGCCGAAGTAAGAGAGCACAAGAAGCCCGTCTTCCGGGTCGCCTTCGGCTCGCGGCAGGCCGAACTGGGCGCGCCGCGCGGGATTGGCCGGCTGCTGCTTCTGCCAGTCTTCGGGCGCGTCGTACTCGAGCGTGTCCGCCGCACCGGCCGACAGCGGCGCCGCGGCCGACGCCGATCCGGCCGACGACGCGCCGCCGGGGATCGGCGGATGTCCCGGCGGGAGGGCACCGCTGGCGGCGCCGCCGGTCTTGTCCTGCACGAGCCCGCGGAGCTTCTCGAGATCGTCGGCGCTGGGTCGCGCCGCAGGGTCGCCCGCCGGTTGCGCCGGCGCCGCGGTGGTGGCCGAACTCGCGGCGCCATTTGCGCCGCTGTCGGAAGACGAGCCGCCGGACGCCGGCGGTGTGCTTTGGCGCTCGCAGCCGGCGAGAAGCGAAACGAGCACGAGCATCCAGGGCAGGTGGCGGGTGAGTGTGTTGATCATCGGGCGATTCCTTGTCACGGTCGGCGCGGAACGCCGCGCCGGGGCACCTTGATCCTACGCGCCGCGTGGCGCGCGGCGGAGACACGGGTTTCGCATGAGCGCGGCCCGCCGCGTGCCGGGACGCTTCGTGCCGGTCGGTCCGCCACGTACATGGCAGGTTCCGAACTTCGCCCGCCGGCACCGCACGAGGCGCCGCGGGGCTGCGCGTTGCGCGGCGCGTGCGGCCCGGCCCGCGGCACACCGCACACGCCGTCCCGCGCCGCGTGCGGGCGGCGGGTTGGCCGCTGCGAGCGGGCAAGCTACTATCCCGCTGGGGAACGCGAAAGCCCCCCGCAACGCGGATTCGCGGCGTCCGCGAGCGGTGCGTCGAAGTGGCGCGCGACGGAAGCGAGCATGATCTTCTGGCTCTGGGCCGGGTTCATCACGGTGATCCTGGTTCTGTTGTTCATCGACCTGGGTGTGATCAATCGTCGCGCGCATGCACCCAGCGCGCGCGAAGCACTGGGCTGGCTGAGCGCGTTCATCGCGCTGGCGCTGCTGTTCAACGTCGGCGTGTACTTCATCTACGAGCATCGGCTGTTCGACATCGCGGCGCGCCCGGGACCGGCGGGTCCGGACGGGGCGCCGACGATGGTGTACGCAAGCGGGTGGCAGGCCGCGGTGGAGTTCTTCACCGGCTGGCTGATGGAGTATTCGCTCAGCCTCGACAACATCTTCGTCATCGCCGTGATCTTCCAGTACTTCCGTGTGCCGCCGCGATACCAGCATCGCGTGCTGTTCTGGGGCATTCTGGGCGCCCTGGTGATGCGCGGCGCGATGATCGGCGCCGGCGTGGCGCTCATCGCGCACTTCTCATGGGTGATGTACATCTTCGGGGCGCTGCTCCTGTTCACGGCGATCAAGATGCTGCGCATCCAGGACACGCATGTCGACCCGGATCGCAACATGCTCGTACGCATCGCGCGGCGGTTCTATCCCGTCAGTTCGTCGATCGACAGCGAGCGGTTTTTTGTGCACGTCGACGGGCGGCGGACCATGACGCCGCTGTTTGTCGCGCTGCTGGTGGTCGAGAGCACGGACGTCCTGTTCGCGGTGGACTCGATCCCGGCGATCTTCGCGATTACGCGCGATCCGTTCATCGTGTTCACGTCGAACGTGTTCGCGATTCTGGGGCTCCGCTCGATGTATTTTGCACTCGCCGTTCTGATGGACCGTTTTCGCCATATCAAGATCAGTCTGGCGTTCATTCTCGCGTATGTCGGCGTGAAGATGCTGGTCTCGCACCACTTCAAGGTTGTCATTCCCGTCGGACTCTCGTTGGGCGTGATCGTCGGCGCGCTGTTGCTGGGCGTGCTGGCGTCGTGGCGCGCTCCGCGTCAGGCCGACGCGCACCCGCCGGCGCTCGATCGCTGAAGCGGCCGGCCTCGGATCCTCCTGCGTTGCTCCTCGCGACGGTTCGCGGGACGGCGCAACCGCTCACGCGCCGGGTACGGCGCACCGGAGACCGACATGTCCACTCGTCTCGTGGCCGGCTGCATGACCGGAACCAGCCTCGATGCGCTCGACGTCGCGCTGGTCGAGATTCACGGCGCCGGGTTGGAAGCGCGCGCCGCCCCGCGCGGCTTTCATTCGGCGCCGCTCGGCGAACTCGGCGCGCCGCTCCGCGCGCTCGCGGATGCGTCGCCGTGCTCCGCCGGCGAAATCGCGCATCTCGCGCAGGCATTCGCACTTCTCCATGTCAAAGCGCTGCGCGCGCTCCTCGGCTCCACACGCCCGGATCTCATCGCGGTCCACGGCCAGACGGTATTCCACGACCCGCCCGCGAGCTGGCAACTCCTCTGCCCCACGCCGATCGCGCTTGCACTCCGCGCGCCGGTCGTCTTCGATCTCCGCGCCGCCGACCTCGCACTTGGCGGGCAGGGCGCGCCGATCACACCGCTCGCCGACCTGCTGCTCTTTCACCATCCCAACGAACGCCGCGCGATCGTCAATCTCGGCGGGTATTGCAACGTCACGTGGCTGCCGGCCTGCGCCACGCCCAACGCCGCGGCGCTCGCGGCCGTCCGCGGCGGCGACGTGTGCGCTTGCAACCAGTTGCTCGATGCGCTCGCACGCCGGCTGCTCGGGCGGCCGTTCGACGGAGAGGGCTCCGCGGCGGCGGGCGGACACATCCACGCCGCGGCGTTCGACGATCTGCTCGCGCGGCTGGGTCAGCAGGCTTCCGCGGGTCGCTCGCTGGGCGCCGGCGACGAACTTTCCGACTGGATCAGCGGTTGGCGCGGGCAGGCGCCGCCGGCGGACATCTTGCGGACCGCCTGCGAGGCGGTCGGGCGGACGATCGGCGAGCGCGTTCGCGATGTCGAGCGCGTCGCGCTCGCCGGCGGCAGCGTCCAGAACGGCGTGCTCCGGGCCGCGATCGCGCGCAGCGCCGGCGCCCCTGTCGGGCGCACGGATGACCTCGGCGTGCCGATGCTCCAGCGCGAGGCGATCGGGATGGCGGTGCTCGGCGCGCTGTGCCAGGATCGCGTGCCCATCACGCTGCCGCAGGTCACGCATGTTCCTCCGCCGGCCCCCGTTGCCGGTTGCTGGGTGTCTCCGTAGTCTGTTGGCATCGGGCCGATGCGGCGCCGCGCGAAAGCGGTGGTGCGTCGGCACTTGCGTCGGGAGGAACTGCCATGTGCAAAACGCGTGGACTCATGGTCGTCGCAGCGCTCGGGGTACTGGTGGGGGCGGGGTGCGCCGCGAAGCACGCGGATTTCGGCGAGCCGCTGAAGCTGCCGGACACCGCCAGCGTGTCGGTCGGCAAAGTTCTCGCGAATCCGGGCGCATACGAGGGGCGCCCGCTCCGCGTCTCGGGACAGGTGAAGGAAGTGTGCGGCGAGATGGGCTGCTGGCTCACTCTCGCCGACCGCGACACGAACGAATCGATCTTTGTGAAATTTGTGTGCCCGATCGAGGGCCGGCTCATCCCGCTCGACGCGGTGGGCAAGCAGGCCGTCGTCGAGGGGTCGCTGAAGGTCACCGAGATCGATGAAGGCGAAGCGCGCCACATCGCCGAGGAGGCCGGTAAATCCGCCGAACAGATCGCGAAAATCGTCGGCCCGCAGAAGCAGTATCGCATCCAGTCGCCCGCGGCGCGGGTCTGGGGCGTCGATCCCGCGGCGAGCACGGCGAAGTACGAGTAGCCGCGCCGCCGTGTGCCGGGCGCTGACGCGCGGGTCGTGCGGCGTCCGGCTTTCTGCGAACGGTGCACGCGGCTGGAGCGTCAGACCGCGCGTCGCGCGACGGGGCGATTGGCCGCGTTGCGACGGTCGCGCCGCGACTCACTCTGGGGGCTCGCAACTCTGGCAAGGCGTGAGCCCTTTGCCCTTCGCGTCGCGCAGCGACATCGGGCGGCCGCTCTTCTTGACGTGCTCGCAGTCCTGCTTGTGATAGCGCTTGCCGGTTGCGGTGACGTAAACCATCACGTCGCTTCCGGCGGCGTCGGGTGCGGCCGGGCGGGCTTCCTTGTTCTCGCTCGCGCCGGATTTCGGAGGGCGCGCGGCGCGCGGTTCGGTCTCGGCCGGTGCGGCACGTGGCTTGGCGCTCGCGCCGTTGTCGCTGGTCGGCGCGGGCGGCGGCGCACCCCAGATTCCCTTGCGCGACTGCTGGGCGCGCGTCTCATACGCGCGAAACAGCTTCGCGTGGTCGAAGTCCTCGCTCGCCACGCGCGCGTAGCCCTGGCGGATCATCTCGAAGTTCGTGAACAACCCGTCGGGAGCGCGAAAGACATACGCCCAGTCGCGCCCGCCGCGGTCCGGCACGTTCCAGCGCGCGTCGTACTCGACGAACACCTGCTCGCCTTCGAGCAGGTTTGCGAGCGCGCGCCGGGCGGCGTCGAGCACGGGCGTGCCCTCGGGCAGCGCGACGCCGATGAGCCCGACGCGCTTCTGTCGGCCGTCCATGCTGAGCACGACCGTGTCGCCTTCGACCACGCGAATCACTTTGAACGCGGGTGTCTCGCGAAAATCGCGCACGACGAGCGGTGGCGTGGGAGGCCCGGCGGGTTCGGGCGGCGTGGGCTGCGCGAACGCCTGAACGGCGAGAAGCGACGCAAGCGCGGCGCTGGCCGCGCACAGGCGCGATGCGGACATGCGGTGCACTCCCGACGCGATCCGCGGACGGGTCAGCCGGAGTCGGGCGTCTTACTCGGCCCGGCGCTCGAACGACAACCGACGTGACGCCCGGATCATCCCGGACCCGCGAACGACGCGGCGCTCGTGCGACACGCGGTGCTCAGGAGTCATCGCGGCCGAAGCCCGGTCCGAGCTGCACCAATCGGGGCGGCTGCGCGACGATCCCGAGGCCGCGGCCGCGCTCCTGGCTGGTGCGAATGCCGTCGCGCTCCACCATGCGCTGGATTGACATGAAGCCTTCAAGCAGCGTCTCGGGGCGCGGCGGGCAACCGGGCACATACACGTCGACCGGCAGGAACTGGTCGATCCCCTGCACGACGCTGTAGGTGTCGAAGACGCCGCCGCTGGACGCGCACGCGCCCATCGAGATGACCCATTTCGGTTCGGTCATCTGCATGTAGATGGTCTGAAGCACCGGGAGCGTCTTCATCACCACGCGCCCCGCGACGATGAGCAAATCGCACTGGCGCGGTGTGAAGCGCATCGCCTCGGAGCCGAAACGCGCGATGTCGTAGCGGCTGCACGCGGTGGCCATCAGCTCGATGCCGCAGCACGCCGTCGCGAACGGCATGGGCCAGAGGCTGTTCTTGCGGGCCCAGTTCATGCCGTAGCGGGCGATCTGCTCGATCGTGTGATCGAGCCGCGTGGCGGTGAAGTCGCCGCTGCGGACGGCGGGGTCGGCGGCTATTCCCATCGGAATACGCCCTTTCTCCAGGCGTAGATGTACCCGGCGAGGAGAATCGCGGTGAAGATCAGCATTTCGACGAAAAAGAATCCGGCCCCGAAGCCCGCGGTGGACATCGCGGTCGCCCAGTCGTAGTAGGTCGTGCCGACGGCGGCCTTGAGGCGCGAGAAGAGCGTGGCCCACGGGTAGAAGAAGACGATTTCGACGTCGAACAGCAGGAACAGCATCGCGAGGATGTAGAAGCGGACGTTGAAGCGGCGGCGGGTGTCGCCGATCGCTTCCATGCCGGACTCGTAGGCGCGGTCCTTGATCTCGCCGGAACGTTTGGGGCCGATCAGGTGCGTCAGGGCCATGATCGCCGCCGCCATCGCCATTACGACGAGGACGAGCACCGCGACGGGACCGTAACCGGCGGCGAGCAGGGTGGGGGCGGCGAGCATCATCATGCGAATTTTAGGGAGGCGGGGGCGGCGTCGCAACGGGGATCGCGACCGGCGCCGCGCCCGGGGCGCGCCGCGGCGCGAGGTGGATCAGGCCTTGCTTCGCGACCCAGGGAGCCGGGCCCGCCGTTTGGCGCGGCGGTTCCTGACACGCAGCGCCGTCGCTGCGCGGGCCACGCGACCTGTACCGACGTATGGGCGGGCGGTAGGATTTGGTAGTGCGATGGGTTGCCCATCGCATTCAAGGCCATTCTGAACCGGGAGCATGCCATGAACAGCCTCCGACAAACCGGGCTGTTGATCCTTCTGGCGAGTGCGTGGGCCGGGTTGGCGGGTTGCAGCCGCGGCGGTCCCAAGGTTTCCGGCCAGGATCTCGTGGGCACCTGGCAGGAGATTCCGAGCGAAGCGCCCGCGAACCAGGGAGCGCGCTTTGCCAACGTTCCGCGACTCGTGCCCGAACTGCGCCGGCTGACATTCGCGGCCGACGGGACGTTCAAGCTCGTCCTGACGAAGGCGGACGGCACGCCGTTGGATGAGTCGAAGGCCGTCGAAGGGAAGTGGCGGTTCGAGAAAGGCACGTACGTGATCGAGATTGGTTCGAACAAGCTGCCGGAAAAGGCCAAGCCGTGGGCGCCGTCGGCCGTGGGTGGACTGACGAGCAGCACGCCGGGCGCGGACGGGAAGCTGGATCAGGTCGTGATTCTGCACGAGAACGGCGACAGCGCGACGTACAAACGGAGCGGGTAGCGGCGGTCGTCGGGGGCAATCGTCCGGCGGCGTCGGGCGCGTGGCGCCGGGCGCCGCCGGTCGTTTGCGTTTCGGCCGCGCGGCGGGATTCTAGAAATTCTTGACACCGGGCGCGGCGGGTTCTAGAATATCTACATCGAGCGGCGGCCGGCGCCGCCACGCCCCTTGTGGAGACACGTCCCATGACCGACATCGCCCAGGAACTCATGACGCCCAACGAGGCCGCCAAGTGGTTCCGCCGCTCTCCCTCCTGGCTCCGCCAGCAGCACGACCTCATGCGCGTCGGCGGGCCCGGCGGCCAGCCGCTCTATCACGTCCAGGTCTGCCGCGCTTACGTGCTCGGAAAGCTCATCAGCCTGCCCGCAGCGGACTTGAAGCGCGTCCAGGTCGAGGCGCTCGCCGCCGCCTGCGGCATCCCACCCGCGGAGGTCCGCGCCCGACAATTGGCGGCGCGCCCGGCCGCCGCATCGGACAGCGACACGGAGCGGGGCATGGTTGCAGCGTCGGTCTAACCACATCGGCCTGCGCGTCGCCGCGGGTCGAAGCCGGGGCACGCGGTGGTCGATACACTGCCGGCATGAGCCGGGTGCTTTCGCCGGAGTTCGTGCTGCTCGCGTATCGGGCGGGGTATTTTCCGATGGCCGACCCGCACGGACGGGTTCACTGGCTGAGTCCCGATCCGCGCTGCGTCTTCGAGCTGGAGCGATTCCGCGTCACGCGCAGCCTGCGCCAGGCGATCCGCAACGGCGGGTTCGAGCTGCGGATCAACGCCGCGTTCGACGAGGTCATCGCCGCCTGCGGCGATCGCCGCGAAGGCACGTGGATTTCGCCGGAGATTCGACAAGTGTACCAGCGCCTGCACCGGCTCGGCTGGGCGCACAGCGTCGAAGCGTGGCGCGACGGCGCGCTGCGCGGCGGTCTCTACGGCATCGCGATCGGCGGGGCGTTCTTCGGCGAATCGATGTTCCACCGCGCCGCCAACGCCTCCAAGGTCGCGCTCGCGGCGCTCATGCAGCGACTCCACGAGCGCGGGTTCGCATTCGTCGACGCGCAGATGAGCACGCCGCACCTGTTCAGCTTGGGTGCGATCGAGATTCCGCGCACCGAGTACCTTTGCCGGCTCCGCGAAGCGCTCGCGTGCACGCCGGGTCCGCTCGGTTAGCGCCGCCGTGTCATCGGCCGCGCGCTGCGCAGCCCCGCCAGCGTCATCACGAGCAGCGAAAACGGCACGACGCCGATCACGCCGCAGCAGTCCGCCCAGCGGAGGATGTTGAGCGAATCGCAGCTCGGCGACTGGTCTTCGGCGTCGGTCGCCTGCGCGACCGCGAGTCCGGCGACGATCGTGGTGGAGTCGGCGTCGGCCTCGGACACGTTCGCGCCTTCGACGGCGAACTCGAGCGTGAGCTGGGTCTCCACGGCCGGCAGGATTTCGAGGAACAGTGTGACTTGCTCATCGGACGCGATGTCGCCGAGCGCGACCCGCACGGTGGACGCGACCTGCTCGAAAGCGAGGTCCACCTCTCGTGCTTCGTCGGCGACGAGCCTTCGAACCGCGAGGAGCGTGCTGTCCTTTGGCAGTTCGAATGAGAAGATAACCTGCTCGGCGGGGCCGTCGCCGTGGTTTGTGACGCGCACCTCGAACTGTGCGACGCCGTCCTCCTTGCGTGTGGTCGCGTCGGTGACCTGAACGACGAGGTCGGGGGCGACGGCGGGCGGGTCCGGTGCAGGGTCGGGCGCGGGGTCGGGTGTGGGCGCCGGCGTGGGCTCGACGACGAACGTGCCGGTCAGCGTGTTCGACGCGTGACTGGGGTTTCCGGCGGCGTCGATGACGCCGGCGGAGTGCCAGCGGACGGCGAACGGGCCCGCGGCGATCGGCGTGAGCGTGAAAGTCCAGGTTGTGTCGGCGCCCGCGAAGTTCGAGACGGTCGCGTTCGTCGTAAAGAGCCTGGTCGGGTCGACTGTCGCGGCCGGCTCGCTGGCGGTCGCGGTGACTGTGATGGCCGCGGACGTTTCGGCGGCGGCGGCCGTGGCGAGCGTAACCGTGGGGCCGATGCCGATCCCGCCGCTCGTGTGGGTGGCGGCGGCGCCGGAGGGGTTTCCGAGCGCGTCGGCGACGGTGGCGGCGATGATGACGTCGGCGCCGTTCTTCATTTCGCCGGTGGTCCAGGCGAGGCGATAGACGCCGGCGCCGCGGTCGGTGACGGTGTTCGGGTGCGTGGCGAGGGCGCCCTTTCCGGCGCCGGAAATGGTGTAGCTGCTGGGGTCGAGAGCGCCGGTCGCGGGGGCTTCGTCGAAGGTGACGTCGATGTTCAGTCCGTCGACGACGTGGACGCTGATGATGGCGGGCCCGGTCTTGTCGATCGTGTAGCTTGGGCCGGATTCGGTCGCGTTGCCCGCGCCCGCGCCGCCGGCGGGCTCGCCGCTCGCGTCGCCGATCACGCTGTCGTTGTCGACGAAGTCGAGACGGATGGTGCCGTCGCCGGCGCCGGTGCCGACCGTGACGGTCCAGGTCGCGCCCGAGCCGGACACGTTCGTGACCGCGGCGCCGGTGACGCCGCCGCCGGCGGTGACGGCGAAGTCGGCCACGTCGAGACCCGTGACGCTGTCGGTGAAGACGACCTGGAAGCCGACCGAGGCGGCATTGGTCGTGGCGGCGTGGGTGCGCGTGATGGAATCGACGAGCGGAAACGCCAGCGACATCACGCCGTAGAGATTGACGTTGTCGGTGTCGGATGACCCGGCGTCGGCGGCTGCGTTGGCTTGTCCACCGGTGCCGAACGTGAGGTTGACGTAGCGCGCGGTCGCGCCGGCGGCAATGAAGATCGCGCCGCCCTTGGCCTGCCCGGCGGTGCCGTACTGCCCCGCGTTCCACGAAGTGCCGCCGGCGCCCGCGGTGGCGGTGTTGGAGTGAAACGCACAGGCGCGGAGGAAGATGGTTCCGGCGTGTGCGAAGACTGCGCCGCCGAGCCCCGCGCCGCCGCCGCCACCGCCGCCGTAGGGTCCGCCGGAGGTTCCGCCGGTGCCGGCGAATGTTCCGGCTGCGCCGCCGACGCCGACGATGTCTCCGGAGCCGCCGCCGCCGCCGCCATAGCCGCCTGCGCCGCCGCTGGCTCCCGCGCCACCGGCGCCGCCGCCGGCGTAGTCGCCACCCGCGCCGCCCGCGTTGTGGTCATTCCCGCCGCCGCCGCCGGCGCCGATAGCGCCGGCCGCGCCCGCCGCCGCGCCGGCGGTTCCGAAGGGGCCGCCGCTGCCGCCTGCGCCGCCGCTCAATCCGCTGCCGTCAGCGCCATTGCCGCCGACGCCGCCTCCGCCTCCGCCGCCGTCGGCGCCGTTGGAGGTCCAGGAGTTTCCGCCTGCGCCGCCGACGGCGTGATTGCTGCTGAAAGTGACATCGCGGACGGTGACGTCGCCGGCGACCACGAATAGTGCGCCGCCGACCCCAGGGGCGCCGCCGCCGCCGCCGGCGTAGCGCGAGATTCCGCCTGCGCCGCCCGCGGCGCGGCCGTCGGCGAGCGTGAGGTCGCGAATGACGACGTTGCCGCTGGTGACGGCGAAAATGCGAAACGAGCTGGCGCCGCTGATGGTGAGCGCGCCGGCTCCCGGGCCGTCGATTTCTACGTCGCCGGCGATTGCGGGCAGCATGCTCGTGAGCGTGATCGTCGAGGGATCAGGCAGGGAGAATGAGATTGTGTCGGCGTCCCCGAGCGCGTTCGCCTGGTCGATGGCCCAGCGCAGCGTTCCGTTACTGCCGTCGTCCGCTGTCGAGTTGACCGTGAACGTGGCGCCTGATGCGGCGTGACCGAGGGCGAGGATCACGCCGGTGGCGGTTGCGATGCGCGTGTTGGTCATGGGAGGACTCCTTTCTCTCGGGCTGGCTTCCGATAACGATCGAATTCTGCGGCGCGTTTGCGATGCGGGCGGCCGGCGACACCGAGGAGCATCGACCGAAAACACGGCTGACTTCGGCAACGAGCACTCGATCCGCGGGCGGCGCGCGCTTGGAGCATTGCCCGCCGCGTCGTGACGGACGGCCGGTTATGTGGGCCTCGGAAAACCCGGTGCGGTTCGGTGTCGGCGAGGGGGGGCGAGCCGGTCGCGGAGGGAGCTGGCACGCGCGGCGTGAGGGGACCGGGATGGGTCACGGACGGTCCTCGCATCGGATCGTTAAGTAGTTTAAAAAAATAATAGTTACGGTGTGTTGCGCGCGAGAGCACCGAGGTCTCGGCCCGCCCGCGTTCCTTGACGAGGGGTGCGCTCGCGATAGACTCTGGCGGTCTCCGGCGTGTTCCCGTAGCTCAACTGGACAGAGCGTTGGCCTCCGGAGCCAAAGGTTGTGGGTTCGAATCCCGCCGGGAACGTTTGCTGACTCGACCACGGCGACGACCGTGGGCTGGATCGCAGTTCGATGAAGTTGTATCACCGCCCAACGCGGCTTCTGTCGGATGTGCTCACCCTGCGCGAGCGCATCGAGCACACGCTTCATAACGGCCGCAATCACAATGGTCTGCGCCGCAAGCTCTACCTGGAGCTGCTGGGCGTGCTGAACGGCTCCGGCACGTTTCAGCAGATTCCGGAGAACGTCCCGAACATCCACGGCCTGACGCGGCGGATCGCGCGGCGTCTGGGGGCGGAGATGGACTTTGCGCTGCCGCGCGCCGTGTACGAAAGTTCGCACTACGGCATCACCCCGGAGTCCGTGATCCAGCGGCTGGACATCCATCGCGCCGAGTGGGATTACCTGTCGCACCTGGCGCGGGAGTTCGACGTGCCGGTGCAGCACGGCCAGGAGGCGGTGGTGGAGCCGCCGCCTTGGATGATCGACGTGGACGAAGCGCACCAGGTCTTGCGGGTGTGGATCCGCGAGCTGGCGCTTCAGGACATGCTGCTGGCCGCGATGGAGTCGTATCTCGTGCCGGCGGGTTCGGGCATGCCTTCGACGGAGATCTACGGCATCGTGTTCGGTTCGATGCGTTCGCAGCCGCGGAGCCGGGTGCGGACGGGTCGGATGGCATTGGAGGATGTGAACGTCGAGCGGGTGTGCATTCAGCATCGGGCGCGGGGCCGGCCGTCGGAAGTGACCGTGGACGTGCGGAGCGAAGTGACTCAGCTCGCGATGGGCGAGGAGTTGTTCCCGTTCTGGCACCTGCTGGGTGACTTTCATACGCACACGTATCGCAGTTTGAGCGAGCTGTCGCAGCAGGGCGGCTGGCGGTACAGCAATGTTGACCAAGAGATGAACGTCGAGTGGTGCGCGCGGCTGCGGCGGATCGGGCATCGGCCGCGGATCGCGCTGATCCTCGCGATCGCGCGGGCGGGGCGGCGCGGCGCGGGCGCGGTCGAGAACTGGAACGGGCTGCCGAACGTGCTGAAGACCACGATCGGGCGATGTCATTGTTTTCTGTCGGCGTACCGGATTCGGCCGGACGGGCGCTACTCGTCGGAAGCGCTGACGCTGCGGTGTCCGCACCTGGCGGGGCACTGAGGGAGCCGACGAGGCGCCGCCCGCGGCGGAGCGGACGCATCACCGGCCGCGCGTCAGGTCGCGCGCGGTCGGCACGGCGGAGGAGCGCGCGCGGCCCGCGAGCGATGAGCGAAGGGCGCCGAATTGCCTCGCGGGCGATCGGGGTTAGGATAGCGGCTGATGGCGGATACCTTCACCGACGCTCCGGGGCGGAACCCGTCGCGCCCGACGGCTGCCGGGCCCGGAGTTGGGAGCGCGCGAAAGGGAGGCGCCGCAACGGTCGCGCCCCCTGCCGAGCGCGGTGCGGCGGGTGTAGCGATGACGGCGGCTGAGAACCCCGGGCGCGGCAGCGGCGTGTCGGCGTCGGGGGCTTCGCGCGACAGCCGCGGCAGCGGAGTCCGCGCGGCGGTGGCGGTCGCGGGCGGCGGTCCCGCCGAGAGTGTGCCGCGGAGCGGGGATGCGTTCGGCGGGCTTGCGGCGGACGGGCGCGTGGTCGACGTGTGGTCGCGCACGACGCCGAAGTACCGCATCCGCGCGATCGCGATGCTCATCTTGAACATCGCGCTGTTCTCGGGATTGTGTGCGTTTACGCATTGGCTGCACGTCGGACGCCTGTTCGACTTCAGTTGGCACAGCTACGCCGAGCCGGCCCGGTTCTGGGGCGACCAGACGCGATCGCTGAACGACTTCATTCTCTTTCCGATCAGCGTGCAGCAACTGCCGATTCACGGCATCGTGCTCGGGATGCTGCTGGCGTCGATCGTTGCGGTGCCGATCGTCACGTCGATCCTCTATCGCTTCGCGGCGGCGCTGCCGTTCATTGCGGCGGTGCTGCTGTTCGCGCACATGCCGTGGATGGCGCTGACGCTGATGATGAGCTGCGTGTTGGCGGGCGTGCGGCCGTTCCGGATGAAGTTTCGATTCGGGTCGGCGTTGCTGGGGATGCTGCCCGTGTTGCTGTACCTGTACCTGGCGACGCGTGGCACGCCGGAGCAGTACGGCGCGTACACGTCGCCGATGCAGCGCACGCTGTTGGTGGCGCCGTGGGTGATCGCGATTCTGTCGGCGTGCCTGATGATGGGGCTGATCCTGCTGATCGCGCGGCTGGTGAACTATCGTCCCGGGGCGATCACTCCGGTGGTGACGGTGATGTTCGCGACACCGGTCGTGCTGTTTCACCGGTTTGTGGGAACGGACGAGCTGGCGTATCGAGTGCTGGAGAGCAACTATGGTCCGCGGTCCGCACGGTTTGAGCCGGTCCAGGACACGCGCGTCACGAAGGAGCACATCTACCAGTTGATGCAGCGCTGGACGCTGGACGAAGAGAACGGATCGGCGTATCGGCCCGAGTTTCTGGCGGTCTGGAGCGGGCAGGTGGACGCGTTCAAGCGGCGCGTCTGGCAGAGTTTTGTGATCGAATTCCTCGCGGATCGCGCGTTGGCGTACCAGGAATGCGCCCGGTTCATCGCGACCTGGCCCGACAGCCGCTATGTCGCGAATGTGCTCTACGTGCAGGGGCTCGCGCTCGATACGCGGCTCGACGAACGGCGCCTTCAGGACGCGCCGCCGCGCCGCGAGTTGTACACGGACTTTCCGCACGCGCAGTCGGAGTCGGCGTGGACCGCGCTGCTCAGCCGCTATCCCGACTCGCCGTTCGCGATTGCGGCGGGCTGTCGGCTGGCGCAACTGCGGTTGCGGCGCGGGGAGGTGGACGCGGCGTCCGAGCTGCTGGAGCGCGTCTGCCGGGTCGGGCGCGGCCGCCGCGCGCCGGCGGCGACGCAGCCGTCGCTGCGGGGTGTGTCGGCGGCGCCGCCGGAGGCGAGCCTGGAGTTCGACGCGATGCCTTACCTGTTTGAGGCGGAACGGCTGTTGGAGCTGATCGCGGCGAATCGCGATGATCCGCGCTATGGCAACGCGCCCCTGGCAGCGCTGGCATCGCTCGATCCGCATCGGCGGAGCTATCTTGAGCGACTGCTGTCGCTCGCATCCCAGTGGCGGGACAGCCGGTTGTATGACAACCTGCTGGTGACGTGGGCAAGCGGACTCGCGGACGCCGAGCAACGGGCGGACCGGCTGGCCGCGTGCGCGGAGAATTTTCCGGACGGCGACGCGGCGCCGGAGGCGCTCTTTCGCTGGGCGGATCTGGAGATTCAGTCGCTCGGGGGCAAGGAGGGCGTGTTTCGCGACGCCGGCGTGGCGCGGATGCGCGACGTCGCGACGCGCTTCGGCGCGACCGTGTGGGGCCGGGCGGCGGCCGAGCGGCTCCAGATGTTGCGGCCCGCGCCGCCGCGGGCAATCGAGTCGGCGAGCGTGCCGTGAAGCAGATCGTCATGGCGGTGACGGGCGCGAGCGGCGCCCCCTATGCACGACGGCTCGCGGAGTGCGTCGTCGAGAGCGGCGCGCACCTGCACCTGGTGGTGTCGCCGCTCGGGCGGCGGCTGCTTTCGGACGAGCTAGGCGTGCGGCGGGCGGGCGTGGCAGAACTGATCGGGCGGCCGGCGCCGAACGCAACCTGGTACACCTATCGCGACGTGGGGGCCAAGATCGCGAGCGGCTCGTTTCTCACCGACGGCATGGTCGTGTGCCCGTGCAGCAGCAACACGCTCGGCGCGATCGCCGCCGGCACCGGCAGCAGCCTGGTCACCCGGGCCGCCGCGGTCACGCTGAAGGAAGCGCGGCGGTTGATCCTGGTGCATCGCGAGATGCCGCTGAGCGCGATCGAGCTTGAGAACATGCTGCGGCTGAGCCGGGCGGGCGCGATCATCTGTCCGGCGAATCCGGGCTTTTATCTGCTGCCCAAGACCGTGGGCGAGCTGGTGGACTTCGTCGTGGGAAAGGTGCTGGACCTGTTGGGGATCGCTCATCCGCTGCACACGCGCTGGGACCCCGCGCGGGCCGCGGGAGCGCCGCCGTGCGACGAGGACGAGTCGTGACGACGGTCGGCGCGGCGGCGGACACGGTGCGAACGTGGGGCGAGATGGTGAAGTTCAGCCACTCGGCCTTCGCGCTGCCGTTCGCGCTGTTCGCGGCTTTTCTCGCCGGCTGGCCGGAGCTGCGCGCGGGGCAGGTGGGACTGGTGCTGCTGTGCATGGTGGCGGCGCGGAGCGCGGCGATGACGTTCAATCGCATCGTCGATGCGCCGTTCGACGCGCGCAACCCGCGGACGGCGGGGCGGGCGCTGCCGCGCGGGCTGATCAGCGCGCGGGCGGCATGGGCTTTCTTCGCGGCCTCGGCGGCGGCGTTTCTGGCGGGTTGCGCGGGATTCTGGGTGTACTTCGGGAACGCGTGGCCGCTGCGGCTCGGCGCGACTGTTCTGGCGTTTCTCTGCTACTACTCGTACACCAAGCGGTTCACGCGCTGGTCGCACTTCGTGCTGGGCGCCGGGATCGCATTTGCGCCGGTGGCGGCGTGGATCGCGATCAATCCAGCGACGCTGGGGCCGGCGGCGTGGCTGCTGATGGCGGCGGTGACCTGCTGGATCGCGGGATTCGATCTGATCTATGCGTGCCAAGACGCTGCGTTTGATCGGTCCGCAGGTCTCCATAGCGTGCCGGCGCGGATGGGCCTGGCGGCGGCGCTGGGGTTGGCGCGCGGGCTGCACGCGCTCACCGTGGCGGCACTGGTCGGCGTGGGTGTCGTGAGCGGCGCGGGCGCGCTGTACTACGCCGGGGTTGTCGCAGTCGCCGCGTTGCTCGCAGTCGAGAACGCGATCGTGAGCCCGCGCGATCTGAGCCGCGTCAATCTCGCGTTTTTCACGATCAACGGCGTGGTGGGGCTCGCGTTTGGGGGGCTGGGAATCCTGGACGTCGTCCTCAGTTGAGCCACGCGAGCTTGCTCAATGGCGTCCCGCCACACCGAGCACAGAGAGCAGAGCTTTGCCGGAGCGTGCGCCGCTGATGGTCGGCTGGGGTCGGTCGCGCGGCGTGCGCTATGGGCACGCGGCAACGCTGTGGCTCGTTGTCATGCTGCCGCTGGCGTGGTGGGGGCTGCCGAGCCGCGCGAATGATGACTTGCTCTTCGGCGGTGGCGCGGCGTGGCCGGCGGAGCGGTTTGATGCGGCGCGCGACGCGCTGCGGGCGATCGAGCAGCGGCGCGGCGGCGCGGACACCGATCTCGATCCGCTGACAAGGCGCGACGAGCTGCTGAATCTCACGCCGGACGACGACGCGCGGGCGGCCATCCTGCTGCGATTCCGGCTCTACACACGCCAACCGGATGAAATGATCACGATCCGCGCGTTGGCAAGGATGAAGCCGCGCGAGCTGGACTTCGATCCGCGGCTGTATCAGTACGCGGGCGGGTACATCTACCTGTTCGGGGCGAGCGTCGGCGTGGCGGCGCTGGCGGGGCTGGTACACCTCACGCGCGACCTGGGCGTGTACCTGGAGCAGCCGGAGCAGATCGCGCGGGTTTATCTCGTGGGACGGTTCTTGTCGCTCGCGTTCGGGGCCCTGGTGCTGGTTGCGGTGGCGCGGCTGGCGGAGCGTTGGGCGGGGCGGGCGGCGGGTTGGCTGGCGCTCGTGTTTGCGGCACTGTCGCCCGTTTTTGTCTGTGGCGCGCTCGAGGCGAAGCCGCACTTGCCTTCGGTATGTCTGACGCTGTGGGCGACGGTGGCAGCGCTGCGGCTCGTTCCCGCGTGCGGAACGCGAGTCGCGGACACGGCCGGCGGCGGGGCGGTGCGGCTCGGGATGCTGGGCGGGGGAGCGGCGGCGCTGGTGTTGACCGGAGCCGCGGCGGCCCTGCTGTGGCCGGCGCTGGTGCTGGCGCGCCGGGGGTCGCGGGGCGAGTCGTGCGGAGCGGCCGCGGACCCGTCAGGTGGAAGTGCCGAAACGGTGCGTGGCGCTCCAGAGAGCGGGAGAGTTACGTACGCCCGTGGGCAGCGGCCCGCCGTTCGATCGCGCGCCCTGGTCGTCGCCGGCGCGGTGGGCGTGGCGACGTTCTGCGCGTTGAATCCATACCTGTTGTACAACGTGATGTTCAACCGCGAATCGCTCGCGAGCAACCTGTCGAATTCGACGGCGATGTATCGGATCGGCGGCGTGGGCGCGGGCGCGGCGACCGTCCTCGACTTGCTGGTCGAGAGCGTCGGCTGGGGCGCGCTGCTGGTGGGAGCGGCGGCGGGCGCGGCCTGCGCGTCGCGACGCTGGCGCGAGATGTGCGTCGTGACATCGCCGGCGATGGGCATGGTGGTGCTCTGCGTGCTGATCGGGGCTGGAAAGCCGGGCGAATTCGCGCGGTTTCTGCTGTTGCCGGCGTTGATCCTGTGCGCCGGGGCAGCGGTCGGGGTGACCTGGCTGGCGCAGCGCCGGTGGTGGATGGGCCTTGCGGCGACGGCGCTGGTCGTGTTCTCGATGAGCACGTCGCGCTACGTTCGCGCGTTCGCGGCCGACGCGCGCGGCGCGAGCGAATCGCGGCGGCAGGCGGCGGAGTATCTGCGGGCAGAGATGAAGCCCGGCGACAGCGTCGCGCTGCTCGATGAGCCGGCGCCGTACGCGACGCCGCCGCTCGACATCACGCGCACGCCGCTCGTGCTTCTGCCGCGCGAGAGCAGCCCGGGCGCGGGGGCCGTGGCGCTGCCGTGCTGGCTCGTGTACGTGGCCGACTCGCGGGGCGCGTCTCGTGCGGGCTGGTGGGATGGGTACTACGAGCGTGTGGTCGTGTTTCCGACTGCGCATCGTGGGGTGCGGATTGCGTGGGCGGATAAGGCTGTGCACGTTCTTCGAAAGCGCGACGAGTAGAGTCAGGCGAGACAGAAAGCGGTTTCAGCACGCGGTGTCAGAATTCCGTCATTGGCGTGCGCGAGGCTGGAACATCCAGCACCGTGTAGCTTCGTAACCAATTGGTTCGATTAATTTTAGCGATCGAATCACGCCAGCGTCGCATCGCGAACGAATTGAACGATTATACGCGACAGGCCTTGCAGCGTGTGCCTATTTCCACGTACAATCGCGGGTCCAGGAGGACGGAATGACGCGGGCGCCTCTCGCCTGGCGGACCGAAGCATCGACGGTGTCACGGCTGCGGACTCTGGGAACTCCGACTCCGCTGCGGCGCTGAATCTCCGCCGCGCGTGCCGGGTCCGGTCTGCGCGGGGCGCAGGACGAAACGTCGCGTCGAGAATCGAAGAAGCAATACCAGAAAAGGAGTGGCGGAACATGCGGAAATACTTCGGCGCCGCGTTCGCGGCGCTGGCGTTTCTGTGTACGACGACCAGCGCGCAAACGATCGACGGCGTGCGCGATCCGGCCTATTGCGGGCCGATCGCGGTGCAGGACACGCAGACCAGCTTTGGCGATTCGCAA
The DNA here is from genome assembly GCA_050184295.1 of Phycisphaerae bacterium. GTDB lineage: Bacteria > Planctomycetota > Phycisphaerae > UBA1845 > Fen-1342 > JBFXAM01. Next base: position 16,764 of record JBFXAM010000011.1, on the reverse strand, counting down.
ACGGGCGACCCGGCGCGTGGCGCGGGTTCGGAACTCGACAACCTGTCGGGCTACATCTCCGGCGGCGTTCTGTACCTGCACATCGGCGGCAACCTCGAAGCCAACGGCAACGACCTTGAGATCTTCATCGACAGCATCGCGGGCGGGCAGAACCGCCTGCTGGGCAACAACGCGGACGTCGACTTCAACGGGCTGAATCGCCTGGGCGAAGATCCCATGGGCGCCGGAAACGGGCTGACCTTCGAATCCGACTTCGAGGCGGACTTCTACATTCACGTTCAGCTTCAAGTCACCATGGACGTGCCCACGATCTACGCGAACTACGCCACGCTGCCCACCGCCGGAGCGGGCACGGGCTTCTACCTCGGCTCGGCCGCGGCGCCCAACGCGGGCGGCGCGCTGACCGGCGGCGATGCCGGCGGTCCGGCGATCCTCGTCGCAATCGATAACTCGAACAGCGCCGGCGTCACCGGCGGCTTCGGTCTTGAGATCAACGGCCTCGCGCAGCGCGTCGATACCGGCATCGAGCTGGCGATCCCGCTGAGCGCGATCGGCAGCCCCGCCGGCAGCGTCAAAGTGCTGCCGATGGTCAACGGCGCGCAGCACGACTTCTTCTCGAACCAAGTGCTCCAGGGCATCTTCGGCACGCTGGCGGATCACCTCCGCGAGCCGCGCGCTCTGAATCTCCAGAATGTGTTCGGCACGCAGTATGTGAACGTCGGCATGAGCGCGGGTTGCGGCGCGTGCTGCGTCGGGCCTGACGACTGCCGCATCGTGACCGCCGCGGAATGCGCCGCGCTGCAAGGCCAGTTCCAGGGCGTGAACACGAGCTGCCGGCCGAATCCGTGTGGCGGCGCGACGCCGGCGATCGGAGCGTGCTGCATCAACACGACCTGCGTGTCGGCGACGGCGGCGGACTGCACGTCGCTCGGCGGACAGTATCTGGGCGACGACACGAGTTGCGTGAACAATCCGTGCCGCACGGGCGCGTGCTGCGTCGGTGAGACGTGCAGCGTAACGCGGCAGTCGGATTGCGAAGCTCAACTGGGCGTGTTCCTCGGCTTCAACACGAACTGCGACACGTCGCCTTGTTCGCCGGGCGCTTGCTGCACCGGCGCGACGTGCATGTCGGTGCGTTTGGATGAGTGCACCACCGCGGGCGGGACGTTCCTGGGCGCCGGCACCGTTTGCAGCCCGAATCCGTGCACCCTGGGCGCGTGCTGCTTCGGCAATATCTGCATCATTTCGCGGCAGGACACGTGCACGAATCAGGGCGGCGTGTATCGCGGCGACCTGACCACGTGCGCGAACAACCAATGCGGCGCGGTGCCTTGCGATCAGCCGATCGTCGACGGCACGCTGGATGCGTCGTACTTCCGCGTGGCGTTGCAGGAGACGCAGACGCAGTTTGGCGATGCCACGCAGGGCACCCCGGACTTCGCCGGCGGCTCGGAGCTCGACGCGGCGTATGTGAAGACGTCGGGCGGCCGGCTGTTCGTGATGCTCACGGGGAATCTCGAAACCAATTTCAACAAGCTGGAGCTCTTCCTCGACACCATCGCCGGCGGACAGAACCGTCTGCGCGGCGACAACGCCAACGTCGACTTCAACGGTCTCAACCGGATGGGCGACGACGGCAGCGGCAACGGCATCCTGTTCGAGGCGGATTTTGAGCCCGATCACTGGGTCGGCGTGACGATCGGCGGCGCGGCGCCGGCGATCTTCGCCAACTACGGCGAGTTGCTGACGACCGGCGGCGGGGTCGGGTTCTTCCTCGGCGAAGGCCGGGCGAGCAACACGACCAACGGCGGCATGCTGGATCAGAATCTCGGCGGCAGCAACCCGCTCGGCATCCTCGTGACGCTGAACAACAGCAACACGCTGGGTGTGACCGGCGGCACGGGCGCCGCGGATCAGGCGGCCGCGGCCGCGGTCACCACCGGCGTCGAGTACTCGATCCCGCTGGCGGCGATCGGCATCAGCGATCCGAACGCGACGTTCAAGCTGATGGCGATGGTGAACGGCGGCGGGCACGACTTCATGTCGAACCAGACGCTCGGCGCGCTGGTGTCGATCGGCAACCTCGGCGAGCCGCGCGCCATTGACTTCGTCACGCTGGCCGGCACGCAGACGGTGATGGCGCGCAGCTACGCCGAAGCGGACATGAACTGCGACGGTGCGATCAACAACTTCGACATCGATGCGTTCGTGCTGGCGCTGACCGATCCGGTTGCGTACGCGGCGGCGTTCCCCGCGTGCAACGTGTTGAACGCGGACATTGACGACAACTGCCTGGTCAACAACTTCGACATCGACTCGTTCGTCGCGTGTCTGACCGGCGGCTGTCCGTAGAGGATGGGATCGTGGTCGTCGACCGGTGCGATCGCGCAGCGGACGGCGGCGTGACGCAAGACACGGGGAGGCGCGCGGCGCGTGCCGCGCGCTTCTCCGCCGATCGTGTGATCGCCGATTCTGGGCGTCGGTTCGGCGCCGGGAGACAGGATCGGAAGACCGCGGGAGGATTGGTGCCGGAGCGCGGCTCCGGATCTCAAGAGGAGGAGATTGATGAGACGGTTTGTTTTGTTGGCGGCGGCGCTGACGGCCGCCCCGGCGTTGGCGGGCGTGACCGTCGACGGCAGTCGTGACGCCACGTATGGCGCCGCGGTGTCGGTCCAGACGAATGGCACGCAGTTCGGCAACGCCACCATCGGTCAGCTCGGCTTCGCGGACGGGTCGGAGCTCGACGCGGCCTACGGGCGCGTCAACGGCGGGGCGCTCAACCTGCTGCTGACGGGCAATCTCGAAAGCAACTTCAACAAGGTCGAGATTTTCATCGACAGCGTCGGCGGCGGACAGGGTACGCTCCGCGGCGACAACCCCGATGTCGACTTCAACGGCCTGAATCGAATGGCGGGCCTGATCTTCGACAACGGATTCGAGGCGGATCACTACATCACCGCGACCAACGGGGACACCGGCGGCGGCACCTATCAGCTCTTCGCGAACTACGCGCAGGTGCTGACCGGCGGCGGCGGCAGCGGCATGTTCCTCGGCGGCGCCAGCCATACGCCGGCGCAGATTGTGGGTCCGAACGGCATCGTCCTGTCGATGAACAACAGCAACACGCTGGGCGTCAACAGCCTCGGCAATCCGAACGACTCGGCGCCCGACAGCGTGACGACCGGGCTGGAAGTGTCGATCCCGCTGAGCGTGCTGGGCGGGTCGGGGCCGTTCAAGATCGTTGCGTTCGTCAACGGCGGCGGCCACGACTTCGCGTCGAACCAGTGGCTCGGCGCGCTGCCGGCAGGGTTCGGAAACCTGGGTGAGCCGACGACGATCAACCTGAAGAACATCGACGGCGACCAGTTCTTCATCGTGGTGCCGGAGCCGAGCAGCCTGCTCGCGCTGCTGGCCGGCGCAGCGCTGTTGCGTCGTCGCTAGGCTTCGCGAATCGAAGTATTGAGGGAATGACTTCAGACGGGACGCGTCGTCCGGCGACGGGCGGCGCGTCCCGCGTCTTTCTTGTTGCCGGCACTTTGGCGAAACCACGCGCGGGGATTGCGCGGCCCGCGGCGCCGCCGACTCAAGGCATGGCGCTGCTCGTCGGGCCCGCCGCGGGGTGCGGCGGGTTCTGACTGCACCGCTCGAATCGCGTCGCCGCCGCGACCGATCTTCTCTCCATGAGCACGCCGCGCACCGACACGACGCACCGGGGAGCCGAGGGATCCTCGGCCGCAGCACCAGCAACCGTTGCGCGCCCTGCCGTGCATCTTCGGCCGCACCACGGCCTCCGCGGTGCGCCGGCGGCTGCGTCGACGACACCTGGCCGGGATCGGGGCGCAACGTCGGGCGCGTACGTCGCGCTCTGGACGGCGCTCTTGCTCGGGCTGCTGTTGCGCGCGTATGTCGTGTGGACGACGCCGGTCGGCGATGCGACCAGTTGGCGCGAGGCAGACGTGCTCGCGATGGCGCGGAGTTTCGCGCACGAAGGCGACAGCATTCTGCGGCCGCGCGTCGATTGGCGCGGTTCGACCAGCGGCGTCGTCGAGTGTGAGCTGCCGTGGATTGCCTACGCGCTGTCGGGGCTCTTTCACGCGGGGATCGACGACCGGCTCGGCGGGCGCGGGTTTGTCGTGCTGTTCACGCTCTTGGGGCTGCCGGCGCTGTATGACCTGGTGAAGCGCGAGTACGGCGTGACGGCCGCGGCATGGGCGGCGGCGCTGTACTGGCTCGCGCCGCTCAATGTCTATTACGGCGCGCAGACGCAGCCGCATCCGATCGTCGTCACCCTGATGATGCTCACGCTGTGGGCGGCGCAGCGCTGGCTTTCGAGCGGCGGGTGGACGTGGTGCATCGCGACGGCGGCACTGCTGGCGTGGACGTTGCTCACGTGGCTGCCGAGCGCGCTGGTGGGGCTGCCGCTGCTCGTGCTCGGACTGCGGCGGCGCGGGCTGAGGTTCTTGGCGCGTCTGGATACCTGGGTGGTGGCCGCCGTCGGCATCGGGCCGACGGTGATGTGGTATCTGCACGCGCATCAGTTGTTCGCAGAGACGGGGTTGACGTTTGGCATCTGGAGCGCGGTCAGCCGCGAGACGACCGGCAATCAGATGATCGGGAAGTTTGACATGCTGTCGTCGTGGACGAGCGCGGACTACTGGACGCGGATGGGTGGGCGGCTTGCGACGGTGTGGCTGAGTCCGCCGGGCGCGGGCGTGGTGGCGCTGGTCGGGTGGGTGGTGCTGGCGCGTCGCGACGGGCTGCGGGTGATGGGGGCGTGGTTGGCGGCGGGGCTCGTGTTTGTGCTGGTGGCGGCGCGGGGGAACTTCCACGCGTATTACCAGATGCTCTTTGTGCCGGGGCTCGCGGCGCTGGCGGCGGCGGGCGGAATGGCGGCCTGGCGGGCGTGGGCGCCAAGCGTGCGGCCGCGAACGGCGACCGGGCTCGCGTTGGCGCTGGTGGCGGGCACGGCGGCAGGCGCGGGCGCGTTTGTCTACGAGCGCGTCTCGCGGCCCAGCGACTTCGCGGCGTTCGGGCGGTTTATCGCGGCGCAGAGCGCGCCCGGCGCGCTCGTGGTGGCGTTGCAGCCGGGATTCGATCTCGATTCGGACGCGCGGCCGTTCTATCACGCGGATCGGCGCGGCTGGGTGGTGGGCAAGTCGCACGTGACGGCGACGGACGGGGCGCATTGGCGCGCGGCGGGGGCGCGGGTGTTCGTCGTGCGGAACAAGCACCTCGACAAGCTGGCGCGCAGCGGGCTGGCCGGCTGGCTCGCGACCGAGGGCGCGCACGCGGAGAGCGACGGCGAGTTCACCGCGTGGAAGTTCTGAGCGGAGCTTCGCCGGGCGCGATCGCGCCGGATGTCAATCGGGGTTGTTGGCCGGCGCCGCCGTCGCGGGTAGGCGCGCGCGGCGATGCGGTGCGGTGGTTGCGTGCATCTCGAGGCGGCCCTCTCCCGCCGACGAATCGGCGATCGTGAAACGTGCGAGTGCGAGGTCGACGTGATCGGCGCGCTGCCCGTCGGGTGTCGCGTCGACACGGATCGTGAGCAACGCCGCGCCCGCGACCGGAAAGCGGATGTTGGCGACTTCACCGCCGCCGGTGAGCAGCGGCGTTTCCGCCGCCGGCTTTCCATCGAGGCTGAAGTAGACGCGCGCGGAGCCCGCGGCGCCGGCGGCGGCGTCGATGCCGACGATCGTTTCGAACCAGTCCGCGCCCGGCGGCGGCTCGTAGACGAGGTGGCCGGGGGCGTGCGTCCCGACGCCGCGGAGGTAGACCGTTTTGCCGAGCTGGATGAAGCCGCCCTCGACGGTGCGGTTTCGGGCGGGAGTTTTCCATCCCTGGCGCGCGGCGCGCGGGTTCAGGTCGCTGAGCCAGATCGTGTGCGGCCGCTCGGAAAGAGGCGGAGCCGCGGCGGCGCGGGTCGCGATCCAGCCGCCGGCGCCGAGCGCGGCGACGAGCGCGAGCGCGGTCAACACGCGGAACGCCCGTATGAGTGCACGTGGCGGCGGGTCGGAGGCGTCGCGTGCGCCGCCGACGTCGGCGGATGCGCACGAAGTCGGATCGTGTGGCGCGGGCGTCGCGCGTGCCGGCAGCGCGTCGTCCTCCGCGGGCGCGTGGCGCGGCAGCAGGAGCATGATGACGAGCACCGCGAAGATCGCGAGGTTCGCGGCCGAGAGCTGCGCGGCGATTTGCTCCGCGGGCAGATAGGCGGCGACGTTGAGCAACAGCAGCGCGCTCAGCAGCCAATAGACGCGTTCGCCGGCGCGCCGCGCTGCGGCCCAGATCGCGAGCAGGGCGATGACGGGGAACGCGTAGCGCTCGTGCATCTCGGTGGGGAAGAGAAAGAAGCACAGGCCGAGGAGCCCCGCGGCGCCAAAGAGGCGTTCGGCTCCGGGGCGGAGCGAATAGAGCGACAAGACGACGGCGACGCTGAGCGCAAACACGACGAGCGAAATGCGCCGCCAGGTGAGGTGCAGCAGCCGGGATTCCGCGACGGGGAACTCGTCACGACCGTCGGCGACGAGGCGCAGCACCGCGGCGGGCGGGACGGTGTCGACGGCCGTGGTCGCACCGCCGAGAAACCAGACGTTGAACGCGCTGCGTGAGAGCTCGTGGTATTGGCCGACGACGTGGACGTAGCTGCGCTGCAAGGCTTCCGAGAGCACGCCCTGAAACGCAAATGGCGCGAGGATGACGACGGCGGCGGCGGCAAACCCGAGCGCCTTGTGCCCGACGGCGCGCCAGGCGCCGGCGCGATACGCCTCGAACACGATGAGCGGCAGGAAGGCGATCGATTGAAACTTGGCGCCGAGCGCGGCGGCGGCGAACACGCCCGCCGTTCGCCAGCATTGGCGGCGCGCGGCAATGAGTGCCGCGAGCACGAGCGCCGTGTAGACCGCGTCGACCTGACCCCAATACGCGCCGTTGTAGAGCGCGAGCGGGTTCAGCAGGTAGAGCGTCGCAGCCGCAACGCCGCCGGCGGCGCCGAGCAGGCGGCGGGCCTCGATGAACAGCAGCAGCCCGATCGCGAGATCGGCGAGACACGTGAGCGATTTGACGCCCGCGATGATCGCCACGTCGCTGAGACCGGCGTCGCCGAAGCGGGCGAGCAGCGTGCCGAGGCCCTGGAAGAGCAGCAGCATGAGCGGGGGATAGTCGCAGAACGATTCGGCCCGAAAGAAGCCGGCCAGATCGAGCTCGGCGAGGCCGCGCGTCCAGCGCGCGAAGAACCCGAGGTCGGAGCCGTGCCCGACGCCGGGTTGTGCGACGATCCACGCGCGCAGCGCGAGCGCGACGCCGAACGCGAGTGCGAGCTGGAATCCGAGCGCGAACGACCGTCGTCGAGCGCGGGCGCGCGACGGCGTGGCGGACGCGTGCGAGGTTCTGAGCGCCCGGCTGGCCGACATATCGTGCGCTGGGGACGCTGAGGTTCCCCGCGTGGCCGACGTGTGCGGCGTGGCCGACAGCGCGTCGCCGTTGCTCATGGCGCGGCCTTCGCCGTGGCGTCCACGTCGGCGGGTTTGGGTTGACTTGCGGTGCGCGGCGCAGGCGGCTCGTCGGTAAAGATGAAGCGTGCGTCGGCGAAATCGACATGATCGAAGCGCTGCCCGTCGCGCGTCGGATCGGCGGCAAGCTCGATCTGTCGAGCGTTGCGCAGCAGCAAACGCACGACCACGGGCCGTTGGCCGCCGACGAGCAGCGGGCTTTCGTAGGCGAGTTCGCCGTCGAGGCGGATCGACACCGCGGCGCTGCCATGCCCGCCGGTCTCATCGTCGATTCCGATCGTGGCTTCGAAATAGCGTGCCCCGCGGGGGATTTCGTAGGTGAGCCGCGCGGGTGCGTGTGTGCCGATGCCGCTGCGGAAGGACTTTCCGCCGAGCCGGAGTACGTTGCCGTCGACGGTGCGGTCGGCGCCGAGCTCGCCCCAGCCCTGCTCAATGGAGATCGGGCGGCGCGTCGCGAGCTGCATGTCGGAGCTCGCTTCGGTCGCGGATGCGACCTGCGCAACGAGCGGCTGGTCGGGGGCGCGGATGCGGAAGACGACGTATTCGGCGTTGCGCGCGGCGCGGTAGGAATCGCCGGGATAGACAAAATCGGCGAAATCGGGTGCGTTGGCCAGGCGGTCGGCGAGGCGGCGGTGATCGCGGTCGCAGATGACGTAGCGGGCCTTGAAGTGGTCGCGAATGTCGGCCAACGCGACCGTTTTCTGGACGGCGGGCTTGGCGTTGGACGCGACGCGGATCGTCGACGGCACCTCCCCGCGCGAGACCTTGACGTAGCGGTCCCAGAGCTCGGGGTCGCGCTGGTGCGTGAACTTGGGATCGAGGCCCACGATGTAGTGGTTGTGGCGGTTGTGATAGAACAGGACAGGGAAGATGTCCCAGTCGTCGGTGAAGATGATGTCGCCGGGCTGCGAGTGCTCCTGGAGGAAACTCGAGACGTCGCGGATTTCGCGCAGGTCGTAATAACACGCGACCTGGCGCGACGCGGACGCGAACGTCCGCGCGCCCGCGACGAGCGTGCCCGCCGAGAGCGCGGCCGTCAGCGCCACCACCAACGCGGGCGCAAACCAACCGGGCGCTGCGGCGAGCCGTGCGGCGTCGATGGGCGGAGGGACCGTTGCGACGTGCGCGCGGCGCAGCGCATGGGCGGCGATGGGGATCAATCCGTACACGCCCGCGAGCAGCCCCCACGCGAGCCCGGGAATCCGCAGGCGAACCGGCGGCAACGCGCCGGCGCGCTCGAGCAGCAGCCCCGTCATCGCGAAAGCCGCGGCGAGTACGACGCCGCCGATCACGACGGCGCCTATGCGGGGCAACGGGCTTTCGGCCGATTCGCCGTCGGCGACGCGCGCCGCGCGGATCAGTGCCGGCAGTGTCAGGAGTGCGGCGGCGAACAACCACGCGCGCCATTCCGCAGCCAGCCCGAGCGTCGCGGAGTGCGAGAAGAGCAACCCGAAGGCGGCCGCGCCGCCGGCCACCAACGCCGACAGGCTGGCCCCACAGACGAGCGTGCGGACCGCGGCGGAGCGCTGCGACCACCAGTTCGCGAGCGCCGCGCGGGCGGCTTCGAGCGGCGGGGCCGCGAGATACGCCGCGCTGAGCAGGCAGAGCGGCGGCCAGTATTCGATGAACCGCCGCGCCTTGAGCGTGAGCAGCAGGAACGCGAACTGAAGCAGCAGCAGCGCGGTCTCGCGGGCGTCGAGCCGGTGGCCGTTGCGGAGCCGCATCAGCAGCGCGATCACCCACGTGACGAGGAGCGGCGCGGCCATCATGACGATGAACCACGGGTCGCTGTAGGGTTTCCACTCGCGGCCCACTTCGATGTCGGGCGAGAGCCCGCTGCCGAAGACCTGCATCTGGAGAAACTCAAACATGCCGGCGGAATAGGGGTAAGTGGCGACGCCGACGAACCAGCCAGAGGCGGTGAGCAGCACCATCTTCCACGGCCAGACGCGCTCGGCGCGGGGCGCGAGCACCTGCGCGAGGGCGTAGAAGGCGACGATCAGCGGGCCATAGAAGACCGCGCCGAGATACAGGTGCACGTAGGCGGCCAGCGCCAGCCCCGCGAGCACATAGCGGCGGGCGAAGAGCGCGAGCAGCGTGAGCTGCATGAAGAGAAACGACGCACCAATCGCGCGGACGAAGCCGTGGCGGGCGAAGAACTGGTCGGGCAGCAGCAGGAACAGTGCGATCCAGAGCCAGTGCAGCGGTACGCGGCGGTTTCGCAGGAGCAGGTGAAACAGGAGGAGATTCGCGCCGAATACGGCGCTCATGGCCCAGCGGCCGCCGGGCAACGCGTCGCCGACCAGCCACTGGGCGGCGGTGACAAACGGGAGCAGCAGGAGGTGGAAGCCCCAATGGTGGCTGACGAAGTCGTCGCCTTGGTCGCGGAAATAGGTGTATTGCAGCCAGGGGAATTTCGCGAGCAGCCCGTGCTCGGGCAACATCGCGGCCATCGCGACGTGGTAGTACGAGTCGTGCTCCGGCACGCCGATCTCGGCGCCCGGACGGGCGACCGAGGCGGCGTAGAAGTAGTTCATCACGACGACGCCGAGGAGAAAGACGGCGACGCCTTCGACGAAGGCCAGGAGTCGCGCGGCGCGCGGCGGCGCTTCGGTCAGCGACATGTCGGCGGCGCCGCGAGCGGGGACGGGTGCGTGGCGCCGGTCGCGGGCCGAGGCGGGGCGGCGTCGCGGCGCTTGCCGGTGGCGCGGATGTGCGCGGCAAGCTTGACGAGTTCGCGGAAGGCGCGGAGCACGACGCGGAAGTTGGCGCCGGTCTGTTCGCCGGCGGTGCGCGGATAGTGGTGGACGCCGAACTGCCCGATCGTGTAGCCGAGGCGGCGGGCCTTGGCGAGGATTTCGGTGTCGATGAGCGCGCCGGTGGAGCGCATCTCGATCTGCTCGAAGAGGCGGCGCGGATACATCTTGAAGGCGCAGTCGACGTCGCGGATGCCGAGCCCGAAGAGCGTGTTCACCAGCAGGCCCCAGCACTTGGCGTTGAGCTTGCGGTGCCACGGATCCTGGCGGTTGATGCGGTAGGCGCTCACGATGTCATAGGCGCTCATCAGCGGCAACAGGCGCTCCAGCTCCTCGAAATCGAACTGCCCGTCGCCGTCGGTGTAGAACACATACGGCTTGGTCGCCTCGCGGAAGCCGCGCTGTAGCGCCCCGCCGTAGCCGCGGTTCGGCTGGTTGTGGACGGCGCGGACATGGGGAAGCTCGGCGGCGAGGCGGTCGGCGATCTCGGCGGTGCGGTCGCGGCTGCCGTCGTTGACGATGATGACTTCATAGTCGACGAAGAGGCGCTCGCAGGCGGCGACGGCGGCGCGGGTCGTGCGCTCGACGTTGGCTTCTTCGTTGTAGCATGGGAAAAACACGCTGACGCCGGAATGGAACTTCATGGTTTGCATGGGGATCGCCTTTTGCATTCCTTGTGAATCGTACACGGGTTAGGCCAGGGACGCGTGACTTTCTCAGGCTCCCGCCGCGGGGACCGCGGACATTCGCGGCGCCGCGCCTGGGGCGGGTTCGCGCGCGGGTCGGCGGGCGCCGGCGGTGAGCAACAGTGCGCCGGGCAGGGCACAGAGCAGGCCGACGATTCGAATCGCGAGCGCGGCGCTGACGATCTGGAGCGGCCCGGCCCAATCCGCGAACAGGTGGCGATAGGCGAGCTCCATTGTGCCGAGCCCCTGCGGCGGGCCGGGGAGTGCCTTGACGATCTCGCCGGTCGAGAAGAAGGCATAGAGCGAAGGCCACTCCGCGAGCCCGAAACGAAACCCGAGGGACAGCGCAATGCAGAGAAAGCTCGCGGCGGCGGCGATCTGGATCGCCAGCGTGACGACGACGGCGGTGAGCAGCGCTCCCGGCGACGCGAGCAGCGCGCGCGTCGTCCGCACGATTCGTTCGAGTTTGTCGCCGTGGCGCAGCGACGCGGTGCGCTCGCGGAGCGCGCTCCAGCAGCGGTGTGGGAGCAGGACGACGACGGCGGCGCCGCCGGCAAGCAGCGCGGACGCAACGCCGAGATACCCCCGTAGTGCGGCGAGTCGGCTTTCGTGGCCGGCGACCCAGGCGATCAGCGTGACGCTGAACAGCAGCGTGACGAGCCCGATCGCGCGATCGACGAGCACGACGGTGGCGGCTTCCCACGACTGCGGCGCGCGACGCGCGACGACGACGGCCTTGTAGACATCGCCGGCCGTGGAGCCGAGCGGGGCGGCGTGATTCAGGAAATTGCCGACGAATGCGAGGCGCGTGCTGGCCGCGAGTTCGAGCGGGATGCCGCGGGCCGCGAGCAGCGAACGCAGCCGGATGGCCTGGAGAAAAGGCGTCAGCAGGAAACAGGCGATCGCGCCGAGCAGCAGCGGGGCCTGGGTGCGGTGGTAGACGGTCGCCAGGTCGGCGATCTGCACACCCCGGAAAACCCAGACCAGTGCGGCCAAGCAGATGGCGATTCGCAGGATCTGAATGGCGTGGGAACGCGTGAACATGGCTTCTCCGTCAAGCACCCAGAGGAGCCGGACGGGCGGCGACCTGATACGAAAACGCGCGAAAAGAGCCGCGGATTGTCGACTCGATGGGACAAGCGGGACTGGTCGAGCGGTGACGGGGGCGAGTCCGACCGGGTGTGGCGCTGCACAGCAGCTTCGTCTTCCGGATGCGCGGATGTTCGCGGAATGAGGTACGCGCTGACTTGTGAACTGCGGGGATGAGTCGATCGTTTCGATCTGCGGTGCAGGATGCGACAAACGTCGGCGCGGGTCGAAACCCGCGGCACGGTACAGCGCATCATGTTTGTGGATAGGGATTTAGAAGCGAACGGCCCGGACGAGCATTTCACCCGTCCGAGCCGTCGCCGTCTAACCCGGGATTCGCTGCTGCCTCACGTCAGGCGTTCGATGCCGTATGAACCGCCCGACCCTCTCCGTTTCATGCTTCAGCCGTTGCAGTTGGCGTTGCTGGAGCAGTCATTGCCGAGGACGGTCGAGAGCGAGCCGACAGTGACGACGTCGCCGGGCATGACGACCGGGAAGTTGGCGGGGAATCCGCCGGTGTTGTACTCCAGCTCGCCGCGACCGCGCGAGTCGGTCGTGAGCGATCCTACGACCACGCCGTTGATGGCTACCGCGAGGGTTTGGTTCCCGCCGGCGGCCTCGGTGCGGACGCGGAAGCGTTCGCAGCCGGCGACGAGGAGGCGATACTCGGCGCGTCCGCCGTCGCTGAACCCGCCGCGGAGCTGGGTGGAGCCGTCGGCGCAGTTGCCGCCGCCACCGTTGTCGTTGCCGTTCGTGCCGCCGTTGTCGTTGGCGTTGGGGACGCCGTTGTCGTTGGCGTTCGGCACACCGTTGTCGTTGGCGTTGGGGACGCCGTTATCGTTGGCGTTGGGGACGCCGTTGTCGTTGGCGTTCGGCACGCCGTTGTCGTTGGCGTTGGGGACGCCGTTGTCGTTGGCGTTCGGCACGCCGTTGTCGTTGGCGTTGGGGACGCCGTTATCGTTGGCGTTCGGCACGCCGTTATCGTTCCCGTTGGGGACGCCGTTATCGTTGGCGTTCGGCACGCCGTTATCGTTCCCGTTGGGGACGCCGTTGTCGTTGCCGTTCGTGCCGCCGTTGTCGTTCCCGTTCGTGCCGTCGCCGTTGTAATTACCGTTGGTGGAATTGACGTTTGCGCCGCCGACGTTTCCGCCGCCGAAACCCACGTCGCGAACCGGTGGAACGACGAACGAGCCGCCCTTGGTTGCGGTTTCAAAGGGCAGCGCCGTAGCGTCGTCCTTGTCGGTTCCGACGCTGAGGAGGGACTCCGGCGACTCCGAGACGCACCCGATTGCGATCGCTCCGGCCACCGAGAGCGCGATCCAAGCTCGTGTCCATTTCATAACCATTCTCCGTGACTGTGTTTATGCGATCTTGGGTGTCCGGTCGCACGCGCTCACACGCGTGTGTGAGACCTCGCAACGTCGGCCGCGATCCCGTCTCGCATGAACCTTTGGGTCGTGCCACGTTCCACCGGCATCCAGGCAGCAGCGAACGACTCGGACGCGAGGCAATCGAGAACTCCCAAAGGGTTCGGAGAGCAGGAGCCGCGACGGCGGCCGTCTGATACAGCGCCGGGGGGAAACTTCTCGTTGGCGGCGTGCGGTGTGCGCTGTGGTTCAGGTCGATCGGCATCGTGCGTTGGCGCGCGGCAGGCGCCGTGGGGGCGCGATCAGAGCCGCGAGCGCCAGCTCGCGATTCGCGCGCCGGCATGGCCGGGATCGGTCGTCCATGCCCGCGGCGTGCGACTCCACCGGAACGTGCGCAGACGCTCGGAATCGCCGGCGGGCGCGTACGTGGGAACCGTGGGCGGGTGCCTGGGTGGGAATCGCCGGCGCGTGCGCGCGTGTCGGAATCGCGGGCTTGCGCCCGCGGCTCTGACGCGGCGGGTCATGGCTGCGCGAGGTTGGCGAGGCAGTCGGTGAAGGCGAGGATGTCACGATTGTCGACGACGGCGTCGCCGTTGACGTCGGTGGTGCAGAGCCGGGCGCACCAGGGGTACGCAAGCGTGTAGCCCGCGGGGTCGCTGAGTGCGAGCACGAAGGCGTCGATGTCGAAGTTGGAGATGATGCCGTCGCAGTTCACGTCGCAGCGCGCGTACGGCGCGCAGGGGTCGGGACACTCTACGCGCAGCAGCCCGCGGCGGAAGTTGCGGATGGTGGCGAGCGCGCGGCCGCGCTGCTCGCTGGAAAAGTGGTTGCGACACTCGCGCCGGCCGTAGGTCATCAGGTTGGTTGGATCGGGCGCGTAGGGAGCGCCGTTACAGGGGTCGGACGCGTGGCCGATGTACGTGCATTCGTCGGAGACCATGTCGCGTGTGAGCTGCGGATCGGCGGGTGTGTCGCAGACGAGATCGCCCGCCGTCTCGCAATTGGAGCTGTCCGCGCACTCTTCGCCAAACGCCGTTTCGTGCGTGTGAAAGAGGTCGAAGTAGTGGCCGATCTCGTGGGCAAGCGTGGTGCGGTCGGCGGCCGTCGTCATGCAGCCGTTGCGGATAATGACGCCTTGGGCGCTGTTGAACGTGAACGAGGCGAGGCCGCAGAGCGGTCCCGCGCCGATCGAAAGGGCGTCGACGAAGTACACGTTGATCGTGTTCGGGACGAAGTCGATCAGGCGCAGCATGTTCGCTTCGGCGAGCGTGTCGATCTGATCGTAGTAGCCGTCGTGATCGATGTGCGTGGTCGGGCCGGCCTGGCAAAACGAAAGCCCGAGCGACGCGAACGCGACGTCGCACTCGGCGATCGCGTCCGCGATGAGCGGCTCCGCGACCCCGCCGCTGCCGTCGGATCGGCGGACGACGTGGATCGTGAGCGGCACGATCGACGGCCCGGGGCCGGCCGCTCGGTCCGCTTCGCCGTAGAGCCCAGCGGCCTGGCGGTCGCGCACGATCTGCACGTCCTTTTCGGTCAGTGCGACGCCGCAATCCGGCTGGCCGTACGCGGTCACGGCGGACGCGAGAGCAACGGCGCACCACAGCCCACCCGATGATCTGAGCACTCTTCTCCTCCGGTCCGACAAAACGTCGGCTCTTTCCCGATGTGCGGCAGCGATTATAGGGAGCGCGGGCGACTTTCACAACGGGAGCGGTGGAATCCAGAGAAAAATGATGAGTTTCGGGCGCGAAAACGCGGCTTGCGAGGCCCCGCCGGCGTTCCGCCGCAGCACGCGCTGGTGTTCGCGGACGTGGAGCACTCGCGGGCGCGGGCCGGTCGCGGCGGGAGGGTCGGACACGTGGCGATGAAGGGCGGGACACGGGCACGATCCCGGTGCATGCCCCGGGACGGTCGAGACGCGACGCTAGCTCCGGCGCGCCGCGCGAACGACCATGGAGCCGCAGAAGAGCAGCGTCGCGGCGAGGATGATCGACGCGCCCGTCGCGCTGTTCAGGTAGTAGGAGCACGCGAGACCGAGCAGCGCCGCGAGCAACGCGACCGCCGCGGCGAGCCAGAGCATCTGCCCCGCCGAGCGGGCGAGGTTGCGCGCGGTGGCGGCGGGGACGACGAGCAGCGCGGTGACAAGCAGGAGCCCGGTGATGCGAATTGTCGTCGTGACCAGCAGCACAACGACGATCGCGAACGCGTAGTCATACGCGCGGGTGGCGACGCCGCGGGTGTACGCCAGATCGGGGTTCAACCCGATGAGCAACAGGCGGTTGTAGGACCAGAGCATGAACGCGACGACGAGCACGGCGAGCACGAGCGCGGCCGCGAGGTCGGCGCGGTCGAGCACGAGGATGTCCCCGTAGAGATACGCGTTGAAATCGCTGGTGCGCGTGTCGCGCAGGCGGATGATGATGATGCCGAGGGCAATGACGGCGGAAAACGCGACGCCGATGATGGTGTCGGTGCTGAGGTCGCTGTGTCGACGCACGGCGGTGACGAGGACGCCGACGAGGAGTCCGACCGCGACGAGGGTGATGCGGGGATCGGCCCAGGCTTGTCCGGCGGCGAGCAGGAGGAAGCCGCTGGCGACGCCGGCGAAAGCGGAGTGGGCGATCGCGTCGGAGAAGAAGGCCATGCGAAAGTGGACGACGTAGACCCCCACCATGCCACACGCGGGCGCGACGAGCACGAGCGCGACGAGCGCCATGCGCATGAACTCGAACTCGCGGGCCCAGTCGAAGGGCAGCCGGGCGGCGGCGTCGAGCAGGGCGTCCACGGCGCTTTCGAGCAACGCGAGCTGCTGCGCCGAAGCGATCATGGCGTCTCCGGGGGCGCGGTTGCGGGCGGGTGCATGTGGTGGCCGCAGCCGGGGCCATGCACGTGTCCGGCGTCGTGGCCGTGCGAGCCGTGCTCGTAGATGCCGGCGTGCTCGCCGAAGATGCGGCGGATGTTTGTGGAGTTGAGCGTGGCGACGGGATTGCCCTCGCACTGGACGACGCCGGCGCTGACGCAGACGACGTGGTCGGTGTGCTGGACGACGATGCTCATTTCGTGGGAGACCAGGACGATGGTGACGCCAGTCTGCTCGCGGAGCTGAACGAGCAGGTCGCAGAAGAGTTTTTCGCCGGCGACGTCGACGCCGGCGACGGGTTCGTCGAGCAGGAGGATCTCGGGATCGCCGAGCAGCGCCAGCGCGACGAGGACGCGCTGGAGCTCGCCGCCGCTGAGCCGCCCGAGCGGTGCGTGGAGGACGCGCTCCGCGCCGACGAGGCGGAGCTTCTCGCGGGCCGCGTCGACGGCGCGGCGCGCGTGGCCGAAGAAAAGCGGGCGGCGCTGGCGGTCGGCGCAG
>JBFXAM010000010.1:0-64603 GCA_050184295.1 Phycisphaerae bacterium | reverse complement strand
GCTTGAGTTTTTCGCCGAGCCGGGCGCCCCACGCGGCGTGGTCCGCGCCGAAGAGGGTCGTCTCGGCGGCGAGCTGATCGGCCACCGGCAGGTTGCGGTGCTGGTAGAGCTGCGGATAGTCGTTCGGGGCGACTGCGGCGAAGAGGCTTACCGCGATGTCCTGGAACAGCGCGAGGGTGTAGGCGTCGTCGGCGCGCTCCGGAAGCAGCTCGTCGGCGAGCACGCGCGCGGCGGCGGCTTTGCAGAGTGTCGACTCCCAGTAGGCGCGCGCGTCGTCGGGATTCAGGCGCAGGGCGCTGTGGAGCCCGGCGAGCGCGTAGCTCACCGAGAGCGCGCGGACGTTCGCGACGCCGACCATTCCGACGGCGTGCTTCACGGTCGTGATGCGGCGTTGAATCGCAAACCACGAGGAGTTGGTGAACGCGAGCAGCTTGCTGCTGAGGGCCGGGTCGGACCCGATGATCTTCGCGTAGTCATCGATTTCCGCGTCGTCGCGGCGGGCCAGGGCGAGCACCGACATCGCGGCGGCAAACGACGCGGGGAGCACTTCGAGCGTGTCAAAGCGACGCTGGAGCGCCGCCTGCCATGGAGCCATGACGGTTTTCCCGTGCCGGCGCGCGGCACACGCTCCAGTCCACGGAACCAGCCCAGCGCGCTCCGGGGCCGCCCCGGGGCACAGCAGGAGTATCGAGGACCAGAGCCAGACGATCATCGGCGAACCGTGGGGCTTGCGTGACTCGCGCCGGACGCGGCGCGGCTGGCGGGGCGGGTGGCGGGCGCGCGGGTCCGAGTCAGCGCGCGGGTCGGGGCGCGGAATCTGCCGGGCGGAGCGGCGGGTATTGCGGCGGGGCGATCACATCGACAGCAATTGCTGGACGTTGGTGTTCTTCAGCACCTCGGTCGTCGCCTGCGCTACGTCCGCCCCGAGCGAGTTGAGCACCTGCCGTACGCCTTCGCCGCCGGTGATCTCCTTCGGCACAGAGAAGGCGCCGTTGACCGGTCCGTCGATGGCCTCGACGATTTCCAGGACGGTGGTTTGCTCGGGCGATTTCTTCAGCAGGAATCCGCCGCGCCGACCGGTCTCGCTGACGAGCACCTGGGCGCGGACGAGTTGCTGAAGAATTTTCAGCAAGTACTCCACGGGAATCGCGTGCGCTTCGGCAATTGACCTTCCTTGCACGGGGCCGTGGTGCTGATTCCGCGCCACGTGCACAGCCGCAAATACCGCATACGCCGACGCCTTGCTCAGTCGCATCCGTTCAACCTCGGAGCCGCCGATTGACTCATCTTCACTTTTTTTGCACCTTGCTGGCTGTCGGGCGCCCACGGCGTCCGATCAGGAACCTGGGAGCTCGCGGCCGCGATGGGAGCCGCCGAGCCCGCAAACCAGGGGAATCCAAAGCTCGTCCATCCACGACTGATCGAGCGTCATGCTGTCGAGAAACACCAGCGCGAGCGCCGGCGTGGCGCCCCACAGCGTCTGGCGCGCTTCCACGAAAAAGTGCGCCAGAACGCCGTCGCGACGCAACGCGACGGTCCGACGCACGTCGCCGCGCGCCGGCGCGGTCTGGAGCACGCGCAGCAGGTCGTTGTCGATGCGCTGGATGGGCCGGGGGACGTTCGGATCGACCACCGCGGCCAAGTCCTCCGCCCCGCGATGGGTCGTAAACAGAACCTCTCCGGTGGCGCTGACGCAGGCGAGCGAGACGGCTTCGAGCAACGCGCTGACGCACCCCGGCTGTCGGGCGGCAGCCTGCGCGGTCTCCGCGTCGCGGAGCCGCCGGCGCATCTGGCGCGTGTCCGACTGGCGGCGAACGTGAGATTCGAGCACGGACAGATCGAACGGCTTTTCGAGGTACGCGACAGCGCCCAGCTCGCGGCTGCGGCGCTCGTGGTCGGGCGAGCCGAAGCCGGTGATGACGATCAGATCGGTTTCGGGGTGCTGCGTGCGGGCCCAGGCGGCGAAGTCGAGGCCGTCCATGGGCTCGCTCAGCTTGATGTCGACGATCATGAGGTCGAGCGGGCCCTCGCGCACGATGGCGGCGGCCTCCACGGTCGTGCCCGCGGCTTCGATGCGCCAACCCTGACGCTCGAGGCGGTGTTTGACGTGCTCGCGATAGCGCTGTTCGTCGTCCAGAACCAGGGTTCGCATGGCGTGCTCGTTACAGCAAGGAGCCGGTCGTTGCGCCGCGCGGTACCCGGCTCCGCGAGTCGGGCGCGGCGTTCGAAGGCTAAACGGGCAGGTCGACGGTGAACTCCGCACCTTCGCCGGCACTGCTCTGGACGACCGTGTTGCCGCCGTGGGCTTTGACGATGCCGTGCACGACGCTGAGGCCAAGTCCCGAGCCGCCTTCGAACTGCCGGGTAGTGTAAAACGGATCGAAAGCGCGTTCCAGCGTGTCGGCGCTCATTCCGTGACCGAAGTCGCGAATTCGCATCCGCACGCGGTCGTCGATCCGGTGCATGGCGATGTCCACGGTTCCGCCGGGGGAGCTCGCCTGGATCGCATTGCGCAAGAGGTTGACGAACACCTGTTCGATTTCGGTGGGGTTGACCGGAACCTGGGGCAGATCCGGCGCGACGTCGATTCGAAACGTGATCCGGCGCTGCTCGGTGAGGTCGCGGAGCATGTCGATCGAGCGGCGCAGCAGCGCGCTGAGGTCCGTCGGCCACTTTTCGGTCGGCTCCTGACGCGCGAAACGCAGCACGCTCTTGACGATTCGACCGCAGCGCCGGGCGTCGTCGACGATCTCGTTGAGGCAGCGCCGCACAAAGTCGCGCTGCGATGGATCGTCCAGATCGGCCAGGGCGCTCTGGGCCCCCATGAGGATGCCGCCGACGGGGTTGTTGATCTCGTGGGCGATGCCGGCCGCGAGCGTGCCGATCGAGACGAGGCGCTCGGCGCGCTGCAATCGTTCCTGCGACCGCTTGTACTCGGTGATGTCGCGCGAGAACCCGATCACGCCGATCACGTTTCCGCGCGCGTCCCGCAGCGGGCTCTTGTTGGCCATGAACGTGCGTTCGCCGCGCGCGGTTTGCACCAGCTCTTCGAGTCGGACGGCCGCGCCGGACTCCATGATGCGGAGGTCGGTCTCGCGAATGGCCGCCGCGTCTGCCGGCGGAAACAGCTCCGCGTCGGTGTGCCCGATGACGGCTTCCGGCGAGCCGCCGATGAACTCGGTCACGGCGCGATTGATCAGAATGTAGCGCCCCTCGCGGTCCTTCAGAAAGGCGGCGTCGCCGCAGCCTTCGATCACGGCCCGCAGGAGGTCGTTGCTCTCGCGGACCTGGGACTCGACCCGCCGGCGCTCGGTCATGTCAAACACGATGCCGCGGGTCATGACGAAGTGGCCGTGCGCGTCGCGCAGGAGCGTGGCGTTGAGCAGCACGGGAAAGGTGGTGCCGTCCTTGCGGAGAAACTCGTAGTCCAGGTTGGTCGCGTAGCCGCGCTCCTTCAGGTCGGCGAAGCGCTGCGCGAACAGCGGGCGACACTCCGGCGTGAGCACGTCGGTGAAGTGCCTGCGACCGACGACTTCCTCGCGGGTGTAGCCAAGCCAGGCGAGCTCGGTGTCGTTCATGCGCACGAAGACGCCGTCGGCGTTCAGCGAGTGATACCCGCACGGCGCGTGGTTGTAGAGGTCGTGGACTTCGTCGGCGGACTGCTGCAACGCTTGCCGCGCGAGCACGCGGGTCGTGATGTCCTCGTGCTGGACGACGATGCGACTGGGTCCGCCGCCGGCAAAGCGCGTCGCACGGGCGACAAACCAGCGGCTGCCGCCCGCCGCGAGGCAGGAATACTCGACTTCGACGTGCTGCCGCGCGCCCGAGAGCACCTCGCGGAGCTGGTCGGCGAACGTCGTGGGGGCGCCGTGGTGGACGGCGCGCTCGTCGCGCGCGACGGGCAGGTAATGGGCGCCGGGTCCGGCGCTCTCGGGCGTGGCGCCGTTGGCGCTCGCGAAGTCAAGCCAGGCCCGGTTGGCGGCGAGAATCGTTCCGCTATCGTCGATCACGACCACCTGCGAACTCATCGCGTCGAGCGCGGCCTGGGCGAGGCGGTTGGCGTCCTCGGCGGCCCGGCGGGCGGAGGTGTCGCGCGAGACGCAGACGATCTGGCGGACGCGGCCGTCGCGCTCGTCGCGGATGCTCTGCGTTCTGGTCTCGAACCAGGCGTAGCGTCCATCGGCGCGGCGGATGCGGTACTCGATGGGCGGGGGCGCGACGCCGGCGAGCAGCGCTTCGTGGTTGGCGCGGATGGCGGCGACGTCGTCAGGATGGAAGAAGTCGTAAGGCGAGCGGCCGACGAGCTCCCCGGGTTCGTAGGCGAGGAGCGCTCGGGCCGCGGGCGAGACGTAGGCGAAACGGCCGTCCATCTCGTGCAGCGTGATCAGGTCGGTCGAGCGCTCGGCCAGCAGGCGATGGCGCTGCTCGCTGTCGCCGAGTGCGGCGTTGGCCGATTCCAGCTCGATCGTTCGTTGCGTGACGCGCCGCTCGAGACTCCGCTTGCTCTCGACCAGATCGCGGTTGGCGGCGCGCAGGGACTCGAGCGCCGCGTCGCGCTCGCCGGCGTAGTGCGTGAGCGAGTAGGCGACGAGCGCGATGATGACGGTGACGCCCAAGTCGAGAAACACATGGAACAGATCGTGTTGCGAAGCCACGTAGCCCGAGGTCCCGGTGCGGCCGAGATCGCCGGCGCCCGACGTCGCCAGCGCGAGCGCCAGCACGAGCAGGACCGCCAGCGGCCATTCGCGCGAGCGGCGGTAGGCGAGCAGCAACAGGGCCGCGATCGCGAACCGCGCGACGACGGACATCCAGACGAGCGCGTGCATGTGCTGCCTTTCGCGGCGCCGACGAGCGGCGTCTCCGCGCGGTCGGGCCGCGGCGGCAGCCCCGGAGGCGATCGGCGACGCCGCATTCGCGGGCCGGCGGGCGCGGCCGCGTCAGCGAACGGGCTCGACGGCCGGCGGCGGCTCGGACCCGGCCGACACGGCAGGAGTCCGCAGCGAGCGATCGCGCAGGAGCGAACGTCGGCGATGGATGAGCGCCAGGTTGCGCGCGTAGATGAACAGCCCGAGTCCTTGACCGAGCACAAACACCGGATCCTGGCGCAGGACCGCGTAGACCAGGAGCATGACGCCGCCGGCGAGGCTCAGGTACCAGAACGCCAGCGGGATGACGCTGCGCCCGCGGCGCTCCGAGGCCAGCCACTGGACCACGAACCGGAGCATGAAGACAAATTGTCCGGCGAACCCGAAAAGCACGAGCGGGTTCAGGAGGTCGCCGAGGGTGAATGCCGCCAGGATCAAGCCAGGGGCTCCGGTTGGGCTGAGGACCGTGGCAGCGCCGTGTCGCGACGCGCGCCGCGCGGGTTCACTTGCCGCAGTAGTCGATGAGTCGCGCGATCTCGCTGCGCAGGTCACGACGGTGGACGATGCGATCGACGAAGCCGTGCTCCATCATGAACTCAGCCCGCTGAAAGCCCTCCGGCAGCGTGGCGCGGATCGTGTTGGCGATCACGCGCGGTCCCGCGAACCCGATCAGCGCGCCGGGCTCGGCAAGCGTGACGTCGCCGAGAAACGCGAAGCTGGCGGCGACGCCCGCGGTCGTCGGGTCGGTCATCACGACGATGTAGAGTCCGCCGCTGTCATCGAACTTCGCGATCGCGGCCGAGGTCTTGGCCATCTGGACGAGCGAGACCATGCCTTCCATCATGCGGGCCCCGCCGCTGGCGGTGACGATCACGAGCGGCAGATCCTCGTCGAGCGCACGTTCGGTGGCGGCGGTGACCTTTTCGCCGACGACGGCGCCCATCGAGCCCATGATGAAGAACGGATTCATGACGCCCATGATGACAGCGCGGCCCTTGATGAAGCCTTTGCCGACGACGACGGCCTCGGTCTCATTCGACTGGAGCTTGGCCTCAGCGAGGCGGGACTTGTAGTCGACGCGGTCGTGGAACTCGAGCGGGTCGGTCGACTCGAGGTCGGCGAGGAACTCCTCGAACGTACCCGGATCGTTGAGCTGCGCGATCCTCGCGCGGGCGTCGATGCGGTAGTGATAGTCGCATTCCGGGCAGACGTGGAGCGACTCCTCGAGGATGCGGCGGTAGATCATCGCGCTGCACTGCGTGCAGCGGATCCACAGACCCTCGGGAACCTCGACGTGTCGCCGCGGGGCGGGCGCCTCGGACATCGCATTCTCCAGGTGGCGCGACCGGCGGAGCCCGGTCGGCGGGCCGAGCGCCTCTCGCGCTCCGGTCCCCCAGTGTAGTGCCTCGGCGAAATCCGACGCCATCCGGCGGGTTCACGCGTACCACCGGGCGTGCGTCTGTGCCGCGGTTGCGAGCCAGCACCCCGTGCGCCCCATACGAGATCAGCCGGATCGAGGACGGTGGCGCGGCCGGGCCGTCCGGCGGGCGCCGCGGGCTCCGAACGGCGGCGGATGCAACACGGCATCGGATGCCGCTGCCCGCCGGTCGCGAAAACTGGCCCGTGGGGCATCCGGGCCGTCACCGGTCGACGGTGCGGCGCGACGCTACGGCGCGGCGCGGCCGGCCGGTCCGGCGGCTCCCGCCACACGGAGAATCGCCGGTGCGTCGGGCTCCTGTGCGAGCGCCCACCACGAGCCGGCGTCGCCGGCCTCGAGCGCGACGCGGGCGGCCGCGAGCGCGAGCGGACGAAGCACAACCACGAATCCAGCCGGCGTGCGGCGCCGCGCGTCACGAACGAGCTTCCTGAGGCGTTCGTCGATGCGCTGGAACGCCGCGCCGAGACTCTCGCCACCCGGTGCGGTCACGTTGAGCGGGGCGTCGCACAACTCGTGATGCGCGGATTCATACCGCGATTCCAGATCGGCGTCGGTCAGGCCCGCCCACAATCCGACGTCCACTTCCGCGAGTTCGTCGACCGGCTTGGGGTGCAGCGCCAACCGCTCGCCGAGCGCAGCGGCGGTCCGTGTCGCAAGCTCGTCGGGGCTGTGGACGAGCTTGCGAAGTCCGACGGGTCGGAGCAGCTCGCTCCACTGCCCGCATTGCTCGAGCCCGTCCGGCAGCATGGCCAGTTCGACGCGTCCCAGCAACCGCCCCTCGCGGCGCCATTCGCTCGCGGCGCAGGGAACCAAGGCCACCATCATAACGATTGCTCGCAAGCGACGGCGGCGGCTTGCAGCGCCGCAAAGCCGCGCGCCGGGTCGCCGGTCTCGAACAGCGCCGAGCCGGCAACGAGGGTGTTGGCGCCGGCTCGTACGCAGCGCGCGACGGTCGCGAGCCCGACGCCGCCGTCGACCTCGAGCGACTGGTCCGGGCGCAACCGTGAGGCGAGCGCCGCGAGTTTGGGCACGCACTCGTCGATGAACTTCTGCCCGCCGAAGCCGGGCCAAACCGTCATCACGAGTACCAGGTCCACCCGCGGCAGAATCTCGAACACGGCCTCGGCGGGCGTGCCGGGGTTGAGCGCGACGCCGACGCGGGCGCCCAGCGTACGGATTGTGTCGATGACGCGGTGCGGCTCCGGGGCGACCTCGATGTGGAAGGTCAGGCTGTCGGCGCCGGCTTTCACGAACGGCTCGGCATAGCGCGCCGGCTCGGCGATCATCAGGTGCGTGTCGAGAAACAGGCCGGTGCAGGCGTCGATCGACGCGACCACGGGTACGCCGAAGGAGAGGTTGGGCACAAAGTGTCCGTCCATGATGTCGAGATGGAGGAGTGTGGCGCCGGCGGCTTGGACGGCTCCGATCTGCTCCGCGAGGCGCGCAAAGTCGAACGCGAGAACCGACGGGGCGATTCGCACGGGCTGAGCGGCGCGACCGGGCAACGCGGGCTACCTCTCATCCAGGATGTCGATTGGACCGAACCGCTTGCCCTCCAGAAACTCGAGCGACGCACCGCCGCCGGTGCTGATGTGCGTCATGCGTTCGGCGAGGCCGGCCTCCTGTACCGCCGCGGCGCTGTCGCCGCCGCCGATGATGGAGACGGCGCCCGTCGCGGTCGCGTCGGCGATCGCACGCGCGAGCGCGCGTGTGCCGGCGTCGAACGGCGGCGTCTCGAACGCGCCGACGGGGCCGTTCCAGACGATCGTTCCGGCGGCGGCCACGCTCTCGCAAAACGTCGTGATCGTGCGTGGTCCGACGTCGAGCCCCATCAGGTCAGCGGGGATTTCGCCCTCAACGACACGCGTCGCGACACCCGCCTTCAGTTCGGCGGCCGCGACGGCGTCAACGGGCAGCCGCAGCTTGCCGCCGGCTTCGTTCAGCAGTTCGCGGGCGAGGTCGAGCTTGTCCCGTTCGCACAGGCTTCGGCCGACGCCGCGGCTCTGAGCCGCCCAGAACGTGAACATCATCGCGCCGCCGATGAGCACGTGGTCGACTTTCGGGAGGAGGTTCCGGATGACGCCGATCTTGTCGCTGACCTTTGCGCCGCCAAGGATCGCGACGAAGGGGCGCTTGGGGTTTTGCAGCGCTGCCCCCAGGTACTTCAGCTCTTTCTCGACCAGAAAGCCGACGGCTCGCGCGCCTTTCGGCAACAGCGCCGGGACGTCGTACATGCTGACGTGCTTGCGGTGACAGGTGCCGAAGGCGTCGTTCACATAGAGTTCGCCCAGCGCCGCGAGTCCGCGTGCGAAGTCGTCCCGCTGGCGGTCCTGTTCCGGTGTGAGCTTCCGGTCGGGGTTCTTTTTCGCGCTGTCGATGATGGTCTCGGCCTTGTGGAAGCGGACGTTTTCGAGCAGCAGCGCCTCGCCGTTCACGAGCTTCGCAACCTGGTCCGCGACCGCGGGGCCGATGCAGTCGGCCGCCATCCGCACCGGCCGGCCGAGCAGCTCCCGCATGCGCTGTGCACAGGGCTTCAACGAAAACGCGGCGTCCGTGGCCGGGTCGCCGGATGGGCGCCCGAGATGGCTCATCACGATCGCCCGCCCGCCACGCTCGACGACGTGCCGCAGCGTGGGGAGGAATTCGCGGATGCGGCGGTCGTCGGTGATGTTCTGCTGCGCGTCGAGCGGGACGTTGAGGTCGGCGCGAATGAGGACGCGCTGGCCGGCGACGGCCAGGTCGCGGACGGTCTTCTTGGTCATGCTTGCCTCACTTTCGCGTCGCGGGGCGGCGGCCGGCGGGGCTCACACGCAGGCGCCGGGCGCCCTCGTCGGCACGACGCTCTCCGCCGCGCGTCGGTGTTACGACAACCCGTCCTTACGCGCCATGAACTTCGCCAGGTCGACCACGCGGTTCGAATAACCCCACTCGTTGTCGTACCAGCTCACGAGCTTGAAGAAGCGGCTGTTGAGCTGGATGCTCGCCTTCGAGTCGTAGATCGACGACAGCGCGCAGGTGATGAAGTCGGAGCTTACGACCTCTTCGTCCGTGTAGCCCATGATGCCCTTCATCTTGCCTTCCGACGCCGCCTTGATCGCCGCGTTGATCTGTTCCAGCGAGGTCTCTTTCGCCGTGCGGACGGTCAGGTCGACGACGGAGACGTTGACCGTCGGTACGCGGAAGGACATGCCGGTGAGCTTGCCCTTCAACTCGGGGATGCAGAGCGCCACCGCTTTCGCGGCGCCGGTGCTGGACGGGATGATGTTGTGGCCGGCGCTGCGCCCGCCGCGCCAGTCCTTTTTTGACGGCCCGTCGACGGTCGGCTGCGTGGCGGTGAGCGAGTGGACCGTGGTCATGAGCCCCTCTTCGATGCCGAAGTTGTCGTTGATGATCTTCGCGAGGGGGGCGAGGCAGTTCGTGGTGCAGCTGGCGTTGCTGACGATCGTGTCTTTGGCGTCGTACTTCTCCTCATTGACGCCGAGCACGAAGGTCGGGATGTCGGCGTCCTTGGCGGGGGCGCTGATGATGACGCGCTTCGCGCCGCCGGCGAGGTGCTTGCTCGCGCCGGCGCGGTCCGCGAAGTGACCGGTCGATTCGATCACGTAATCGCACTTCAGGTCTTTCCACGGCAGATTCGACGGCTCTTTTTCGCTGAAACAGCGGATTTCCTGGCCGTCGATCTTCAGGCTCGATTCGGTCGCGCTCACCGCGCCATCCCAGCGGCCGTGGACGGTGTCGTATCGGAACAAGTACGCGAGATTGTCGGGCGGAACGATGTCGTTCACGCCGACGATCTGGATGCCCTTGTCCTTCATCGCGGCCCGGCTGACCAGGCGACCGATCCGACCAAAACCGTTGATTCCGATTCGAACAGGCATGCTCGACTCCTTCGTGCGGCGACGTTGGGGGCGGTGTCTGCGGCCGGCAGCTTCCGGCGGTCGCAGACGCCGCGCCGCGGCCCAGTCATGGACACCGGAAATTGTAGCAGAACGGCGGGTCGCGTGGCGTCCGGCGCGGGTGCGGCGCACGTGCCCGACGCGAAGGGCGGTTGCGTAACCGCCGCCGGCGGCGACAATGGCCGCACCTGGTTTGAGATACGTGCGTCGCGCGGCTCCGGTTCGGTTCGGCGCGGCGTGGGCTCGTGGGGTTTAACCTCGTGTCGGAGATCGCATCATGACCACGCCGCGCTGCCTTGCGTCCGTCGGCCTGACGTGCACCGTGTGGGCGCTGCTACTCGCGTCGTCCGGCGCGTCCGCGCAGCCGGCCGCCGACAAGCCTGCCGAAGGCTCGAAGCGCCAGATCGGCAACATGGTTCTGGACGGCGTCCCGACGTGGGACGACGGCGTCCGCCAGCGGTTGATGCAGTACCTGGAAGTGCGTCCGACGGGCGTGGCGGACATCGCCGAGGACGGGCAATCGCTGATGGTCTCGACGCGCTTCGCGAATACGAACCAGTTGCACCTGGTTACGAGCCCGCTGGGCATGCGCAAGCAAGTCACGTTCTTCGACGAGCCGGTGTCGGGCGGGCGCTTTGTGCCGGGGTCAAACGGACGGCGGGTGCTGTTCGGCAAGGACCGCGGCGGCGACGAGAAGAACCAATACTACGTGCTCGATCTGGACAGCGGGCGCTGGACGCTGCTGACCGACGGCAAGTCGCGCAACGCCGGCCCGTCGCTTTCGAAATCGGGCAAGCGGCTGGCGTTTACGAGCACGGCGCGAAACGAAAAGGACTTCGACCTCTACCTGCTGGACCTCGGGGCTGCGTTGGCGCGCGGCGCCGCGGACACGGCGGCGATCGGCAGCGTGGCCAGCAAGTCGAGCGGCGGCGGCTTCGAGGTGACGGGA
The DNA here is from genome assembly GCA_050184295.1 of Phycisphaerae bacterium. Lineage (GTDB taxonomy): Bacteria > Planctomycetota > Phycisphaerae > UBA1845 > Fen-1342 > JBFXAM01. Next base: position 53,455 of record JBFXAM010000010.1, on the reverse strand, counting down.
TCGGTGCAGGCGGTCGGCGCCGAGTCCGCCGCCATCGAATCCGAAACTCAGCCGAAGATGGTGTGGCAGGTGGCGGGGCAATATTACGCGGGCGAGTTCAGCCCCGATGAGAGCCAGTTGCTCGTGATGCGATTTGTGAGCGAGCGCGAGACGCAGTGGTTCCTGTTTGACGTCGCGACGCACAAGCCGACGCCGATCACGCCTGAGCAGCCGCCGCAGTACTACGGGTCGGCGGCGTGGGCGCCGGACGGTAAGGCGATCTACATCACCAGCGATCGCGACGGCGAATTCCGCAAGCTCTACCGATTCGGATTCGAATACGGCGACTGGAAGTGCCTGACGCCGAACCTGGAATGGGACGTGGAGGACGTCTCGGTCGACCCGGCCGGCAAGGGCATTGCGTATACCGTGAACGAGGACGGCGTGTTCCGCCTGTACTTCGCCGACCTGTGGGGCAACGGGGCGCGGCGGATCGAGGGGCTTCCGCAGGGCGTCATCGGCGGGCTCCGGTTCGCGGACAAGGGCGGCGCGCTCGCGACGAGCGTGAACTCGTCGGGCTCGCCGTCGGACGCGTACGTCATCAGTTATCCGGAGGCGAAGATCGCGCGCTGGACGGAGAGCGAAGTCGGCGGTCTCAACGCGGCGCGATTCGTCGAGCCGACGTGGATTCGCTATCCGACCTTCGACCAGGTCGACGGCCAGGCGCGGATGATTCCATGCCTGTATTACAAGGCGCCGCAGCCCGGGCCGCGGCCGGTGGTCGTTTACGTTCACGGGGGGCCGGAGGGCCAGACGCTGCCCACGTTTTCGAGCACGTTTCAGATGTGGGCGCGGGAGCTGGGGATCAGCGTCCTGTGCCCGAACGTGCGCGGATCGACGGGCTACGGACGGACGTTTCACCAGATCGACAACGGCGTGCAGCGCGAGGACGCGGTGAAGGACGTGGGGGCGTTGCTCGACTGGATCAAGCAGCAGCCCGAGATCGACGGTACGCGGATCGGCATCTACGGCGGATCGTACGGGGGCTACATGGTGCTGGGTTCGCTGACGAACTTCCCCGAGCGGTTCAAAGCGGCGATCGACGTCGTCGGCATCACGAGCTTCGTGAGCTTCCTCGAAACGACTCCGGAGTTTCGGCGTGATCTGCGCCGCGCGGAGTACGGGGACGAGCGCGACCCGGCGGTTCGCGCGGTGCTGGAGCGCATTTCCCCGCTGAACAACGCGGAGAAGATCAAGGCGGCGCTGTTTGTGCTGCACGGCAAGAACGATCCGCGCGTACCTGTCACCGAGGCGGAGCAGATCGTCGCGAAGCTGCGCGGGCTGGGGCGGTCGGTCTGGTACGCGGTGGCGCTGGACGAGGGACACGGCTTCGGCAAGAAGGCGAACCGCGACCTCTCGCAGGTGCTGTACGCGGTGTTCTGGCAGGAGCATCTGCTGAAGTAGCGTTGGACGACAGATGCGTGCGCGCGGCGGCGATCATTCGATCGTGTGGCCGCGGAACAGCGGAATCGCATGACCTTCGACCCGTTTGGAAAGAGCGACGCGGCGGAGAGCTGGGCGCACCGCGTGCGGCGAATCCTCGACGAGATGCTGAATCGCAGCTTCGTCGAGTTCCGCGAGCACGGCCCATGGCTGCCCGCGACGAACGTGTACGAGACGCGGGCGGAGTATTTCATCTGCCTGGAGATCGCCGGGCTGCATGCGGACGAGGTGGCGGTGCATTGCCCGCTGCCCACACGCGTCGTCATCCAGGGTCGCCGCCACCAACTTCGGCCGGCGGGCGTGGACGGCCCGCTAAGTGTGCATGCGTTGGAGATCGACGAAGGGCCGTTTTTTCGTGAGATCGACCTGCCCGAGACGACGCGCGTGGACGCGCTCACGGTGCACTACGCCGAGGGGTGCTTGTGGATTCGGCTTCCGAAAAAGAACGTCGACGACTGATGCGCGGCGCGAAGGCGCCGCAGCCGCCGGACACCGCCCCGGGAGGCGAAGCGCCGCCGGTCGGGGAGGCTGCGCCCGGCGAAGGGGCGACGCTCACCGCCGAAGGCGCCCGCGTGCAGATTCCCGCCGAGCTGCCGATCCTGCCCGTCAAAGGCCTCGTGATCTTTCCGGGCACGGTCGTGCCGATCCACATCGAGCGTGAGAAGAGCAAGCGGCTGATCGACGCGGTGCTCGGCGGCGACAAGCTGCTGGCGGTCTTCACCCAGCGCAGCGACGACGTTGAAGATCCCGCGATCGACGACATGTACCGCGTGGGGACCGCGTCCGCGGTGCTCAAACTGCTGCGCATGCCCGACGGCGAAAACACGCTCCTCGTGCATGGTCTGGTGCGCGTCGGGCTCGAGCAGATCGTGCAGACCGACCCGTACTGGCGCGCCCTCGTTCACCCGCGCGCGGACGCCACCTCGACCAACCTCGAACTCGAGGCGCTTGTTTACGCCGCCCGGCGCGCCGCCGAGCGCATCATCGAGCTCAGTCCGAACGTCCCGGACGAGGCGCGGCAGATTCTCGCGACGCTGGAGAAGCCCGGCGTGCTGGCGGACTTTCTCGCGGCGAACCTGTCGCTCGGCGTCGTTCAGAAGCAGGAGCTGCTCGAGACGTTCGACGTGCCCGACCGGCTTCGAAAGGTCAATGCGACGCTTCAGAATCAGGTCGAGGTGTTGGTGCTCGCGCAGAAGATTCAGGACGATGTCAAGACGCAGATCGACAAGACGCAGCGCGAGTACTTCCTCCACGAGCAGCTCAAGGCGATTCAGAAGGAGCTCGGCGAGCGCGACGCCCGCACCGGCGAGCTCGACGAACTCAAGCAGCGCGTCGCCGCCGCCAGGATGCCCGAGCTCGTCGCGCGCGAGGCCGACCGCGAGCTGAAGCGCCTCGAACGCCTGCCGCAGGTCTCGCCGGAATACGGCGTGATTCGGGACTACCTCGAGTGGCTGGTCGAGATGCCGTGGGAGCAACAGACCGAGGACAACCTCGACCTGGACCGCGCCGCGGCGATCCTGGACGCGGATCACTACGGACTGGAACGCGTCAAGCGGCGCATTCTCGAATACCTCGCGGTGCGCAAGCTGACGGCGGACGGGCGCGGGCCGATCCTGTGTTTCGTCGGCCCGCCCGGCGTCGGCAAGACCTCGCTCGGACAGAGCATCGGGCGTTCGCTCGGCCGCAAGTTCATCCGGATCGCGCTCGGCGGCGTGCGCGACGAAGCGGACATCCGCGGACACCGGCGGACGTACATCGGCGCCATTCCCGGACGGATCGTGCAGGAAATCCGCAAGTCCGGGGCGCGCAACCCCGTCATCATGCTCGACGAACTCGACAAGATCGGCGCGGACTTTCGCGGCGATCCGGCGGCGGCGCTGCTGGAGGTGCTCGACCCGGAGCAGAATCACAGCTTCACCGACCATTATCTCGGCGTCCCGTTCGATCTGTCGCACGTGCTGTTCATCGCGACCGCGAACTACCTGGACCCGGTCGCGCCCGCGCTGCGCGACCGCATGGAGGTGATCGAACTCGCGGGCTACACGACCGCGGAGAAACTGGAGATCGCCAAGCGCTATCTGGTGCCCAAGCAGCTCGAACGCAACGGGCTGAAGAACCACAACGTCACCTTCGACGACGCGGCGGTCAAGCTGCTCATCGAGGGCTACACGCTCGAAGCCGGCGTGCGCAAGCTGGAGCAAAACATCGGCGCCGTCTGTCGCGGGCTGGCGGCGAAGATCGCGCGCGGCGTGGTCGCCGACGTCTCGGTGCAGCCGGCGGACCTCGAGGAGTACCTGAACCCGCCGCGCTTCGAGCGCGAGCAGGCGCTGCGCACGAGCGTGCCCGGCGTCGCGACCGGGCTGGCGTATACGCCGGTCGGCGGCGAGCTCATTTTCGTCGAGGCGACGCAAATGCCGGGGCGCGGCGTGTTTCAACTGACGGGGCAGCTCGGCGAGGTGATGCGCGAGTCGGCGGCGGCGGCGCTTTCGCTGGTCCGCGCGCGGGCGCGCGACTGGGGCATCCCGCTCCGCGAACTCACGCAGCACGACATTCATATTCACGTGCCCGCGGGCGGCGTCCCGAAGGACGGGCCGTCGGCGGGCGTCGCGATTCTGACCGCGCTCGTGTCGCTGCTACTTGACCGAACGGCTCTGCCGACCGTCGCGATGACCGGTGAGATCACGCTGCGCGGACTCGTGCTTCCGATCGGCGGCGTGAAAGAGAAGATTCTTGCGGCGCACCGCGCGGGCATTCGCACGGTGATTCTGCCGAAGCGCAACGAGCCTGATCTCTTCGACGTACCCAAGGAAGTGCGCAGCGAGCTGGAGTTCGTATTCGTCGAGCGCGTGGAGGAAGTGCTGAACGCCGCGTTGCCGGCGGCGGAGAAGTCGGTTGAGAGCGCGCCAAGGCCGCGACGTGTTCGTCGCCCGTCGCAAGCGGCGAAGCGCCGCCGGCCGGGGCGCCCCGATCGCGGGCGCGGCAAACGCCCGATTTGATTTTCCGGCGAGGCCCGGCGGGCGTTTCCGGGACGAGGTCTGGAGCGACGGAGGCCGCATTCGGCGGGTCGCGATCGCGTATCGAATCGCCAAGGCGCGTCCCGGAAGCGGTTTCGGGTGCAGGCGCTTTCACCGCATTTAACTCGTTGCCGCTGCGGCAATTCCGCTTGAATGGGTATTGCCTGGGGAGTATCATGCATCCTTGCCGCAAGTCACGACAGCCCGGCTTGAGGCTCGGAGACGCTCAAAGCCTTTAATATCAGAATCCAGAGAGTCCCGCTCGCGGCTCGTCCGCGACGGTGAGTGTTGGGGAACGCGATGAAGACCATCACCAAGAAAGACCTGGTCGATCGGATCGCGGAAGACAGCACGACGAAGCGCGTGGTCGTAAAGCGGATCGTGCAGCGTTTTCTCGACGAGATCGTCCGCGAACTCGGTCAGGGTAACCGTCTGGAGTTTCGAGACTTCGGCGTTTTCGAGATCCGCGAGCGCGCCCCGCGGATCGCCCAGAATCCCAAGACCATGGAAAAGGTGCGCGTCTCGGCGAAACGCACCGTGAAGTTCAAGGTCGGCCGCCTGCTGAAGGAACAACTCGGCGGCGAGGCGTCCACGCCTGCGCTGCGCGTCGTGCAGGCGGCGCGCGCAGAGAGCAACGGGGCGCCGTAGCGACCGGGGTAAACGCACGGGCACGTCGCAAGTTCGCCGCCCGCGTTTGCCGTATTCCGTGGCCCCCCAACTCCCGGACAAAGTCGAGCGCCCCGCGTCGTCATTGGACAACGCGGGGCGCTCTGCATTCCGCATGCCGGACGTCACGGCGACGTCAGGCCGCACTCACGGTCCGGTCAGCAGGTTCACAAAGGGGTCGATGTCGAAGTTGTTCACGGCGCCGTCGCCGTTCACGTCGCCGGCGGCCACGTCGCACGCCGGGAACTGCTGCTGATACGCGGCTGGGTTGGTCAGCGCCAGCACGAACGGATCGATGTCGAAGTTGTTCACGACGCCGTCGCAGTTCATGTCGCCGGGCAGCGTCGGCGTGTAGCACGCTGCGCAGATGTCTTCGAGCCAGAGCTCCTGCCCGCCGAGCACCAGGTCGGTGATCGGCGCGCCCGTGCCACGCAGCTCGATCGTGCTCCCGTTGGCGGCATATTGCACGCCGGGTGCGACCGGCGAGGGGATCGCGGGGAAGCCGCCGGCGTTGATGAGCGCCGCGCCGTTCACCGCGAGGTTTACGTTGCCGCCCAGTTCGGCGTAGCGGATGCGCACGTGCCGGATCGGACAGCCGGTGAAGGCTGCAAAGTCCGCCATATTGAACCGCACGTTGACGTTGTTGACCTCCATCTCGCGCGGCAGCGGCGGGGCGACGACGGCGTCCGGGTCGATTTGCGCGAATCCGCCGTTGGTGAACACGCCGTTCGACCACTGAAAAGGCAGTGTGCAGAAGTCGACGCCGTTGGTCGTGCCCGAGACCGCGCCCGCCGGGCAGGCACAGCAGGGGTAGTTGGTGCCCAGCGCCAGGTCGTCGAACGTGGCACAGTGCGACTGCGCCCGTGCATGTCCGACCGCCAGCGCGGCGGCCATAAATCCGATCAGCGTACGGGTCTTGTTCGTCATGGCGTTCTCTCCTTGCGTCGCGCGTGTGTCGCGCACGGTGTTGAGCGTCCCGCCGCGGATCCCTTCGCCGCGGCCTGTCGCTCTCCTTGCGATTCAGGGCTCGCGAGTCTGACAGTAACCGGTTCGGTTTTTTCGAATTCAGCCGGCAAGATCGCGGGCAATCTCGCGGCGTCGCTCGGAATTGTGTTGACGCGCCGCCTTTGGGCACTTGAATGAGCAGGCGGCGACGAGCGTTCTGAACGAGGTGGACCGCTGCCGTGCCACGATCGAGCCGACGCGATGAGTGATGCAAGCCGAACAACGACACTTCTCCTGGAAGGGCTGCTGGATCCGGCCAATGTGGCGGTGTGGACCGAGTTCGACGAGCGTTATCGGCCGGTGGTGCAGGCTGTGGCACGGCGGCTGGGGCTCGATGACCACGATGCCGCCGACGTGGCCCAGGAGACGATGACCGTGTTTCTGCGCGACTACCAGGCGGGCAAATACGATCGTACGCGCGGGCGTCTGGGCGCGTGGATCGTGGGGATCGCGCGGCATCGGATCGCCGAGCTTCGCCGCGCACGGGCGCGGCGGCAGGAATGGCGCGGCGATTCGGCCGTGAGCGAATTGCCGGGTGCGGACGAGCTGGTGGACTGGTGGGAGCACGAGTGTCGAGCGGAGGTGTTGCGGCGCGCGCTGCACCTGCTGCGGACGAGAACGCGATTTGACGCGGCCACGATCCGCGCGTTCGAGCAGGTGGCGATCGAGGACCGGGCGCCGGGCGACGTGGCGAGCGAGCTGGCGATCAGCCTCGACGCGGTCTACGCCGCCCGGTCGCGCTGCACGGCGCAGTTGCGAGTGTTTCTCGGCGAACTCCATCGGGCGTACGAACTTGACTGAGCGGGAGCGCCCGGTGAGCGCGTGTCCGAGCGATGCCGAGTTGGGCGAAATCCTCGCCGGCCGCAGCGGAAGCGAGGCACTGCGGGCGCACATTGGCAGCTGCGACGTGTGCCGCGCGCGGCGGGACGCGTTGGAGCATGACGGGCGGTTATGGCGCGAGCTGCGGGGCGCCGTGACCCCCGCGAGCGGTGCGGGCGGCGCCGCCGATGTCCCGCGTGCCGCGGGCGAGATCGACCAGTTTCCAGGCTATGAGCTGGTCGAGCTGATTGATCGAGGCGGGCAGGGCGTCGTCTACAAGGCGATCCAGAAGTCGACGCGCCGCACGGTCGCGCTGAAGGTGCTCGCCAGCGGCGTGTTCGCCACGACGCGGCAGCGCCAGCGCTTTCAGCGCGAGATCGAGCTCGTCGGACGGCTGCAACACCGCAATATTATCACGGTTTTCGACAGCGGCGTGTCGGCGGCGGGCCGCGACTTCTGCGTGATGCAATACATCGACGGAACGCCGCTCGATGAGTACTTCGCGCGCGGCGCCGCGGCGGACTCGCCCGCGGGCGCTGGCGTGCTGGAGCGACGTTCATGGGCGCGGGCGTCAACGCTACGGCGCGGGTTGCGCGCAGTGCGGCACGGGCCGCCGGCGATCGCGGAGCTCGTCGCGCTCTTCACGAAGCTGTGCGACGCGGTTCACGCGGCCCACTTGCGCGGCATCATCCACCGCGACCTGAAGCCGGCGAATATCCTGATCGACGCGTCCGGCGAACCCAACATCCTCGATTTCGGGCTCGCCAAGGTGGTTGACGCGAGCGCCGCGGGCGGCGCGCGCGACGTGACCGCGAGCGGCGACTTCGTCGGCACGCTGGCGTACGCGTCGCCGGAGCAGACCAGCGGCGACCCCGCCGCCGTCGATTCGCGAACCGACATCTATTCGCTCGGCGTGATGCTCTACGAGCTGCTGAGCGGGCGGCGGCCGTGCGACGTGACCGGCGGCCTCCAGCAGGCGCTCGACAACATCCGCAATGTCGATCCGGCGCCGCCGAGTCGATATTGCCGCGACGTCGATGACGAACTGGACACGATTGTGCTGCTGGCGCTGCACAAGGACCCGGCGCGGCGCTACGCGACCGTCGACGCGCTGGCGCGCGACCTGCGGCATTACCTGGCCGGCGAAGCGATCGACGCGAAGCGCGACAGCGGGTGGTACGTGCTGCGCAAGACGGTGCAGCGGCACCGCGCGCCGGTGGCGCTCGCGGCCGGCCTGGTGCTGGTCGTGCTGGCGTTCGGCGTGACGATGGGGGTGCTGTACCAACGGGCACGGGCGGCGGAGACTCTGGCACGCGAGCAGCAGACCGCGGCGCAGGAGGCGGCGGCGCGCGCGACGCAGGTGCAGAAGCTGCTCGAAGGCGCCTTGCGCTCGGTGCGGCCCGGCGAGGCGCGCGGCCGCGACGTGTCGCTGCTGCGCGAAGTCCTCGACGAAGCCGCCCGGCGCATCGACACCGAACTCGTCGGACAGCCCGAGGCGGAGATCGCGCTGCGCGAGACGATTGCGACCACCTATGAGCGCATCGGTCTGCACGAGGAAACCGAGCGGCATGTGCGGCGGTCAATCGCGTTGCGACGAGCGCTGCACGGCAACGACGACACCGGTCTGGTGGCGCCGCTCAATCTCCTGTCGATTTCGCTCCGCGAGCTGGCGCGGCATGACGAGGCCGAGGCCGCCGCCCGCGAGGCGGTCGCACTGGCCCGGACGCATCCGGAGGCCGACGGCAGCGAGGCGGTCAGCGCGACGCAGAATCTCGCGGGAGCGCTGCGTGCCCAGGGGCGCGCCGCCGACGCCGACCCGATCTATCGCGAGGCGCACGCGCTGGCGCTGCGGCACTTCGGTTTCGACGCGATCATCACCGCCCAGATGCTCGATGCCCGGGCCAGCGTGGCCCGCGATCTCGGCCGCGTCGACGAGGCGGAGACGCTCTACCGCGACGCGCTGAAGGTGCTGCGTGCTCAATACCCCGACGGGCACCCGGCGACGACGCTTTCCATCAACAACCTCGCGCGCCTGCTCGCGGCGCGAGGCCGCTACGACGAAGCGGAGCCGCTCTTTCGCGAGGTGCTTGCCGCACACCGCAAGTGGCTTGGCGAACGCCACCCCGCGCTCGCCGAAGTGCTCAGCGATCTCGGCACGCTGTTGCTCGCACGGGGCGACGTGAGCGCCGCCGAGCCCGTGCTCTCCGAAGCGGTCCAGGTGCTGCGCGCGTTGGGTCGCGCGGATCACCCCGACCTGGCGTACGCGCTGCACACGCTGGGCGTGGTGCGTTATCGGCTGGAGAATCACCTGCATGCCGAGGACGCCCTACGCGAGGCGCTGGCGATCCGGCGGGCGCGCCTCGGCGATCACCGGTTCACGTTCATGACGGCGGGCGAACTCGGCCGCTGTCTCACGGCACAGGAGCGTTACGCGGAGGCGGAGCCGCTGTTGCTGGATGCGTATTGCGGCCTGGCGGGCCTGATGGGCGAGCGGCACGCGTATGCGCGCACGCAAGCGGAGCGGCTCGCGCGGCTCTATGAGCGCTGGGGCCGGTCGGAGGAAGCCGAGGCCTATCGGCAAGCATCCGTCGCCGCCACCGCGCAGGCCGCGGAGCGCTGAGGCAGGCGGGCCGAGACGACGCGGGCCCGACGCTGGGGTCGGGCCCGCGTGGACCGCGGCGCGGTGGCGCGTTGCGGGCCCGTCGCGCGGGGCTCAGGGGCAGATGCCCGACACAAGGCAGGCGACGAACGGATCGATGTCGAAGTTGTTCACCCCGCCGTCGTTGTTCATGTCCGCCAGAGCGGCATCGCAGCCGGGATACGCGGCCGCGTATCCGGCCGGATCGATGAGCGCGAGTACGAACGCGTCGATGTCGAAGTTGTTGACGAGGCCGTCGCAGTTGAGGTCCCCGCGCAACAGATAGACCGTCGCGCTGACCATGAGTTCGGGCGGGCACTTGCCGTTGTTGAGCCAGAGCTGGTGCAGCGCGACGCCGTCGGCGCCGCCTTCGTCACGCAGGAACTCGATGTACTCCTTCGTGGTCGCCTGGTAGAAGAGCGTCGCGGTGGCGCGCACGGCGCCCGCCGGCGGCGTGTAGAGCGTGTCGTCCCAGTTCTGTCCGTCCGCATAGCTGTAGCCGACGTATCCCGCGCCCACCGATTCATAGCCGCTGTTGCTGAAGCCCAGCGGTGGAATGCGATTGTCCTTGAGCAGCAGGCTGCCCAGGCTGAGATGGTGAGGCGTATAGAGCGGGACGTTGGCGGCGGCAGCCATCTCGGGGCCGGCGACGACGAGCGCCTCGTAGACCTTCAGCTCGGGATCGACGAGCAGGTCGGCGGTCGTGGCGTTGTAGGAGCCCGATTCGCCGACGAGCGCCCCTGCGGCGTCGTAGAACTTCACATTGATCCACATGCGGCGGCCCTCGGGATAGCCGGTCGGGAGCTTGTGGCCGCTGCGGTTGATGATGCGGACGCGGACGTCGCCTGCCAGGCGCGCGAGCTCCATGTCTGCGGCGTTCTGGAGCATGTAGCGCGCTCGACGGATGCCGTCCTGAATCGCGAGCTCGTCGTAGCTCGACACGTCCGGCGCGACCTGCGGGATGAGACTGAGCTGCCAGGTCGCGGCGCCCGTCAGGTCGTGGAGCGGCAGGTCGTTGCGGATCGGCGCGATGTCGAAGAAGCAGGCCTGCCCCGTGATGGCGCGCATGTGACAGTCCTGGCACGACCGCACGTAATCGCGGTTGCCGCCGAACTCGGGCGCGTAGACGCCTTCGACCGAGTTGAACGCGCTGAAGAACCACTCGCTGTAGGTGCGCTGCTCGGCGCCGACCGCGCCGGGATGGAGCGACGTTGCGGGCGCGTCATTCGCATTCAGCGAGACGGCGCCGCTCGGTGCGCGATCGATGAGCACGTTGCTCACGTCGTGGCACGAGCCGCACATCGCCGAGTCGCGATGAAACGCCGACGGCAGGAACGAGTGCGGCGCGACGGCGTCGACGAAGGGGCCGCGCATGCGGAACGAGGTCGTCTCCAGCACTAGTTGCGCGTTTCCGAACGAATCGGGTACGTCGGCCAGCCCGCCGAGAATCGCCAGGTCTTCGATCGGGTTGACGCCCGGCTCATAAAGCGGATCGACCATCATGTGGCAGACGGCGCAATTCACGCCGATCTTGTCGTTCTCCTGTAACGCCGAGCCGTCGGTCGGGTGGGAACGGCCGCCGTACCAGCCGGTCGGCGTGTGGCAACGGATGCACGTGTCGCCGGATTCCGGCGCGTCCTGGTTGCTCACGTGGAGTGCCGCTTTGAACAGCGGGTCGTGCGAGGCCCAGGCCATCATGCTGCCGCGCCAGTTGAAATAAGGCTCCATGTCGGAGTCATAAAACCCGTGGCAGTTGGAGCAGACGCCGGGGTCGATGAGCGTCTCGGAGCCGAGCGGCTGCGTTCCCGGCGCGTCGAAATCGCGGAGCGTCGTGTTGAGGCGCCCGCTGGCCGTGTTGACGACGGTGAAGTTGGCGTCGCTCTCGTCCGCGCCGGCGTTGAGCTCGAAATCGTAGGCGATGACGCGGATGCGCGCCGTCGCGGTCGGACGATTGGGCACGAACCACGGCAGCTCGCCGAGGTCATACGTGTTCTTGGCGAGCGGCGACCAGGTGACGCCGTCGTCAAAGGTCACGAGCACATCGACGCCGAGGATGCCCGTGTCGTCGGTGGCAGTCCAGGTGATGGTTTGCGCGGAGTCACTGCCGAGGGACTGGCCGCCGTTCGGGTAGGTCACGGTGACGGTGGGCGGCGTCGTGTCACCGGCGCGCACGACCGGCGTCGCGGCAACCGTTCCGATCAGCAGCATGACATGACAAAGCGGCCGCCAGCGGTGAGCGGGGCGACAACGGCCTGAGATCATACGCAGAGGCTCCATTCCAGCGCTGCGCGCGTTTTCGGTCGCAGGTTGGGCGCCTCTGCCGGCGGCGCGCATCCGTGAGCGCCTGACCCGGCGCGAACCCATCCCGAGCGACTTCGCATCCCCCGCACGACAGTAGCCCGAAACCGCAGGCGGATCAACGTTTTCCCGTCCGCCAGCAGCACGGAAAACTCGGATTGGCGCGTGGTCCGAAAACGGATGAGTGGGACGTGCAGCGCGCGGTTCGCGCTCCGCGGGGCTACAGGCTGCGATCGAGGCGTCGATACTGAATCGCCTCGGCGAGATGGACGGCCTGGATCGAATCCGAATCCGCGAGGTCGGCGATCGTGCGGGCCACGCGCAGCACCTTGTCATGGGCCCGGGCACTGAGACCGAGTTCGCTCACGGCTTGACGCAGCAGCCGCTCGCCGTCGGCGCCGATCGCACAGACTCTTCGCAACTGTCGCGGCGACATGCGGCCGTTACTGAGCGTGGTCGTTCCGGCGAAGCGGGCGCGCTGCAAGGCATGGGCGCGGGCGACCTGTTCGCGGAGGCTCGCGCTGTCGGTCCCTGGGCGCAGCTCGCGCAACTGATCGATCGGGACAGCGGGCACCTCGACGTGGATGTCGATGCGCTCGATCAGCGGCCCGGAGATGCGCGCCAAGTAGCGGTCGATCTGCGGCGCGGAACACTTGCACGGCTTGCGCGGGTCGGTGAAATAGCCGCACGGGCACGGGTTCATGGCGGCGACCAGCACGAAGTCGGCGGGAAAGCGCACCGAGCTGTGCGCCCGCGACACGGTGACGCAGCCGTCCTCGAGCACCTGGCGGAGCGACTCCAGGACGGTACGGTTGAATTCCGGGAACTCGTCGAGGAAGAGCACGCCGTGATGGGCGAGGGAGACTTCGCCGGCGTTCGGGATGGTCCCGCCGCCGATGAGGGCTGGGACGCTCACGGTGTGATGCGGGTTGCGAAACGGGCGGGTCGCGAGCAGGCTGACGCCGTCGGTGAGCTTGCCGGCCGCCGAATAGATGCGCGTGGCCTCGAGCGACTCGTCGAGCGTGAGCGGTGGCAGGATCGTCGGAAGCCGCCGGGCCAGCATCGTCTTTCCGGTGCCCGGCGGGCCGACCATGAGCACATTGTGTCGGCCGGCGGCGGCGACGAGCAGGGCGCGCTTGACGGCTTCCTGACCGCGGACGTCGGAAAAGTCCACCTCATATTTGGAGCAGACCGCGAATAGCGCCTCGCGGTCGACGCGCGCCGCCTCGATCGGCAGCGAACCGGCGAGCATGGCGACGGCCTCAGACAGCGAGCTGACCCCGTAGACCTCCACGTCGTCGACGACGGCGGCCTCCTGGGCGTTGTCGCGCGGGACGATGATGGCGCGCTGCTTGCGATCACGGCAAAGCAGGGCCATCGACAGCGCGCCTCGAATGGGGCGGATGCGCCCGTCGAGGGCGAGCTCGCCCGCGACCATGTAGTCGGCGACGCCATCGGCGCGGAGCTGGTCATCGGCCATGAGCATGCCGAGCGCGATCGAGAGGTCGAAGGCCGGGCCTTCCTTTCGCACGTCGGCGGGGGCGAGGTTGATGGTGGTCTTGGAGCGCGGCGTCGAAAAGCCGGAATTGGCGAGTGCGCTGCGGATGCGGTCGATGCTCTCTTTCACGGCCGAGTCGGGCAGTCCGACGATGGTGGGGTGGCCGAAGCCGCGGCCGGTGACATCGACCTCGACTTCACAGGCGCGCGCTTCGATGCCGGTCAGCGCCATGCTGTGGATGCGGGCGAGCATGCCCGGGATTTTAGGTTCTTGTTCGCGTTCGGTCCAACGGCCCGATCCGCGCCGCGGGCAGAATGGAGAATGCAGAACGCCGTTCGGGCGGCGGCCCGTTCAGCGGTCTGCATTCGTCCAACCGCATACGGTCGCGGCTACGGGCAGCCGGAGCCGGATGTGAGGCAGTTCACGAAAAAGTCGATGTCGAAGTTATTGACGAGCCCGTCGCCGTTGATGTCGGCGTTGCTGACGTTGCAGCCGGGGTACGCGGCGGCGTAGGCGGCCGCGTCGGTGAGGGCGAGTACGAAGGGATCGATGTCGAAGTTGTTGACGACGCCGTCGCAGTTCATGTCGCCAGGGACGAGGGTCGAGGATACGACCCAGAAGCCGCCGGTGAGCGAGAAATTCCCGCCGGTCATGGGTCCGCCGGCATCGTGTTGACCGATGGTCCCGGAGAGCGAGAACGCGCCGCCGGTGGTGTTCATGGCGCCGCCGCCGTCGATCGTGTACCAGTCGATGGAGTACGGCTGGGCCACCGCGCCGGCGGAGCAGGCGAGGGACGCGATGAACGCGACGAGGCTGGTGCGGACACGGTGTATTCGGATCATGGCTGGCCTTTCCTTCAGATTGTGCGGCCCGGGTCTCAGCGGACTTCTACCAGTATTAACGCGAATCGCGGTTCCGCGGGCACAGATTTTTAGAAAATTATCGCAATCGGGCAAAAAAGGGGCCCTGGCGAGGCTCGCGGGAGGGTGCGGCCGGAAGGCGGTTTGGAGCGGTTTCGCGGCATCGGGTTCGCGCGCGCCGCCGCACCGGCGTTCCGCCGACCCGGCGGCGTCGGCGGGCGGCGCGTGGCGCTTGCGTGAAGCCGGCGTGCTGCGCATCATTGGCCCGATGAACGGCGGTCCACCAAGTTGCGAGATCGAGATCCGCGTTCGCTACGCGGAAGTCGACGCGATGGGCTACCTCCACCACGCACAGTACTTCGTCTACTTCGAGATGGGGCGGACGGAGTTGCTGAGGCGGTGCGGGCTGGCATATCGCGAGATGGAGCACGCGGGGTTGTTCTATGTCGTGGCGAAGCTGGAGTGCCGCTTCCGGGCGCCCGTGCACTACGACGACGTCGTGACGCTGACCACCACGACGACGCGCCTGACGCCGGCCCGCGTCGAGCACGACTATCGCCTGGTTCGGGCCGGGCGGCTTTGCACCGAGGCGCACTCGGTGCTGATCTGCGTCGGGCGCGACGGCCGGCCGACGCCGCTGCCGGACGAGTGGTTCGACCGCATGAGCACGGGTCCGGTGGGGGCACACTGAGCACGCTGGGCGCCGCGCGCGCGGCGCTGACGTTCCGGGATGGGCTTTGAACCCCAGAGCCTCTGAGCAGGAAAGCACCCATGCATCGCGTTCGCCTGATGAGCATCACGTGCCTGATCGTCGCCTCGGCCGTCCTGGCCGCGCGTGGATCGGCCCAGGAAAAGGACAAGTCCATGCAGTCGAAACCGACCACGCAGCCCGCGGCGACACAACCGAGCGGCGCCAAGCCGCGGGTGGAGATGGAGATCGGAGTGGGAGACGAGCGGTGGGGCCGGGTCGTCATCGAGCTGGAGGAGGACAAGGCCCCGCTGACGGTGAAGAACTTTCTGAAGTACGTGGACGACGGATATTACGACGGCAC
Source organism: Phycisphaerae bacterium (assembly GCA_050184295.1). Lineage (GTDB taxonomy): Bacteria > Planctomycetota > Phycisphaerae > UBA1845 > Fen-1342 > JBFXAM01. Next base: position 38,123 of record JBFXAM010000010.1, on the reverse strand, counting down.
GATCTTCCATCGGATCATTCCGACGTTCATGGTGCAGGGCGGCGGATTCACTGACATCAACCAGCAGAAGCGCACGGGACTGCGCGACCCGATTCAGAACGAGGCCAAGAACGGCCTGAAGAACAAGCGCGGCACAGTCGCGATGGCGCGAACCGCGGTGCCGCATTCGGCGACATCGCAGTTCTTCATCAACGTGGTGGACAACGCGTTCCTCGATTATCCCGGCGCGGACAACTGGGGATATTGCGTGTTCGGCACCGTGGTCGAAGGCATGGACGTGGTCGACAAGCTCAAGTCCGCCCCCACGAAGCCCGGGGGCGAGGGCAGCACGCCCGTGAACCCGCCCAAGATCATCAAGGCCACGCGCGCGAAGTAGCCGCGCGCGGCGGTCCGTCGGGATTCGATTCGGCGTGTGGGTCGAACGGGTTTACCCGCCCGCCGGTGCGATCGCACGCGGAGGCGCGTCGCTATGGACTCGACGACGGTGTCGCGCGGTTTGCTCGCGCGGCTTTATCGGCTCGGAGATCCGCGCGGACCCGACGGGTGCGGCGCTGACCGGTGGCGCGACTATCGCGCCATGGGACTCACCGATGCCGATGTCCCGACGTTGTGCTCCGTGGTTACCGATCACGACCTGTTCCGTGACCCGCCGACGACGGACGGCTGGTTCGCGGCCGTTCACGCGTGGCGGGCGCTTGCACAAGTCGGCGCACCGGCCTTGATCGAGCTGCTCGTCGCGGAGCTGCGCTTCCGGCTTCACGAACAGGACGATTGGCTCGCCGAGGACTTTCCGCGAATCGCGGCGGAACTCGGCCCGGCGACGGTGCCGGTGCTCCGTGCCGCAGTCGCGGACTCCAGCGAGGACGCCGATTTGCGCATCATCGCGGCATCGGCGCTCGCGCAAGTCGCCGAGCGTCACGCCGAGGTGCGCGGCGAAGTCGTCGCGGTTCTGACAACCGCGCTCGCGGCGTTCGATTCGAACCCGGTCGACGTGAACGCGTTTCTGATCGACAATCTGCTTACGCTCCGCGCGGTCGAGTCGGCCGAGACGATCGAGCGCGCCTACGCCGCCGGTCGTGTCGATGAGGGCGTCGTCGGCGGATGGGACGCGGTGCGCGACACGCTCGGTGTGAAGGAACTCGGCCTGCGGACCGCGGACTCGCCTTCCAATCCGAACAGCCTTCTCGCGATCCAGGCTCGATTGCGCGCTGGCATCCTCGGCGCCTTTCGAACCGCGCAGAACGAAGGTCGCCGGGAGCGCCGAAACCGCAAACGCCGGCGCCGGCGCTGACCGGCTCCGTCGCCGCGCCGCCGCCGAGCATCGCGAATAGACACGACGTCGTACGAGCGTTCTGGCGCGAGACGCCCACACTTCATTTGCACTGCGCCTCCGCCGTCAGCGGCGCTCGCGCGTTCCCGCGTTCAGCGCTTCGCCAGCGGCACATACGCGCGCAGCGCCGGACCGGTGTAGCGGCTGCGCGGGCGCATGATGCGGTTGTTCGTGAATTGCTCGATCGTGTGCGCCGCCCAGCCGCTCACGCGGGCCGCGACAAAGAGCGGCGTGTAGATTTCGGTCGGCAGGTCCATGAAGTAGTAGACCAGTCCGCAGGGATAGTCGACGTTGGGGTGAAGCTGCTTGCGATCCCAGACGATCTGCTTGATCGTGTGGAAAATCTCGACCCGCGCGCCGTCGCCGCGGGCCTTGCCCAACTCGTTGACGTAGTGTTCGAGAATCCGCGCGCGGTGGTCCCCGTTCTTATACACGCGGTGACCGAACCCCATGATGAGCTGCTTGTTGGCGATCGCGTTCTCGGTCCAGGTGCGCGCCTCGGCGGCGGTCCTGAACTGGTTGATGAGCTTGATCGCCTCTTCATTCGCGCCGCCGTGGAGCGGGCCCTTCAGCGTCGCGATGCCGGTGACGAGCGAGGAATACATGTCCGTGAGCGTGCTGGTGGCGACGCGACACGCGAACGTGGACGCATTGAACTCATGCTCGGCGTAGAGCACGAGCGTGAGGTTGAGGATTTTCTCGTGGAGCGGCTGCGGCGGCTTGCCGAAGGCCATGTGCAGAAACTGGGCCGCGTGCGAGAGGCCGGGTTTCGGATCGACGAGAGGTTGCTTGGCGGCGATTCGCATGCGGGCCGCGATGATGCTGGGGACCGCGGCGAGGATGAACGCGGCCCGGCCGACGAGGGCGTCGAGGTCGTCGCCTCGGTAGGGGTCGAAGTGGGCGCACATCGAGACGGCGGTGCGGCAGATGTCCATGTAGTTCGCGTCCGGCGGGATCAGGCGGAGCGCGTCGACGACCGCGCCTGGCAGGCTTCGGTGGCCGTCGAGCTGCTTGCGGAACGCGGCCAGTTGCGACGCGTTGGGCAGCTCGTCGCGCAGCAGCAGGTAGGCGACTTCCTCGAAGCTGGCATGCTCGGCGAGTTCGTCGATGCGGTATCCGCGGTAGGCCAGACTGTCCTGCTCCACCGTGGAGACGGCGGTTTCGCCGGCGATGATGCCTTCGAGTCCCGGCCGATAGAGCTCCGTGGTCTCCGTCATCCCTTGGCTCCGTGTGGCATGAGGGGCGGGGCTGCGACCCCGTATCCGAGAAGATCGTACAGTTCCTGGCGGGTCTGCATTTGGCTGAGCAGCGCGGTCTGCGTTCCGCGCTCGCGCAACTCGCGCAGGCCGAGTTCCACAGCCTTCATCGCGAGACGCAGAAGTGTAACGGGGAAGATCACCATCGCATAGCCCAGCGACGCGAACTCGGCCGCGGGAAGGTAAGGCGTCTGGCCAAACTCCGTCATGTTCGCCAGCAGCGGGGCTTTCACGTCCTGCGCGAAGCGCGCGAACTCCTCGCGCGTCTTCAGCGCCTCCGGAAAAATCGCTCCCGCGCCGGCCCGCAGGTAGCGGTGCGCCCGCGCGACCGCATCGTCGTAGCCCGTCACGCCGCGCGCATCCGTTCGGGCGATGATGAGGAAATCGGGGTCGCGCCGCGCGGCGGCGGCGGCGGCGATTTTCTCGCAGAACTCCTCCGTCGGCACCAGGGTCTTTCCGGACAGGTGCCCGCAGCGCTTGGGGAATTCCTGGTCCTCGAGGTGCAGCCCGCTCAGCCCCGCAAGTTCGAACTCCTGCACGGTGCGGGCCGCGTTCTCCGGTGCGCCGAATCCCGTGTCGGCGTCCGAGATGATGGGGATCGTCGTGACCGCGGCGCAGCGTGCCGCGTGAGCGGCCGCTTCGCTCAGCGTCGTCAGGCCGATGTCCGGCGCGCCGAGCAGGCTGTTCGCCAGCGCCGCTCCCGAAAGATAGATCGCCTCGAAGCCGGCACGCTCGATTGCCCGCGCGGTCAACGCGTTGAACGCGCCCGGCAGGACGACGGTGTGATCGCGCAACGCCGCGGCAAGTCGGGCGGATCGGGACAGATTCGCGGTGGTCATCGGGCCCGTCGCTCCTGGTCGATCGATCGCAGACCGGGTCGCGCAGCGCCGGCCGTCGGCACGCCGCGACTGATGCTTTCCCGATTCTACTCGCCGTCCGCCGGGGTGCGGAGTCGGCGACGCCGCATCAACTGGAAACGCCGGCGCGCAGCACACGCTGCTGCCGCAGCAACGAACCCACCAGCTTCAACTGGGTGCGCGCCCGGTCGAAATTGTGGCCAGCGCGCGCGACCCGGTAGTACGCGTCGCCGCACAGGTGATCGGTCAAGAAACGCACCCCCTGCTCCAGCGTGATGACGACCGCGGCCGCGACCAGGTGATCGCGCTCGACGTCGGCAAGCCGGTCGCCGATACCGCGAAGGTAGCCGCGGGCCAGCGCGGCAAATCGGTCGGGGTCGATCTCCACGCGGGCGAGATCGCGCTCGTCTTCTGCGGCGTGCGTGCCCATCGAACGCGCCAGGTCGCCAAAATCGTAGAGTCCCAGCCCCGGCATGACGGTATCGAGATCGATGACGCACAGGGGGGCGCCTGTCCGCGGATCGAACAGCACGTTGCTGAGCTTCGCGTCATTGTGTACGACGCGCTCGCCGAGCGCTCCGGCGCGCCGCAAGTCCAACAGCGCGCTGGCATGCGAAGCCAGGCTGCGCGCGAGCGCGATCTCGGCTGCCGCCGCGCCCGCGCGACCGGCGGAGTCGTTCGACACCGCGGCTTCGAGCGATTCGAATCGGCGCGGGGTGTCGTGAAAGTGCGGGATGATCTCGTGCAGCGGCGGCGCAGGCAGGTCGAGCAGGCGGCGCTGGAAGTCGCCGAACGCGAACGCGGCGCGCTCGGCAACGTCGTCCGAGGGCGCGACGACGAAGGTCGCGTGCGGCTCGATGTACTGCATGAGGCGCCACACGCCGTGGTCCGCCGTCTCGAGCGCGAGGCCGCCGGTTCGCGTGGGGATGTAGCGGAGCGACGCGCGGCGATCCGCCGGCGCGGCGGGGGCCGGTTGGTTGGACGCGAGATGCCGTGCGACGCGCGCCACATTGTCCATCAGCGTCGGGACGTGCGGGAAGACGCGCGTGTTGATGCGCTGGAGCAGAACGCGGCGCGCGGCGCCGGCGGACGGCGCGAGCGTCACGACCACGGAGTCGTGGATGTGCCCGCCCGCGAGCGGCTCCGCGCTCAGCGCGCGGCCGGGAAGGTCGAAACACTCGATCAGCGGCGCGACGACATCGAGCAGGCTGCGCGACTCCGAGCTGGGCATCGTGTGCTTACTCCGCGGGAGACGGCCAGAGCGGCGCAGGGTAGTCGCCGCGCGTGACGTGCTCGCGCAGCACACGTTCGACGATCGGCCGATCCGCCGCGGCGGTGAGCCCGCACCAGCGATCGGTGGTCGGCAGGACGTGCACGCGCGCCGCGCCGGAAGCGATCGCGCTCTGAACCGCAGCGGGAAGAAAGAACTCGGCGCGCGGATCGTCGCCGCGCTCGTCGAGAAAGCTCGCGAATGCGGCGCGCAGGGAGTCGAAGATCGGCGGCTGAAACGCCCACAGGTTCATGGACACGAGCGCGTCGCCGGCAAGGCGCTCGCGCCCTGCAACCAGCCCGTCAGCGGTTGCGTCCGCGCCCGCGGGTTCGATCCCGGTGCGCTCGGTGATCGCGGAGAGAATCCCGTCGCCTCCAACCGTGCAGACCGCGCGCGACACGCGGGCGGCGCTGCTGAGCGTGTCGCGAAGCCGGAACGCGACGAGCGCGTGATCGTGGCGCCCGGGTGGCGCCGTCGCGGTTGGCGCGCGCCCCGCACCAGCGTGCCGCGATGCACTCGGCTCGTTCCGCGCCGCGTGCAGGAATCGAACGGCGCGCGCGAGCGACGTTGGGCCGTAGAAATCGTCGGCGTTCGCGACGACAAACGGCCCGCCCGCGGCGCGCTCCGCCGCCAACACGGCGTGACCGGTTCCCCACGGCTTGCGGCGATCGACCGGCGCGCGACGTGCGGTCGGGCGGTCATCGAGCGACTGGATCGAGTAGCGGACCTCGACGCGGTCGGCATAGCGCGGGTCGAACAGTCGCTGGCTCGCGTCGAGCAGCTCGGGGCGCACGACGAACACGACGCGTTCGACGCCGGCGCGCAGCGCGTCGAAGACCGTGTAGTCCATGAGGGTCGCGCCGTCGGGACCGACGGGTTCGAACTGCTTCGCACCACCGTAGCGCGCGCCCAGCCCAGCGGCGAGAATGACGAGCGCGGTCGACATGGTTCGCGATGTTACTGGAACTCTGCCGCGATCGGTGTACGCTGTCGTGCGGGGTTCCGCCGTGGACCCCACGCGCAACACTTCGCCCGAGGACCATCATGCCCGCCGATGACGTCGGAACCACACCGCCCGGTACTGAACCCGCCGCGCCGAACGCGCCGGCTTCCGCAGCGAATGCCGTGCCCACGCGCCGCGACGTTCTGCGGCTCGGGGCGCTCGCGGGGCTGTCGGGCGCGCTCGGGCTCGCCGGCTGCGCGTCTGGCGAGCGCCGTGGCGCGGCGCCGCGCGGCGCGCCTGCCGCGTCGTCGGGCGCCGGCGAGTTGTTTCGGACGCCGCCGATGGAGCGTGTGCGGATCGGGTTCGTGGGGCTTGGCGGCATGGGCTCGAATCACATCAATCATCTGCTCAAGGTGCCCGGGGCCGAGATTCTCGCGCTCTGCGACGTGCTCCCCGAGAAGGTCGCGCGCGTTCAGGATCAGGTGGAGCAAGCGACCGGGCGGCGGCCGGCCGGCTACGCGCGCGGGCCGCGCGATTTCGAGCGCCTCTGCGCCGAGGAAGACCTCGACATCGTCTACCACGCCACGCCGTGGGAGTGGCACGTGCCCGGATGCATCGCGGCAATGAAGAACGGCAAGCACGCGGCGGTGGAGGTGCCCGCGGCGTACACGCTGGACGGCTGCTGGGAACTGGTCGAGACCGCCGAGACGCAGCGCAAGCACTGTGTCATGCTCGAAAACTGTTGCTACGACCGCACCGAGATGATGATCCTCAACATGGTCCGCAAGGGGCTGCTCGGCGAACTCCTGCATGCGGAGTGCGGCTATCTGCACGACCTGCGCGACGTGAAGTTCAACGAGACGTACGAAGGCTACTGGCGCCGCGCGCACTCCACACGCCGCAACGGCAACCTCTACCCGACGCACGGGCTCGGGCCCATCGCACAGTGCCTCGACATCAATCGCGGCGATCGCTTCGACTACCTCGTTTCAATGAGCAGCCCGTCGCGCGGCCTGCAACTCTGGCAGCAGGAGCGGCTCCAGCCTGACGATCCACGCCGTCGCGAGTCGTTCGTGCTCGGCGACGTCAACGTGTCGCTCATCAAGACCGCGAATGGCCGCACGGTTTATGTTGTCCACGACACGAACGTTCCGCGCCCGTATAGCCGGATCGTGATGGTGCAGGGCACGCGCGGCTTGGTGCAGGGCTATCCGGGCCCGGCGCGCGCGCACATCGAAGGGCGCAGCCCGGCCCATCGCTGGGAGAATCTGTACGAGCAGTTCGCCGACGACTGCGAGCACCCGTTGTGGCGCAAGACGGAGACCACCAGCGCGACCAGCGGCCACGGCGGGATGGACTTTCTGGAAAATTACCGGCTGGTTCAATGTCTGTTGAAAGGCGAGCCGCTGGACATGGATGTATACGACGCGGCCGCCATCAGCGCCGTGTGCGAACTCAGCGAACAGTCGACGGCGCGGCGGAGCCGATCGGTTGACTTTCCGGACTTCACGCGCGGGCGCTGGGCGGCGCGGCCGCCGCTGGGCGTCGTCGCGGTTTAGGCGCGGCGTCGGCCGAACACGCTGAAGCACGGCGCGCGTCTCAGAATAAGTCGCGCCGGGCCCGGAACGGCGCGGTTCGGCGCGCTCGTGAGGGTTCACGGTTGACCTGCGCCTGCCGCCGCGCCGTACAATCGTTGTGAAACACGCGACCTGGATCGCCGTGCTTGCATCGAGCCTGTTCGGCTGCGCCGCGACGCCGCACGCCGCGGTGGTCGAGCCGTGGGTCCGGCGCGGTGAGCCAGCGCGCACGCCGAATCTCGTCTTCGGTCGCACACCCCAGGACGCTTGGCTCGCAACGCAGATCGAGCGCGGCGAACGGCCGGCGGCGGCGATCGGGTATCGTTTCGGTCAGCCGTCGTTTTCCGACGAGACCATCTACGACGATCAGCTCTTCTTTGACCGCCTGGGCGGGAGCTACTACCGCAGCAGTGTGTCGCAGCGCACGGACGTGTGGTTGCGATAGCGTCGCTGCTGAAGGTCCGTGGAGACAACTCCGCCTTCTGGATCCGGGGCGCCGCAGCTCCCCGTATCGAACGCGCGGTTGTTCTTGAGTCGCTACGCTACCAAGCTCCGGCATGTCCGCGGTCCCTCGGTCTGGCGGCAACCACGTGTCCGCGCCGCGACGTCGCGCGCGAAAGCGTTTGCTGCCGGCCGCAGCCGCGGAGCGCGTGGCAAGCCACATGGACGTTGAATAGTATTCCTCGGGATGATGCTGCCGCGTGCTGGGATCACTCGGCGTCATCTGCGCGAGCCCTCGGCTCGCGACATCTCGGCCGCAAGGCCGCGACTCTCGGGGAGGTCACCATGCGCCTGTTCAGCGCCCCCTTACTCGGCATTTTCTCCATCGGGCTTCTGCTCGGCGATGTGCGGTTCGACTGCAAGGACATCGCGGCCTCAAGCCTGCTCGACGTGCTCTGGTTTGCCGCCGCGGTCTCGGTGAACGCGCAGGACAATGCGAACGACAATGCGGATGACAGCAGTACGCGCCCCGATCCCGGCACGGTCGTCGAGCCTGACACCGTCGGTCCGCAGGGCGAGACCGGCGACCAGGGCGCGCGCGGCGAACCCGGTGCCCCGGGCGTGAGCTGCTGGGATCTCAACGGCGACGGCACCGGACAAACCGACGAGGATCGCAACGGCGACGGAGATTTCAACGCGACCGATTGTCAGGGCGCCGGCGGTGCGTCCGGCGCCGACGGCGCCGCCGGGCCGGCGGGCGTTTCGTGCTGGGATCTGAACGGCAACGGACAGGCGGACGCCGCCGAGGATGCGAATGGGGACGGGAACTTCGACGCGCTCGATTGTCAGGGTGCGGACGGTGAACCGGGCGCGCCCGGGGAGCCTGGCGCGCCGGGTGAACCGGGCGCGGACGGCGAGGATCTGACCGGCGTCATCGCGCGCGGCGTGGTGAACAGTGATGGCTCGCGCCAGAGCGGCACAACGATCATCAGTTCGACGCTCGACCCGAACTTCGTGGGGCGCTACTTCGTCGTGTGCAGCCTCGCCAACGCGCGCGGCAATCTCGCGCTGCTGTCGCCGAACGACTTCCCGGTTCTGATCACGATTCGCCAGACGACGAGCGCGGCGGGCGGAGCGGGCGTGTCGGGTCTGCTGTTCGCGCAGTACCTGATCGCGGGGATGGACCTCAACGCCACGCCGCCCACGCTCACGGTGCGCGTGGATATTCGGCGGATCGACGGCGAGCGGAATAACGCGACGTTCAGCATTCTCGTGCTCGAGCCGTAGGCGCCGGTGCGAATGCGGGAACCGCGGCAAGAGTTGAAAAAGTGAAAAGGGGGCGGGTGCGATACCGGCGGCTGAAGCGTCCGGCTACGTTCGTGCGCCCGCCGGGCGAGTTGCAGCGCGGGCTCGTGACACACCGGCATTGTTGGCGTGGCGGAACACGCCGCCTGATGCGCAATCGGAGGCGCGATCCAGGGCGCGACTGATTCAGCAGTGGTGCGCCATGTGCGGACTGCGGATCGCCTGCCGAGGCGTTGGCTCGGATCAGGTGCGAGGCAACGACTCCGCTCGGACGGCGGGCGAATGTAGCCGGCGAGCTCCGTCGCCGGCGAACTCCGTCGCCGGCGAACTCAGTCGCCGGTCTCAACTCAGGCGTGGGACTCGCCTTCAGTCGCCGGACTTGCCCTCAGTCGCCGGTGTCGACGACGTGCCTGACCTGCTTTGTATCCTCGCCCGCTCGGATGAGACGTGGGCCGATGTGTCCGCCTGGAGGGCGGGCGAGAGTAGCCGGCGACTTCAGTCGCCGGTCACGATTCCGGTCGCCGGATTCGACGACGCGTCTCCCTTGATCTCGCTGCGCCGCTCGCGTGTCAACTCGCCAATCGCGCGGTCTCGGCTTGGCCACGCCGCGCCGTAGGCACGACGAGTCACACCGCGTCGAGCGGCACGTCGAGTAGCCCATAGCGTTCCCAATCGCGTGCGTCGTAGTGCCACCATTCCGTTTCGATCCCCACGAAGCCGGCGGCCCGCATCGCGTCGTCGAGCAGGTCGCGGTGCTGCGCCGCGAGCGGCGCGACGGTCGGGCAGCGGCGATGGGCGGCGGGCGTGAACTCATCGAACTCGGTGGGCATCAGCACGTCGGCACCCGCCGCGTCCACGAGCGTCACATCGACCGAGGCACCGCGGTTGTGGCGCGAACCGCGCGTCGGCGGGGCGATGAAGTTCGGGTCGGGCAGGTGCTCCCACAGTCGCTTCTGGACACTGAGCGGTCGATACGCATCCCACAGTTTCAGTCCAAACCCCTCGCCGACGAGCGCGTTCTGCGCGACGACCAGTCTCCGCGCGACCGGCGCGCGGAGCAGCGCGCGGGCGAGCGGATAGAGCGGCACGCCAAACATGTTACGCGCCGTGGCGTAGCGCAGGTCGATGCGGATGCGCGGGTCCACGATCGCGATGTCGACGAGCGGAGCGAGGTCCATGTCGCCGTTTTTTGGCGCCGCCGGACCGATTCGTCAACCGCGACAGGGCCGCGCCGGTCGCGCGGCGTAACGGGGGCACGTCATACAATGTTCGTTGAGCACGCCGGCGCGGGACCGGCGCCCGAAGCCACCGGAGAATCCGCCGTGACGCGCGGGGTCGCTTTCTCGATCTTCCTGGCCGTGCTGGGCAGTGTGCTGGCGCTGGCCCACTGGTATCTGTGGAAGCGGAAAGTCCGCGACACAGCTCCGCCGCGGTTGGTTCGGCGAGTCGTGACCGGCGTGCTCGTCGCCGGCGGTGTGCTGATTCCCACGGCGCTGGTCGGGGCTCGGGCGTTTCGGCTCGAGGCGTTCGCGCCGCTGGTGTACGCGGCGTTTGTATGGCTCGGCTTCGTCTTTTACGCGGTGCTGTTGCTGGTCAGTTGGGATGTCCTTTGGGGGTTGCTGGCGCTAGCGGGGCGGCGACCGGCGGAGCGGGGCGGCGTCAACGCGGCGCCCGCGCATGCCGCGGAGAAAGTCGCGCGGGCGAGCGTGACAATCACTGCCGGCGAACCGCGGTATTGCGGACGGGTCGATGTCGGCCGGCGCGTGTTTCTGGCGCGGGTGGGCGCGGGGACCGCGTTCGTCGGCGCCGGCGGGCTGAATGGTTGGGGTGTGCGCGAAGCACTGTCCAGTGACATTCGCACGCCGGAAGTGCCGGTGCGGCTGGCGCGTCTGCCGCGGGCGTTGTCGGGTTTTCGCATCGCGGTACTGGCGGACCTGCACATCGGGCCGGTTCTGGGGCGAGAGTTTGTGGAGCAGGTGGTTGAGCAGACGAACCGCCTGCGCGCCGACGCGGTCGTGATCGTCGGCGACCTGGTCGACAACACGCCGGCCCGGATCGCGAACGACATCGAGCCGCTGGCGCGACTGGCCGCAGCGCACGGCGTCTATTTCGCGACCGGAAATCACGAGTTCTACGTCGGCGCCGACGCGTGGCTCGCGCACCTGCCCACGCTCGGCATCCGCGTGCTCGCCAACGAGCGCGTCGCGGTCGGCGATCGGAACCGCGGCGGCGCGACGTTCGATCTCGCGGGCGTCCACGATCTGCACGGCGGGCGATTCAATCCGCGACACCGTCCGGACGTCGGCGCCGCCCTCGCCGGACGCGATGCGCAGCGCGAACTGATCCTCCTGGCGCATCAGCCGCGGATGATCGACGACGCGGCGCGCCACGGCGTTGGGCTGCAAGTTTCGGGGCACACGCACGGCGGGCAACTGTGGCCGTTCGGCGCACTCGTCCTGCTCGCACAGCCGTATCTCGCCGGCCTGCACGCGCACACGGAGACGACGCAGATCTACGTGACGCGCGGAACGGGATTCTGGGGGCCGCCGATGCGGATCGGCGCGCCGGCGGAGATTACTCAACTGGTGCTGACGGCGTGACGGGCGTCAGCGGCGGTGCGCGCTCGCTGCCCAAGGAGACCACAAGGCGGACCGGCGACACCGCGAAGCGACGGGCGAGTCGCGGTCCCGGCGCGTTGTGGCGCTTCCAAAGAGAAGCGAAGAAGCGGATCAGGTTCCCCAGTCGATGGCCCACAGGAACTTCGCAACGAAATTGGGCGTCTCGCCGTTGTCGTCGAGGCCGATGTCGACGGCCGCGCGGAGGCGCTGGCCGGGCACAATGTTGTGCGTGACGCCGACCTCGAGCACGTTCAGGTTGCCGTTGCCGACTTCGTCGCTCACGGTGTTCGTGTAGTTCAGAATCGCGTAGGTCTTTTCGTCGATCTCGTAGTCGATGCCGACGCCGGCGCCCCATTGAAAGTCGCGACGGTCGTACTCGTCGGGGCCGCGGTCGCCGTTGGCCGTCGTAATGGTGCCTTGGAGGTGACCACGCAGGCGCGGCATGAGCGTCTTGGTGAACGCGCCGCCGAGCGTGCCGTCGACGCCGGAGGAGCCGTCGCCGCTGGGGAATCGTCCGCTGATCCAGGATCCGAAGGCCGGAAGCCAATCGGTCTCGTCCATGCACTGGTAGAAGAAGAGGAGTCCAATGTCGCCGGCGCCGCCATCGCCGCCGTCGCCGAGGTTGATCGGCAGCGCGCTGAGCTCGACATAGAAGCGGTCGGTGATGCCGTACTTGATGTTGCCAAACAGCGCGAAATCGTCGTCGGATTCGCTGTCGTCGGTGCGCCAGGCGCCGCCGAATTCAAACTCCCACTCGCCTTGTCGCTGGTTGGCGAAGGCCTCGCGGACGTTGTAGAAGTCGCTGGTGCCGCGATACATCGAGCCGCCTTCGGCGCGCGCCGGAGCGGGGGCTGGGGCCGTGGTCTGCGCCACGCCGTACTGAAGCCCGGTCGCGGCAGCGGCGCCGGGGCCGCTGATTGTGGCATCGGCGGAAGCGATCGCGGGCGCGAGGACCGCACAAGCAAGGGCGTCGCACCACCAGCATACGCGTTGGGTCATCGACGTGCTCCTGATCCGGGTCGCGTGCGCGACCCACGCTGCGCCCGAGGAAGGTGAATCGACCGCCGCGCCCACACGCGCCGGTCGTCTCGGGCGATTACGCCAATTGAGGCAGCAGGTTAGCGATCGGGCGGCGCGCTGTCCAGAGGCGCCGCGCCGGGCGGCTCAGTCATCCCCGGCGCAGGCTTGTTCCGCGCCCGCGGCGATGAGATGTCCCGCTCCGGTCTTCCGCACGCCCGCCGGCCAGGCGCGCGCCGGGTCGTACCAATCGTCGAGAACCGCGAGCCACTCGTCGCGTGTGTCGGCGGCGATGAAGGCGCGCTTGACCTCGTCGGCAAAGGGGTGCAGCTCGCTGTACTTGATCCCGAACTTCCGCATGATCTTCGCGCCGACCGGGCCGTGAAGCTCCTCGCAGAGCGCGAAGTGGCTGCGGATGACTTCGCCCTGCTCGGCGACGGTCGGCGGTTCGGGGAGCAGATGCCCGGCGAGCAACGCCCGCACTTCGCGAAACAGCCACGGGTTTCCGATGCAGCCGCGCGCCACCCAGACGCCGTCGACGCCGGTTTCGTTGAGCATGCGCAGGCAGTCGTCGGCCGTGAAGAGGTCGCCGCTGCCAAGCAGGGTCATCTGCGGCGCGTAGCGCTTCAGGCGTTCGAGGAAGGCCCAGCGGCTGGGGCCGACGTAGCGCTGCTGGACGGTCCGACCGTGGACGGTGATGGCATCAAGGCCCAATTCGACGGCCGCGTCGAAGATTGTGAAGAAGCTGCGTTCGCTCGCGACGGACTCGTCCATGCCGCGGCGCATCTTGAGCGTGACGGGCACGCCGGCGGGGACCGCGTCGCGGACGCGCCGCAGAATCTCGATCGCCGTCGGCGGGTCGGAGAGCAGGAATCCGCCGCGGCAGCGACCGAGCACTTTCCGTACCGGGCAGCCGAAGTTGATGTCGATGACGTCGAAGCCGCTCTCGGCCATCAGGCGGGCGGCGATGGAGAACTTCTCGGGCTCGGCGCCCATGAGCTGTCCGCCGACGGGATGGTCATCGGCGGGCAGGTGGAACATCTTGCGATGGTGCTTGCCCGGCTGGAGCACGAGCTTGTCGAGCACGACCTCGTGGACGGCATACGGCGCGCCGAGGCGGCGCGCGATCAGCCGCATCGGCGCGTCGCTGTAGCCGGACAACGCCGCCTGAACGACCGGCGCATCGAGCGTGATGGAGCCCAACCGCAGCATGGGTGCCTATGATACCGCCCGGCGGTGCCGCGCTGGCTCGAAACCAGAGATGCCGGCCGCCGACCGGGCACGCCCCCGCGGATCGATGGGTGCACCGCGGCATGGCGTTGATCGGCGGCGAACTCCCCGACGAGGAAATTGGAATCAGCACATGCGCCAGCGATCGCAGACCGCGGACCGAATTCACGTTCTCGCGCACGCGAATCCCGCGACGAAGGACGTCGCGCGGCTCGGACTGAGAAGCGCGGCGGACATGCTGGCGCTGATCCGCGCCCACGCGGGCGCGACGCGCGGTCCGACCCGCGCGCCGCTCCGCGTGACCGGCGCGCCTGCGCTGTGGGAGGCGGACGAGCAGGAGCATCGCGGCGGACGGCGCGACGATGCGGCCCGCGTCCGCGACATACAGGGAGCGCTGGACGACCCACGGACACTGGCGATCGTGGCGGCCAACGGCGGGGCGTACTTCTCGCGAATCCTGCCCGAACTTCGGTTCGACTCGCTCGCCCGGCGACGCACGCCGCTGTGGGCGTTTGGATTCAGCGAGATGACGACGCTCGTCAACGTGGTGGCGAAGCACCGTATGGGGCGCGGCGTGTACTGGCTCTGTCCGAGCTACCTGGCGTGGAAGCTCAAGCCGCTGGAGGCGGGACGGGCCGCGTTCGCGCGGTTCTGGGAGCAACTGCCGGCGGTGATGGCGGCGCTCGACCCGCGGAAGGCGTCGCGCTCCGCGCATGCCGCAGCAAGCATCCGGTTCGAGCGTGCCGATCTCGCCACAATACGGGGGACGCTTGCGTGTGGGCGCTGGGCCCGGCATTCCCCGGCCCGCGCCAGGCTCGTCGGCGGCTGCCTGAGCGTGCTGGCGGGAATGGCCGGGGCGCCGTTGCGGCTGCGTCCGCGCATCGACGGCGCCTGGCTCGTGCTCGAAGACGTGAACGAGGCGCCTTACCGCATCGATCGCTTTCTCGCGGCGCTGAAGATCGCGGGTTGGTTCGAACGCGCCGCGGGCGTGCTGGTCGGGGACTTTCACACGGTCGAGCAGCGCGACCAGCGACCCGCCGTGCTGGAGCTGCTGCGGTTTCACTTGCCGCGTGACGGGCGCGCGCCGGTCGTGTTCACACGCGACGTCGGGCACGTCTGGCCGATGTCGCCGGTGCTGCTGAACCGTCCGCTCCGGCTGTCGTGGCGCGGTCGGCGCCTGGAGTTTCGCGCACCCGGTTGATTCGCGAGTAGTGGGTCGGTTTCGTCGGAAAGTGAATTTGAAAGGGTGGTACGTGCGTCTCGCCGGTGCGTGCCGCATGGACGGGTGAGACGCCCTCACCACCCAGACCGACATGCACGGGCGCGACGCCCGTACCACCCGGATCAAACTGACCCACGACCGATTCGCGGCGCGGAGTTGACCGGCGCGGGCGGCGTGGGTTCAAATGCGCCCATGGCGCAGGTGTCGCTGAGAAACGTAAGCAAGGTGTTCGGCGGCAACGTGAAGGCCGTCGACGACGTCTCGCTCGAGATCGCCGACCGTGAGTTCATTGTGCTGGTCGGCCCGTCCGGGTGTGGCAAGAGCACCACGCTGCGCATGGTCGCGGGGCTGGAAGAGATCAGCGCCGGCGAGATTCGAATCGGCGAGCGCGTCGTGAACGAGGTCGCGCCGAAAGATCGCGACATCGCGATGGTCTTTCAGAACTACGCGCTCTACCCCCACATGACGGTCTACCAGAACATGGCTTTCGCGCTGCGTCTGCGGCGCAAGCACGCCGCCTGGCACAACCCGTTTGCGCGCGTGCTGGCGCCGGCCCGCTACGCGGAGGCCCGCTCCGAGCACGAGCGGATCGACCAGCGCGTCCGGCAGGCGGCCGCGATGCTCGACATCGGCAACCTGCTGCACCGCAAGCCGAAGGAGCTTTCCGGCGGACAGCGGCAACGCGTCGCGGTCGGGCGCGCGATTGTCCGCGAGCCGAAGGCATATCTGTTCGACGAGCCGCTCTCGAACCTCGACGCGAAGCTGCGGGTGGAGATGCGCGGCGAGATCAAGCGGATCCACCGGCGCGTGCAGACCACGACGATCTACGTCACGCACGACCAGGAAGAGGCGATGACGCTCGGCGATCGCGTCGTCGTCATGAAGGATGGGCGGATTCACCAGGTCGCGCCGCCGTTCGAGGTCTATGAGCGGCCGGTGAACCGCTTCGTCGCAGGATTCGTCGGCACGCCGCCGATGAATTTTCTGAACGGGCGGATCGCGCGCGACGGTGGTCGGCTGGCGTTTGACGACGGGCAGCAGCGCCTGCACCTGTGCGCCGCGCACGCGGAGCGATTGGCGGACCGGGTCGACCGACCGGTTGTGCTTGGCGTTCGCCCGGACGTCTTCACGCCGATCGCGGCGGCGCAGCCGGGCGCCAGCATCGCGGCCCATGTGGTGGTGACCGAACCGTTGGGGGACCGCGTGGATGTCCACCTGGACGTGCCCGCTCACGGCCGGATCGTCTGCCGCACAGACCCGCGGCACACGGTTCGTGAGGGCGCCGACGTGCATATGCAAGTCGACATGAATCGGGTACACTTCTTCGAGCCCGAGGCGGACGGTCGAAACCTCAGCCTCGCCGGCGCCCGGTCGTAAGGCTCGCTTCGCTCGTGGATCGAGTCGCGCGTCCGGTCAACTCGTTCGATCCCCCATGGGATCCGTACGGGTCGCATCCGCGACCTTTTTTTGTTGTCCGCCGGAGGTCGGCGGAGACCCGAGACAACCCAGGCGCGTGCAACGTCGCTGATTGCACCCGGCCGGGCGCGCGACGGCGAGTCGTGCCCCGTGTCGGCGGAGACCACCGATGAGCCAGGATCTGCTACGCCACATCGAGAGCATCTGCCGCGACAAGAACATCGACCGCGATTCGTTCGTCGCCGATCTGGAAGCGGCGATGACCAGCGCGCTGCGTAAGGCGTATGTGACGGCCGAGGCCGCGGAAGTGAAGCTGGATCTGCTGAGCGGGGCGATCAGCGCGACGGTCGACAATCACCCGATCGACATGCACACGCTGGGACGGATCGCGGCGCAGACCGCCAAGCAGGTGATCATTCAGAAGACCCGCGAGCGCGAGCGCACCAGCATCTTCGAGGAATACACCGAGAAGCGCGGCACGATCATTACGGGCACGGTGTCGCGCGTCGAGGGCGGCAACATCATCGTTCAACTGGTGCGCGGCGAAGGCTTCCTGCCGCGGAGCGAGCAAATTCCCGGCGAGACACACCAGCCCGGCGAGCGCATCCGCGTGCTGATTCTCGAAGTGCGCGAACAGCCGAACCAGGTGAAGATCATCCTCTCCCGCTCGCATCCGGAATTCGTGGCGCGGCTGTTCGAGCTCGAAGTGCCGGAGGTCGCCGAGCGCATCATCGAGATCAAGGCCCTCGCGCGCGAGGCCGGCTACCGCAGCAAGGTCGCCGTCTCCAGCATCGACTCGAAGGTCGACGCCGTCGGGGCCTGCGTCGGCGTACGGGGCAGCCGAATCAAGAACATCGTCGAAGAGCTGAACAACGAGAAGATCGACATCGTGCGCTGGAACGAGTCCAGCCAGATTCTGATCCAGAACGCGCTCAAGCCCGCGGAAGTGACCGAGATCGCGCTCTGTTTCGAACTCGGGAAGGCCACGGTGGTCGTGGCGGAGGATCAACTCTCGCTCGCCATCGGCAAGCGCGGGCAGAACGTGCGGCTGGCATCGCGGCTGACCGGCTGGGACGTCGATATTCTCACGCCCACCGAATACAACCGCCACCTCGAAGCCCTGGAGCGCACCATCAAGTCGATCGTCGGCGACAACGACATTCTGATGGACAAGTTTGTCGCGATGGGCTGCGTGTCGGTCGCGGACGTCGACGAGATCGGCCCGGATTCGTTCGTCAAGGAACTCGGCATCGATCAGCCGACCGCCGAACGCATCGTCGAGGCCTGCGGCGAGGAGGCGATTCGGCAGGAGGAGGAGCGCGAGAAGCTGGACCGTGAGAAGGCTGCGATGCGTGCGGCGCTGGCGGCGACGGGCGGGGTCGCGGCGCCGAGCGAGGCTGCGCCTTCGGGATTCACCGCGGTCGAGGGTCTGCCGGCCGGCGAGGGTTCGAGTGATGGCGCCTCGGGCGACGCTGGTGCGGAGTCGACCGGACAACGCGCCGGGGACGATACCACCGCGGGCCCGGCGCAGTCGACGGAAGGCGAAGGCTCGGTCGGAACGCCGACCGGGGGCGCGCTGGTCGAACACGGTGATCCAGACGACGCGACCGCGGCGCTCAGCGACTCACCGCCGAGCGAGCCGGAGCGGCGCGTGGGCGAATAGAGGGCCGGGGGAGCAATCGACTGCGCCGCACTTCGCGCGACGCGTCGCGTTCCGCATTCTCCACCTTGCACTCGGCATGGATCGTTCTGCGCTTATCAGTGTGTATTTCGCGCGTCACGGCGTATATTCCATGGCGCCTACATCAATCACGCCCGGCTGACCGTCGTTCCACGGGTCCGCGCGACCCGGGTAGTCCGCCGGCGTCACGCCAAAGAGATCGGGCAGGTTCAGTCCGAAGTTCGCGGCGGCGTCGATGCACGGACTGTCGCTCAGCAGCGCCGCGGACTCGCGCATCTTCTGGCGCGCGAACGCTAGCGCCGCGGTCGCGGTCGGGTGCTGGGCCGGGTCATTGAGCGGTTGCAGAAACAGCGGGGTGAGCTCGGCGTCGGGACTCTCGTCGAACTTCGCGGCGTTCACCAGGCGCGGGAGTCCGTGCGACGCGGCGGTCATGGTGTAAGGATGCGCGGCGGCGTTAACGCCCCACCCGTCCTCGACATAGTTGTAGGCGAGCGCGCCCGATGGCGTGCTCGGGTGCGGCGGCAAGTCGCGGGCGCCGTTGTAGGCGAAAAGGTTGTTCTTCACAAACGTGGTGTAGTCGTCGCCGGGCCCGATGGTGCTGTAGTCGATGCCGTTGCCGAAATTCTTGATCGAAGTGTTGTTATAACAGCGGTGGCCGCGCCCGTCGGGATAGGTGACGAGGTGGATGCCGCCCTTGGTGAGGAAGACGACGTTGTAGTGTACCTGGTCCGCGAACGGCGACCCGCGATTGGCGCCGGTGAGCGGCTTGATCTTGATCCCATTCCCGCCGCCGCCGCCGTCGGTGTAATCGGCGAGGTAGCAGATGTTGTGCCGGATCGTGGTGGGGCCGCCGGTCTCGTTTGTGCCGATGCAGAAGTCGTCGATGTGATGCACGAGGTTTCCCTCGATGAGCGTGTCTTCGCTCATGTTCGAGATCGCGATGCCGAACGTGTGGTTCTGCTGGAGATGGTCGTTCACGTGCATGTGGTGCACGTGGTTGTTGCGGATGGTCATGCGCTTCGGCGCGCCCGGATAGTCTCCCGACGGGCTCCAGCGGCTGTTGATTCCGACCTGCATCCGATAGATGGTGTTGCCTTCCATCAGGATGTCTTCGGTGGGGCCATTGATGCGAATTCCGGTTGTATAGTCCTCGGCGACCCAGTTCTCCATGTGGATCGTGCAGTTCTTGACTTCGACGTGGGTGCAGCCGTAGAGCAGCACGCCGCCGGAGTTCGACCCGCCGGCCATGTTCCGGATCGTAAACCCGTCGATGGTGACGTAGTGAGCGCCGCCCGGAGCGGCGTTGCGTCCGATCCAGAACCCGAACTGCCGCGTGCGCTCGCAGTCCACGACGACGGCGTCGTTCTGGAATCGCAGGAAGCGGATTCGGCCGGTGGCGTTTCCATTGCGCGAGATCGTGATCGACTCGCGATAGACGCCGGCCTTCACATAGATCGTGTCGCCGGGGTTCACGGTGTTGGCGGCGCGCTGGATCGTGCGGAACGGGAGCGTCTCGCTGCCGACGTTCGTGTCGCTCGCGTTAGGGTTGTTCGCGTCGACGTAGAAGGTGCCCGGCGGCGTCGTCGACGACACGTTCACGTTCACCAGCAGCGTATCGCTCGCGCCGGCGCTGTCCGTGACGCGTACGCGGAACGAATCCGCGCCGGTGTAGCCCGTCACGGGCTGATAGCTGACGACGACGTTGCCGTTCGACGCGCTCGGCGACCCGCTCGCGACCAGGGCCGTGCCGTGCACCGCCGCCGTGCTGATGGTCCAGGCGAGCGTGTTCCCGGAAGCATCGACGTCCGCGGCACGAAGCGTGATTCGGTTCGGCGCGGCGTTGGCCTGGCTGTTCTGCTCCACCGTGATGCTCGTCGGGTCGGATTGGGCGATCACCGGATCGTCGTTCACCGCGCGTACCACGAGCGCGACCAGCGCGTCGCCGCTCGCGTCGCGGTTGTCGCTCGCGCGGAAGCTGAAGCTCGAATTGCCGTACCAGTTCGCGGCGGGCGTGAAGTGCAGCGCGCGCGCGTTGTTGGGGATGTTGTACGGCAGGTCACCGGCGGCGAGGACGCGGTTCGCGGTAGAGTCGCGAAGTACGCCGGCAGAGGGCAACGAGGTCACAATGTACCGGAGCGCGTCGCCGTCCGGGTCGCTGCCGCTGAGCACGACGGCAACCGCGGCGTCCTCGTCGGTGCTTACGGTCTGCGGATCGGCCGTCGGGGCACGGTTCGGGGCCGGTTCATTATTGCCGCCACCAACCTGAAAGGCAGTGAAGTTGACCGGACCGGCGTCGGCGGCGAGTTCCGCGAACGCGTGCGTCGCCGGCGCGAAGGTGTAGCCGTTGCGCGCCGGAGCGATGCTGCCTGAGAAGCCCAGCGGCAGCGCAAGCGCGTAATTACCCTGTTCGTTCGTGGTGGCGGAGTACGGCTCGCCGGACACGCCCACCGCCACGTTGGGAACTGCCTGACCGGTAGCGGTCGCCACGCGGCCGGACACGGTCGGCCAGACCACGACGCGGACGGAACTCTCGGCGCCGTCGGCGCCGGCGCGGGCGAGCGCCGCGAAGCCGACTGCCGCGATGTTGACCACCAGTCGCACGTCGTAAACTCCTCCGGCGGTGAGGCGCGTCGCGAACGCGCCGTGAGTCCGCGCGTTGCCGCGAAACGTTTGATCGCCGACGGTCCAGACATACTCGGCCTCGGGCAGCGGGGCGTCGGGCACCGCAAAAGCCTGGACACGAATGTCGCGCGGCGGCGGACCATCGTCGGCAAAGACGCGAAACCGCACCTCGGGAATCACGTCGATCGTGATCGTGCCGACGTTCGACTCCTGGATTCCATCGGAAACGCGGTAGGAGAACTGGGCTGTGCCCACGAAGTCACCCGGGTCATATCGGACTTCATACACCGAGCCCGAGACGGCTTCGGGCTCGGTGAGTGTGCCGTGAATCGGCGGCGAGACAATGTCGACCTTGAGTTCGCGCGGCAGATCGGTGCTGGCACTGAGCGTGACGACGCGCACGGTGCGGTAGAGGCTCGCGAAGTGATAATCCGGGGCGATCAGACCAGGGATGGGCACGCCGCCGCCGCCGTCATCCGCGCCGATCCCGTCGCTCGGTGCGGGCCCGGTCGGGCCCGGTCCGTTCGGGAACGCCGGGTTGGTGACGACTTCGCCGGCGACGACGGTGCCTCCGGCTGGATCCACGGACTCCGCGGATGGGCAGCCGCCCGTCGACGAGCCCAATACGCAGGTAATCAACCCGAGGAGAGCGGCAACGGAGCGTGGATGGCGCGCATGACAGTGGCGCGCACTCACAGTGCGGTTGAACGCGAGCATGGCTTCCTTCCCAGCGCAGCGTCCGCGCATCTTCTCCAGATTCACGCGGACATGGGGGAAGCATCCTAATGAGATTCAGTGTGGGCAAAGTAGGCCGACTCTAGGTTTGATAACAAAACCGATCCCGGGAGCGAGCGCGGTAGCCCAATTCCGTTCCCTGCTGGATCCCGCCGGACGCGCGGTCCGTGGACACGCCGTGCGGTCGCGACCGCCACGACGGCATGAAAACTCAAGCGCCGATCGAACCGATAACGACGTGGCGAACCGTTGCGCGTGGGGCGCTGTGCGGTCCGCTGGAGTGGTCAGTCCGCTGGGAGATCTTCGTGTGAACCGTCGACTCAATGAACCCCGCGACGCGCCAGCGGAAACGGTCGCAGTGCCCTTCACGAGAGCCGCCCGGCTCCCGTGCCTCGTGCTGGCGGGGGGGCTCGTCGCGTTTGGGGCCGGCTATCGTGCGCTAGCGACGTACCTGGAGATGGAGCCGAACCACATCGTCATGGCGCGCGGCACGCTCGCGACGTTGCCGCTGCGCATCGGCGCGTGGGAGGGCCGCGAGCTGCCGATCGAGGAAGCGATCATTCAACGAACCGACACTGATGATCACCTCTCGCGCACCTACACGCGCGACGGCGGTCGCGACGCGGTGACGGTGTTCGTCGGTTACGGCGTACGAGCCCGCGATCTCCAGCCGCACCGGCCGGACATTTGTTATCCGAGCGCGGGTTGGACGCTGCGGGGCACGGAGCGGGTCGAGCTGGCGTTGGCGCGCGACGCGGCGATTCCGGCGCAGCAGTACGAGTTCTTCCGGGGCGGGTTTGACCGCAGCCAGGTGATCGTGTTGGGTTTCTACATCGTCGACGGGCGGTTTTCGCATGATGTCTCGCTGCTCCGGTCGCGCGCGTGGCGCGGGGCCGCGGGCGTGAAGTACGTCGCGCAGGTGCAGGTGAGCGCCGCGGGCGGCGCGTTGCGGACGGGGCGGGCCGCGGAGAGCGTTCGGCAGTTTGCGCAGGAATTCGCACCGCACGTCATCGCGAAGCTGACCGAGGTCGAGAACGCCGCCCGGCGGGCAGGGGAGTGAAGGAAGATGCCGAACCGAGGCATGACCGGCGACTCGCGGGCGAAGGCCGTCCGCAGCGGCGTGTTCACCGCAAATCGCGGCGCGTCGGCGTGGGGGCTGGCGGCGTTTCTGGCGCTTGCGGCGGCGGCGCTGGTGTGGTCGTTCTGGAAGACGGCGTTTGAGCTGTATCGCATCTGGGAGCGCAGCCCCGACTACTCCGTGGGGCAACTGGTGCTCCCGACCGCCGCGTATCTTGCCTGGCGTCGGCGATCCGAGCTCGTCCGGGCGTTCCGCGGGCCTTGCTGGGCGGGGCTGGCGCTGGTGGCGTTTGCCTGCGGGCTGCGCATCTATGGAATGATGTTCCTGTACGAATCGATCGAGCGGCTGGCGCTGGTGCTCTGCCTGGTGGGCGTGGTGCTGACGATCGGCGGGGCGGGCGTGTTCTGGAGGCTGCGCTGGATTCTGGCATTTCTGTTTCTGATGCTGCCGATGCCGGCGCGCGTTCACAACACCGTGTCGGGCCCGCTTCAGGAGACATCGACGACGGGCGCCGTATTCTTGCTGGAAGTGCTGGGCGTGACCGCGGATCGCGAGGGGTTCGTGCTCGTGCTCAACGACTCGGTTCCGCTCGCGGTCGCGGAAGCGTGCAGCGGCCTGCGCATGCTGACGGCATTCACGGTGGTCGCGTCGGCGATGGCGCTGCTGGTGGCGCGGCCGGGTTGGATGAAGGCGGCGCTGGTGCTGTCGAGCGTGCCCATCGCAGTGGTCTGCAACCTCCTGCGGCTGGTGGCGACGGCACTGCTGTTCATGGGGTTCGGTAGCGCGACGGCGCAGACGTTTTTCCATGACTTTGCGGGCGTGACGATGATGCCGATGGCGGTGTTACTGCTGATGGGCGAGCTCTGGCTGCTCGACCGCATCGTGGTGCGCGAACCGTGCGGACGGCGCCGCACGCCGGCGCATGCCGCGGGGCGCGAAGCTCTGAGCCGCCACACGGCGCCGCACAGCGCGGCGCGGTCGGGGGAACGACACGAGTCGTGGTCCAAGCCAACGCGTTAGCGGCGCGTGTCGCTCGAGGCAACCGGTCGACGTCAGCGAGCGCTGGCGAAGCGGGCGACGCGCACCCCCGAGCAATCGCTGTACTATCAGACACGCATTTTGGGACGCCGGGATTTGCCCGCGTTTGGGCTGCAAAGCAGGCATTTTCGTTGACTTCGCTTCCGCATCCGCTTTAATCTTCCACTGTGGGTGCACTGCTCCCGCGAGCTGCGCATCGCACTGGATGTCCGGGGGGTGCTTGTTGAAACGCTGTCGCAGCCTGGTTGCAGCTTTCGTCGTCGGCGCGACGTGCGTTGTCGCGCACGCCGAGCTCACGCCGCGCCCATGGGTGAGCGCGGCGTGGGCGGGCGACGCGAGCGCGGCGGCGACCCCTGGCGACGTGGCCAGCGCGGATGCTAGGGGCGTGAAGCCATCGCCGCCGGCGGCGTTCTACCTCGATGAGTTGAATCGGGTCCCGGTGGCCGACGACGGCGTCGGGGATCCGCGGACCCGCGCGGCGGTGGTGCGGCTCTCGCCGACGGCGCCGAGCAGCGCGGCCCTGTTTCTGTATGCGCTCGGCAGCGTCGGGGCGTGGCAGCTGGGCCGCTCGGCGCGAAAGCTCAATCTGGGCTGCGTGCCGGACTGGTATCACGCGGACGCGCGCCAGATTGGGCACGCGACGCCGCTGGATCTTGGATTTCCCGCCGCGATCGTCCATGTGATTGCGACGTTTCTGACGGAGCCTCCGCCGCCTGGCGCGCGTGTTTGCGTTGGGCCGGCGTCGCCACGCCGTTGTTTTCCATCCAGCGCGCTGTCGCCGCGCGGTCCGCCGCGGTAGGGCGCGCGGTCCGTCTCGGCGTTACAGGCGTACTCCAGAATCCTCGAATGAATTGTGCGGCTGGTCCGGTACCCGTCGACCGTGGGTGTTGGCGGTGTTGTTACACGCGTGTTTCAACTTCTCGGGAGGGGTCTTATGAAGTTTCGTGGTCTACTTCGAGCGATGGTGGTGATGACCGCCATCGGTCCGGCGCTTGCCCACGCCGATCTGAATCCGGGCGACTTCTGGTTCAATCCGTCGCTGAGCGGCACGGGCGTGCCGGGCACGGCGGGTCCGTTCTACACGACGGCGACGCCGGCGTGGGTCACGACGGGAACGTTGGTGGCTTCGCTGACGGGTCCGATGGTCGGCGACTTCGTCGGCAACATCTACAGCGAAGTCCGCGACGTTGGCGGCGGCCGGTTGGGGTTCATCTACACGGTGACGGTCGACGGCCCGGCGGACCTGGCGAGCGGTCTGGTGCGTGTCGCGCCGGCGATCGCCGGTTGGGCGCCGCCGCTCCGCATTCTCGACGCCGGCTCGGACGGCACGGGCAGCACGCGTCCGCGCGGCGGTCCGGAGAGCTGGAGCGACGGTGACGCGTACTTCATCGAGCGCAACTTCACGAACGGCGCGCCGGCGTGGCAGTTTGCGGTCGGTGCGAACGGGACGGAGCTTCGCGCGGGCCACACGTCGGCCCGTATCTGGTTCGAGACGGACGCGACGTACTACATCCAGTCGTTCGCGGACGTGCTCGACAGCGGTCTGAGCGCGCAGGCGGACATCCTGGCGCCGTCGATGATTCCGGAGCCCGCGGGCGTCGCCCTCGGTGCGATCGGCCTGGCGATGCTGGCCCGCAGCAAGCGCCGCCTGGCGTAGTTCGGTTTGAAACGTCGCGCGCGGCCGCCCGCTCGGGCGGTCGTGCGTGACGCAGGTCCGCGACACCGCCGCCGTTCTGGCGCCGCCGGTCCGCGGCTGCCGGGAAACGACGGATTGGTTGAGACGCCTCGACCCGGATGGCGCTCGTGAAAGCGAGTGTCCATCCGGGTCGGCCTTTTTCGGCCGTGTGCAGCAGGCGCTGGCCTGCGGCAGTGCGGTCCCATCCCGGCGACGGCATGAATTATCACCTCCCGCCGGATGTGCACCGAACCCGGCAAGTCGGCGGCCCGGCGGTTCGATATCCGAGGTGACCGACGTGCCGCTGCGCGCCGCCCGCGGTGTGCGTGGAACGTCCATGCTCGAACCGAGAGGGAACCATGCTTCCACGCGCAGCCGCTGGTCGGATCAACGTCAAAGTGCTCGTGGCGATCGCGGCCGTCCTGGTGCTCGGGGGCGGCGGGCTGCTGGCCGCGCATTATCTGCGCAAGAACCGCATCGCCGACACGGCCCTCGGCGCCGCAAAAGCGGCCGTCGCGACGGCCGACTGGAACGAGGCGGCGAAGCAGTTCCGGCGCTATCTCGGCAAGTATCCCAACGACATGCAAGTGCTCCCGCAATACGCCGAAGCACTGCTGACGTCACGCCCGCTGACGGCCGAGAACCTGCGAACCGTCATCGAGGTCCAGCGCCGCATCCTGCGGGTGGTCGAAAAGCAGCGGCTGGAGGAGCGGAACCCCGAGCTTCACGTGGAGCTCGAGCGCGCCGCGGTTACGCTGCTCGCGCGGCTGTACGCGAGCGCCGGCGATTACACGGAGCTGTCGTATCTCGCCAACCAGCGCCTCGAGAGCGATGCGTTCGACGCGCCGGCGACGATCTGGCTGGCGAAGTCGCTCGTGTATCAGAACAAGTTCGACGAAGCCTGGAAGGCGCTGTCGACGTTCGTGACGCACGTTGAGCAGACGAAATCGCACAGCCGGGAATTCGTCGAAGCGTGCTCGATGCTCGCGTTTCTCGCGACGAAGGGACAGGGCATCGGCTCGGGGCCGGCCAAGGGCGTCGACTCCAGCGCGTTTCAGCTCGCCGAGCCGCAGAACACGGCGATGCAGTGGCTCGACTGGGCGGTGCGGTACGAATCGAATTCGGCGCGGGCGCTTGTGGCGCGCGCGAATTTCTATCGGATCAGCGGAGCGGCGGCGGCGGGCGGCGAGCGGCAGCGCTGGTTTGAAAGCGCGCGGGCCGACCTGGAGCAGGCCGAGCAGATGGCGGGCGACGACCCGTTTGTCCGGCTGATGCTGAGCGAGGAGTGGCGCGAGATCGGCGAGCTGGAGCGCGCCGGGCAGCAACTGGCCTTGGCCGCGAATGCGCCGCGCGCGGTGCTGGCCCGCGAGATCCTCGATCCCGACGAGTGGCCGGCGCGGGTCTTTCAGCTCGGTGCGGAGCTTGTGCTCCGCCGGCAAGCCGTGGCCGACGGCGTGCAGCTTGCCGACCACGCGCTCGCGACAACGTCGAAGGAGCGTGCGCCGCGGCAGCGGCTCGCGGTGTTGCCGGACGCGATCCGACTGTATGTCGCGGCGCGGGAGCACGCCAAGGCGCGCGCCGCATTCGACGAGTACGTCGGCGCTCTGCCGGCGGCCCGCGACGAGGCAGTGAACGAGGCGTCGGCGTTCCTGGAGTCGCTCGTCCTGTGGGGCGAGGGCAAGCCCTACGAAGTCATCCGCCGGTTCGAGCCGCTGATCGCGCGGAACGAGATGTCGGCGCGCGGCTGGCAATTGCTGGCCGACGCGTACGGACGGACGGACCAGACCGAGCGGGCGGCGGAGGCGCTGAAGCGCGCCGGCGAGCTGGCGGCGAAGGAGCGCGGCGCAACGCCGGGCGCGAGCGACGGGGTGCGTTCGCCGGCCGACGAGGTGGCGGTCCTGCAACTGGAGATTCCGCAGGTCTACGACGACCCGGATCTGTCGAAGCGCGCGGCGCTGAAGCGGCGCGTGGAGGCGCTCGTGCAGCGCGCCCCACAGGAGGTGGAGCCGCGCCTGCTGCTCGCGAGCATCGCGCTGCGCGATCGGCGGCCGGATGACGCGCGCAAGATCCTGGAGGACGCCGTCAAGGCGTGCCCCGACGCGTTGCGGGCGGAGCTGCAACTGGCGCGCCTGCTGGCGCTGCGCGGCGAGACCGAGACCGCGGTCGAGCGGTTGCGCGCGGCGTGCGAGAAGTATCCGGCGGTGGCGGACGGCTGGCTGGCCCTGGCGGAACTGCATCGCGCGTTGAACGACCTTGACGCGGCCCGGGCAGCAGTCGAGACGGGATTGACGAAGGTCGCAGCGGGCGCGGAACAGCAGGACTTGAAGCGCGCCCGCGCGATTGTCGACGCGTTTCAGGGCAAGTACGACGAGGCGATCGCGACCCTCCTCGCGCTGGCCAAGGTCGATGCCGGAGACGTGCGGACGCGGATGACGATTCTCGACCTGTCGCGGCTGCCGGACGATGCGACGCGGGCCCAGCCGGTGATCGACGAACTGCGGCAGATCGAGGGCGACTCGGGGCTGCGCTGGCGGTACTACCAGGCGAAGCTGTGGCTGGCGACCGGGCAGTGGCGCGACCATCAGCAGGAGCTGGAGGAATCGCTGACGCGCGTGATCGCGGCGGACCCCAGCCTGGTAGGGGCCGCGATCTGCCTGGGCGACCTCTACGAGCGAGGCGGCAATCTCGGGAAGGCGGAGGAAGTGTATCGGCGGGCGCTGCGCCCGGACGCGAGCGGGTACTCGACGGAATTGGAAGAGCGGCTGCTCGCGCTCCTGGAGAGGCAGGGGCGCTTCACGGACATCACGGCGCTCCTCGATCAGCTTGGGTCGCCGCAGCGCTGGACGGGCTACCAGATTCTGGCGGCGGAACGGAGCGGCGACCGGCAGCAGGCGATCGAACTGTTGAAGCAGCGCGTGGCAGGGGACGCGCAGGACCTGAACGGGCGCGTGCTGCTGGCGCGGATGATCTACGCGAAATCGAAGGACCGCGCGGCGGCGCTGAAGGTGCTCGACGAGGCGGAAATGCTCGCGCCGGGCGCGCCGGTCATCACGGACACGCGGGTCGAGTTGCTGCGCGCCGACGGGGCGATCGACGAGGCGCGGGGGATCGCGGATGGGGCGGTGAAACGTACGGGGAGCTTCGAAGCGCACCTGATCCGCGCGCGGCTGTTGGCGAAGCTGGGCGAGTTTGACGCGGCGGAGTTGGACTATCTCAAGCTGCGCGACCTCGACAAGGACGGCGCCGGCTACGGGCTGCTTGGGGCGTTCTACAAGCAGACGGGACGCATGGACCCCGCGATCGCGGTCTGGCACGAGGGCGTCGCGAAGTTCCCCGAGAACGCGGCGCTCGATCGCGAACTGGTGCGTGGGTACCTGACGCGCGGCGCCGCCGGTGATCGGGAGCGGGCCGAGAAGCTGCTGGCGCGGCTGGAGCAGGTGACGCCGAACGACGGCGAGCTGATCGCGATTCGCGCGGCGCTGATGATCGAGGAAGGCCAGCCCGCGGAGCGCGTGCGGGCCGAGGAACTGCTGAAGAAGCTCGTGGCGCTCGGCGACACGCGCGACGAGGTGCTCGTGCCCGCGTACATCCAACTGGTGCAGATGGCGCTGGAGCGCGGCGAGGGCGACGCGGCCCGGCAGCGCATTGCCGAGGCCCGACAAAAGCTGCCGCGAGAGCTGCGCTTCTGGCTGGTGCAGGCTGAGGTGGAGCGCCGGCTCGGCGACGTGCGGGCGGCCGTGAACTGGGCGGCGCTCGTGCTGAAGGAAGCCCCCGAGTCGGAGGACGCGCGGAAGTTCATCCTCCAGACCGCGATCACTTCGGGCGACGGGCACGCGGCCCAGATGGCGCTGCCGTTTGTGCAGAAGCAGCAGGAGCTCGATCCGCAGAACACCGAGCTGATGCTGACGCTGGCGGAGCTGGAGCGCATCCGGGGCGAGCTGGACGCGGCGGGGCGGTGGATCGAACGGGCCGCGAAGCGGACGCCGGATGCGCCCGCGGTGGCGATCGCGCGGTTGCAGTGGCTGGCGGGTAAGCGCGACTACGAGCGCATCGTGGGACTGGTCACCGAGTATCGACAGAAGGGCGGGCAGGATCCGCAGATCGTCGCAACGGCAGCCGGGGTGCTCGCGACGTCGGGCTCGGCGCCCTATCGCAAGACGGCGGTCGAGCTGTTCGAGTACCTGACGCGGACGGCCCCGGAGTTCGTCAGCGCGCAGCTCGACCTGGCGCTGCTGAAGTATCAGACCGGCGACCTGGACGGCGCGCAGGCGCTGTATCGCAAGGTGCTCGAGACGCACCCCGAGAACTATCGGGCGCTGAACGACCTGGCGTGGATCCTGGCGGAGACGCAGAGCAACCTGGACGAGGCGCTGGAGTTCTCGACGCGCGCCGTGGCGCTCGCGCCGCAGGAGCCGAACCTGCGCGATACGCGCGCATACATCCTGACACGCCGACCGGCCGGGCTGCGCGAAGCGCTGAGCGAGTATCAGCGCGCCGCGGAACTCCATCCGCCGATCAGCGCCGCGCGCGCCCGGGCGCTGTTGAAAGTGGCGCGGACCGCGGCCGAGGCGGACGAAGGGGCGGCAGCGGCGGCGGCCCTGAAGGGCGTGCAGGCGATCGATCAGAAGCTCAACGCGCTCAGCGCCAAGGAGCGCGAAGAGGTGCAGAGCCTGCTTTCGAAAGCCGCCGCTCGCCCGTAGGGCCGGATTGCCGGGTCGCACGGCGCGCGAAACCCCGGAGTCCGCGGCGCGCAGCGCTCGTCCCGCCGACCGCGGCGCTCGATAGAAGCAGGGCCAGCCGGTGGCGGGCGCGATCGGCGCAGTCGCATCGGCGCACACGGCCAACACGGGAGACGGGCATGGTACGCGGCAGAACGAGGCGGGATCGGCGGTTGGAGAGTGCACGGATCGCGACGCTGGCGGCCGCCGGCGCGGCGCTGCTCCAGGCGGGCGGCTGCGCAATTACCGCGCCGGACTACTTCACCTACGAGATCCTCAGCCTGGTGCGCCAGCTCGCGGTGAACGCGCTGACCTACGGCGTGCTCGGGTAGTCGGGCCGGATCGGGGCCGACGTAGCGCGCCGCGCGGGTTTGATTTGGCGCAACGATTGCGGTGCGCCGGTCGCGCGGGAACGCGCGTAGGCGTAAACCGGCGCGGAAACCGCCGCCGATAAACACCCGCGTATGGGTCAGACCGTGATTGCGAAAGGAGTCGCTCGTGGCCGCTGATACTGGCGCTTCGCGCCGCGTCCCCGTCCGCGTGGTTTCCGGAGCGCTCGTGCTGCTGCTGGCGGGTGCGGCGGCGGCGTTGGTATCGGGTTGCAAGTCGGACCAGCGCATCTCGGTCGCCGAGCTGCAAAAGCGCGAAGCGGAGCTGGCGTCGGCGCACGATCCCGAGCCGGTCAACGTCCATCCCGGCGAGCTGAACCTGACGGAGGTCCGGCCGGCGACGGTGAGCTCCGGCGACGTGCTCACGGTCACGCTGACCGGCATCCGCGACGAATACTCCGAGCTCGCGGTGCGCGCTCGTGTGCACCAGACCGGTCGCGTCTCGCTGCCATTGGTCGGATGGGTCGAGGTGGGCGGCAAGACGCTCGAGGAAGTGGAGCAGGCGATCTACGCGGCGTTCGTGCCGGGCGTCGTAAAGCAGCTTTCGGTCTTCTGCGAGCTGACCGGACCGGAGGCGACGACCGTGATGGTCGCGGGCGCCGCGGCGCAGCGCGGGCTGATCACGCTCCGCAGCGACGAGCGGAACGTGCTGTATGCGCTGGCGCGCTCCGGCGGCTTTGCGCCGGGAACATCGGGGCGCATCCGCGTTCGGCCGATTCGCGCGGACCGGCCCGAGGTCGTTTACGACCTGATGAACGTCAACGACGTGCGGCGCGCGATGACCGCGCCGCCGCTGGAGTCCGGCGACCTGGTCTCGGTGGAGCCGGCGATTACGAGCGCGGTGTACGTGATGGGTCTCGTGAAGATCCCGCAGACGATTCCGATCGCGCCGGAGGGTACGCTGCCCGTGACGCGCGCCGTGGCGGCGGCGGGCGGGCTGCTCGACTTTCTGGAGCCGGAGGAAGCGACCGTCGTTCGCAAACTCGCGGACGGCAGCAACGTGCACGTCAAGCTGGCACTGGCGGACATCATCGCCGGCAAGGCGTCGGACTTCGAGTTGCGGCCCGGCGACATCTTCGAGGTGCCGCACACCGGCGACACGCTTCTGCGAAGCTGGGCGCTCAACAACATCCGCATCGGGCCATTCGGCGTCGGCAGCATCTGGGATCCGGTCGCGGAATACCGCTACCAGCGCGCCCTCGACGAGGACAGCATCGGCGGCGGGAGTTTCCGCCAGAGCGTGCTCGACACCGTGCGATTCGGGCTGCCCAACGTGATTGTGCCGGCGGTCCAGCCGCCTGCGCCGTAGGGCGCGTCGTTCGTCGGCGGGCGCGGCGGCCGGGCGGGGTCGGGGAGGAAACGATGAAGTTGATGAACGTGTGCGGCGCGCGGCCCAACTTCATGAAGATCGCGCCGCTGATGCGCGCGTTCGGGCGGCGCCCGGCGATTCAGCCGTACCTGGTGCACACCGGACAGCACTATGACGCGGCGATGAACGATCGGTTCTTCGCGGAGTTGCGGATTCCGCCGCCGGACTGCAACCTCGAAGTCGGTAGCGCTTCGCACGCGATGCAGACGGCGGCGATCATGCAGCGCTTCGAGCCGGTCGTGCAGCGCGAGCAGCCGGACGCGGTGCTGGTGGTCGGCGACGTGAACTCGACGATTGCGTGCGCGCTGGTGGCGGTGAAGCTGGGTGTGCCGGTGTTTCACGTCGAGGCCGGGCTGCGCAGCTTTGACCGCGCGATGCCCGAAGAAATCAACCGGGTGCTGACCGACGCGATCAGCGAACTGCTGTTTGTCACCGAGAA
The DNA here is from genome assembly GCA_050184295.1 of Phycisphaerae bacterium. Classification (GTDB taxonomy): domain Bacteria; phylum Planctomycetota; class Phycisphaerae; order UBA1845; family Fen-1342; genus JBFXAM01. Next base: position 5,897 of record JBFXAM010000010.1, on the reverse strand, counting down.
GTCCGGCGTCGCGAATCTGCTGCGCGAGGGTGTGCCGCGCGACCGGATTCACCTGGTCGGCAACGTCATGATCGACTCTCTCCGCGAACACCAGCGCCTCGCGGCGGAGTCGCGCGTGTTGGAGCAGCACCGGCTCGCCCCGCGGCGATACGCGGTCCTCACGCTGCACCGTCCGTCGAACGTCGACGACGGTGAAACGCTGGGACGGCTGATCGGCGTGCTGGAGCGACTGGACGCGTCACAGCCGATCGTGTTCCCGATCCATCCGCGGACGCGCGCGGCGCTCGATCGCAACGGGCTCGCCGAGCGCGTCGCGCGCCTCGAGCACGTGCGCTTGCTCGATCCGCTGGGCTACCTCGACTTCCTGCGGCTGCTGAGCGACGCATCGTTTGTGCTGACCGATTCGGGCGGCATTCAGGAAGAAACGACCGTGCTCGGCGTGCCGTGCCTCACGCTGCGGACCAACACCGAGCGGCCGGTGACGATCGAGCAGGGGACGAATCAGTTGGTTGGCGTCGACCCGGAGCGGATTCTGCGCGCGTGCGCCGGGCTGCGGCACAAGGCGCGCGAGCCGCGCACGCCGGAACTGTGGGATGGCCAAGCCGCGGAGCGGATCGCGGACGTGATCGCCCGGTGGGGGCAGGGTCGGCGGAACGGGCCGGCGCATCGATCGCCGGTCGGTGCACACCGAATGGGTACGCCGGCGACGACCTCGACCGCAGCGACGCAAGCCGGCGGGTGACGCAGGCGCACCTCGTATGCCGCGGTGATCGTCGTTCCGGCCGGCGCGCGGGCTTGAATTCCGCGCGCTTCGCGTCACGGCTCCCAGAGGCGCCCCTGAAAGACCCACCCCGAACCGACCGGCTTCACCGTGGCGTGCGGCGCCCCGTCCGCGCGGTGGCTTGTCGAGAGGCGCACCGCCTCAACAACAGTGCGCGCCCCGGCGCCATCGAGCGCGCCGACGGCGCGCCGTCCGCCGATGAGCAACGGGGCGATGTAAATCTGGATTTCGTCCGCGAGGCGCTCGTCGAGAAAGCGCCCGAGGAGCCGGCCGCCCCCTTCGATCATCACGTTGGTCATCGAGTCTGCGCCCAGATCGTCGAGCAGGTGCGGCAACGAAACCCCCGGGTCGGCGGGGCGGCGGACACGGGCGTCGCCGCGGGCGGCGCGCGTCGCACGGCTGTCGGAACCGGTGCGCGGCAAATCGCGGACGACGACGCCGCTGGCGCGTAGCTTCCGCGCGGCGCTCGCGATCGGTCGGGCCGCGGCGCCGGGTGCGGGCATGGCGTGATAGACACGCGTGGGGAACTCGCGCGCGGTCGCGACGAGCTGCGACGTCGCGGGCAGCCGCAGGTCGGGGTCGAGCACGATGCGTGTCGCGATGCGGAGCGGGTCGGCGAGCCGGCAGGTGAGCGCCGGGTCGTCGCGCAGCGCGGTGCGGACGCCGACGATGATCGCGTCGACGCGGGCGCGCAGGGCGTGGGCGTGAGCGCGCATCGCGTCGTCGCTGATCCATTTCGAGTCGCCGGTGCGCGTCGCGATGCGCCCGTCGAGGCTTTGCGCCCACTTGAGTATCACCCACGGGCGGCGCTGCTGCATCAGCTTGATGAACGGTGCGTTCAGCATTGCGGCTGGACCGGCGCAGAGACCGACCTCGACCGCGACGCCGGCCTTTCGGAGCTGGTCGATGCCGGCGCCGCTGACGCGCGGATTCGGGTCGCGCATGGCGGCGTACACGCGGCCGACGCCCGCGGCCAGCAGCGTGTCGGTACAGGGCGGCGTCTTGCCGTGATAGCAGCACGGCTCGAGCGTGACGTACGCGGTCGCGCCGCGCGGCGACCCACGACACGCGCGCAGCGCTTCGACCTCCGCGTGCGGACCGCCGAACCGCTGGTGAAAGCCTTCGCCGATGACGCGGCGGTTGCGGACGAGGACGCAACCGACCATGGGGTTGGGCTCGACGCGCCCGAGTCCGTGCGCCGCGAGATCGAGGGCGCGCCGCATGAATCGTTCGTGTTCGCTGAGATGCGGCATGCGTTTTGGCCGAGACGCGTTGGCGAAGTCCTGTTGCGCCAACTCCGCGGGCGATCCGCGCTCCGCGTCAGTACAGTTCGCGCAACACACGATCGATGATCCTCTCCGTGGCGCCGCGGCGGGCGACAATTGTACGCCGCGCGGCGCGGCCGATGCGCTCCCGCTCGGTCGCGTGGCCCAACAGCCGCGCGACTGCCGGAGCGAGTTCGGCGACGGATGCGACTTCAACGACGCCGCGCTCGGCGCGCAACAGCTCGATCGCCTCGGCGAAGTTCTCGACGAACGGACCGACGATCATCGGTTTCGCGAGCCCCGCGACCTCCATGACGTCCGAACCGCCGAGCGGCACGAGCGTGCGCCCGACGAAGACCACCGTCGCCAGTGCGTAGAACTTCCGCAGTTCGCCAACCGAGTCGCCGAGAAAGACGGGCGTCGGTTCGGCGACGCTTTCCGGCACGAGCGGAGGACCGGCGCTGCGGCGCAGACAGGCATAGCCGTGCCGGACGATGAGCCGGGCGACTTCCTCGAAGCGTTCGGGCTTGCGCGGGATGAGCGCAAGCTGAAGCGCGGGGAATTCCGCGCGCAGCGCCGAGTACGCGGCGAGGATCGCCGCTTCTTCGTCGGGGCCGGTGCTGCCGCAGACCCACAGCGGGCGCATGCGGTCGATCGCCATCGCGTCGGCGAGCGCTTCCATTCCATCGATGTGGTCGGCGACGTCGGCGGAATCGTACTTCACCGAACCCGTGACCTCGACGCGCTCGGCGGGCGCCCCGAGCTCGACGAATCGGGCGGCGTAGGTCGCGTCTTGCGCGCCGACCCAGCGGACTTCGCGGAACATGCGCCGCGCGAGACCGCGGAGCGGCCAGCGCCGGAAGCGACGCATGCTGCGCTCCTCGGTGACGCGGCCGTTGGCGATCAGCACGGGAATCTCCGCCCGGGCGGCGACGAACAGCAGGTTCGGCCAGGTCTCCAGCTCCATCAGGATGATCGCCGTCGGGCGGACGACGCCGAGCGCGCGTCGGATGGCGAACGAGAGATCGACCGGGAAACGCCCGACGGGCAGATGCGGGTAGAGCTCACGGGCGCGGTCGAGACCGGTGCGCGTCGTGCTGGTGATGTAGATCGCGGTGTCCGGCGAGCGCCGGCGCAGCTCGGCGACGATTGTACGCGTGGCGTTGATCTCGCCCAGCGAGACGCCGTGAATCCAGACGCAGTGGGCCGCGACGGGGCGCGACGGCAGCTTTCCGAGTCGCTCGGAGATGCTGAGGCTTCCTGGGCCGGCCTTCCAGCGGCGATAGAGCAGCCACGGCCACAAGAGGAGCAGCGCGAGGAAGTAGGCGGCGTCGAGCAGGAGGATCATGCCGGTGGGGTCGCGGACGGATAGTGGCGGAAGGGCGGCATTCGATCGTGCGATCGCGCGAGCGGGGCGCACCATTCCTCTTGTGCTCGACCGTGCGACACTGCGAGCGGGGACGGTGCGGCGTGCTGTTCCGCAGACCCGCCGCGGCAGATCAGAACCCGCCGCGCCAGGCGGCGGGCCTCGTCCGACAGCGTGGGCGCAGCACGCACACATGCCGGACTGCGTGCGAGCGATCGGACGGGCGACGGTGCGTGACGGTTCGAGCGGCCCCGACGGGGCCAAGGGGTGTAGCCACACGTGGAGCGAGGCCCGCGAGGGCGGAGCGGAACCGATGGACAAAGTCGCACGGATTTGTGCGGCCTCGGCAGCGACCGACGGCAGGCGGATCGTTGCCGCACGCATTCCACCGGCCCGTGCGTGGCGGCTGTTACGTTTCGGATTTCCGATCCACGAGTTGCGCCGCTGGCGCGGCTCCACCCGTGGTGACACGCCGTCGCACCGTTGCGGCGGAATTGAGCGCCCGCCGAAACGGTCACGCCTCCGACGGGCGCGGCGCCCGCGCGGCGCGCTTTCGCGCCATCGGATGGCCGCGTAGAATTGACGAATGAAGTCGCTGCGGGTTGCTTCGTCGACATGGAGATCTCGTCAATGACTCAGCGCGTTCGCGATCCGTGGTTGGTCGGAATGATAGCGGCTGTCGCATGCACCGTCGCGAGCGGGGTGCTCGGCGGGGCCAGTGTGGCCCGTGCCGACGACGGGCCGCAGGCGGTGCCGGGCGCGAAGCCCGCGGCGGACGCGCGGCCGGTTCCGCCGCCGGCGCCGCTGCCGCCCGCGACCGAGCCGCCGCCGGTGGACATCGCGAAGGCGGCGAAGGAGCTGGATCCGACGGTCGAGAAGATTCTGTCGCGGCTGGAGCAGCGGAAGGTCGACGACCTGGTCGCGCAGGTGAAGTGGGAACTGAGCGACGTGTTCGCCGACGAGACGGACACCAAGCGCGGCATGATCTGGTTCAAGGAGTTCGATCCGGTCGCGAAGTTCCTGGTGCACTTTGACAAGAAGATCGTCGACGGGCGTGAGCGCGACCTGAGCGAAAAGCACATGTTCGACGGGCGCTGGTACCACGAATTGCAGCCCAAGACCAAAACGCTCATCCGCCGCGAGGTCCGCCGCGAGACCGACACGAGCAATCCGTACAAGATCGGCGAGGGGCCGTTTCCGCTGCCTTTCGGGCAGAAAAAGGCCGACCTGCTGCGCGAGTTCGAGATTCGCTACACCGATCAATCGGAAGGCGGCCCCACGGGCGCCGATCACCTCATCCTGACGCCGCGCGCCGGCACGCGGACCGGGCGGCTGTATCGGCAGGTGGACTTCTGGGTGGCGCGCGAGGGCAAGGAGGCGGGGCTGCCGGTGATGGTGAAGGCGGCGCGGAAGGACGGGATGGGCGAGGTGAACGAATACATGAGCGTCACGATGGAGAAAATCCGCGTGAACGACGGCTTCGCGGCGAGCCTGTTTCAGATCGATCCGCCGGCGGGATATGAGGAAATCACGGAGCGGCTCGATCCGCCGCCGGGGGCGGCGCAGGTGGAGATTTCGGGCGAGAAGCCGTAGGGGGCGCTTCATCGACTCCGCGGAGAGCGTTCTGCACCCACGCGTGATCCTCACGCCACTGAGCGTTGGTCGGATCGCGCTGCACGAGCTTCTCGATGATGGTCAGCGCGGCTTCGAAGTGCGCGCGGGCGGCGGCGCGGTCGTCCGTCTGCATCGCTAACACTCCCAGCTTTCCCTCGCTGACGAACAGGTCGCGCTGCCACTCGGTCTGCGACGGGTCGCGGGCTGTGAGCTTCCGGGCGATTTCGAAGGCGTCGGTGTAGGCCTGCAACGCGCCGGGCAGGTCGCCTTGCGCGACGCGGACGTCGCCGATTTTGTTCCAACCGATCGACAGGTCGCGCTGCCACTCGGTCTGCGACGGGTCGCGGGCGGCGAGCTTCCGGCGGGTTTCGAGGCTGTCGGTGTACGCCTGCAACGCGCCGGGCAGATCGCCTTGGGCGCGGCGGACGTCGCCGATCTTGTTCCAACTGACCGACAGGTCGCGCTGCCACTCGGTCTGCGACGGGTCACGGGCGGCGAGCTTCCGGGCGATTTCTAGGCCGTCGGTGTAGGCCTGCGACGCGCCGGGCAGATCGCCTTGCGCGCGGCGGACGTCGCCGATCTTGTTCCAGCTGATTGACAGGTCGCGCTGCCACTCGGTCTGGGACGGGTCGCGGGCGGCGAGCTTCCGGCGGATTTCGAGGCTGTCGGTGTAGGCCTGCAACGCGCCGGGCAGATCGCCTTGCGCGCGGCGGACGTCGCCGATTATGTACCAACCGAACGACAGGACGCGCAGCCACGCGGACTGCGACGGGTCGCGGGCGGCGAGCTTCCGGGCGATTTCTAGGCCGTCGGTGTAGGCCTGCAACGCGCCGGCCAGGTCGCCTTGCGCACAGCGGACGACCCCGCGGCT
>JBFXAM010000009.1:0-68586 GCA_050184295.1 Phycisphaerae bacterium | reverse complement strand
GCCGCGCGACATCGTCTCCCGCGCCGTGTTTCGGGAAATGCGCCGCGATCGCGCGCCGCACGTGCACCTCGATGTCCGCCACTTCCCGCCCGGACGCTTTGCCGAGCGCTTTCCCGCGATCGACCGCGTGCTGCGCGCGTGCGGCGTCGCGCCCGAACGCGACCTGATTCCCGTGCGGCCCGCGGCCCATTACAGCATGGGCGGCGTCGTTGCCGACCTGGACGCCCGCACCCGCGTCGCGGGCCTCTTCGCTTGCGGCGAGGCGGCGTCGAGCGGGCTGCATGGCGCGAACCGGCTGGCGAGCAATTCGCTGCTCGAAGCGCTCGTGTTCGGCCGCCGCGCCGGGCTTGCCGCCCGCGACGCCGAGCCGACCCGCGGCGGCGACACGCCCTGCGACGCCGCAGCACGCAACCACGCGACGCGCCAGCGCGCGCCGCTCGACGCCGACTTGCCGGCCGCGCCCGCGCGCCCGATCGCCGGCGTCGCAAGCGAGACCGCGCGGCGTGTCCGGACGGAGCTTCAGCAGCACATGTGGGATGAAGTCGGCATGGAGCGCGACGCGGACGGCCTGTGCGCCGCGCGGCGCTGGCTCGCGGAGCGCGCGGCGGAGTCGCGCCGCTGGCGCGCCGCGAACGCGTCCGTGTGGGAGACGCAGAACATGCTGTTGCTCGCGCTGGCGACGACGATGTGTGCGGAGCTGCGCCGCGAGTCGCGCGGGGCGCACTATCGCCGTGACTTTCCCAGCCCCGATCCGCACTGGCTGGCGCACACGCGCGTCCGCGCCGCCGCCGACGGACTGGCGTTGGAGCGCGAACCGTTCAGACCAGCTCCCGTAGCGGGCCGTCCAACGGTCGTTGCGCCGCTGGCCGTCGGCAATCCGCCGCGCGCCCCGGACGGCGACGAGCCGGCCGCGCGCAGCCCGCTTCATCCCGCCGGCACGGAAGGCGCCGCATGAAGACGATCATCGAGCCGTTTCGGATCAAGGTGGTCGAGCCGATCCGCATGACGACGCGCGCCCACCGCGAGGAGTGCCTTGCCGCCGCCGGCCTCAACCTCTTTCGCATCCACGCGGACGACGTGCTGATCGATCTGCTGACCGACAGCGGGACCGGCGCCATGAGCAGCCTGCAATGGGCGGGGATCATGCGCGGCGACGAATCCTACGCCGGCGCGCGGAGCTGGTTTGCGCTCGAAGAGCGCATCCGAGAGCTCACCGGCATGCCGCACATCCTGCCGACGCACCAGGGCCGCGCGAGCGAACGCATCCTCTTCGAGCTGGTCGGCGGGCCGGACAAGGTCGTCCCGAACAACAGCCATTTCGACACGACCCGCGCGAACATCGAGCATTCGGGCGCGAAAGCGATCGACCTGCTGATCGCCGAGGGCCGCCAACCAGCCCTGCGCCATCCCTTCAAGGGAAACATGGACGTCCCCGCGCTGGAGCGCCTCATCGCCGATTTGGGCGCCGCGCGCATTCCGCTCGTCATGGTGACGATCACCAACAACAGCGGCGGCGGACAGCCCGTCAGCCTCGAAAACCTCCGCGCGGTCCGGCGCGTGTGCGACCGCCACCAGCTCCCGCTGTTTCTCGACGCGTGCCGCTTCGCCGAGAACGCGTACTTCATCAAGACACGCGAGCCCGCCGAGCGCGACCGCGACATCCGCGCCATCGTTCGCGAGACGTTCGACCTCGCCGACGGCGCGACGATCTCGGCCAAGAAGGACGGGCTCGTCAACATCGGCGGCCTGCTGCTGCTGCGCGATGCCGACCTGGTCCGCCGCGCCGATGAACTGCTGATCCTCACCGAAGGCTACGTGACCTACGGCGGGCTCGCGGGCCGCGACCTCGAGGCGATGGCGCAGGGCTTCGAAGAGGTGGTGCACGAGGATTACCTGCACTACCGCATCCGCAGTACGCAGTATCTCGGCGAGAAGCTGCTCGCCGGCGGCGTCGCGATCGTCGAGCCGCCTGGCGGCCACGCCATCTACATCGACGCGTGCGCGTTCTGCCCCCACATCCCGCCGGAGCGCTACCCGGGACAGGCGCTCGCCATCGGACTGTATCGCCACGCGGGCATTCGCGCCTGCGAGATCGGCAGCGTCATGTTCGGTAAAGGCGGCGTCCGCCCGCCGATGGAGCTCGTGCGCCTCGCGATCCCGCGCCGCGTCTACACGCAGAGCCACATTGACTACGTCGCCGAGGCGATCCTCGAGCTGCGCGCCGAGCGCGACACGCTCCGCCCGCTGGAGATTGTCGACGAACCCCCGTCGCTGCGGCACTTCTCCGCATCGTTTCGCGAGCGCTAGCCCGCGCTCACTCCGTCCGCCACGCGGGCCGCATGCGCCTCGTACGCCGCCCGTCCGCCCCCACCCGATACGAACACGTCGAACGCGTGCTTCAGCACCATCACGCGGAATAAGAAGAACTCCGCCGGCAGCGCTACGCGGTGATAGGACCGTCGCAACCGCCGCTCCACCGCCGGCACCAGCCGCACCGCCTCGCGCGCCAACTTCCGCGCCCGCGCCCGCATTCGCACCGCGAGCGGCGGGCGGGTCTCGCCGCGCGGCAGGCTGTCGAACGTCGCGCGGACCGCGCCGCGATCGAGCACCTCCCACGCGGCGCTGGATTCGTCGGCGATTTCCGCCTGCATGTAGCGCCGCACCGGCGAATCGCGCGTCAACTCGCCAAGCCAGTCAACGAGATTCGGCGTGCGCGAAAACGGCGCCGCCCACGCTTCGGGAAACGCCCGCGCTGCGGCTCGGCGAAATAGCCCTTTGTTCAGCCGCGCGGGCGCGGACACGCGCTGGTTGAAATCGAGCAGCGCTTCGTCGAGCAGCGGGTTGCGATGGTCCGCGACGACGTGCTTGGGATACGCGATCGAGTTCAGATAACCCTGCAACCGCTGGCGGAAATAGAGTTCGTCCTTCGCCACGTCGGGGTGCGCATCGCGATAGTCGACTTCGAGCTTCGTGATCGCCGCATCCGCCGCCGTGCTCCACGCCTCACGCGCCGCGGGCCGCAGCGCCGCGACGCACCGCGTGACGCCGGACAGTCGTCGCAACCCCAGCTCGTGCAGCGCGTCGGTCACGCTCGGCGCCGTCGACGCCCAGCCGAAACACTCGTCGCCGCGCAGCACGCAGGGCAGCCCCTCGTGGGCCATGGTCTCGACGAGCTCCATTTCGTACGGGTGATACGCGGCCATGTCGGAATGCGCGTCGCCGATGTAGTTCAGACGCGTGAACCGCCGCGCGTAGTCGTCGATGCGTCGCGGCAGCTCGCGATGATGAAGCGAGAACCGCCGTGCCAGCTCGCGCGCGACGGTGAAGTCGGAATGCCGGCGCGCGACGGCGTCGGACCATGTGACGGTGTGCAGTCGCCGGCCGTCGCCGCCCACCGCTGCCAGCGCCCCGCCGAGGATCGCGCGCGAGTCCGTCCCGCCGCTGAGCAGCACGCACGACCGCTCGGGCGCATCGAAGTTGCGCGCCACGGCCGCCTTCAGTAGTTCCGCCATCTCGGCTTCGAGCGTCGCGGCGGACGTTCCGTCGCCGTCGACCGTCATGCGATAGCGCCAATACGCCTGCACGCGCACCGCCGCGGGTCGCGCGTTCGAATCGGTTCTCGACTCGCCGTTCTCTTTCGCCGCTTCAGCGACGAGCATTTCGCCGCCCGCCAACCGCCGCACCGCCGTGAACAGCGTCTGGCTGCTCAAGAGGTACCCGCTCGCGAGCATCAGCCCGCACGCCGCCGGATCGACCGCGCGCGACAGTCCCGGCGCCGCGAGCACGGCCTTCACCTCGGGCGCGAAATAGAGCACATCGTCGACAATCGCGTAGCACACGGGCCGCGACGCGTGGCGATCGACAGCCAGCGCGAGCCCCGCGCCGGCGTCATACACCGCCGCCGACCAGAACCCCCGCAGCGCCGCCAGGCGGGCGGCCGTTTCGTCCGTGCGGGCGCCCAAACCCGCCTGCGCTGCCGCGGACTGCGGATGCAGGCGACCGTCGAGAAACAGCACGCGCCGCGGCTGATCGGCGACCGGTGCCGCCGGCCAGTCCGGCGCACGCGGCCACGGCTGGTCGCTGCGCGCGATCGCGAGCCGCCCGTCCGCGCTGGCCCACGTCGCGACGCTTTCGCGGCCGCTATGCGCCAGCCGCGCCGCCATCTCGCGCAGAACGCGTTCGCGCGTTTCGATTGGAAGCGGACGATGCGTTCGCAGGCTGAACGCGCCGAACAACCCGGGCATGCCGTCTCACTCCCCGCGGGTCCGATGCGTCACGCCCCCAACGCCCGTCGCAGCTCCGCCACCTCGTCGCGCACCCGCTCCACCTCGCCCCGCAGCGCGTCGAGTTCGGTTCGCAGCTCCTCGATCTCCGCGGCGATCGAAACCGCCGACGCGGACGTCTGCCCGCACGACGCCGGCGCGTGGCCCGGAGGCGGCGCGCCGGCGGTACCCCGCGCCGCGTCGGAATCGCGACCGACCCCGGCGTGCCATCCCTGCGCCGTATCGTGCGACCCATGTCCCGCCGACTCGCGGACATACGCAGCCGCCGTCGGCGCCTCGCCCGACGGATACAGGCAATGCGCATACCGCACCGCCGACTGGCCGGGCTGGCGCGGCAAGGCGACCATCAGCGGCGGGCTCGCGGTGCAGAATCCGTCGACCACATCGGCGACGCTGCGCCCCGCGTCGAACGGCCCCATGCGCTCGGTGCGCGTGCGCAACTCGCCGGCGGTCTGCGGGCCGCGCAGCAGCAGCTCTGCCATCACGGCCTGTTGCAGTCGATCCCATGCGAACACGTCGCGCACCTCGTGCTTGAAACGGTCGACGCGGGCGCCACCGCCCGCGAGCACGCGCGACACCAGCCCGCGCTTGCGCAAACCCTCGATCGTGTCCCAGACCGCCTCTTCGTCGAGCTCCATCGCCGGATCGCGATTGTTCTTCTGGTTGCAGGCCGTCACGATCGCGTTGATCGTCATGGGGTAATACGACGGCTGCGCGAGCGCCTTCTCGATCAGCACGCCGAACACGCGCCGTTCGATCGGCTCGAGGGTCACGCTCACAGACAGGCTCCTGGCAACGCCGCGCGGAGAGATCACGCGCCGCGGGCACGCGGTGAGCGTAAGGCGGGCGGCAGGCGATGGTCAACGAATGTCGGGACGCGCGAATGCAAAATGAGGAATGGAGAATGCACGCATCATGCGCGCTCCGGGCGGCTCTATAATCCCGCACCATGAACGAACGTCAAGCCGCCATTGTCGCCGCGGTTCGAACGCCGATCGGTCGTTACGCCGGCGTCCTCGCGCCCGTGCGTCCGGACGACCTCGCGGCGCTGGTCATCCGCACCGTGGTCGAGCGCAGCGGGATCGACCCCGCGCTGATCGAGGACGTCTATCTGGGCGCAGCGAACCAGGCCGGCGAGGACAATCGCAACGTCGCGCGCATGGCCGCGCTGCTCGCGGGCCTGCCCCCGAGCGTGCCCGGCGCGACGATCAACCGCCTCTGCGCCAGCGGGCTCGAATCGGTCAACATCGCGGCGCGCATGATCGAGGCCGGCGCTGCCGACGTCCTCATCGCCGGCGGCAGCGAGAGCATGACCCGCGCGCCCTTTGTCACCGCCAAGTCTGCCGAGCCTTTTCAGCGCACGTTCGAAACCTTTGACACGACGATCGGCTGGCGCTTCACCAATCCGCTGCTCGCGAAAAAGCACCACCCGTTCAGCATGGGCGAAACCGCCGAGAATGTCGCTGAGAAGTGGAAGATCCGCCGCGCCGAGCAGGACGAGTTCGCGCTGGCCAGTCAATGGAAATGCAAGCGCGCGATCGAAAGCGGCCGGCTCGCCGACGAGATCGTCCCCGTCCCCATCCCCCAGAAGAAGGGCGATCCGCTGCTCGTCCGCGCGGACGAGCACCCGCGCCCAGACACAACCATCGAACAACTCGCGAAGCTCCGCCCCGCGTTCCGCGAAGGCGGAACCGTCACGGCCGGAAACTCGTCCGGCGTGAACGACGGCGCCGCGGCGCTCCTGCTCGTCGAACGCCGACGCGCGGAAAAGCTCGGGCTCAAGCCGCTCGCGATCGTCGGCGCGTCGGCGACCGCCGGAGTCGACCCCGCGTGCATGGGCATGGGCCCGGTGCCCGCGACCAGAAAGGCGCTCGCTCGCGCCGGGCTTAAGCTCGACCAGATCGACCACGTCGAGCTCAACGAGGCCTTCGCCGCACAGAGCCTCGCCTGCATTCGCGATCTCGAACTCCCGCCGAACTGCTGGCGCAGCGACTGGACCGCCGCGCCGAAGCTGAACCCCAACGGCGGCGCGATCGCGCTGGGCCACCCGCTGGGCATGAGCGGGGCCCGGCTCGTGACGACGATCGTGTACGAGATGCTCCGCGACGCCAACGTGAAGCGCGGTCTCGCGACGTTGTGTGTGGGTGTGGGGCAGGGTGTCGCGACGATCGTCGAACGCGTGTGAAACGCCTGTCTCGCGCAGGAAGCGGAGTCCGGCGGTCGTTGTCCAGAGTCCGCGTGCCGGTCGACCCTGCTCCCGTATTCCCGCATCGGGTCGCGGACTGCGGAGTTCCGAATCGCGGACTCCGCGTCGTCCAACAAGACCTCTGAAAAAGCGTGGCACAGGCGATCAGCCCACGCGCCGCGCCCGCGAAGACTGTGGCGCTCGCCGCATGGGGGCAGGTTATTCAGCGGTCCCCATTGGGGCATCTGAAAAACCCATGCCGACCACTTCAGAAAACTCGAATTCCTCGACGAAGTTGCACCGGCGGCGCGCGGGCTCGGGGGTTTTTCAAAGGCCACGTTCGAGAGTGTGCCAGTCGCCGGCAGCAGATTTTCTACGCCCTCGAAGTCGCCTGGATTGAGACCACCGCGTTCCTCTCCAAGACCTGGACCAACTTCACGAGCGATGTGCAGGAGGCGTGGCATCTCGTGCAGAACTGGCTGACGAAACGCTGGATCGACGTAATGAATCTCTTCGGCGACCTCACCGACGAGCAGGCGGCCGCCAAGCAGACGGCCGATCAGGACTTCGCCGACACGGCCGCGGGCATCGAGCAGCGTCGCAGCGGCGCGCTGCGCGAGCGCGAGGAGCGCAGGAAGCCAGCCAACGCGAAACGCGCAATCTACTGCCCGATCGTGACACTTCCATGCGGCGCAATTAAGGTCACTGGGTTGGAATACGTCGCTTGTTCATTATAGTTGCCCGGAAAAATCAAAACCGTTTGGCCTGAATTCGAAGCGGTCACCGCGTCTCCTACCACGGCATACGGCCAAGAGATGCGGCCGAGCGGCGCAACGCCATTGGGATGATTGCGGCCATGGCTCCACTGGCCCACGTAGAGCGCTTCGCTGACGCTTTGTAGGGGGCGTGCCCATTGACCTTTGAGGGCTGGACCCTCGGGGTTGACTCCTTCAATACCGTTTCCGGCACCCCATCTACCATTATATTGGAGAATAACCTCGCAGCCGAGCCGAGGTCGCGTGGCCTCCCCCACATTGGTAATATCCTGAGCGACATAGCAATAGCCGTCGCCGATAGCATAGCCCGTGAAGTCGTTGTACCTTGCTGGCGCAGGCCAGGAGCCATGGGTCTTATACTCGACCAGCACAGGCGAGTGCGAAAGCGGCATCGGTGGGAGGCATGGATAGTCCGGCGGCGCACAGTTCAAGAGGCCGGTGTTGAATTCCCACTCAATGGGCCCATCGCGGTACCAGCGGGCCAAGCGAGTGCTGTGCCCCCACCAAGTTGCCGTGCGAATCTGAGACGGTGACGGGGCCGCCTCGGTGCGATCAATCACAAGTTCGAATAGTTCCCAATCGCCCTCGTGGTCCGCAATGTCGAGTGGAGCATATGTATCGCTGTTCGGATAAAACAACCAATACTCAATTTCAATCTCGTCGCTCGTACTCTCGGTGACATGTCCGTATACACCGACATTTCGGGCGGCTAGAATGCGATCGCGCTCCTGTCCGTGCCGGTGGGAATTCCGTATATCGGTTTCGGCTGCGGTGACCGCGTTGACGTCCAGGTAATTCATCGAGCTTCCGGGCATGTTTGTTTGGCTAAGGAGCCACTCCGGATAGAACGGGGCCTGATTTCGCGCGATAACCTCGTCACCGTCGCTCTGAAGATCGGCATTGCGCAGGAACCAGTAGGCGTCGGCGGGCCGCTCTTCGTCGCCTTCGCCATGGGTGCCTCCTTCGTCGTTCGGTCGTGTGAATTTCAGTTCAGGCGCGAAGTATTCAAGCAGTTCGTCCTCTCTTGCATCGGAGATTCCGTCTTCGTCAGCGTCACCCACGATGCCTTGTCTTATCTCCACAAAGACCTGAAATGCTCCCTCATTATCGCTGGAAACGTCGTCATTGACATAGAGTTGTAAAGAACCGGCCCGTGGCGCGTGAAGGGTTCGAGCACCACCTTCGATCGGGTAATGATTCTCGCCTATCTTCAGCATGACAATTCCGTGAGTGAAGCCGAAGGGCGGACGATGTTCGGGGTCGAATCCGTAATAATCGGTTCCAGCGGGCCCAGACCACGGTGCATCTCCTACCCTGATCGTTCCGGTAACCGAAACGGTGAGCAGTTCGCGTTTCTCAACGTGAAGAGGAACTTGGATAGGAAGGTCCGGCCCCACGCGCGCGTTGAGACTGCCGGACCAACTCCCAGGGCCCGCCGAGGCAATGTCATGCGCGAGTATGCTCATTGCAGCCACGCCGAAGAATCTGACGCGTGCGCGCAAAGCCCAGCACGAGATTGGTTGCATCGCTGGCTTCCTTCTCACGAGAATCCTATTGCGGCTGAACCAGAACGAGTACGAGACCCTTGCCCGATTCCAGCGTTGTCATCGCCTTGCCGATCACTGCGCCCGGGGCTTTCGGTTCGTCTGTCACCGTCATCGCGTGGCCGGGCGTGGCGGAGGTGGTGAGACGGTCGCCGGGATTGATCGCGCCGTAGGATGCGTCGCACCAGCACCAGACGCGACCCGTGAGCGCGACGGGATGTTCGCCGTCGGCGATTGTGCCTTCTTGTCGGAGCACAAGGCCGCTATTGATTCCGTTCGCGCCGCTGATGATGCCCGCGACCTTTCGGTCGTATGGCTCATCTGCGAGTTTCAATTCGCCTGCCCTATCCGGGTCAATCGCGACGACCATGCCGGGTTCGACCCTGCCGTGTTCCGGCGTCGCGACCGCGAACGGTTCGGCGACATCTGAACCGCCGGTGATCTGAAGTATGCTCGTTTTTGTCGTACCGATGACATGCAGCTTGGTCTCCGGCTCGTCGGTGCCGATCCCGACGTTGTTTCCAGCCGGATTAATGCCCAGCGGTTTGCCCTGATGCGATTGAATCCAGGAGCCGCGGTTGTTAACACCAATACCGAACCGTCCTTCGTTAGAGTCCCCCGAGACCCAGATTGCGCCGCCCTGATTTTGTGGGAGGTCATCGGCGGACACTACGTGAAGTCTACCGACAGGGTCCATCGTGTTGATCCCGACGCCAACCGGATTGATTGTCATCATCCGGCCATCCCCCGCGCCGAGCGAAAGCGATGCCGACTGACCGGATGCGTCACCTGTGGTCAGGAGCATGTCTCGAAAAGGACCGCCTGTTGTGAGGTTGGCATAGAGACCGTAGGGCGTTCCGCCCGCATCGACGCCCCGGAGGTCGAGCAGCCTTTCATCCAATCCTCCGATCGGTGAGTGCCCCGACACCGTCAGTCGTGCGGGAGTGATGTCGGTTCCGATGGCCACATCGCCGTCCGCGTCCACAATAATCCCGCGAGTCGCATTGCTGAACGGGGCGGGCGTCAGCCGTTGCCGCGGGGTCAGTGGCGTACCGTTCACAGTGACTTGAACCCATCGAGCTTGTGCGGTGGTAAAGGGACCCGCACCAAAGTCAAGCAGGCTCGTAAAGAGCCCATTCAGGACCGACTGGCCGGGTATGGAAACTGTCGAGCCAATCTGGTCTGTCCCGCCCTCGCTTCCGTAAAGCCGGAACTCAAAGGCGGCGTTGCCGTTGAAGGGCTGGCCGTTCTGCTTGAGCTGGCCCTGATAGGTGAATGCGGTCCCAGCCGGGGTTTGGGCGAGTAACGCCGGGGCCGTCGCGCAAACCGCGACGAGAATGGTGATTATCCGTTGACGCATGCGCGATCTCCTTCGTCGAATCACTGCGGTTGGACGAGTACAAGAATCAAGCCGCGGCCCGATTCCAGTTTCGTGATGGCTTTGCCGATGATGCAGCCGCGCGCCGGACCCGCATCGTCGGCGACACGCATGGCGTGGCCGGGCGTGGCGCTCGTCGTAAGCAGATCGCCGGCGCCGATCGGGCCGTACGAGGCGTCGGCCCAGCAATAGACGCGGCCGGCGAGGGCGATGGCCGGGTCGGCCTCGCTGCCGGGCTGGTTGCCGAGGATCGCGCCGGCCGGGAAGTCGTTCGCGCCGCTGACGATGCCGGCCACCTTGCGGTCGTAGGGCTCGGTCGCGAGGCGCAGCTTGCCGCTGCCGGATTCGTCGATGACGGCAAGCAGGCCGGGTTCGAGCTTGTCAGCGGATGGAATCCTTTCCGCGAGGTCGGCACCGCGAATTTGCACGACGGCCGCGCTCATCGTGGCCGTACACTCAACGGTCGCGGCGCGGAGTTGAAGCAGCCCATCGGCCTGATTGACGATGCGAACATTATAGTCTTCGGCAAGTCCGTTCCCAAAATGGAAGTCGATGAACGGGCGGCCACCGGACGATGGGTTGACGTTCGTACCACCAAGTTCGATCGAGCCCCCCTGGTCGATTGCAAGCAGGTTATGTCCCCAGAAGATCTCACCGCCGACGTCAAGCTTCGCTTGCGGCGAACTCGTTCCGATTCCGACGCTTCCGCCGATCGGATTGAGCAAGAGGGGTCTTCCGCCACTGCCGACGCTCTCCGCTTGTAGTGAGCCGTAGTCATTCGTCGTGTGATAGCCGAATTTGAGACGTTCCGGACCAGCCGATGACGCGATGATGAGCTGTTGAGCTTGGGGAGAAGCGTCGTCGTAATTGCAGCGCACAAGGAGCGCTGTCAATGCGCCGTCGGGCGCGGCGATGTGTAAGGGGTCCACTGGCGAAGTAGTACCAATCCCGACCCGACCTTGGCTATCCACAGTTATTCCCCGCGTTGCGAAGCTGAACGGCGTCGGCGTGAGCTGCTGCCGCGGTGACAGCAGCGTGCCGTTCACGCGAACCTCAACCCATCGCGCTTGGTTCTGCGTGAAAGGCAACGCGCCGAAATTGAGCGTGCTGGTGAACAACCCATTCGTGACGGCCTGGGCCGGATTAGTGATCGCTGCGCCGACCTGCGCGCCGCCGGTCGCCGCATCGTAGAGTCGAAACTCCAGACCGGCGTTGCCATTGAACGGCTGACCGTTCTGCTTGAGCTGTCCCTGATACGTGAATGCCGTCCCGACCGGCTGCTGGGCGCTGACGCCCGTAGTCACAAGCGCAGCGACTGCTACCGCCCAAAAGCGAGAATTGCGCGTCACGATTGATCTCCTTGCCACTGGCCCGAACGACGGGGACGACCTGACTTCGTAGCATACCAACTGGCCGATGCGAATACAATGGCGGCCCGGACGCTTGCCATTGAGCGGGTGCGGTGTGACGCGGGATGGACGCGCAGCGCCGTTGCGTGGACGAAGCACGGCGGCGCGTGGACGCGGCGCGGCGGCGCATGGACGTGGCGTCACGGCGCATGGACGCGGCGCTGCGCCGCGTGGACGGAGCGGCGCGCCGCATGGACGCGGCGCGGCGGCGCATGGACCGCGCGCGGCGAAAACGGGCCGGATCTCGAGCCAAACGTGCGCGATCGCGACAGATTTTCGCCAGAAATTCCGATGCGAAGCGCAGCGCACCCGCCGAGGCGCGTTGCTGCGGCGCGCTGGCAAATCACCGGCAGGATGCCGGTGCCACCCGTAAAAGGAGTTACGCATGGGTGCCTATCCGACGACCCCGCGGGCCGCGTTTCTGGAATGGTGTCAGGCCCACACCGGTGTTTTCACGACCAATGCGACGCAGATCGGTCTGACCGCCGGGCAGGCGACCGCGTTCACCAGCGCGACGACCAGCGCCGCGAATGCCGCACTGGCTCAGGAGCAGGCCAAGCAGGCGTACCGCGTCGCGACGCAAGTCGCGGAAGATGCGTTCGGGTCGCTGCGGTCGAGCGCGGGCGATACGGTGCGGCTCATTCGCGCATTCGCCGAGTCGCAGGCCAAGCCGTCGATCGTCTACAACCTGGCCCAGATTCCGCCGCCGTCGCCGCATTCGCCCGCGCCGCCGCCGGCCCAGCCGACGGATTTGACGGTCACGCTCGACGCCAGCGGCGGGAACCTGACGCTGCGCTGGAAGGCCGCGAACCCGACGGGCACGAGCGGCACGTCGTACATCATCCGCCGGCGGCTGCCGGGCGAAAGCGAGTTCTCGTTCATCGGCGTGAGCGGCAAGAAGGAGTTCGTGGACGACTCGCTCATCGCCGGACCGGACAGCGTGCAATACACCGTGCAAGGCCAGCGGGCGGATTCGAGCGGGCCGCTGAGCCCGATCTTCACCGTCAACTTTGGGCAAGCACCGGGCGGCGGGCTGACGGCGAGCGTCATGGCGGATCACCGGTTGGAAACCGGTGCCACAGGTTCGGCGACGCCTTCGACCGTGGACGGGCGCGCGGTTCAGAAGGTGCTGTCGAATGGGAATGGGAGCACGAAGCGCGGCAAGGCACGGGTTTGACGATCGAGGCCGGCGGAGGGGCATGCTTTCGCGGAGCACCGCGAAAGCATGCCATAGACTTGCGCGCAGGGCCGCCCCGATTGTCTTTCATCTTCTCAATCGCGATAATGAAAAACGCCCCGCCCGCGCCTCCCCCGCGGCGGGCCTTCGCCGGCGGCTGCGGCATCACGCCATGTGGGCGGTTGCTGCGTCACGCGATCTGGGCGGCTACAGCGACGCGTATTGCCGGCGGTTGCCTGGCGAGCTTTACGGAAACCGGGGAAGACACAAGGCGGCGGCCATGGCCACCGATTTTCTGCCGCTGCGCGGCTGGGACCACGTCGAGTTCTACGTCGGAAACGCCAAGCAGGCGGCGCACTTTTATGACAAGGTGTTCGGGTTCAAGCCGGTCGCCAAGCAGGGGCTTGAAACCGGCGTGCGCGACCGCGCCAGCTACGTCATGCAGCAGGGCAACATCCGCTTCGTGCTCACCAGCGCCCTGGAGCCCGATCACGAGATCGCGCGGCACTGCGCCCTGCACGGCGACGGCGTGAAGGCGATCGCGCTCGAAGTCACCGACTGCGACGCCGCCGTCAACGAGGCCAAGGCCCGCGGCGCGACGGTGCTTCAGCCGGCCCAAGCGTTTGAGGATTCGAACGGCGTCGTGAAGACGGGAATCCTGAAATACGCCGGCGACACGGTGTTCAAACTCGTCGAGCGACGGAACTACCGTGGGCCGTTTCTGCCCGGCTTCGCGCCGATCCAGGCCCACGGGTCGGAGCCGACCGGGCTGGCGGCGATCGACCACATCGTCACGAACGTGTATCTGGGCGAGATGAACTTCTGGACGCACTGGTTCGAGCAGGTGATGGGCTTCTCCCAGCTCACCCACTTCACCGACAAGGACATCTCGACCGAGTACAGCGCGCTGATGTCCAAGGTGATGGAGAACGGCTCGGGCAAGCTGAAGTTCCCGATCAACGAGCCCGCCGAGGGCCGCAGGAAGAGTCAGATCGACGAATACCTGGACTTCTATCGCGGAGCCGGCGTACAGCACATCGCGATGAACACCAAGGACATCTGCGCGACCGTGCGGGCGTTGCGGCAGCGTGACATCGATTTTCTCCGCGTGCCCGACGCCTATTACGAGGATCTGAAAGACCGCGTGGGCGAGATCGACGAGGATTATTCGGAGCTGAAGGAACTCGGCATCCTCGTCGACCGCGACGAGGACGGCTATCTGCTCCAGATTTTCACCCAGCCGATGCAGGACCGCCCGACGCTCTTCTTCGAGGTGATCGAGCGGCACGGCTGTCGCGGTTTCGGGCAGGGAAACTTCAAGGCGCTGTTCGTCAGCCTGGAGCGCGAGCAGGCGAAGCGGGGGAATCTGTAGCTCGGTCGCTCGACAACGCTCGACGGCCGCGTGCCCGTTCACGTTTGTGTGACGCGGAAGCCTTGGCGACAAGCTCTGCTCCGCCTCGGGGCGCGAAGCGCCCGCTTTCTCAGGACAGCGGAGGCACACGGAGCCAAGCAGGAGCTTGCGCGACCCATCGCGCAATCCGGCTTCGCGAGCTTGTCGCTGATGGCGAACGCCGAAGGGCCAAAGCCGAACGTTTCAACGAAGGCGGTGGAAGCTCAGCCGCCGCACGCATGTCGTCGATTCCTCCGCGCCGTTGATCCTTTGTCCCACCCGCCCTTGCCCTTTGCCGTCGAACTGTGGCGGCGCGCAAAAAAAGCCGTTGACAACGCCCGATGTTAGGTTAATATTCATATTGAACAACGAGCTAACCGGTGCTCGCCCCGAACGCAAAGGAGTGCGCCATGGGTGCGGACGAACTGGCTGCCGGTCGGATGCTGTGTCTGCTGGGTCCGGGCGGCGACTTTTGCACGGAAGTGAGCGACGGCGGGGCAGGCTTTCTCGAACTCCGCGCGACGCCGGTCTCGAGCGGCGATGTCGGCGCGCTGCGCCGCTGGATCAGCGCGGCGGCGCGCGCCATTTCGGCGGCGGCGGGCGTTGTCGGACGTGAGGGCAGTCGCGCCGGGGGCCGCAGCGTCGACACGTCTTGCCGTTCGCTCGAGTTTGTGCCGCGGCGCGGCGCGTTTGTGTCGTCGCTCCGCGAGTTGCGGCGCAGGGTCGCCGAGGCGCGGGCGGTGCCGGTGGGTTTTTCTCGGGCAGCGGTGCCGTATTCGGGCGCTGCGGAGATCGCGCCAGCGAGCGGGGTGGCAGCAGGCGTGCCGGAAGTGCGTTCGTTTGACGCCTCTCGGCGCCTCGCAGAGCCGAGTTCGATCGGTTCGCCGCGGGATGCGGTGCGGGATCACGGTTCCGGCGTGGCGCCCGCCCAATCGAAGGTACGGTCGTTTGGTCTGCCAGGCGACGGAATTCCAACGGAATGCGACGGGGGTTCGGGACGCGGCGCCGCAGGCGGTCTGCCGGCGACGCGAAACTGGGACGAGTCCCGGACCGGTTCGTGTTCGCAGGAGTGGGCTCATGCCCCGACTCAAGAGTGGCGCAAAACCGCAGGCGTCCCTGACGCCGAAGCAACTCCGTGTGTTGACGTTCGTGCGCGACTACGAGCGCCGCAACGGCTATGCGCCGACGATGCAAGAGCTCGCCGACGAGTTCGGCGTCAGCAAAGTGACAATCTTCGAGCACATCAGCGCCTTGCAGAAAAAGGGCTATCTCAAGCGCACGCGACACAGGGCACGCTCTTTGCGACTTAACGCGGCGATCGACTTTCCCGACGAGCGCCCCTCTCGGATTCCGCTCGCGGGGCGTATCGCCGCCGGCCGACCGATCGAAGCGATCGAGGATCGCGAGGCCCTCGATCTGGAAGAGGTATTCGCCGGCTCGGGCGCGCCGTTTGCGCTGCGCGTCCGCGGCGACAGCATGATCGAAGACAGTATCTGCGACGGTGATTACGTGATCGTCGAGCCGCGCGAAACCGCACGCGACGGCGAAATGGTCGTCGCGCTGCTGCCCGACGGCGAGGCGACGCTGAAGCGCATCTACCGGCATCCGCGCGGGGTTCGGCTCCAGCCGGCGAATCCGGCTTACGAACCGCTCATCGTCGAGCGCGTCACCATTCAGGGTGTGGTCATCGGCGTGGTGCGGCGCTACCTTCCGCGTGGCGGATGAGTCGGTCCGGCGGCGCCTGCTCGGCCGCATGCGGTCGCATCCCAATGCGCGCGGGCTCCGGCGCCACCGTCGACACGGCGGAATCCGCGCGGTAGCGCCTCGCGACAGCGTACGCGCCGCGTGAATTCCGAGCAGCACGTCTTTCCCGGCTTCGGAATCGCGGATCGATCGGACTCCGCGGTGCCGGCAAGTGCGTCGGTCTTCATCGCGGCACTCATCCTCCGCTCCACGACCGCTCCCACGCGTGGCTCGCGTCGCGCACCGCGCAGCAACCGGTGGTCCGTTCGTCAGCCAGAGACACATCGTCACAGGGTGCGGCTGACGACCCCGCGGTAGCGAAACCGGGATTGCCAAACCCGCGTTCGTATGCGCGGGCTGGCAATCCCGGGTTCGCAAGGCGCGGTTGCTGGGCGCGGGTCCGTGTTGCCGACCCGGCCCGCGTGCCGCGCGGCCTATGGGCAGGCGGTCAGCACGATGCACTCGATGAACGGATCGATGTCGAAGTTGTTCACCTGCCCGTCGCCGTTGATGTCGCCGCCGCTGACCGGACACCCTGGGTACAGTGCGCCATACGCGCGCGGGTCGGTGAGCGCGAGCACAAACGGGTCGATGTCGAAGTTGTTCACTTCCCCATCGCAGTTCAGGTCGCCCAGGATCGCAAACACCGTCACGAGCATCGAACGGCTCGCATTGCCGTTGCCGTTCGTCGAATTGGTGAACGTCGCCGTGCCCGTGTACACGCCCGGCAACAGGTCATTGATCGGCGTGTCGGTGTAGATGGTCACCAGCGAGCTTCCGCCTGCCGGCAGGCTGCCGCCGGCGGGCAGGATCCGAGCCCAGGTGCGATTGTCGCTGGCCAGCCAGTTCACGGCCGCGTCTCCCGGGTTCGAAATGGTGTACGTGCGACCGTTCGGCGCGAACGGGCCGCCCAGCGGGCCGCTGGTCTCGAAGCCGGCGGCGGATGAAAGCTCGATCGAGCCCGCGACGAACCAAGTCAGCAAGGCGGCGCGGAGCTCGTCGCGCAGGATTTCGCTCGCGCCGGCGCTGATCGCGTTCGCCGCGAGCGTGTCGTCGACCGCCCCGTCCACAAACGTGCCGGTGACGAATTCGCGCGGCGTGACAACGCCGTTGGTCATAAACGGAAGGCTGAACCACGCGAAGACGGAGCGGTACCGCAGGCCGTCGAGCCCGACGCTGCCGCCCTTGGAGGCGAAGTCGACGGCGGCGCGAAACGCCAGGCGTTTGGCATCCGGCAAACCGATGTCCGCGGCCTCTTCGTCGATGATGCCGCCCACATCGGGGTATCCGGCCGCACCGCCGTAGGTCATGGCGCTGCTGTTGCTGTTGATCATCAGATCATAGAACTCGTCGCGCCAGTCTCCGGTCGGTCCGTTCACGTAGCCGTTGACGACTTCCTCGTGCAGACTGCTCAGATCCTCAAGCGTCATCTCGTTGTGCTCGCCGCCGCAGCCGATGCGCCGCACCAGTTCGGTGTTGGGCATGTTCAGTGCGTCGGCGGTGGCGTTGATGTTGTTTTGCCCGAAACGGTCCTTGATCGCCTCGGTGCGGACGTTGTCGGAGTTCTCCATCATCAACCGCAACACGTCGTCGAGGGCCTCATTCTGGTCGGGATCTTCCGGCGGGCAGCCGCCGGCGGCGCCGGTGAAGCCGTTCACGTTGATGAGCTGCGCGAATCCGATGTTGCCGAGCGCGACCTGCCGCATGGCATGCACGTGGTGCAGCACCTTGATCGTGCTGGCCGGATCGAAGATGCGGTCGTGATGGATCGCGGCGCGGTACGAGCCGTTCACGCGCTTCAGCGACGCGCCCAGCGGCACGAGGTTCTCGTCGCCCATGATCCCGCGCATGATGGCGCTGACGCGCTCTTCCAGCGCGTTGGCGTTATTCATCATCAGCACGGCGTAGGTCCCGTTGCCGTAGGGCTGGATGTCGTACAGCCGCGCTTCCCGGTTGCCGTACAGGATCTGCAACTGCTCCGAGGTGTAGCCGAAGTTCCACCACCAGCGTTGTCCCTGTCGTTCCTCGAGCACCGCGTCGAACTGCCCGTTGCCGATGTAGGTCAGGTCGGTGATGCGGGCGTTGTGCTGGGCCAGCGCGTCGGAGATCGTCGCCTGCGAGACGCCGGGATACAGCCACCACATGCGGTCGTCGGCGCCGCTGTTTGACACGAACACGCAACTGAACCGCGCGCCCTCGTTCGGCCGCCGCTCCCACGCCACCAAGCGCATGTTGTGATCGTTGGCGATGCCGAGAATGCCCAGGGCATCGACGTTGTGCGCCCACCACCAGCCCTTGGCATACTGCCCGGTGTTGGTGACGAGCACGACGGCGTAGCGCAGGTTTCCGTCGCTGTTGAGGTACGGATAGAGCTGCGTGGCGCGCACGCCGGGGTTGTCCAGAACGTCTTCGAGCTCGGCATACGTCAGCCCGAACCACCAGCCGTCCTGCGGATTGAAGTATTCGCCCGTATTCCGCACCAGGACGGCCGCGAAGCGCATGGGATTGTTGTCCACAACCGCCAGCTTGATGATGCGGTAGCCCTGCGCGCGCCGGTCATTAATCTGCGTCTCGGTGGCGGAGGTGAAGTACCACCACCCGGTCTCGGTCTCCGAATCTCGTTCGGGGTCGGCCCCGGCGACCAGGGCCGACAGGACGAGGACGAGCCCGATGCTCACTGCGCTCGACACGATTGCACGATTCACCTTGATCTCCTTGAAGGAGGGTCAGACCAACTCGGGAGTGAAGCAACGCCAACCCCATACACGCCATCCGCATCCGCGGCGCATCAGAAACCCGGAGGACAGGCCGCCGATTCTCGTTGACGCATGCGGCCGGCGCGACGTATGCTCGACACCGAAGCACTGGAGCGATGGCGTGCAACCTTCGACAGGAAAAGAGATTACGGAGCTCGTCGGCGCGCTGGCGGGCGGCGACGTCCGGGCCGGCGAGCGATTGTTTCCTCTCGTTTACGAGGAGCTGCGCGCCCTGGCGGCGGCATACTTCCGGAACCAGCCGGCCGATCACACGCTGCAACCCACCGCGCTGGTCCACGAGGCCTATGTCAAGCTGATCCAGGACTCGCCGGTCGACGCGCGCGACCGGTCCCACTTCATGGCGCTCGCGGCCCGGGTGATGCGGCAGGTGCTGATCGACCACGCCCGCTCGCGATCACGCGAGAAGCGCGGCGCGGGGTGGGAGCGTATCACGCTGGCGGCGGTTGGATCGGCGGTGCGCGAGCCGGTGGATGTCGAGGCGCTGGAGGAAGCGTTGCAGCGCTTGGCTGCTCTCAGCGAGCGCAAGGCGCGGCTGGTGGAGCTGCGTTTCTTCGGCGGGTTGTCGGAAGAGCAGGCGGCCGACGTGCTTCAGATTTCGCGCGCGTCCGCGGCGCGCGAGTGGCGCTTTGCGCGCGCCTGGCTCATCCAGGTTTTGTGGCCCGAGGGCGAGGCGTGAGCCCGCAGCAACTGGAAAAGCTCGAGGCGCTGTTCCAGGAAGCCTGCCAGTTGCCCGCGGACCAGCGGCGTCGATTTGTCGAGCGGAGCTGCGGCGAAGACTCGACCCTGCGGGCGCAGCTCGACGCGCTCCTGCATGCGGACGGCAAACAACACAGCCCGCTGGATGCACCCCTGCTCAGCCCGCAGGCGATCGAGGCAGCGCTCGACGGCTCGGCGCCGACACCCACGCGCATCGGCAGCTACCGCGTTCTGCGCCTGATCGGCGCGGGCGGCATGGGCATCGTTTACGAGGCGGAGCAGGAGAATCCGCGGCGCCGCGTCGCGATCAAGCTGCTGCGCCCGGGCGCGGCTTCGGGACAGGCCATTCGCCGCTTCGAGCTCGAGGCGCAGTTGCTCGCGCGGCTGCAACACCCCGGCATCGCGCGAATCTACGAGGCGGGCTCTATCGAGGAACTGCACTGGGGCGTGCCGCTGCGCCGGCCGTACCTGGTCATGGAATACATCGACGGCGAACCGCTGCAGAGTTTCGCCGAGCAGGCGCGGCTCTCGCTCAGCGCACGGCTCGCGCTGATGATCCAGGTGTGCGACGCGGTGCAGCATGCGCACCAGCGCGGCGTGATCCATCGCGATCTGAAGCCCGGGAACATCCTGGTCAGCGACGAGGCGAACGACGCCCGGGACGCCGCCGCGCACGGTGCGGATTCAATCGCGGAGTCGTCGTCGTTTCGCCGCAAGGTCCGTGCCGCCACGGCCCAGGTGAAGGTGCTCGACTTCGGCGTCGCGCGGGTCAGCGACCTGGGTGAGCCGCGTACCACCCAAACGCTCACGGGACAGATCATCGGCACGGTTCCGTACATGAGCCCCGAGCAACTGAGCGGCGACACGGGCGACATCGACGTACGCAGCGACGTTTATTCGCTCGGTGTGCTGCTCTTCGAGTTGCTCTGCGGCCGGCTGCCGCACTCGGGCTCGACGCCGCTCGAACTGGCCCGCCGAATCTGCGAGGATCCGCCGCCGCGTTTGTCGAGCATCTCGCGCACGCTGCGCGGCGACCTCGAGACGATCGTCCTGAAGGCGCTCGAAAAAGACCGCGCGCGGCGCTATCAGTCCGCGGCCGAGCTGCGCAAGGACCTGGCGCTATATCTGAACAGCGAACCGATCGAGGCGCGGCGGGCGAGCGGGCTGTACGTGCTGCGCATGACGATCGCGCGGCATCGCTTCGCCGCCGGGGCGCTGCTGGGCTTCCTGGTGCTGACGAGCGTGGCCACCGTCGCGCTGGGTTTGCTGTATCGACGGGCGGAGACCGCCCGGGCCGCCGCGGACCTGCGGGCCGAAGCGCTGCGGCGCAGCAACTACCTGAGCACGATCGCCGTGGCGCAGATCGCGCTGCGCGACGGCAATACGCGGCAGGCGGATCAGCTGCTTTCGTCCTGTCCAACGGACCTGCGTGCCTGGGAGTGGTTCTATCTCGTCAGCCAGTGCGACACGAGCCGCCAAACGATCCGCGCGCACGACGCGACTGCGGCCGTGGCATTCTCGCCGCACACCGGCGAACTGGTGTCCTTCGGATATGACCGGGTCGTGCGAATCTGGGATCTGGAACGCGAAACGGCGCGCCTGACGCTGGCCACGGGCTCGATGGCGCACACGGTCGCCTTTTCGCCGCGCGACAGCCGAATTGCCGTGGCCACGCGCTTTCCCTTCATTCAGGTCTGGGATCTGGCCGCGCCGGGCGAGCCGCTGCGCCTGCCGGCGCATCGCGGAAATGCCTGGGCGACCCTGGTGGCGTGGTCGCCGACCGGCGAGACCATCGCTTCCACGACCAACGAGCCGATCGTGCAGGTATACGACGTCGCCGACCCGGGCGAGCCGGTGCAGCGGATTCGCACGGACGGGGGCGCGTCCGCGCTCGCATTCCTCGACGGAACCCGTCTGGCCGTCGGCAACGACCGCGGAGACGTGGAGGTCTGGGATGCA
The DNA here is from genome assembly GCA_050184295.1 of Phycisphaerae bacterium. Lineage (GTDB taxonomy): Bacteria > Planctomycetota > Phycisphaerae > UBA1845 > Fen-1342 > JBFXAM01. Next base: position 47,269 of record JBFXAM010000009.1, on the reverse strand, counting down.
CGCACGGCGCGGCGCGTGGCCGTGTGGCCCGGGCACACCGACCGCGTCGAGGCGATGACGCTCGCACCCGACGGAACGCGGCTGATTTCGCGCTCCATCGACGCGTCCATTCGAATCTGGGATACGGAGTGCGGAGCCTGCACCCACCGGGTCGATTGTCCGCCCAGCCGCCCCGGCCACGTCGCGGTCGCCCCGAACGGGCGGCGCTTTGTCTGCGGCGTGGCGCTCGACCTGCGCGAGTGGGATCTGGTGACCGGCGTCGAACGCGGCACGCGACTCGGGCATCGCGCGCAGATCATCGGCGTCGCCTTCTCGGCCGATGGCGCGACCCTCGCCAGCAGCGATGTGGACGGCGTAGTGAAGCTCTGGGACGCGGAGCCGCGCGAGGAGCCGCGCACGCTGGCTGCGGGCCGCGGTGGTGTAAGTCGCGTGGCGCTTTCTGCCGACGGCGAGCGCATCGCGGCGGCCGGCCGCAACGGCGAGGTGCGCGTCTGGTCGGCGCGGCACGGCGAGCTGTTGCTGCTGTTTCAGGCGCATCCGGAGCACGCCACGGTGGTCGAGTTCGCCGCGAGTGACCGGGCGCTGGTGACGGGGGGATACGACGGCGCGGTTCATCTGTGGGAAGTGCACACCGGTGCGCCGCTCCGCACATTCTCGGCCGATGGTGCGCGGGTGCGCGGACTCGCGGTCTCGCCCGACGGCACGCGCGTTGCGATTTCGCGCGAGACCGGCGACGTCGAGATCTACGATGCCGTGACGGGCCGGTTGCGGCGCAGTTTTGTGGCGCACGAGGAGACGACGTACGACATCGTCTTCGCGCCGGACCTCTCGTGGTTTGCGACGTGCAGCGCGACCGGCGCCATCAGCATCTGGGACGCACGCACCGGCCGGGAAGTACGGACGCTCCGCGGCCATGAAGGTCGCGTGTTTACGCTCGACCTCTCGCGCGACGGGCGGCGACTGGCCTCCGGCGGGCTCGACCGCACCGTGCGAATCTGGGATCTCAGCCGCGATGACCCGCCGCGCGTGCTGCTGGGCCACCACGGCAGCGTTCTGGACGTCGCGTTTCTACCGCAGGGCAACCGGCTGGTCAGCGTCGGCGCCGGCGACGTGGTGTATCTGTGGGATGTGGAGAGCGGGCGCCAGGCGATCGCGCTGAGCGGGCACACGCGGAGCGTGGATGCCGTGGCGGTGACCCACGACGGCGAGCGGATCGTCACGGGCAGCGTGGACGACACCGTAAAGGTGTGGGATGCCGGCCCGCAGCGCTCATCGCGATACGCGCACGAGTGAGCTGTCTATCCGTGACCCGGCGGGCGCGGTGTGGCCGATCGATCCGCGGCAGCCGCGCGTCGTTCCGGCTCGGCGACGCCGTACTGAATGGACCGGGCTGTCAATCGCCGCGTGGACGTCGCGGCCGGGCCCGTGATCGATACGAAACGCCCGCACGGGCGCTTCGGAGGCTGCGGGAGCGGCGTTCCGCGCCAGGGTCGCAGCGCGTCGGCGCGGCTCACTCGCCGATGTCCTCGCTCCAGAGCTGCGGCGAGCGGCGGATGAATTCCTGCATGAGCTGGTAACACTCCGCTTCGGCGTCGCGATCGCGAACGAGCTCGACGCCGCGGCTGCGGAGCAGGTCTTCGGCGCCCATGAACGTGCGATTTTCGGCGATCACGACGCGCGGGATCTTGTAGAGCAAAATCGCGCCCGAGCACATGTCGCAGGGAGAGAGCGTCGTGTAGAGCGTCGCACGCCGATAGTCGCGGGCGGGCAGGCGTCCGGCGTTCTCGAGCGCATCCATTTCCCCGTGCAGGATCGCCGAGCCGCGCTGCACCCGGCGGTTGTGCCCGCGGCCAATGATGCGGTCGTCGATGACGAGCACCGCGCCGATGGGAATGCCACCCGCGGCGAGACCCGCGCGGGCTTCGTCGATGGCGGCACGCAGGAAGGGGTCCATTCGTTGCTCCAGGATGGCAGTCGTCTCCGCGGGCACCGGGCCGGAGCATCCCGCAGCGCGGGGTCGCGCCGCACGCTCGCTGCGCCGTGATCCGCGCAGACCGGCGCGGACACGGGCGCTTTCGCGGGCGCGCTGCCGCGCCGGCAAGTGCGTGAAGTCACGGACGCAAGCGCGTCGGCTGACTTGCGCGCGTCGCTCCTGGGTCCGACGAACCACCGAGCCGCCGCGCCGCTCACCGCCCGGCCCGCTCCGCCAGCCAACGGAGAATCGCAGGATACACGCGCTCCGTCGCGATCGGCGACATCTCGAACTCCGCGTGTGCAATGCCCTCGAACACGCGGATCGACTTGTCCGTCGACGCGATCATGTCGAAGAATGCCGCGCGCGCCACGGCGGCATGCGCGTTGCGATCGGCGTCGCCGAGGATCACCAGCGACGGCAACGCGATGTTCGCGTAGTGATCCGAATAAACGCACGCGGGCGAACCCAGCTCGCTGACAAACGCCCGCGCGCGAATCGATCGGGCGATCTGCCGCAGCACGCCCGCTTCGACATCCTCGAGCACGAGCCGCCGGTTGGCGTGAACGACGTCGAGTCGGCTCGGGCTGTCGCCGTTGAAGATGCTCACCGCGCCGACCCCGCGCGCGAAAAGCCGCTTGCTGATCGTCTCCATCAACGCCGCGATCGGCGCCGGAAGCTGCGCCTTCCACGCCTCGGTCGCGTCGCTTGGCCGCAGAAGCCGCAACGGCAGCGATCCGTAGACCTCGAGCGCGCCCTGCAACCCCGGCGAGTAGGCGGCGGACTCGAACAGTACGTTCGCATCGTCGGGCCCCGCGAGCAGCCCGGCGAACAGCTCGGCCCAGACGACGCGACCGGCTTCGTCGATCGGCGACTCGGGCCAGCGAAGCGCCGCCGGGAATGCGACCCACACCGCGCCGCTCAGCAGCGCCTGGCGCTCGGCGGCGAGCGCCGCGTCGGCCACAATCCGGATCATCGTGGACGCGCTCGCGGCCGGCGCGCCGGCGACACGCGGCGCGGCGGATGCGCCGTCGCCGACCCGCGTCGCTCCCTCCAGCCACGCCGCCAGCGCCATCGCACCAAGGCTGCTCGCGATGACAAACGGCCGCCGACCGGTCGCGGCGACGACGTGCTCCACCGCCGCGGGAACGTCGTACAGCGCGAAGTGGTCGACGGTCCAGTCCATCTGCCCCGGCGGCGGGCGGCTGCGGTCGTCGCCGTTGCCGTGGCCGCGCAGGTTCACGAGCCACACGTCATAGCCCGCGTCGCGCAGCAACGAGGCGAGGCTGAGATACGAGTAATCCGGTCCCTGCCGCGCCGGCAAGTCCCACGAACTCGCGTTGAACGCCAGCCCGTGAATGAGCAACACCGGCTCGCCGCTGGCGGCGTGGCGCTGGAGTGCGAGGCGGGCGCCGTCGGCGGCCGCGGCGCGTTCGATGACCGGCGCCGGCGGGCTATGAGACGACGCCACCGAGAGGTCGCCGCTGCCCGGCGCGACGAGCGGTGCGCAGCCGGTCGCGGCGAATGCGCTCCACACGACGAACGCGGCGCACCGGCCCGGCGCGAACGGCGCGCGCCACACCGGTCGAGCGCGCCGTCGCGCGGCCGCGAGCGCGCGGGACACGCGCACCGGGCCGCGCGAAACCGTCAACGCGAGCGTGTGCGGAGCCTTCCTCATGCGAGCGGGACCTTTGAGTCCGCGCCGCGGGCTGCCGCTGCCGTCCGCGCTCGACCGCCCGGCCCCGGGAAACGCCGCGCCGGCGTACCAGCCGCTCGGGCGCAGGTCATTCGCGCGGACCGTCGCGGAGCGGCCGTCATGAGCGCGCGCGATCCAGGTCGGCGAAGCGCTTTTCAAAGCTGGCCTTCCATTTCGTTACGCCAAGCCGTTCGAAGATCGTCACGGCCTGGACCCAAAGCTCCCGTGCCATCTCGATCTGTCCGCGGGCTCTCGCAAAGTCGCCCAGGTTCGAGATACTTCCGGCGACCAGCTCCTCCCCGCGCGGTCCGGGAATCGAACGAGCGATCTCGAGCGCCTCGTGCGTGAGCGCCTCGGCCCGCGCCAGGTCGCCGCGCGCCTCCGGCACGAGCGCGAGGTTGCCGAGGTCGCGCGCCAGCCCCTCTCGATCCCCGATGCGGCGATCGATGTCGACCGCGCAGCTCATCCGTTGCTCGGCGCAGTCCAGGTCACCGCGCATCTGCGAGATCAGCCCGAGGTTGCCGAGCGCGCGGGCCGCATCCGCGGATTCAGCGGCCGCCAACTCCAATCGCCGCTGCGCGAGCAGCTCGGCCGCGTCGAATTCGCCGATGCGGAAGTGGAACTGATACGCGAGAAACAGCACGACAAGATCGGTCGGAGCCGCGGCCAGGGCGGCGGCGAGCGCGGCACGCGCCTGCGCGAGCGCCGCCGGCTCAGGCGGTTTGCCGCTCGACATCGATGCGGTCGCGACACTTGCTGCCGATTCTGCAAGGGCCCGCGGACTGTTTGACATGTGCGTTGCTCCCGGAGTGGGACTGGACGCACCGGACGCGCGGCCACACAGGCTCGCGACACCGCGTAGCCGCCGTTCGATGGGTCGGTTGCGGCCCGCGAGGAGGCCAAACGCGGCTCGGCGGAGCGGACTGCGACGCGCCGCGCCAGCCGCACCAGCCGTAGCTTACGCGACCCGGCGGTCCCGGACAGGTTCGGAACCGCCGCTGCATGGTAATCTCACGCGAGTCGGCGTGCCGCGGAGGCCCGCACCGGATGCCGGTCGGATAATTCTCGACCCGACGGTCCCCGATTCGTTACAATCCCCAGAATACGTTCGTCGCCGGGGCGTCGAGGGGCGCCCTCCATCTGCGAGTTGAGATCCGATTGGAGACACGCCATGCGTGCGCGCAACCTGTTCACCGAACTACTGCTCGGCGCCGTCGCGCTGGGCGCGCTGGTCGCTCCCGGCGCGGCGCAGAACACCGCCGTCAGCTACCAGGGCCAGTTGACGAACGGTGGCCAGGCCGCGAGCGGGCTGCATGACTTCCGCTTTCTGCTTTTCGATGCCGCGGGCGGCGGCATGCAAGTCGGCACGACGCAGTGCAGCGACAACGTGGTGGTGCAAGGCGGGCTCTTCACGACGACGATCGATTTCGGAGCCCAGTTCTCGACCAGCGCGCCGCGCTACCTCGAAATCCAGGTCCGCGCCGACACCGGGCTTGACTGCGGCAATGCCAGCGGGTTTTCCCCGCTCACGCCGCGACAGCGGATCACCGCCGCCCCCGTCGCGACCTATGCCGCCACCGCTTCGGCGCTGTCGGCGTCCGACGGCTCGCCGGCGGACGCGGTCATCGTGGACGCCGACGGCAACGTCGGCATCGGAACGACGACGCCGAATGCGAAGCTGGATGTGCACGGGAACATCCGGGTCGGCTCGGCGGGCCAGTACAACGTCGCCGCCAGCACGGAGAACCTGCGGATCGTGCGCGGCACCGTCGCGTCGAGCGGCCTCGCGCTCGCCGGCACGGGCTGGGGCATGACCCACATTCAGGTCGGCATCTACAACGTCAGCTTCAACCAGGCGTTCACCAGTCTGCCCACCGTGACCGCGACGGCGTACGGCGCGCTCTCAACCAGTCCGTTCGTGGTTGCGCGGATCGGCGACGTGACCAACGCGTCCGTCGTGATCTATCTGTACGACATCAACAACAACCAGCTCCGCGACGAGTCGTTTCACTTCATCGCCGTCGGAACGCGGTAGCAGCCTCCGACCGGGTCGCCGCCTGGGAGCCGCGAGCGGGGATGGTCAGACCCCGCCACGCCGAGCGGCGCGCCCGAATCGGCGAGACTGACCAGCCTGCGGGCCGCGCCCCTGGCGGACCCGCTTCCGATTGGCAGCCGCGCGCCGCATGCACCCGATTCGGCCCGCGGTCGTGCCCGCCGATTCGGCGTTGTGCCGATCCTGCGATACGATGTCCGCGGGCGGATGGGCGTCATTCGGCGGCCTCCGGGCGACGTGCGACGCCCGCGGCGGACCCGGCATGATCTTGGACCCGTCCCTTGAATGTCTTTCCCGCGCCGACCGTCATCGGCTTCAGAGCGAGCGCCTCGCGACACTCGTGCAGCGCGTCCACGCCCGTGTGCCGTTCTATCGCCGCGCGCTCGATGCCGCGGACATTCCGCCCGAATCCATCCGCGACGTCAGCGACCTGCCGCGCCTGCCGACAACCGTCAAGGGCGACCTGCGCGACGAATACCCCTTTGGGATGTTCGCGGTGCCGATCGGCGAAGTGATCCGCGTTCACGCGTCGTCGGGCACGACCGGCCGGCCGACGGTCGCGGGCTATACGCGGGCCGACATCGACACGTGGGCGCAGCTCTGCGCCCGCTGCCTTGCCGCCGCCGGGGCGCAGCCTGGACAGATGCTCCAGAACGCGTACGGGTACGGACTGTTCACCGGCGGGCTCGGCATGCACTACGGGGCCGAGCGGCTCGGCATGACCGTCATTCCGGTCTCGGGCGGGAACACGGCGCGGCAGATTCGTTTGCTGCACGACTTCCGCGCGGTCGTGATGACTTGTACACCCTCATACGCCCTCACGCTGGCCGACGCGCTCGCGACGCAAGGAGTCGAGCGCGGCGCGCTCGCGCTGCGCACCTTCGTGCTCGGCGCGGAGCCGTGGACCGAACCGATGCGACGCGAAATCGAAAGCCGCGTCGGCGTCGACGCGCTCAACATCTACGGACTCAGCGAGGTGATCGGTCCCGGCGTCTCGGGCGAGTGCGTCGAAGCCAAGGCCGGCTCGCACATCTTCGAGGATCACTTCATCGTCGAGGTGCTGCACCCCGAGACGCACGCGCCACTTCCCGACGGCACGATCGGCGAGCTGACGTTCACCACCCTCACCAAGGAAGCGATGCCGCTGCTGCGCTACCGCACCGGCGACCTCGCTTCGGTCACGCACGAGCCGTGCCGCTGCGGGCGGACCCACGCCCGCATGTCGCGGATCGTCGGGCGCGTCGACGACATGCTCATCATTCGCGGCGTCAACGTCTATCCGTCGCAGATCGAGGAAGCGTTGCTCGGAGCGGCGGATGTGTCGGCCCACCATCTCATCCGCGTGCAGCGGCGCGGCCGGCTCGACGCGCTGGCGATCGAAGTCGAGGCCGCCGACCCGCTCTACGATCGCGCCGGCGCGGACGTTTTCTCGCGCCACGCGGAAGCGGGCGTCGAAGACCTGCGGCGGATCGAAGGCGACGTGCAGCAACGCATCTTCGGGCTGCTCAATCTGAACGTCGATGTCACGCTGGTACCGCCAGGCACGTTGCCGCGCAGCGAAGGCGGCAAGCTGTCGCGCGTGGTGGACGAGCGCGGGCGCGAAGGCGTGCCGCCGCCGGACGAGACGCAGCGCCCGTCGGGTCGTGGGTCCGTTTGATCCGGGTGGCACGGGCGTCTCGCCCGTTCATGTTGGTTTGGGTGGTACGGGCGTCTCGCCCGTGTCTGCCGCACGAACGGGCGAGACGCCCGTACCACCCTTTCAAATTCACTTTTTCGCGAAACGGACCCACTGCCGCCAGTCGCACCGGGCGTGAATCACGGCCTGCGCCGTCGGTCGCGCCGCTCGATGCGCTCGATCGCGTCGTGCGCCGGCCCGCCGGGACACCAGTAGTCCTGCGCAATCGTCGGGTATCGGTAGAGTCCCGTCAGCGGCGAGTGCCACACCGCCCGAACCTGCCGACGTGCGCGCGGCGCGCGTCGAGCGTAGTCGTCCAGGGCACTCCACGCTGGCGATTCGCGCACCCACCCCGCGGGAATCTCAGCGTCCTGACCATCCCGTTCCAGGACGGCCAACGAAAGCGAACCCTGCAACGACGATAGCCCCACGGCCGGCAAGCCGTCCCAGACGGGGTTGCCGGTCCAGCCCAGTGTGTGCACGATGTCGGTGAAGTGACAGGAAAGTCCCATCATTCCGACAAACACGCATCCGCCCAGAATCCGCCGCCACGCCGCCGAGCGAGCAAGCGCCAGCACGAGTAGCAGACACGGCCCGAGCAGGATCCACTGATTGCGCGGCTCACCCTCCAGGCACAATTGGTGGTTGAACATCGGCGCGGCGAGCGTACCGAGTGATGCCAGCCCGAACGCGGCCCCGAACTGACGCGCCGTCGGCACGCGACGCTTGAGCACCAGCAACCAGAACGCGACCGCCGCCGGAACTACGAACAGCACGATCGCGTGCGCCGTCGGAGTCATGCATGAAAGTTCATGCCCGCGTGCTGTTCGATTGGCGCGCGCGATGCGGCGGGTGCTCGCCCGACGCGATCCGCGGCGTCAACGACCTGCCGCGCCGGGCCGGCGAGAGTGAGAAGGGCTGCCAGCGCGAGCGACAGGGTGCACGGCTCCGGAATGGCGGCGGCAAAGGCCTCGCGGTTGCCATGCCGCAGCCCGAACCCGACGATTAGGTTGCCGTCGGCACTCACGGATGCCGCTTCGCTCAGGATCGACCAGCCGTCGGAGGCGGGATCAACGCCGCGCGTCACGAGCACGTCCCACAGACGCTCCATGCTGCCCGAGTCGGTCCAGTGAAATGCCTCGTGGCCGAGCGCAGTCGCCGATGCGCCGACGACCACCCGGCCGTCTCCGCTGACAGCGTGCGCTACGCTGAAGAACTCGCCACCTGGCAAATCCCCGAGGCCGGTCATCCCGCGCCCCTCGATCCAGCGAAACGCCTCCGGGCCGAGCGCTGACCGCGCCCCACCGACCGCGATCCTGCCGTCGGCACTCACATCGCGCGCGCCGCTTTCGACCGGCCCGCCGGGCAGGTCGCCAAGGGCTTGCATGCCACCGACCGCGGTCCAGAGAAATGCCTGTAATCCGATCGCGGATGAGCTCGCGCCGACGACGATGCGGCCGTCCGCACTCACCGCTAGCCCGTAGCTCTCCGCGAAACCTCCGGGCAATCGCCCGAGGCCGACCATTCCGTCGGCCTCGCTCCACCGAAATGCCTCGAATCCATCGGCGGCCCGCCCGTAGCCGACAACAATCGCGCCGTCGGCGCTGACCGCCGCTGCTTCGCTCGCGAACGGCCCGCCGGGCAAGTCGCCGAGACCGATCATCCCCTGGCCCGCGCGCCACTGGAACGCTTCCGGACCCGAATCCGACCAGCCCTGACCCACCACTGTCAATCCGTCGGCACTGATGCCGGTCGCCCGACTCTGGAACGGCCCGCCCGGTAAATCGCCCAACCCGGTGAGTGGAGCCCCCACGATCCGCAGCCACGCTTCTTCGATCGGCCCCGCGATAGACGAGCCGCGCCCAACAACGACGCGCCCGTTGCCGCTCACGGCAGTCGCCGCGCTTCGAAACTCACCGCCCGGCAGATCGCCAAGCGCGGTCAGCGCGACTTGTGCGCGTGCCGTAGCGCCGCCCTGCAGCACGCCGGCGGCGAGCAGCAACGCCACCCGAATCTCCGTCCGCCGCTGGGCGCTGCATCGCACGCCCCGCTCGGCTCCTGACAATGCGCCTACGCCGGTTTGCGGCCCGCCGACGCGGCGCCGAAATAAGCGCGAAGAGTGCATCGCGTTGCCTCCCAAGTTCACCCCGCTGCGTCCCCCCACCGGTGGGCCGCCGCTTCGCCGCGCCACGCGCCGCGACGATTGGATCAGTGGACGTGCGTAGCGCGCGGCGGCCTTTCGCCGTGCCGTCCGGACGCGTGCCGCCGATCAACGTACGATCGTCGCCTGCGACGGTTCAGTCGCGGCAGCCTCGCAAGGCCCCGCTCGACACACCAACGACCCAGCGACGGTCGGAAATCGCTCGTCGCGCAGTCGTTCGGCGCCACTGCCGCCTATCCCGTCACGGCGCCGTCGCCGCCGGCTCGCCCCAGAAGCGCGTGAAGCTGTACAGCACGCTCGCGACGATGATCACCAGCGTCACCAGCACCGCCGCATAGGGCAACCAGAAGCCCGCTTTCGCCCGGTAGCGGTCACCCTTCGCGCCCGGCAGCGCCAGCACCGTCGCCACGTGAAACACGCCCAGCGCCAGCACGAACTTCACGCCGAACAGGGTGTGATACACGCCGGCGTGCGGATGGCCGCGGTAAAGCGGGGCTTTAATCAGCACGAAGTTCAGCAGCCCAGTCACCAGCAACAGTGCGATCAGCACCTGCACGATGATGAACCACCGCCGGGCGAGCTCGCGCGAAATGCCCGCCCGCTGCGTCTCGTCGACGCCCGCCAGCGCCGGCCTCACCGCCAGTAACGAATGAAAAATCGCCCCGCCCGCGAGAACGGCGGCGAAGATGTGCACGACGTGAATCAGGTACGCCGCGATGTCCATGTCATCGGTCTCCTGTCCGTTCGGGTCGAGACGCCGACCCCGGGGCTCCAAAGTGTAGTGCGTTCGCCCCCCGGCAGATACGTGCGCAGCGCGTCGGTCGCTTCCGCGCTGGCACACGCACCGCTTCCGCGCGTCGCGCATCGCCGAGGGGCGCGCCCCCAAGGGACGGTGCCGCGCCCAGTGCTGAACCGCCCGCCGGCGCGCGGCACCCCGGATCCCGTCACAGCGGACGATGCACGCGCCTGCGAACCCGCGCGACCCGCGCCCGTACTACTCCACACCACGCTTTCCGCGCCGCCGCGTTAGCATACTCGGCGTACGCGGCGCCCGGACCCCGCGCGAGGAGTTGCATGATCAAGCTCGGCGTCAACATCGACCATGTCGCCACCATCCGTCAGGCCCGTCGCACCGACGAGCCCGACCCCGTCTGGGCGGCGGTGGAAGCGGAGCTGGGCGGTGCGGACAACATCACGTTTCACCTGCGCGAAGACCGCCGACACGTGAACGACCGCGACGCGGAAGTGCTGAAGCGCACGGTCGCAACGCGCCTCAACATGGAGATGTCGATCCGACCCGAGATTGTGCGGATCGGGTTGAAGCTGAAGCCGGACCAGTGCACGCTCGTGCCCGAGCGCCGCGAGGAACTCACGACCGAAGGCGGGCTCGATGTCGTCCGCCTGCGCGCGAAAATCGCACCCGTCGTGAAAAAGCTGAAAAACGCCGGCATCGAGGCCAGCGCCTTCATCGAGCCGCAGCCGGACCAGATCGCCGCAAGCGCGGCCTGCGGGTTCGACGCCGTCGAGCTGTGGACCGGCGGCTACGCGCACGCGAAATCGGCCGCCCGGCAGCGCGACGCGCTGGAGCTACTGGCGCGCGGCGTCTCGATCGGCGAGGAGCACGGGCTCGTGGTGCACGCCGGGCACGGGCTCACTTATCGTAACGTCGAGCCGGTGGCGGCGATCCGCGGGTTCTGCGAATTCAACATCGGCCACAGCATCGTCTCGCGGGCGGTGTTCACAGGTCTGCGGGCGGCGGTCGCGGAGATGAAAGCGCTCCTGTTGCGCAGCGCGAAGTAATCCGTGACGAAACGGAGTTGCAGCATGCACAGTGCAGAGCACGCCGCCCGAGCCGCCTGTCCCGACCCACCGCGCGCAGCCCCGCGCCGATCCGCCGCCGCAGACGCCGACACCGACGCGCGGCGCAGCAACGCGGCGTTGCAGAGCACCGGCGAGCGGCAACCGGCATGACCCGCATTCACCCGACCGCGATCGTTGATCCGTCCGCGCAAATCGACCCGAGCGCCACGGTCGGCCCCTATGCGATCGTTCAGGCGAACGCGGCGATTGGCGCCGAGTGCGTCCTGCACGCCCACACGTTCATCGACGTGAACACCTCGCTCGGCGCGCGCTGCCAGGTTCATCCCAACGCCGTGCTCGGCGGGCCGCCGCAGGATCTCAAATTCGAAGGCGCGCCGACGTATGTGCAGATCGGCGACGACTGCCTCATCCGCGAAGGGGTGACGATCCACCGCGGCACCACGCCGGGCAGCACCACGGTCGTCGGACGGCGCTGCTTCCTGATGGCGAATTCGCACATCGCACACAACTGCCGCGTAGGCGACGACGTGAAACTGGCCAACGGCGCGCTGCTCGCCGGCCATGTCGAGGTCGGCGACGGCGCGTTCTTGAGCGGCAACACAGCGATTCACCAGTTCTGTCGGATCGGCAAGCTGGCCATGCTCGGCGGACAGCTCCGCGTCACCCGCGACATACCGCCGTTCGTACTGCTCGGCCCGAACGGACCGACGACGATCAACGTGATCGGGCTGCGCCGCGCCGGCGTCTCGGCCGCCGAGCGGGCCGAGCTGCGCGAGTGTTACCGCTTGTTCTACCGCGCGGCGCTGCCGCCCGCGGAAGCGACCGAGCGCATCGCGGCGCTCGTCCAAACCGCGCCGGGGCGGGAGTTTCTCGCGTTCCTGCGGGCCCCGTCGAAGCGCGGCTTCGCGGCCTATCGCGGACGTTCCGCGCCGGTTGCGAACGAATCCGACGAATGAGAATCCTCGTCGCACCCGACAAGTTCAAGGAAGCGCTCGACGCCTCCGCCGTGGCCGACGCGCTCGCCGCCGGCATCCGCGCCGCGCGCCCCGACGCCGCGATCGACCTGTGTCCGCTCGCGGACGGCGGCGACGGCTCGGGTCCGCTGCTCGCGCAGGCGCTTGGCGCCGCGCGGCGCGAATCGCGCGCCCGCGACCCGGTCGGACGGATCCGGCTTGCGCCGTGGTGGATCACGCCCGACGCGCACACCGCAATCATCGAAATGGCACAGGTCGCCGGGCTCTGGCTGCTCACGCCGGCCGAGCGCGATCCGACGCGCACGACCTCGTACGGCGTCGGCGAACTCATGCGTCTCGCGCTCGCGAGCGGTGCGCGCCGGGTGCTGGTCGCGGTCGGTGGATCGGCGACGATCGATGGCGGCGCTGGATGTCTCCAGGCGCTCGGCTGGCGGGCGCTCGACGCCGGCGGCGCCGCCTTCGAAGACCCGCTCACCGGCAGCGACCTGCGCGGCGTGGCAAGAATTGTCGCTCCCGCGCCGCCCACGGACGCGGTCGCTGCCGACGCCGCGCCGGATCCAGCGGCGCCCGCCGGCGCGGCTGAGATCATCGTGCTTACCGACGTCTCATCGCCGCTGGTCGGCCCGCTGGGCGCGGCCCGCGTCTTTGGACCGCAGAAGGGCGCCACGTCCGCGCAAGTCGAACAGCTCGAAGCGGAGCTCGAGCATTGGGCGGACGTGCTTCGGCGCGCGACCGGACGCGATGTCCGCGCGCTGCCCGGCGCGGGCGCCGCTGGCGGCCTGCCCGCCGCGCTCGCCGCCGCGGGCGCGACGCTCGCCTCCGGAGTCGAAACCATCGCCGCCGCCGCCCGGCTCGACGTGCGGCTGCGCGGCTGCGACGCGTGCGTCACCGGCGAGGGTCGTCTCGACGCCTCGTCGCGGCGCGGGAAGGTCGTCGGGTACGTCGCGGCCGCGGCGCGCCGCGCCGGCGTGCCCTGTGTCGCGTTCGTGGGCGCCGCCGACCCGCCGGCGAGCGCGTCGCTCGCCGATTTCGCGGACCACTTCGGGCTGCAAGCGATTCTGGCGGTCTCGCCGCCGGGACCGCCGGGCGCGGAGGTACTCGCCGCGACCGCGACAAACCTGCGGCAATCCGCACAAGCGTGGTTCGCAAACGCGTAGATCCGCCCCCTCGCGGAGTCGGCGACGCGGCGGCTAGCCCCTATAATCGGGCGATGGAAGCGTCCGGCCGCGACGCGTGCGAATGACCGCTTCCGCGGCGGGCAGCGCGCGCGCCAGCGAAGACTCCCTGAACCCGATCGATGGATGCGCTCAACATGATCATCCAGTCCACCGAATCCCCCCGCCGCACCGGCCCCAACGCCGTTCTGCGCCTGTTCTCGAGCATTCGCTTCGGCGTCGTCCTCCTGACGCTGATTCTCATCTACGCGTCGGTCGCGTCGGCGCTGCCGCAGGTGCGCGGCGCGCTTGAGATGTCCGAGATGGAGATTTTCAGGCACTGGTCATTCGTCCTGCTTACGGCCCTGTTCTGCACGACGATGATCGTGGCGACATGGCGGCGCATCCGCTGGAATCTCACGAACCTCGGCGTGCTCACCGTTCACACCGGCCTCATCCTGCTCGTCGGCGGCTCGGTCTGGTATTTCGGCAACAAGATCGAAGGCGACACGATGCTCTTCTCGCCGAAGGTCGAGCTCGTGACCCTCGGCGCCGCCAGCCGCCCCGTCGGACAAGTGCTCGCGGAACCGAACGCCACGTGGTCGACGTTCGCGCCCGGCATCGGCGGCAACATCCGCCTCACCGTCGTGAACACGCAGACCGACGGCCTGCACGCGGTGAACGGCGCACGCGTGCGAGTCGAGATCGGCAACGAAGCGCCCCGCGAGGTCGAGCTGACCGGCCGACAGGTGCCCGTGACGCCGATCAGCGACCGGCTCGGCCTGCGGCTCGCGTCGTTCGAGCCCGAGACGCGGTTCTTCGACAACGAGCACGCAGCGCTTTATTACCGACCGCTCGGGGCGCCCGAGAGCGCGCAGCGCTCCACACCCATCCCCGGTCTGCCGACGCACCGCGAGCGGTTCCTGCCCGGCGGCCCGCCGATTGTCGACACCAGCGGCACGCGCGTCGCGTCGAAACGCACGTGGCCTCACCTCAGTTTCCTCGGATTGCAGATTCCCACCAGTTGGTTCGAGCACTGGCGCCTGCCGATCAAGCTCGAGACGCCCGAGTTGCCTTTCGACGTCCAGGTCACCGGCTACCTGCCTTACGTCTCCCACCTCCAGGCGACCGCGCTCGCCGTCGACGACGAAACCGCCCCCGCGGCACTGAACATCGACATCGGCGTCGAGGGCCGCAACCTGCAACAGGCGCTCTTCGCGACGCCGCGCGATTCGCTGCTGGCGACCGGCGTTCCGCTGGAGTTCGTGTGGTGTGAGTCGGACGAAGCGCGCAACGAGTACCTGCGTTCGCTCGAAGGTCCGCACGAGCTGACGGTTGAGATCGCGGACCCGCCGCTGCGGCGCCGCTTCGCGGTGTCCGAAGGCCAGACGATCGCGATCGAGGGAACCGACTATCAGCTGACCGTGAAGAGCTATTCGCCGTCGTGGCCGCTCATGTCGCCGGGGTTCGAGGGCGCGAGCTCTCCCATGCTGTCGGTCGACGTGACGCGCGGCGAGACGACCTTCAACCGCTCGGTGATTCAGCGCTTCCCGCGGTTCAACCAGGACATCGACGCCGCCGGCCAGCGTCACCGCGAGCCGCTCGACGCCAATCTCGTGCTGCGTTACCGCGGCGCGCCGGGCGGCTGGCTGGCGGTGGTCGCCGGCCCGCGCGAGTGCCGGCGCTGCCCCCCGCAGTTCGCGTTCTTCGATCACACCGGCCGGCTCCAGCAGCAGGAATTCGCCGACGGCGCGCAGATCCGCGTCGACGTGTTCGGCACACCGGTGAGCTTCGCGAACCGCGGGACGTTCGCGCGGGCGCGGCCCGCCAACACGCCCGTCGTCACGCCGCTCAGCATCCGCCGCCCGAACCTCGGGCGTCAGCCGTCCGTCATTCGTCTGCAACTCAGCGGCCGCGACGCACACGCCGGCTGGACACAAACCGAGTGGGCCGCGTTCAGCGCCTACCCGCACCACGACCCACGCCCAACCGTTGTCACCGGCCCCGACGGCCAGGACTACGAACTGCTCTACTCGCGCGTCGCGCACGACCTCGTCGGGCAGCTCGCGCTCAAGAAGCTCAGCGTGAAGTTCTTCCCCGGCCGCACGTCCGTCGAATCGTGGCGGAGCGACTTTGTCGCGCTCGCCCGCGGCGACGACCGCCCGCGCGACGGCGCGGTCTACACGAACCAGACGTTTACCTTCGGCCCGTGGACGCTCTTTCAGAGCGGCGCGCCCAGCCGCGATCCGCACTGGGAGTGGACCATCCTCGGCGTCGGCAATCGCTATGGCATCTGGCCGATGATCCTCGGCTGCATCTTCATCCCGGTCGGCTGCCTCTATGCGTTTTACGTCAAGCCCGTGCTGATCCGCCGGCGCAAGCAGCAAGCGCTGGCGGCGACGGGCCCCCGCACCGCACCCGCGGCCGCGGCCCGCGTCGCGTCGAGCACGCCGGACCTGGCGGAGGTTTCGCGATGAAACGGCTATTCCCTCATCCTGGAAGTCCGGTCGAACGCCCGCTGTTTCGCGGCCGGTCGGCCGCTCTGGCGGCCGTGCTGTTGTGCGGCGTGCTCGGGCCGCCGGCGCGCGCCGCCGTCGAGCCGCTGCCCCCGTCCGCGAAGGCCGCGGCGCTCGATCCGCAAATCGACTGGAAGAAGTCGTCGCTGATCGCGGTTCAGGACATGGGCCGCTACAAGACGCTCGACTCCTTCGCGCGCGAGCACATGGTTGCGATGACCGGCAGCGCGCATCTGCCGGGCTTGAGCCCGCTCGCGTCGCTGTTCGACTGGCTGTTCAACCGCGACGCGTACGTGGACGAGCGCGTCATCCGCGTGAAAGAGGTCGGCCTCCAGATTCACTTCACCGCACACCTGCCCGCCGACCAGCGCGAACGCATTCGCAGCACCGGGCGCATGACCCCGCGCGAGTTCAGCGACCCCGTCGTGCGCCAGCGGATCGACGAGTTGGAGCCGCAGCGCGAGATGGTGAGCGCCATCCGGCGCATGCGAAACGCCGACGCGGTGGTCAGCTTCCTCGACCGCATGCTGAACATCGTGCCGACCCCGGGCGCTCCGGCGGACGCGGCGTGGCACACGCCGGTCGATCTGCTTGCGAACCTTCCGGCGGACCTGCTCTCGGCGGCCGGCGGCTCATTGCAGCAGCTCCGCGCCAATGTCGGCAACCTCCAGCCGATTCCCGAGATCACCCAGCAACAGGCGGTGAACGTGCTCGTGCACTGGGCCGGGCTGCGGGCGGCGTGGCTCGCCGGCGACGCACCGGAAGTTCAGAAGAAGCTCGACGCGCTCGCCGACCTGCTCCCGACGTTCGCCGCCGCCGGCGTCTATCCGGCCCTCTCGCAGCGCCAGGCCGAAGCACTCTATTACCGCTTCGACAAGTTCACGTATGGCTGGATCGCGTATCTGCTCGGCGCCATCATCGGCGTGTGGGCGCTCGTCACGCGCTGGCGCACGCCGTGGATCGCGTCGATCCTGCTGCTCGTCGCGGGCATGACGTGGCACGCGTTCGGAATCGCGCTGCGCTGGTACATCCTCGATCGAATTCCGGTCGCCAACATGTTCGAGGCGATCGTCTCGTCGGCGTGGGTGGGCATCGCGCTCGCGCTCGTCGTCGAGCTGATCTATCGCACACGCGTCTTTCTGGTCGGCGCCCACGTCACGGGCTTCATGGCGCTGATCATCGCCGGCTTTGTCTTGCCCGGCGGCGGCACCATCACGACCATCATGGGCATCCTGGACGACGTGATGCTGCGCATTCACACCGTGCTCATCATCGCGTCCTATGCGCTCATCTTTCTCGCCTCGGTCATCGCCGTGATCTATCTGCTCGGCTACTACCTCGTCACCGCGCCGCGCGCCTCGACCACCTCCGGCATCCTCGTCGCACTTGTCGGCGCCGCGCTGTGGCTCGTCGAGGACATGCTCTGGAAGATGCCGGGAGGCAACGTCGTCGCGACCGGACTGATCCAGCACGGCGTCGCGGGCCGGTTCTTCCTCGCGTTCGGCTTCGTCTTGCTGGTCGGGATTCCGGCGTTGCGCGCCTGGCGCGTGCCGGGGCCGGTCTACGCGCTCGCGGGAGCGCTCATCACGTTGTGCGGCGCGATGGGCGTGGGCCATCACGGGTTCGTAATGGGCCTGGCGCTCACCATGGTGATCGGCGGGATCCTCTGGGCCGCCGCCACCGGGCTCGGGCGCCTGTGGAGCCGACCGGCGGCCGCGGTGCAAGTGATGACCGCGCCGCACGGGGCGGCGTTGGCGACGACGTTCGGCGCGGTGCCGACCATCGAGCCAGGCATGAACGAGCGGCCGATTCTCGCGGGCGGAGCGCCCGGCGACGAGCGCTCGGTGCGCGTGCTGCCGGCGTGGCTGAACCACTTCGACTGGAGCCACTTGATCATCCTCAACATGGTCTTCGTGATGCTCTTCGTCGGGATCATCCTCGGCGCCGTGTGGGCGGACTACTCGTGGGGGCGGCCGTGGGGCTGGGATCCGAAGGAGGTCTTCGCGCTCAACACCTGGATCATCTACGCGATCCTCATTCACACCCGTTTCGTGGTCCGCGAGCGCGGCTTGTGGACGGCCTGGCTCAGCGTCGCCGGCTGCCTCATGATGGTGTTCAACTGGTGCGTGGTGAACTTCTTCATCGTCGGGCTGCACAGCTACGCCTAGCCGGCCGACGGCTCTGCGGAGCGATCGGCTTCGCTTCGCTCTGCACCGCCGCGCCGATCGGTGCGCAGTCCCGCGATGCGGACCGGACCGGCACGCAAGTCGCGCACGCCGGGGCGCCGGCCGAGCGGCCCGCGAGTCCGGCGATCGTTCCGCTCGCATCCTGGCGCTCTGCCGACAGCTTCGAATGGGCGCGCGTGCTTGACGACGGGGCCGCGTGCGTCCTGGCGCTGACCCGCGACGGCCGGCTGGTCGGCGCCCCGCTTGCGTCGCCGCCCGCGGAACTTGTGCCGCTGGCACACGTCAGCGCGGGAACGCGACTGGCGGAGGGACCGCTGCCTCCCACGCCGCGCGACGCGTCGGAAACACCCGCAAACCCACGCGCCGCTTCGTCCCAACCTGCACCGCGCGCGCAGCCCGCGCGACGGATTTATGTGTCCGACCGCACGAGCGTCTCCGCGCTCGACCTGCCGCTCTCGACCGACGCGCAAACCGCCGCTCGCGCCGGTGAAAAGGACGCGTTGTGCTGGCGCAGCGGACCGGCGTTTGAAGCGCGGAGCGTCGAGACCGACCCGGAGCACTACCCGCGCATTCTCGAAGTCGCCGCCGCACCCGACTTCGTCGCCGTTCTGCGCAGCGACGGCCGGCTGGCCCTGCTCAGTCCCGTGGACGGCGGCGTGCTGCGCGCGCACGCGCTGAGCGCGCCGCGGGCGGCGCGAATGCACGCCCAACCCGACTGGGTCGCGCTGCTCGTCGATACGGGCGTCGAGACGCGCTTCTACCACGTGACGATTTCGGATGGCCGGCTCGACGAGCGCATTCTCGCGCACGCCCGCTGGCCGGCGTGGAGCGAAGTCACGTCGGCAGGCCTACTGCTCGTCCGACCCGACGAAATCCGTTGGCGCACGTCGGAACGAGCGCTTGACGGGCATCTCGCGCTCGATGAGCCGCTGCGCATCGCCACGCTGACAGCCGATCGCAACGCACGCGGCGCCGCCGGTCTGTTCTTCGTCGACATGACTCACCGCATTCGCCGCTTTGATGCCGCGCGCCGCAATATCGCATGGACAGTCGACGGGGCCGGGCGCACGCCGGTTACGCAGCTTGTGAGCGGCGACGGCGTGTTGGCTGTCGGCGGCGACGAGCGAATCGACTTCCTCGACGCCCGCACCGGCGCCGCCGCGGATGTCCCGCCACTCGTCGCGGCCGCCGGGGAGACGTTTGCCGCGGTGAGTGTCTCGGGATCATCGCGCGAGTTTGTTTTCGCCACGAAGCCCGCCACGAGCGGGGCCGCCGCGGCGAGATTGACGCTTTGGCGC
The DNA here is from genome assembly GCA_050184295.1 of Phycisphaerae bacterium. Taxonomy (GTDB): domain Bacteria; phylum Planctomycetota; class Phycisphaerae; order UBA1845; family Fen-1342; genus JBFXAM01. The sequence goes on along the minus strand of JBFXAM010000009.1, from coordinate 27,763 downwards.
CGCGTGACCGTGGACGATGCCTCGTCGAGAGCCGCATCAGGCAGCGCCGCGCCGCCGGCGGGCGCGGCGGAGTGGCACGCCGCGATCCTCCAGCTCGATCCGCCGGTCGTGATTCGCGACGTCGTGGTGTGGAAATCACGCATCGTGGTGCTCGGAGCGGAGACGATCCACGTCTATGAGTGGGCGCCGACCCGCGGCTGAACGGTGTGCGCCGCTCAAGACCCGCCGCATCCAACGGCGGATCCGTCCGACCGCGCGCACCCGGCACGTTGTCGCGCCCGCCCGGCGGCGGTAGCCTCTCGGATCGGCCCGATCGGAGATTTCCCGTGCCCGCACGCCTCGCGTTCAGCTTGGTCGACGCCTTTTCCGCCGGCCCCTATACCGGCAATCCCGCGGGCGTCGTGCTCGATGCCGGCACGCTCAACGACGCGCAGATGCAGGCCATCGCGCGCGAGATCAATGCGAGCGAGACGGCCTTTCTCGCACGCGGTTCGGGCGCCGAAGCGCCCCGGCTGCGGTGGTTTACGCCGCGCTGCGAGGTCTCCTTCTGCGGCCACGCGACGCTCGCGACGGCCCACGCGCTGCACGCGCTCGACGCGGCGCTCGGCGACCCGCGCGAGCCGGCGTGGACCGCCTCATTCTCGTCGTCCGCGGGGCGGCTCGTGGTGCGCGCCGAGCCCGACCCGGCCGACCCGCGGCAATTGCATTTCTGGCTCGAGATGCCGCCGCCACAACTGAGTCCCGACCAGACCAACCCTATGCGCACGTGCGAGTTGCTGGGTCTATCGATCGACGACGTCGACCCCGCGACGCCGATCATGCGGACGCGCGACGACGACCTGATCGTACTGGTCAAATCGTGGCACACGCTCATGGGCGCTCGGCCGCGATTCGCCGAACTGGCCGAGTGGTGCACGCAGCACAACCTGCGCGGGGTTTGCGCCGCGACCACGCATACGCTCAGCCCGTCGATCCAGGTGCACTCACGGTTCTTCGCGCCGGCGTCGGGTGTGAACGAGGATCCGGTCACCGGCAGCGTCCATGGTCCGCTTGCGATGCTCCTGGTGATCAACCACATGGTCCCTGTGGCGGGGGCGCGCGCCGCGCTGAACTGCCTCCAGAGCGAGGCCGGCGGGCGAAGCGGACTGGTGCACGTCCTCGTCGAGTCACGCCCCGATGGTTATCACGCCACGATCGGCGGCCGCTGCGACACCGTACTCACCGGCACGCTGGTCGCGCCGCCGGTCGAGTCGCCTGCGGTCTGAGCGGCGCGGCGCGAGCACCCGGCACAGAATCAAGCGGAGGGCCGATTCGGCCGAAGAGACCGGGAGGAATCGCGACCGGCGCGCGTCCGACGACCGCTGACCTGCGTAATGCGAGGCGTCCGGCCGGCGCTGGATCGGGGAACCCGGTGACATTCGACGCCCGCACGACATCCGCGTTGGTCCTGTACGCCCACGTGTCGGTGCTGACGCTGGGGATCAGCCTGCTGCTCTGGGGTGTCGCGCCCGCGTTTGTGGAGCGCATTGTCACCCAGGAGCCGCCCAATGCGATGACGCTTTCGGTCGGCGGCGGATCGTTGGTGCTGGGCTTTGCGTTTGTCGCGCTGCATGTCTTCATCCGCCGCCGGGCGCGCGTCGCGCTGTGGACCGCGTTTCTGCTTTCGCTCGTCATCGTGACGGCGTGGCTGGCCGCGGCGCTGCTCGATTACGGGACGTTTCTCTCGGTGTTCGTGCCCGTCCTCGCCGGCATCACCACGTTTTCCACCTGGCTCGCGCTCGTGGCGCTTCAAAACGCGCGCGACGGCGCGCACACTCCCATCTTCACGCACGGTCCGACGCCGACGTCGTAGGGCTCCACCGGACCCGCTTTCCGCACCCCGGCAGCGCTCGATTCCCGGACGCCGATGCACAATCCCGCCGTCTACGCGCGTCGCGTCGACCGCGCGCCGATATGCACGCTGTGAGCCGCGCGCGGGCGGCGCCGAAGCGCTGTCGTCGCGCGGTCCGATCAGGGATGTCCCCATGCGCGCCGGGCCGGATAGCACATCACGGCGACCGACCGACGGCGGTCCGCCCCGCGTGCGGAACGGAGCGTTCGCGCGCGCCGCGGACGGCGCTGGGTCGCACAACGGAGGGAACATGCAGGACGCATTGATGAAGTTCGAGATCCAGGAGATTCGGCCGGGCTGCGTAGTGCTGCGTTGCAGCGGCGGGTTGAGCTGGGAAGACCGGGCACATCTCGCGGAGCGCGTCGACCGCCACTTTGCGCCGCTGGCGGTCGTCGCCGGCGCAGTGCTCGATCTCAGCGCCGTGGAGTTCGTCAACTCCGCCGGCGTCGGGGCGCTGTTTCAGCTCGCGCAGCGTTTGCGTGTGAAAGGCGGCCGGCTGCTGCTCGCGCACGCGCCGCCGCGGCTCGTGCGCCTGTTCCGCCTGGCGGGTCTCAACCGCGTCGCGCCGCTGTGCGACGATGTGGCGACGGCGCTCGCGGAGCTCGACGCCAACAGCGCACCGTCCGCGGCGCGTCCGACGTCGGACGCGCGCTAACGCGGCAGTATCCGCGCGCCGCACGCGGCGCGCGACCGGGTCGAGCGGCGGCGGGGAGAACCGGCGCCGCGCTCAGTGCGGGGGAACGGATCGCCATGTCCAGGATCGCCTCGCATCGTCCGCGGCCCGGCTCGCCGGAGGCGCCCCAGGGTCGACCGGGCCGACTGTTCAGCGCGGAGGACTTTGCGGTCGCGGAGCTGACGCCGGCGGAAGTCTGGGACCGCGTTTCGACGATCGCGGTGCGCGAGCAAGGCAGCGACATTCACCTGACGTGTCAGCGCGAAGGCGCGCGGGTCGCGGTGCGACTCGACGGGCGCGTCTACGAGCAGGGGTTGTTGCCGGCCGACCTCGGGCAGCGCGTCACCAATCACGTGAAAGTGCTCGCGAAGCTCGACGTGAGCGAGCGCCGCCGCCCGCAGGACGGGCACATCAGCCTGCACCTCGACGGCCGGCCGATCGACCTGCGCGTGTCGCTGCTTCCCACGCAGCACGGCGAGGATCTCGCGATCCGCATTCTCGACAGCGAAACCGCGCTGCTGCACGTCGAGGACCTCGGATTCTCGGAGCGCCAGCTCGAAGACCTCGCGACCCTGATCGACGCGCCCAGCGGGCTCGTGCTCATCACCGGCTCGACCGGCGCGGGCAAGACCACCACCGCCTACGGTATTCTCCAACGCCTCGCCGACGGCGCGCGCAAGGTCGTCTCCGCGGAAGACCCGATCGAATACGACCTCCCCGGCGTGAGCCAAACGCAGGTGGCGGCGAAGATCGGCGTCGATTTCGCCGCCCTCGTGCGGAGCGTGCTGCGCCAGGATCCGAATGTCATCAACATCGGCGAGGTGCGCGACCCCGAGACCGCCGCCGCCGTCTTGCGCGCCGCCAACTCCGGCCGGCTCGTCTTCGCGACGACCCACGCGGTCTATTCCGCCGCCGCGATCGAGAGCATCATCGCGCTCGGCGCCAACCGCCACTTCCTGGCGCGCTCCTTCCGTGGCGTGATCGCCCAGACGCTGGTGCGGCGGCTGTGCCAGTATTGCACCGTGCGACTGGAAGAGACCGCCGACATCGCGCTGCTTGAGGACGTGCGGCACTTGCTCGGGCCGCACGAGAAGCCCGTGCTCTCGATGGGGCGCGGCTGCCCGCACTGCCGGCATACGGGCTACCGCGGGCGGCTGGGCGTGTTCGAAGTGCTCGTCGCGGACGACGCGATGCGCGACATGCTGGTGCAGGGCGCGACCGCCCGCGAGGTGTATCAGTACGCCGTAACGCACAAGATGATCACAATCGCGCAAGCGGGGAAGCTGGCGGCCCTGCGCGGACTGACGACGGTCGAGGAATTGCTCCAGAACGTCAGCGAGATCTGGACGGGGGGGCTGTAGAACCGCATCGCGGCGCGAAGGCCCGGCCAATCCGAGCCCCGAACGCGCGCCGGCAGGCGGGTTCCAATCGGCGCGGACCGCGCGGACTCGCCGCGACGGAGCTCCCTGCCGCGCGCCGGAAGCGTCGTTCGCGCCGCGCGCCGCGCGGCGTCACGCGGCGGACCACGCGGCTTTCTCGTCGATGCAGCGCGCTGGCGCTTGGGGCCCTGTGTGGCGAATCCGCGACCCATGACCACGTCCGTTGACGCGCGCCGCCCCCGGTTTCACAATGCAGCGCCGGCGCGCGACCCGCGCGCTGCCGGCGCCGCCGGTCCGGTGCGCGCGGAACCTCCGGGCGGCGACGCATGCGCCGGACGCGGAGCCATCATGCCGGTTCTTCAGCTCCTGCGGCCGCAACAGTGGATCAAGAATGTCTTCGTGTTCGCGGGGCTGGTGTTCGGGCAGAAGCTGCTCGACGCGGGGGCCGTGTCGGCGGCGCTGTGCGGGTTTGTGTTCCTGTCGCTGACGGCCAGCTCGATCTACGTGCTGAACGACCTCCACGACCGCGAGGAGGACCGTCTGCATCCACGGAAACGCCACCGCCCGATCGCGAGCGGCCGGATCGGCGTGCCGGCGGCGATCGGGATCATGCTGACGGTGTTCGCCGCGGGCGTGGGCGGCAGCTACTGGCTCGACCGCGGGTTTTTCCTGTGCGTCGTCGCGTATCTCATCTTGCAGGTCGCTTATACGTTTGCGTTCAAGCACGCCGTCGTTCTGGACGTGATCTCGATCGGGGCCGGGTTCGTGCTGCGCGCCATCGCCGGCGCGGTGCTCGTGCACGTCGCGATCTCGCACTGGCTTGTCATCTGCACCTTCACGCTCTGCCTGTTCATGGGCTTTTCCAAACGCCGCTGCGAGCTGAACGCGCTCGCTGAGAACGGCGGGGCGAGTGCCGCCAAGCACCGCCGTACGCTTCGCGACTACACGCCCGACCTGCTGAATCACATGACGACGCTGACCGCGGGCATCGCGGTCGTGAGCTTCATGCTCTACGCGTCGGATCCGGCGACCACGCAGAAGTTTCAGACCAATTATCTCATCTACACACTTCCGCTCGTGGTCTATGCGATCTTCCGCTTCGCGGTGCTGGTCGAGCACGGACGCGTGGATGGCCCGACGGACGTCGTGCTGCGCGACCGCCCGTTTCAAGCCGCCGTCGTGCTCTGGGTCGTCGCGGCGCTCGTCATCGTCTACCGCGGCAAGGACCTGGGCTACTACCTGCTGCACCTCATGAGCGGGTAGTGCGGAGCCCCGGGTGCCGTCGATCGCTCCCGCGCCGCGTCGTTCGCGCGCGCGGGACGCCGTCGCCCCGAAGCGGCGCCGCTCGCCATCACACCCCGAATGCACGCCTCGGCCGCATCCCGCCGCAGCTTCCGCGTGGCCCGTTCGCGCGTCGCAGCGGGCGCAGAAACCAACCGCAGGCTCCAGTTCGCGCGGCGCGGCCGCGCGAACTGGAGCCTGCGGTTCGTCCGCGCGAATCCGCCGCGCGGCCTACTGCACGCCGTGGGTCACGGATTCCGCCGCCGATCCCGGCACACCGCCGTGAACCGCGTTGGCCTCGGCCTGCACGGCCAGGAACGCAAAGCACTGCTGCCAGAAGAAGCCCTGGAAGCACCAGGTGTGTGCCGTGGAGGCCAGCGCGCGAAAGCCGGCGGCCGCTGCACGGGCGCGCTCCGCCGATCCGACCGGGACGATGGCGGGCGGTGCGTCGGACGCGTGCGCGTCGGCGCGATTGGCGTGGGTGTCCAGCGGCGCGGGATGCGAGTCATCGCCGTGCGGACGAGCGTCGCTGCTGTTTGCGTCCGCGTGCCCGCGGTCCGACATCGCCGTCGAGCCGATCGTCGGCGTTGGATCCGCGAGGTTGTTTCTCGCGGCATGGCCTTCGCTCCCGGCGGCGGCGTGGCCGGTCGTTGCTTCGTGCGTGAACGCGTTCTCCCCGCCTGATTCGGTGCTCCCGTGGCTCGTCGCGACGTCGTGCGACGACTGCGGGCTGTCCGTGCCGGACACACCGCGGTCGTGCGGGTGCCCGGTCGGGTGGCCGATCGTGTTCGATTCTCCGGGCGTGTGGCTTGTCTCGATCGCGCTCCCAGTCGTCTGCGCGGCGTCGAACGACGACGGGTGCGCTGCCGGCGTGTGCGGCTGCGCCACGCCGGGCGTGATGAACGCGTGATTCACACCCGTCTCGTCGAAACCGCCGACGGTCGGCGCGGGAATCGGGCGCGACGCGCTCGCCGCCGCCGAAAAGCCGCTGCCGGCGCTCGATCCGTCGCCGGGCGCGCCTGCGGTCGGGCTGGACGAGCCCGGGTCGGAGGACGCACCGCTCGGCGACGACATGTCGACCGGCGAGAGCATCTCGCGCGGCGTGTCGGCGCCGGACGATGCGTACGCGGCGTCGACCGGGGATGGCGCGGGTGACACGGGCGTCGCGGTCGCGTAGGGCGCGGGCGTCATGCCGGCGTCCTGCTGGGAGGCGCGGTCGGCGATCTGGTGCAGGTGCTGGCGCGCCAACTCGTTGCCCGGATCGATCCGCAGCGCCTGGTCGAGCGAGCGCACCGCGTCGGTGAAGCGGCCCGCCTCGCTCTGCACCAACGCCAAGTTGTAATACGCGTCCGCCTCGCCCACACCCTGGCGGAATTCGCCCAGCGCCGCGTCATAGCGCTCTTGCTTCGCGAGAATCAGCCCCAGATTCATCCGCGCCCGGGCGAAGTCCGGCTTGAGCTCCAAAGCCCGGCGAGCCGCAGCCTCGGCGTCGGCGGTATTGCCTTCGGCGTAGAGACTGAAGGCGAGGTTGTTGTGCAGGTGCGCCTGGCCGGGGTTGATCGCGAGCGCGCGGCGGAACTCCGCGGTCGCCTCGGCGTGGCGGCCGAGCGCGTTGAGCGTGATGCCCAGCCGGTTGCGCGCCGTGAGAAAGTCGGGCTGCGCTTCGAGCGCCTTGCGATATTGTTCGACCGCGGCTTCAAGATTGCCGGAGCGCTCCAGCAGGTGCCCGTGCGCGAAATAGGTCGTCGCGCTGATCTTCACCGGCGTCGAGTCGTTCGAATCCCGCGCCGGAAGCTGCCCCGGGCCGGCAGTCGGCTTCGACTGCGTGCAACTCGCACACACGCCGACCACGCCAGCGACGATCACCCATCCCATCAGCATACGATGTGCGCGCACGACGCGACTCCTGAAGGCTGACCCCGTGGGTCGTCTCGCTTTCCCCGCGCCGGACCAGCACCCGGCGCGACCCGTCGGCCCGCCGGGGCCGACGCCATTCCCAGCAGCCCGCGCGACGCTGCGGACCACACGCATCCCATGCTTCCCCAACACCGTTCCTCCGCGACGCGGAGGCGCGCCCCGCGCTACGGCGTCGATCCCGCGCCGGGCGCCGCGGCCGTTGCACCGCCGTCGGCCTTCGGACACGCGCCGGGCAACTTGAACGTCAGCACTTCCGCGGCGCGCATGCCGCGCCCGCCGGGGATGTCCTCGCGAACGCGATCTGCGACGACGTCCATGCCGCGCTCCTTCAGGAACGTTCGGATCGTCGTTTGGCGATCGCTGACGAGCGTGGCGTCGTCCACCTCGGTGCTATAGCGAATCTCGCCGCCGTACTCCTGCACCAACTCGGCCATGCGGCTCAGGCGGCGCTCGCCGAGGTCCGTGAGGCGCGCCCGGTGCGGGAGAAAATGCATGTCGGACATGGTCATGTCGGCGAGCAGCGCATTGTCCATCATGTAGACATAGGTGCCCTGCATCTCGCTGGTGCGCTCGGCTTCCCCATGGGGCGGCGCGTTGAGCCGTTCGTTGGGCTGATTGCAGCCCGTGATCGCAACGAGGAGGGGACCAACCCAGACGCAACGACGCTTCATGGACGCTCTCCGCTGTGCGGCAGTCGGGCGCGCCGGCTTCGAGCACGACGCTTTCCCATAAAATCGGTTGATCCGCCGGCCACCTGTAGAACTCGCGGCCGCGGGTAGAATCGCAGGCATGCCGAACGCCCGCTGGCTGGCCCTGCTGCTGCTTGCTGCGCTCGTGGGCGGCTCGCTGGCCGCCACTTCCGCCTACGCGTGCTATTTGCGCAGCGCCGGCTATCGAGCCACCTGCGCGGCGTACCTCGCCGGGGCGCTGGCGCTCCCGGCCGAAATCCGCCGCGTCGTCCCGCGCTCCCTGCAAACGCGACAGTTCGACGGCGTACGCGTTTTTCTGCCCGACCGCCGCGGCGTCGCGCTCGACTGCGACGCGGCGCTGCTGATCCGCCAACCGACTCCGAGCGACCCGTTCGCGTACGAGCTCGAGCTGAGCGGGGGAAAGTGCGAGATTTCCGCGCGGACGTGGCTGCGCGGCGACTATCGCCAAATCGTCGAGTCAGGATTGCGCCCTGGGTTCGCGCCCGACGGTCCCCGGCGCGTCACGTTTGGCGGCATGGAGCTGGCGTTCGCGCGCGACGCGTTCCGCGCCGTGCTCTCGGACGCCAGCGGCGCGGTCACGTTCGACTCGCCAACCGTCGGACACGCCGCCGTCTTCTGCCACCAGTTCAACGGCCACCGCTCGCGCGAACCCGTGTCGCTGATGGCGACCTTTTCGCCGCGCGCGGACGGCGTCCGCATCGACCGCCTGGAGCTCGCGGTCCCGCGCCTTCCGCTCGCGATTGTTGGGTTGGCCGACCTGCTGCGAAGCGACCTGCGCACCGGCGAGTTCGCCGGCCGCCTCGACTATGCCGAGTCGGGCCCGGTCGCCGTCCTCACCGCCCGCGGTATCGTGACCGGGCTGCAACTGGGCGAAGCGCTCGCCCCGTGGTTTCCCCGGCCGGTCCGCGGACGCTGCGGCGAGATCGAGCTCGAGGAGCTGCGGATCGAGGATCGCACGCCGGTCCGGCTGCGCTTCCGCGGCGTCGTCTCCGACCTGGTGCTCGGCGACCTGCTCGCGCCGTTCGGACTCGAAAACCTCGCCGGCCAGACGACGCTGCGCGTGCGCGAAGCGCGCCTCTCGGCGCTGGGAATCGAGCGGCTCATTGTTTCGGGCCGCTGCGCGCGCGCATCGCTCGCCGATTTCTCGCGCCGGATGGGCCTGGGCGCCATGAGCGGCGACCTGGTGCTGGACCTGGAGGATCTCACGATCGAGGACAACCGCATCGTTTCGCTCGACGCGGTCGCGCACGTCGCGCCGCCCGACGACGGCCTCGATTTCATCGAAGGCACGCTGCTCCGCGAGCTGGTTCGCCGCGCGCTCGGCGTCACGCTGCCCGACGTGCTTCCCGAGCGGATCGAATACACACAGCTCGGCGTGCGCTTGCAGGTGCGTGACGAGCGGCTGTTCGTCTTCGGTACGCACGGCGACCGCGAAAAGACGATTCTCACGGTGCGGTTACTGGGTCGCGAAGTCGGGCTGCTGCACGAGCCCGCGCAGCCCTTCGATCTGCGCCCGAGTCTGGACGAATTGCGCCGCCGCGCGGCGGAGTTCGTCGAGTCCCGCTACGCCGAGTTTCGGGCGCGTCGCGAACTGCGCGCGCCATCGTCGCCGACCTCCCAGCCCTGAAGCGAGCCCCGTGGTGTCGCGCCTCGTCATCGACCGATTGCTCCTGGGATTCGCGATCTTGCTGAGCCTGGCGCTCACCACGCTCACGGTCACCGCGGTCATGCGTCAAGGCGAGACGCTGCGCGAACGCGAACTCGCCAACCTGCGAACCTCCGCCGCACGCGAGGCCGGCCTGCGCACCGCCGCCCTGCACGCCGATCTCGAACGCGCCTTTCTCGACGCGACGACGGCGTGCGAATCCGGCGGCGTCGTCGCCCTCGACGACTGGCTGACGCGCCAGTCGCTGTGGTTCATGGCTTTCCTCGAGGAAGACGAACGCGAATGGCGGCCGCTGCCGCTCCCGGCGCTCTACACGGTGACCCCGCGCTCGGACAGCGAGCTGCTGCGCGAAGCCGAGCAGCTCGAATTCGTGGAGCAGAGCTATCGCGAGGCGACGGAGGCCTATGCCCGGCTGGCCGATTCCGGCGAGGCGCAGCTGCGGGTCGAGAGCCGGCTCGCACAAGCCGCGCTGCTGCGCAAGAGCGGCGCGCTGCGGGCCGCGGCCGACGCGTACATTGACGCCGCCGGTCATTTCTCGCGCGAGCCGCTGACGCGCCGGCTGGCGTATGCCGCGCGCCTCGCCGCGATCGACTCACTGCACGCCGGGGGCGACAATGACGCGGCCCGCAAAGCCGCGGTCGCGCTTCTCGAGCAGATGATCGCCGAGCACCCGGCGCGCTACAGCGGACCCGACGTCGCGCTCTTGCGCGCGCTGACCGACACGCTCGGCCTGCCCGACGCGCCCGGCGCGGACACTCCACCTGCGGGCAGCTCGCCCGCGGTGGACGGCGGAACCTCGCCGCGCGACTGGCTCGAGGAAATCGAACACCGGGCGCGCCGCCGCGACGCCACCGCCTCGGTCGCGGCCGATCTCGACCGCACTTTTGCCGCGCGGCGCGAATCGATTGCCGAACAGTTCGCGTTCTTCACCGCCCAGATCGCGCCGCAGTACTCGGTCATCGTCGCGACGCGCGCCATCGGCCTGGGGCGCTACCTCGCGGTCGTCGCCCCGGCGCGCGACCTCGTCGAGCGCTATTGGGGACCCTATGGACCCAGCGCTGAGTGGCGCGTCGTGCTGCCCGGCGAACGCAGCGCTGAAGAGCCCATCCGCCGTCTCGGCGACGCGTTCGGCGGCGCCGAGCTCATCCCCACGCCCGCCACGATCGCCAAGCTCTGGAGCGCCAACTTCCGCCGCATCACGCTGCTGTTCACCACCGCGCTGGGGACCGCGGGCGCGTGGGGCGTCGTAATCTGGACGATGTTTCGGGTGATGCAGCGACAGCGCGAGCTGGTGCGGCTCCAGCGCCGCTTCGTCGCGGACGTGAGCCACGAGTTGAAGACGCCGCTGGCCCTGATCCGCCTGCTCTCCGAGACGCTTCAGACCGGGCGGATCCGCGAGATTGAGCGCGTGAACCAGTATCTGGCGACGATTACGCGCGAGAGCGAGCGGCTGACGGGCCTGCTCGACAGCATCCTCGACTTCAGCAAGATGGACTCCGGCCGCAAGCAGTACCAGTTTGCGCAGTGCGAACCGGGCGCCGTGGCGCGGCAGGCTTGGGCGCTCTTCGAGCCGCAGTTCGCGCGCGATGGGTTCACGACCAAGCTGGAAATCGCGCCGAGCCTGCCGACCCTGATGGCGGACGCCCCCGCGCTCCAGCAGCTGCTGGTCAACCTGCTTCAGAACGCGTATCGCTATTCGCACGACCAGAAGTTCGTCCGCCTCGCCGTCGACGCCAACGAACGCTTCGTCTTCATGATCGTCGAGGACCGCGGCATCGGCATGACGCGCGGCCACCTCGATCGCATCGGCGACAGTTTCTACCGCGCTCCCGATCCACACGTGCGCAAGACGCGCGGCACCGGGCTGGGGCTCACGATCGTAAAGCACATCGTGGACGCGCACCGCGGCTCGCTCGACGTGCAGTCGCGCCCCGGCAAAGGCAGCACGTTTACGGTCCGTCTGCCGCGCGAGCCCGCCCCGGCCTAGCGTAGTGCCTCATCAAGACCGCGCCGTACTGGAGCCGCGACATTCATGTCGCGCGCGGCGGTTCCGCGCGGCTTTAAGGCCGCGCGTCGGTCCGTGAAAGGATCGCTTTCTTTCGAGGCGCCACACGAGCACGGCGCCCCGTGCGCTGCGCGCGACGGGCGGGCCGCTAGAGCAAAGGGTTGTCCGCCAGCGTCTTCAAGCGCGTCCAGCGCCGGTCCACCTCCGCCTGAACGTCGGCGGCAAGCTCTGCGCATGCCGGCGTCGCCAGGTGGCGGAACGCGCCGCCCATCTTCGCGAATGCCTCGGTGACCGGGATGCGGGCGCCCTTCGTGTCGGGATTGTGCGTGACCCGCGTGATGCCGTGGTCGACTTCGAAGAGCGGGTGGAGGCAGGCGTTGACGCACGCTTCGACGACGGAAGGCCCGATCGCTTCGTCCATGCCCCAGTTGAGCGGGCAGACCGAGAGCGCCTTGACAAACGCAAAGCCGCCCGCGCGCACGGTCGCCTGCGCTCTGCGGGCCTTGCGAATCGCGTCGGGCGCGTGCGATTCGGCGATGGTCGCGAGATAGGGCGCGAACGTCCCGCGCAGAATCTCAATCACGTCCTTGTGGTGCTGGCGTTTGCCGGTCTGCTGGGCGCCAACGTGCGCGTTGGCGGCGACCTGGCCTTTGAAGCATGTATAGCACATCTGCGCGCCCGTGTTCATGTAGCCCTTGTTGTCATACTCCAGCATGATGAACGGGTCGTTGCGAAGCGCCGCCCCGATGACCTGATCCATCCCGATGTCGTCGCCGCCGTCGCCCGTCACCGCAATCACGGTCACGTCTTCCGGCAGCTCGCCGCGCCGCTGAAACCGCTTCACCATCTCGACGACGCCGGTCGCGGTCGACGACGCGTTGTGGAACAGGTTGTGGAAATAAGGCACCTTGAAGCTCGTGAGCGGATAGCCGGTCGTCACCACCATCCCGCAGCCCGTATTGAACAGCAGCACGACATGCCCGTCGATGCCGCGCAGAAACAGGTTCAGCGTCGTGAAAATGCCGCAGCCGGGACACGCGCTGTGCTTCTCGAAGCGCGTCGGCATCTTCGAGAGCTCCTTGAGATTCACCTTGTCGCCGGCGCCCACGTTGAGCGAGCAATCGGCGACCGTCAGCGGCGTCAGCGTGACAGGCGGGTCATACTTCGCGTCGCCGCGCCAGGCGCCGTGGTAGCTCTTCTCCTCGCAGAAGCCGAACCGCGGCGCGTCGTCGGTCGGAGCCGCGCCCGGTGCGTCCTCGGCCGCCAGCGAGTACATGCGAAACGCGTCCTCGCGCGTGAAATTCAGCCCGCCGATGCCATAGGTGCGCTGCCAGATGCGCGCCGGCGTGCGGAACTGCTCCGGGCGGCGTTGAATCGAGGCGCCCAATTCGTTCGCCAGGTAGTTGCTCGCGCCGTACTGGCTGCCGCGTTCGGCGACGACGATCCGCGTCGAACTGCCGATCGCGTCGAGCAGCTCGCGCTCCGGCCAGGGACGCAGAACGGTGGGAATCACGAGATTGACCGGCTCGCCGCGCCGCTGCAACTCGTCGACGGCGTCCTTGGCGGCCTCGCCGGCCGTGTTGAGCGCCACCAGGCAGCGCGGCGCCGTGCGGTCGCCGTACTGCTGCGTGAACGTGTAGCGCCGCCCGCTCAGCCGCTCAAACTCGGCGAAGACGGCAGGAATCACTTCGTAGGCGCGATCGAACTTCTGCTCGAGCTGCACCTTGGTGTTGATCAGGTCGTCATTCATGTACGCGCCGAACGTCCGCGGGTGCTGCACGTCGAGCAGGCTGAAGCGGCCGTTCCGTCCGGCAAGCGTCGCCTTGAAGGGCGCCGGTCCGACGAACCTCCGGACCGCCTCGCGATCCTTGAAAACCTGGAAGCGGCGCGTCGCGTGCGACGTGTGAAAACCGTCGTACGCGACGATCGCGGGCAGGTTGACCGCCTCGGCGACGCGGATCGCGATGACGTTCATGTCGTAGCACGCCTGGACCGTCGGCGCGAGAAAAACGAGCCAGCCCCAGCCGAGCGTCGCGTAGAGATCGGAATGGCCGTTCTTGATGTTCAGCGGCGCGGACACGTCGCGCGTCGAGAGGTTGAGCACCATCGGGAGCCCGAGCCCGCTGATCGCGGGCATCTGCTCGGCCTTGAGCAGCAGTCCGTTGGCGCTGGTGACGTCGACCACGCGCGCCCCCGCGACCGCCGCCCCGGCGCAAATGCCCAGCGCCGCCAGCTCGCTGGTCGCAATGACAAACGCGATGTCGGTTTCGCCTTTCGCGAACGCCTCGGACACCGCCTCGCCCGCGTCGGACGACGGCGTGATCGGGTAATACCCCTCACAGTCGTACCCGATGTCCAGAATCGCCCGCGCCACCGCGTCGTTGCCGTTGCCCAGCAGCGGCGTCTGAGGCGGGCGGTCGGAGACCACCCGCGGTTCACGATCCAGCGTTGCTACGGTCATGATCAGCCTCCCTACTCATCGCCGTTCGACGCGACCAGCGCCTTGCCCTTCTTGGTCTCCGGACACACCTCGACGCACCGCATGCAGCCTTTGCAGAAGCGGTCGTCGATGCCCACCATCTTGCCGTCACTCCACACCAGCCCGCCGGGATCGCTGCACACCGTCAGGCAGATGCCGCAGGAGATGCACGACTCCGGCGCGAAGCGCGGCACGCGCCCCTGCGCCGCAAGGCGGTTGTCGCGCCCGCGCGTCGTGTGCGTCAGCGCGTCGATCGTGCCGCCGTTCAGCATGTTCGCCCAGCCGATCGGGCCGCGGGGCGGCGCGCCGCTGAGCACCTCGAACGCGCCCCGCTCATACTGTCGGGCGCTCACGCCGTGCAGGGCCTGCTCGAACGCGGTGATGTTCGCGTTGGCGGCGCGCGGCCAGCGCTTGCGGACCTGCTCGGCGACCAGCTCGTCGGGGAAGCCCAGCTCGTGGGTGAGCACCGCCAGCAGCGGCATGTTCAGCCGGCTGCCGCTGTCGTGCGCGACCGCCGAGGCGTCGAGACAGACGAGGCGCCCGCGATTCAACCGCAGCCAGGCGCGAACCTCGTCGGGTGGGCGGCGCGTGTTGACGACGCAGGTGCCGCCTTGCTGCAAACCACGGTGAAGCTCCAGCGGCTCGATCATGTTGTCGTGAAACACAACCAGCACGTGGGGGTGTGTCGACGGACCCGATTGGCGCACCGGATTGTCCGGCTCGCACAGGCGCAGCGAGACGTCGGTGGCGGTGCCTTTCTTCTCCGAGCCGTAGCGGGCGTCGTACCCGCCGTCGAGGCCCATCTCCTGCACCGCGATCTTGAACAGCAGCTTGGCGGCCATGTTGGCGCCGTCCCCGCCGAGCGCGGAAAGCAGGACATTGCAGAAGCCCAGATCGTCGCGGAACGGAAGCCGATAGCGCGTCGCAGTCGCGTTCATGAGCACGTCTCCAGGCGCCCGAACGGGCGAACACCAGGAGTTCTCCTGCAAGCAGCGTGCCAGACAAAAAAACACGCGCCACGGCCCAAAAAACGCGGATGGGAACGCCGGCGGGGGCCTCCGCGGCGCTCCGGAAGTGGGGGAATTCGCGCACCCGGCTGGGGAGAATCGCCCACCGGACGAACTGGACGCGCCCGATCGACGAACAGGTCTTCCGCACCCGACGAGAGGTTCCGGCGGGTGGCCGCGCATCAACCCGAACCCGCCCCGCCAAGCGGCCAGCCGGTCCCCGTGCTTCGCCACGGGAATCGGATGCGCCGCCGCGCCCGGCCGCGGATCCGCATCGCACACGCGGACCGTCGTCGCACCGACGGTGTCGCACTTGGCGCGGCGGCGGACGTCGCGAAGATAGTCGCACCGACGCCTGTGCAACCGCCGCCTCAGGCGCGACCAAGGAACCCGACGCGCGCATGGGCCCCGTACTCCACGAATCGCCGGCCCCGCCGGACGCCGTGCACACCCGCGCCCGTCGGCTGCTGCTTTTCGCCGCCGGCCTTCCGCTGGTCACATTACTTGCACTCCACGCGCTCGACGTGCCGCTCGGCTGTCCAGGACGCATGACCTATCTCTACTCGCGCCCGCCGCAGCTCATCGGGAGGCTCGCCGCGCTGCCGGCCGCGGCGGCGATCGCGGGCGTACTCGCGGTCGGCGTCTGGCTCGCCGGCGATGCCGGCCGCGGGCGGCGGACCCTGGGCGTCTTGACCGCGAGCGCCGGCATCGCGGCGGCCGGCGCGTGGAGCTATTTCTCGCCGCCGGCGCATGTCAACCAGCACGTCTTCAACTTCATCTCGCCTTCGCACGACGGCGCGTTTGTGCGCGAGGCGCTGGAGATCGACGATCCCGGCGAGTATGTGCGCAACTTCCCGCAACGCGCCCGCACGCCGCCGGCCGAGATGAAGGGCACGCGGGTCATCAGCAATCCGCCCGCGACAACACTATTGATCTGGTGGCTGCGCGAGCACGTGGTCACGCTTCCGGCGCTGAAGACGTCCCTCGACGACTTCCTGTCGCGCGAACGCGTCGAGCTGCCGCGCGAGCGGACGTTGATGAGCGTCGCGCTGGTCTCCGCGTGGGTGCTTCAACTCACATGGCTGCTCGCGACGCCGCTGTTCTACGCCCTCGCGCGCCTGTTCTGCGACCCGGCGCCGGCGCTGGCGTACGCGATCTGCTG
Source organism: Phycisphaerae bacterium (assembly GCA_050184295.1). Lineage (GTDB taxonomy): Bacteria > Planctomycetota > Phycisphaerae > UBA1845 > Fen-1342 > JBFXAM01. Next base: position 11,593 of record JBFXAM010000009.1, on the reverse strand, counting down.
CGTCGTCTCGCCGATGACGCTCGCATTCGCGCCCGGCAAGGACGCCGCCCAGTTGCTCACGCTCGCGCTGCCCCTGCTGCTGTTTCTTCGCTCGCTGCGACGCGGGTCGTGGGTCGCGGGAGCGGCAGCGGGCGCCGTGCTGATCCCCACCGTTCTCGTCAGCCTCGTACACGCGTGGCTCGCGCTCGCGCTGACGGCGGCGGCGACGCTCGCAACGTGGCGCAGACGTGATGACCGCAACCGATGCTGGTTTTGTACGTTGCTGCCGGCAATCGGCGGTGCGCTCGCTTCGGCGGCGGTGGTCGAGTTCGCGTTCGGCGTGCCGCTGCTCGCCACCGTCGCCGCGGTGGCCCGTTCACAATCGGAAGTGACGCGCGGCCCCGACGCGATGCCCCTGCTCTGGCAGCTCATCGGCGTGCCGCTCTTTCTGCTCTTTGCGGGGCCGACGCTGTGGGCAGCCGCGTTGGCCGCCGGACAGTCCCGCCACCCGCGCGCGGACGCCGTCGATCGCGCCCGGCCACCAGCCGACAGCGCGGCACGCTTCGGCTTCCACCTGCTGATCGCGACCAGCGTTGTGCTGATTTCGACGGCGCCCTTCACGAACGCCGAGACGCCGCGCCTGTGGATTCCGTTCGCTCCATTGTTGCTGCTGGGGGCGTTGCTGGTCGCGCAGGCCAACGCACCGCGCTGGGTGCGCGACGCGCGGTTTCTGGCGCTTCTGGTGGCGTTGCAGGTCGGTGCGTCCGCGGCCCACTGGTCGCTGATGGACATGCGCGAGGCGGAAATGCGGCTGACGACCGGACGGTTGTTCCGATGAGCACGCACGCGCCCAATCAACGCCGGATCCGCCGCCGCACGCCCAACCGCTGACTCGCGCTCAATCCATCGGCGCAGCCAGCGCCGGCCGCGATAACCGCAGAAACTCGACCGGCTCGCGCGTCGCTCCATCGAGCGCGAGGTCGGCCAGCACAGCTCCGACGACGCTCGCGAACTTGAACCCGTGACCACTGAAGCCGGCGGCAAAGGCCACGCGGTCGTGTCGCGGGTGACGATCGATCACGAAATGCTCGTCGGGCGTCATCGTGTACATGCATACCGAGTGCCGCACGACGTCGCTCGAGACTCCGGGCAGATAGCGGCGCGCGAACGCCGCGACAGGCGGCGCGTCCGAATCGCAAAGTGCTCGATCGAGCGTGGACGGATCGTCGACTGCCTGGCCGCCGGTGTGCAGCGCGACCTTGACCGTCGCGCCGTCGAGCGCTGGAAAGCCGTAGAAGAAGCCGTCGTCGAGATCATGCGCAAACACCGGACAGCCCTGCGCGAGTGCGTAGCGCGCGTCGTCGCATCGCAGCCAGAGCTGCACCTTGCGGCGCACCCGCAACGAAACGCGCAGCTTCGGCAGCAGCCGACCCGCCCAGGCCCCCGCGCAGATCACCAGCCGCCCGGCCTGATAACGCCCGCTCCGCGTGGTCACCGTGACGCCGTGCTCATCGGCAAACCAGTGCAGCGCTTCCTCGCGCGCCCGTGTTTCTGCGCCGCAGCGGCGCGCCCGATCCAGGTGCGCCGCGATGCACGCCTCCACGCGAAGCAACCCCCCGTCCGCCTCGAACAACGCCGCGTGATCGTCGTCAAACGCGAACATGGGAAACCGCCGCCGCGCTGCCGCGACGCCCACATCCTCGATCGCCAGTTGGTGTAAGGCTGCGGCGCGGCGGACCCCCGGAATCACAGGGCCGTCGGTGCGCCCGGCAATGAGCAGGCCGCAGCGCTCAAAGAGCCGCTCGCGACTCTCGCGTTGAAGGTCGTCCCACAGCGCGTACGCGGTGTGCAGCAAGGGCAAATACGCCGGGTGCTCGAAATAGGCTTTGCGAATGATGCGCGTCTCGCCGTGCGAACTGCCGCGATCGTGCACGAGATCGAACTGTTCGAGCCCGAGCACGCGCGCCCCGCGCCGCGCGAGATGGTCGAGCGCAGCCGCCCCCATGCCGCCGAGCCCGAGCACGATCGCATCGTACGCCGACATCGCCGCCCCACAGCCGAGTCCAGGTCGCAAGCGCCGCGCCGACACAACACCGGTCCGCTCTTCGGGACGCGCGCCGGAAGAAGATCCGTGACGCACAGCGAACGCGCCTGTGACGATTCTTCGAAGCGAACCCTTCCCGAGTCTCGAACTCTGCGCCCGCTGTGGCCAACGCCTCCCGCGCGACGCCCGCGGAGCGACGAGCGGGCGTTCGGGTCAGTGCCCCGTGTGCCCAAACCCCCCGCCGCCACGCCGCGTCTCGCTCAGCTCCTCGACCTCGACCACGCCGACGCGCTCGTACCGCGCGATGACGAGTTGCGCGAAACGCATGCCGCGTTCGAGCGTAAACGGCTCGCCGCCGCAGTTGGCCACGATGACCTGCACCTCGCCGCGATAATCGGCGTCGATGGTTGCGGGCGCGTTCGGGAGCATCAGTCCCCACTTCAGGGCCAGCCCGCTGCGGGCGCGAATCTGCCCCTCGCAATCGGCGGGAATCTCCACGAACAACCCGGTCGGAACGAGCTTGACCTCCCCCGGCGCGACCGTCACCGGCTCCGGCACGGCAGCGTAGAGATCGAGCCCCGCGGCGTGCTCGGTCTGGTACTGCGGCAGCGGCAGATCGTCGGTTCCGGGCTTGCGGCGTACGCGAAGCGTCAGCGGCATGGGCGTCCTCTCTGGTGCGATCGGCGCGACCGCGTTCGTAGATGCTAGTGTTCGGATTGCGAACTGCGGACCCCGGTTCTCCAGCACGAACACGCCCGCGCGGCCGACACGCCAAACCGCAATCGGTGCTCCACTATCCGCAATCGAATCGGGCTACGGCTGCCGCACCGGCGGCCGGCCGACGCTGAAATACGTAAACCGGTGCCGCGCGGCGATCGACGCATCGTAAATGTTGCGGCCGTCAAAAATCAGCGGGCGCTGGAGCAATTCGCGGATGCGCTCGAAGTCGGGGCTGCGATACTCGTTCCACTCCGTGAGCACCAGCAGCGCCTCGGCGCCCGGCAGCGCCTCGTATGCGTCGGCACAGTAGATGTAGCCCGCGTCGCCGAGCACCACCCGCGCGTTATCGAGCGCCTTGGGGTCGTGCAGGGCGAGCGTCGCGCCCGCCGCCCGCAGCGTCTGCACGATGTCGATCGCGGGCGCCTCGCGGATGTCGTCGGTCTTGGGCTTGAATGCCAGCCCCCAGACCGCCAGCTTGCGGCCCGTCAGGTCGCGCCCCACCTGCTCCAGCACTTTTTCCGCCAGCGCCTCGCGCTGCGCCTGGTTGCGGCGGTGGACGGCGTCGAGAATGCCGCATGCCGCGCCGACCGATCGCGCGCTGCTCGCAAGCGCCTGCACATCCTTGGGAAAGCAGCTGCCGCCGTAGCCCACGCCGGGATAGAGGAAGTGGTGTCCGATACGGGCGTCGGAGCCGATGCCGCGACGAACTTCGTCGACGTCGACGTTGAACCGTTCGCAGATGGCGGCGATCTCGTTGATGAAGCTGATGCGCGTGGCGAGGTAGGCGTTCGCAGCGTACTTGGTCATCTCCGCCGACGCACGCCGCATCCGCAGAATCGGCTTGTTGTTTCGCACGAACGGTTTGTAGAGCTCGGCAACCGTCTCGCCGGCCTCCGGATCCTCGGCCCCGACGACGACGCGGTCGGGCCGCAGGAAGTCGTCGACCGCGTTGCCTTCCTTGAGAAACTCGGGATTGCTCACCACGCTGAACGGGTGCTGCGTCTGCTTCCGGAGGATCGCGTCGATGCGGTCTCCGGTGCCGACCGGCACCGTGCTCTTGGTCACCACGATCATGGGTCCGACCATGGCACGGCCGATCTCGGCCGCAACCGCATCGATCGCGGACAGGTCGGCGGAGCCATCGGCACGCGGCGGCGTACCGACGGCGATGAACGTGACTCTTGCAACGGACACGCCGGCGACCAGGTCGGTCGTGAACTTCAGCCGCCCGGCAGTGTGATTCGAAGTCATCAGCTCCTCGAGCCCCGGCTCGAAGAACGTGCAGACGCCTTCGCTCAAGGTGCGGACTTTCTCCGCATCCTTGTCCACCGCGATCACGTGGTTGCCGCTGTCGGCGAAGCACGCCGCCGTCACAAGCCCGACATAGCCGCTGCCGATAACGCAGATGCGCATACGCGATCCTCGTCCCGAGCCCGTCGCGACCGGCGCGGCGGCGAAGGTCGGGAATCCGGCATTATAATGTGCCGCCGCTCGAATTACGGCGGGCGCGCTGGCGGGTTCGACAGCCCGCGCCGCGCCGGAACCGCGCAGCAGAGCTCGACCGGCCGCGACGGCACGCGTTCGGAGGCGTTGTCGCCGGCCCGCCGCCAGGGAGATGACCCCGTGCGAATCCTCGTCGCCGGCGCCGCCGGCTTCATCGGCTATCACCTCTGCACGCGCCTGCTCGACGACGGCCACGACGTCGTCGCGGTCGACAACCTCTGCACCGGACAGCAGCGCAATGCCGACGACCTGCGCCGTCTGCCGCGCTGTACGTACCTCGACCACGACGTCACGCGCCCGCTCGATGTGAAGGGCGCTCTCGACCGCGTGTACAACATGGCGTGCCCCGCGTCGCCGGTCGACTTCGGCCCGCGGCGACTGGAGATTCTCGCGGTCTGCTCGCAAGGCGTCTGGAACCTGCTCGACCTGGCGCGGCGCTCGGGCGCGCAAATGCTCCAGGCGAGCACGAGCGAAGTCTACGGCGATCCGCAGGTGCATCCGCAGCCCGAAACGTATTGGGGCAACGTCAACCCGATCGGGGCGCGCTCGTGCTACGACGAAGGCAAGCGGTTTGGCGAAGCGCTTCTCGTGTCGTATCGCGCCGCACACGGCGTGAAGGTCCGCACGGCGCGCATCTTCAACACCTACGGACCGCGCATGCGCGCCGACGACGGCCGCGCCCTGCCCACCTTCATCAGCCAGGCGCTCGCCGGCAAGCCGATCACGATCCACGGCGACGGGCTTCAAACGCGCAGCTTCTGTTATGTCACCGACCTGGTCGACGGGCTGATCCGGCTCTGTGACAGCGACGTCGAGCTGCCCGTAAACGTCGGAAATCCGGAGGAAATCACCATCCTCGACGTGGCGCGCGAAGTCGTCCGACTCACCGGCAGCCGCAGCGACATCATTCACCTGCCCCGACTCCCGGACGATCCGCACATTCGCCGGCCGGACATCACGCGCGCACAGCAGTTGTTGGGATGGCAGCCGCAGGTTTCGCGCAGCGAAGGGCTGGCCAAAACCGTCGCGTGGTTCCGCGATCACGCGTAGCGTGCGGCGAGCCCGGGACGCTTCGCCAGAAGACCCGGATTCTCGGCCGGGCGCGGCGCCTCCGCGCGCGGCGGTCTCGCCCGGACCGGCCAGCCCGCCGGCTCTTCCCTAATCGTTCGGCACGTCATTTTTTAGCAGACGTAGTCTAGTGTTTTCGGAAGCATGGCGCACGACAGCGCGATCGCGTCGCCAAACCCTACATATTTCGGGAATAAACTGTAGACTTCGCCGCGCGGATGTGCTACGCTTTCTGCCGGGACCGCTTCCGGAATTGGGGGATGCGACGCGGTTCGGCGTCGCGGCGGTTTCCATGCCTGTCAACTGAGTATCTCGGGAGGGATGTCCAACATGTCCCGCGAAAACGGCTTGCTGCGCTGCCATCGCAGCGCCGCGGCGCGCCGCGTACGTCGCGCTGCGACCTTCGTTTCATTCGCGCTGCTGGTGGTCAGTCTCGGCGGCTGCCCGACCGGGCTGTCGGAGGACGCGCTTCGCGAGCTGGTTCGCGACGAGCTCTCCCAGTCGGGGGGCACCGTCGTGAACGGCGCGAATGGCGTCGACGGCGCGAACGGCGGCACCGGCATAAACGGCTCGGACGGCGTGAACGGCGCGAACGGACTGAACGGCGCCGATGGCGCAACCGGCGCACAAGGCGCGCAAGGCGCTCCCGGCGCGCCGGGACCAGCGGGCGCGCCGGGGCCATCCGGTCCGCAGGGACCCGCCGGCAGCGACGGCGCCGCGGGTGCGCAGGGACCGCAGGGACAAACCGGTCCCGCCGGGCCGCAGGGCGCCGCGGGTCCCCCGGGACCGAGCGGCGCGCCCGGCCCCGACGGCGCCGCGGGGCCGCAAGGGCCGCCCGGCGAGACCGGACCGCAGGGTGCGGAAGGCGCCCCCGGTCCGCAAGGGCCGCAGGGCCCGCCGGGCAACGACGGCGCGGTCGGGCCGCCGGGGCCGGTCGGTCCGCAGGGCCCCGAGGGTGCGCGTGGCCCGCGCGGCTTCTCGTGCTGGGATCTCAACAGCAACGGCATTGGCGATCCCTGGGAGGACATCAACGGCGACACCAACTTCGACGCCTTTGATTGCCAGGGTGTGGACGGCGCACCGGGCACGACCGGGCCGCCGGGGCCGCCGGGTGAGCCGGGGCAACCCGGCGCTCCGGGTCAGAACGGCTTATCGTGTTGGGATCTCAATGGCAACGGCTTTGCCGACGCGGACGAGGACGCGAACGGCGACGGGCAGTTCAACGCGCTCGACTGCCAGGGATCGCTCGCGAATGTGAGCATCGGTCCCGGGCTGGTGCGGGACGCCAACGACGTGCTCATGCTCGACACGGCATACACCGACGCGCGCTACTGGCGGCTGGGCGGCAACCTCGGCGACGGCGCCGCGAATTTCCTCGGCCATGCCGACGATACGCCGCTCATCCTCGGCGCCAACAGCGCCCAGATTCTGCGCCTCGAGTACAACGCCGCCAGTCCAACCGTTCTTGCCGGACACTCGCTGAATCAGTTCGGCGTCGGTGTCGCGGGCGCGGTGATTGCGGGCGGCGGTGCGGACGATCTCGGGGGCGGATTCAGCGAGCCCAACACGGTGAGCGCGAACTTCGGCGTCGTCGGCGGCGGGCTTGGAAACACCGTCGACGGCTTCGCGGGCCTGGTTGCCGGCGGCCGTGGGAACGGCGCCTATGGCGACTACTCGGCCGTGCGCGGCGGCGCCAGCAACGCGGCGAACGCGGCCTACTCGCTGGCGCTCGGCGGCGAGCGCAACGCCGCGTCAGCCGATTACGCGGTCGCGGCCGGGCGGCGCGCGAAGGCGAACCACCTCGGCGCGTTCGTTTGGGCCGACTCGACCGACGCGGATTTCAGCAGCGCGCGCAACAACGAGTTCCGCGTGCGGGCGCTCGGCGGCGCGCATTTCGCCGTCAGCCCGACCACGAACATCGAAATCCGCGTGAACGGCAACCGGCTGATGAGCGCGTCCAACGGCGCCTATCTCAGCCTCGGCGGAAGCTGGGTCAATGCGAGCGACCGCGAGCTCAAGGAGAACTTCGGCGCCGTCAACACGCGTGGCATCCTCGACCTGCTCGCGACCGTCCCGATCCAGTCGTGGAACTACATCTTCGAAGGCGCCGAAGTGCGCCGCATCGGGCCCATGGCGCAGGACTTCTATGCGGCGTTCGGTCTCGGCAACGACGATCGACACATCTCCACCGTCGATGCCGAGGGCGTCGCGTTCGCCGCGATTCAGGCGCTCTACGCCATCTACGGCGAGCAGAAGCAGGTCATCGACCAGCAACACCACCGGATCAACGCGCTGACCACGCGCGTGGATACGTTGACCGCGGACAACCAGGCACTGCTGACGCGTCTCGCCGCGCTCGAGGAACGCGTTCGCCGCCTCGAGAACGAACAGCCGTAGCGGAACGCCGCCGCCCTTGGCGGCGCCGACCCGCTCGGCGCCGCCGGGTGACAGCGTTTGCAGCGTCCGCGGGCACGGGCGCGCGGTGGTCCCGGACCGATGGCGGGTCCGGGAGAGCCGACGGGAAAATGGTTGATTCACGAGGCAGCAGGCGGCTGAACCCAGTACAATAGCCCCCGGGATTCGATTGAAGTGGGGACGCGCTCCCGTTGTCATCAGCCCGGACGGATTGCGCTCCGTGGCGGGTTGCGGACCGCAGATTTTTTCGGCGGTGCCGGCAACGTCGGGCTCGCGGTTTCAATGTTCGAGGGGTGACCATGTTCTCTTCGCAGTCGCTTCGCCTGAACGCGGCACGAGCCTTCGTCGCGCTTTTCGCTGTCGCGGTGCTGCCGCTTCCCGCCGCGGTCGCCCAGTGCACCGTCGCCTGGCAGGCCTATCAGCCCAACCCGCGCTCCGGGGCGGCGTGCGCCTATGACTCGGCTCGCAACGTCGTCGTGCTGTTCGGAGGCTATGACGGCGTGCGCAACCGCGAGACCTGGGAGTGGAACGGAACGACCTGGACGCTTCGCTCCACGACCGGCCCCACCGCGCGAGAAGGCCACGCCATCGCGTATGACCCCGCCCGCGCTGTCACGGTTCTCTTCGGCGGATTCGACAGCAACGGCGCGCGAAACGACACTTGGGAGTGGAACGGCACGACCTGGACTTCGCGCGCCCCGACCACCAGCCCGACCGCGCGTTACAACCACGCGATGTGCTATCACACCGGCCGCGGAATCGTCCTCTTCGGCGGATTCGACGGATTTGCCCGCCGCTCAGACACCTATGAATACAACGGCACGACCTGGACCGTGCGCCCGATCAGCGGACCCAGCGCCCGCGAGGGCCACGCCATGGCCTTCGACATCGCGCGCAGCCGCACCGTCCTGGTCGGCGGCAACGACGGCCTGCCGGACGACGAGACCTGGGAGTATTCCGGCGTGAGCTGGACGCGCCGCGCCCTGGGCGACCCGCTCCCGGTGCGGGCGCACTCGATCGCATTTGATTCCACGCGCAACCGCACCGTGCTGTTCGGCGGCGACTCGAACGGTTTCACCGGCGAGACCTGGGAATGGAGCGGCACCGCGTGGGCGCTCCGCAGCACCGGCGGACCCACGCCACGCTACGGACATTGCTCCGCATACGACGTCGCCAGGCAGCGCACGGTTGTGTTCGGCGGACTCGCCAACACGGGCTACGACGGCGAGACCTGGACCTGGAACGGCTCCGCGGGCGCCTGGTCGCTCGCCGCCGGTGTGCCGACGCCGCGCTCCTGGCCCGCGATGACGTTTGATTCGAATCGCAACCGCGTGGTGCTCTTCGGTGGTCAGGACGACACGATGATCGTCGGGGACACGTGGGAAGCCGGCGGCGGACCCTGGATGCCCGTCGCCGTCGGCGGCCCCCCGCCGCGCTACTTCGCGCAGCTTGAATTCGACAGCCTGCGCAACGAGTGCGTGCTGTTCGGCGGCAGCAACGGCGGCCCGCTCGGCGACACGTGGGTCTACAACGGATCCGCCTGGACGCAGCGCATGGTCAGCGGACCGTCGCCGCGCCAGGGTCATGGGATGGCGTTTGACCGCGATCGCGGCGTGATCGTGCTCTTCGGCGGCGACGACGGAAACCGCCGCAGCGACACCTGGGAATGGAACGGCGTGTCGTGGGCGCAGCGTGCGGTGGCGGGGCCGTCGGGGCGTTACTGGCACGCGATGGGCTACGACCCCGTTCGCCGCGTCACGCTGCTCTTCGGCGGGCTGGACGACGTGGGGCTGAATCGCCAGACCTGGGAGTTCAACGGCAGCGCCTGGATGCTGCGGTCATCGAGCGGGCCGAGCGCCCGCTCGGGCAGCGCGATGGCGTTTGACACGTCGCGCGGACGCATGGTGCTCTTCGGCGGCTATGACGGCATCGCGGACGCCGACACGTGGGAGTGGACCGGAACCGCGTGGACGATTCTGCCGCCCGGCGGACCGCTGCCACGCTCGCGGCACGGCATGACCTTTGACGCGGCGCGCGGTTTTGCGGTGATGTTCGGCGGGACGCGCACCGGCGTGGGGGTCTACGGCGACTCGTGGCGCTTCGGCCCGACCGGGACCGGCGTCATCAACATCACGCAGCAGCCCGCCGGCGGCGATCGCTGCCCCGGACAGTCGATCACATTCAGCGTCACCGCCACCGGACAGGCGCCGATCACCTATCAGTGGCGCAAGAACGGCGTGAACATCCCGGGCGCCACTTCGTCGACTTATTCGATCAACCCCGTCGCGCTCGCGGACAGCGGCACCTATAGCTGCGCGCTGACCAATACCTGCGGCACCGCGATCTCCAACCCCGCCGTTCTCACCGTCTCCAACGCGCCGACGATCACGCAGCAACCCCAGTCGCAGACCGCATGCCAGGGGCAGCAAGTGATGTTCAGCGTCAGCGCGACCGGCGGTCAGCTCGCGTATCAGTGGCGGAAGAACACCGTCGACATCCCCGGCGCGACGCAAAGCACCTACACGATCGCCGCGGCGCAGGTGAGCGACAGCGGCGACTACGACGTCGTCGTCAGCAGCTCCTGCGGGTTCATCACGAGCGCTGCCGCGACACTGACCATCTCGCTCGGCCCCAACATCACCCAGCACCCGCAAAGCCAGACGGGATGCCAGGGCCAGCCGTTGAGTCTGACGGTGGTGGCGACCGGTGTGCCGCCGCTCAGCTACCAGTGGCGCAAGGACAACGTCAACATCCCCGGCGCGACCAGCGCGACCTACACGATCCCGGCGGTCAGTTCCGGCGATGCCGGCCAGTATTACTGCGTCGTCACCAGCCCGTGCGGCATCGCGTTCAGCAACCCCGCAACCGTCACCGTCTCGTTCGGCGCGACGATCACGCAGCAGCCGCAGTCGCAGGCGGCGTGCGGCGGCCAACCCGCGACGCTCTCGGTCGGCGTGACCGGCGCACCGCCCATCACCTACCAATGGCGCCGCAACGGCACACCGATCGCCGGCGCGACGCAGAGCACGTACCAGATCGCCGCGGTCACGCCCGCGGACGCCGGCGACTACACGGTCGTCGTGTCGAATCCCTGCGGCGACGTGTTCAGCGAGATCGCGACGCTGACGGTGTCGGTCGGTCCGGCGATCACGCAGCACCCGTCGAACCAGAACGTCTGCGAGGGTCAGCCTGCGTCGTTCTCCGTCATCGCGAGCGGCTCGCCGCTGAATTACCAGTGGCGGCTGAACGGGAACCCGATCTCCGGCGCAAACGGCGCGACGTACGCCATCGCCGCAACCACGCCTGCACACGCCGGAACCTACTCCGTCGTCGTCAGCAACTCGTGCGGCACCGCAACCAGCAACAACGCGACGCTCACCGTGCGCCTCGCGCCCGGTTTCACTCAACAGCCGCAGCCGCAGGATGTATGCGTCGGCGGAACGGCGACCTTCAGCGTATCGGTCACCGGCACCGGACCGTTCGGGTTCCAATGGCAGCGCGACGGCCAGGATCTCTTCGGTGCGAACGACTCCACGCTCGTCATCGACCCCGTACAAGCGACCGACGTCGGCAACTACCGCTGCGTCGTCACCGCCGGCTGCGGACAGGCCACCAGCAACGCCGCGGCACTCACGATCGGCGGCGGCGGCCCCACGATCACGCAGCAGCCGCGGAGCGTCAGCAGCTGCGTCGGCCGGCCGGCCTCGTTCAGCGTCACCGCGCAGGGCGCCGGGCTCAGCTACCAGTGGCGGCTGAACAACAACCCGATCCCGGGTGCGACCACCGCGACCTACGCGATCGCAAGCGTCGCGTCCGGCGACTTCGGCACGTACACCGTGCTCGTCTCGCTCGGCTCGTGCAGCA
>JBFXAM010000008.1:0-73572 GCA_050184295.1 Phycisphaerae bacterium | reverse complement strand
CGAAAACGCGTCGCGCGTCGCGCCCGCCGACCAGCTCGGCGAAGCGCTGGGCGTCCTCGCGGCCGCGTATCGCGGCGAGGGCCAGCTCACGAAGGCGGCGGAGACCGCCGAACGCGCCGTCAAGCAGGCGCCCGACAGCACCGACGCGCTGGCGATCCAGGTCTCGATCCAGCTCGATCTGCGGCAATACGATCGTGCGATGGAAAACGCCGCGAAGCTGGAGTCGCTCGCGCGCCAGAAGCTCGCCGAGAACCCGACCAACGTGAAGCTCATCAACGGGCTTCAGGAAGCCTACATCATTCAGATTCAGACGCTCCAGGATGCGCACCTCGCGCTATACCGCCGCGATGCGCGCGGCGTGCCGACGGATCGATTGGTCGCGGGCAAGGAGGCGGAGGCCGGCGCGATCCTGTCGCTGCTCTCCGACGTGATGACCAAGCAGCTGGAAATCCGGCGCCTGATGGGGCTGTACGAAATCCTGCCGATTGCCGAGCGCATCACCGCTTACACCCCCAACGACGCGAATGCGCACGTGCGGCTCGGTTTCCTCTGCATGCACACGTCGCAGATCGAACGAGCCGTCGCGGCTTTTCAGCGCGCGCTCGAAATACAGCCCGATCATCCCGAGGCGCTGGAAATGCTGCGGCGGTTCAACGCGCCGACCACGCGTCCCGCGCAGGCCGCCGCGACGCCGTAGCGCACTACGCCCGATCGGTGAACTCGCGCGCGCACGGGTTCCGACCGCCGCACCGTAGAAAGTACATCGCCGTGTAGACCTTTGGATCGACCATCTCGCCGCGCTCGCGCTCGGCGAGCCACGCATCGATCCGGTCGATGGGTGCTTCGAAAACCTCGATCTGTTCGCCGTCCACGCCGCCGCCCGCGTGCACGCGCTTGAGGCGTGTGGCGCGAAAAAACGTAATGAGCTCAGTGCTGAGACCGGCCGACGGCGGCCCGACCGTCAGTGGCTCGAATTGCTCCGCCGCATAACCCGTCTCTTCGAGCAGCTCGCGACGAGCCGCGTCGACGAGAGCTTCGTGTGATTGCCCGACGCCGTCGCCGACCAACCCCGCCGGCAGCTCGATCACCCAGCGGCGGATCGGCTCGCGATATTGCCGCAACAGCAGCACGCGCTGGTCGTCGGTGATTGCGAGCAGTGCAACGATGCCCGTCACGTTGACACGCTCGACAAACTCCCAGCGGCCGCGCCGCAAGAGGCGCAGGTAGCGGCCGGCCGCGAGCACCAGAGTGGGTTCCGTCTCGTCGGACAATGGCGGCTCCGGCGTACGTTGCGTGCGAATGGCGCGGAGGTGTCGCGTGGCGCAGGGCACACCCCGCGCGCCCGGCACGGCGCGGCTTCAGAAGCCCGACCGAAACTCCACGCTGTCGCCGCGCAGCCGATAGATGCTCATCACCATGCCGTCCTCGAGCTTCTCGCCCACTTCGAGCACGCCGTACGCGTTCAAGAGCACGTCCTGCACGAAGGGTGCGGTCTTGCCCTGCTCCATGTCGACCATGACCCAGTCGTTCATGCTGACCGCGATGCCAAAGCAACAGACCATCTGGTTCTTCACCAGCAGAAACGTGCGGACGCGCTCCTTCTGAATCTCGACCGGCACCATGAACCCCGTCAGCATCACGCGCGTGCCGTCGAGCGCCCGAATCTTCGGCGGGATCAGGTCGGGCAGCTCTTCGTCGGGACGCTCGGCGAGCGACTCGGCGATGTAGATCGGGTCGTAGTCATAGCTCGCCAGCACGTTGAAGCTCACGGGTCGATACTCGTCGTCGTCGACGGGCCGCTCGAGCGCCGCGATCGCGGCCGCGGTCGTGTCCGGCTTGACGACGGGCGCGTCGATCGGCGCGCCGCGGATCGTGGACGCGTCGACGGGCGGGGCGGCGGGGGCGCGGCGCTGCGCCGGCCAGATCACCGCGTAGCCGATCGCGCCGCACGCAACCGCGAGCAGCAACAGCCAGCGCCAGGACGCGCTGCGGCGGCGGGCCGGCGCCCGGCCACCGATCCGCTCGGCCGGCGCCGCGGCGGCGGATGCCGCGGTCGAGAACGTGTCGGCGTTGTCCATCGGGCGTTCGGGCTCCTGAACGGCTCGGAGTGGCCGCAGCCGGCGCGCGAAACACGAGCGCGGCGGCACGCGACCAACCGAATATTCTACGGCATCAGCGGGACGGACGTGGAGGTTGGTGCCGATCGCGGTCGCATTCGGGGCATCCCGCGCGCGGTTGCAGAGCGGAAGCCCGTGCGCCGAGCACGGGGCCGGGTGCCGGTGCCGGCCCGCGCGCTCGGGCCCATCGCTCGGCGCGGCGGGTTCCGACGCGCCGCCGATACAACCGGACATGAGCTGCACGCTCCCGGTCGAGCGGCGGCGACGGTCGGACGGTGCCCGACGTTCGGTTGTCGGCGATTGCCGAGCCGCGACTCTTGGCGGCAGACGGCGCCGGGGCAGCGAAAACGCCGCGGCAGACGCGAGCGCCCGGTCGGTCCGCCGGGTGGTCGCCTGAGTTCGTGCGGCCCCGCGGGCAGACCGACCTGCGCTTTCTGGATCCGGCGTCGCGAGAAGGACCGGCGCCGGAGAAAAAAGAGAGAATTGTGTTGACAGTTGAGGGGGGCGCGATACAAGCTCTCGCGGGTCCGAATCGTCGTTCATCTCGAACCGGGAGACCTGCACATGCGTATGACCCACACAGTGTCGTGTTTCGTGCTTTTGCTTTCGCTTGCCCTCCCGGCACACGGGCAGCCGGACACATGCTGTTGCTATGCGATGACCTCCGCGGAAACATACTGCGCCGCTTGTACGTTCTCGTTCTGCGCGTGTTCGAACGGAGTCTGTCCACTGTACAACGTGATATGCAATAGCCACAAGACTCCGGTTGAGGTCGAATTCGGTATGACGCTGCAATATTTCGAGACGCATTGCGCTTGGTCAGCTCAGTGTGTTCAGCCGCTGACACCGCCGTGTATTCCATTGGTGAACGAGTGCGTGCGCGTCAATGAGCTGAAAATCGGCACGATGTCCGTTCCTTATCTGTGGTTGCCCTGCCCGTAGAAAGTCGGGCGTGGCGGTCACGCGCGCCATGAATCGGGAGTCGCAGGATGCTCCGTCGAGCAGCGATGGTCGTGCGCATGGCGCTTGTGCAGGGCTCGGTAGTTGCCGCAGATCCGTTCGCAAAACCGGACGTGCTGATCAAGGCCGAGGAAGCGCGCCGCGCGATCCGCACAGCGCGAATCGAGTGGTCCGTACGCTGTCCTGCAGCGACCGGCGACGCCCGTGAGCGCACGTATTTTCACACGTGGCGGTGCGCCGGCGACCGTTTCCTGAACGAGCGCCGGGGCGACGATGAAGGCGTCTACTCGCGCGGCGACGGCGGCCGCCCGCTCGACGCACAGCATCAGAATCCCGAGGGGTTTCTGATGATGGACGGAGTCATGTGGCATTCGGAGCAGCGGAGCCCATTGGCGCGCGTCTGGAATGCGCAGCAGCGGAGTACGTTCGATCTCTTCGATCTGCGTCGGCTCGGTTTCAGAGTGACGCGAGCGAGCGACGAGGATATGGATGCTGTGCTGCGAGCGGCGGGGGCGCCGCCGATCGAGTACGGCTCGCCCGAACGCGACGGTGGCTTGATTCATCTCTCCGGCCATATGTCCGAAGCGGACTTTCATTGGTGGATCGATGACTCGCGAGACTGGAACATCGTGCGCGCCAGCATGGTCCACCGGGACGGCCGCACCGCGGGCGAAGTGGAATTCGACCTGGCGCTGTTCGACGGCCGTTGGTTCCCCGCGCGCGCCCGTCAATATCGCGGCGACAAGGCGGGCGGCGATTTGTTCGAGGACTTGCGGATCATCGCGGCCGAATTCAACCGGCCGGAGCATCCGCAGGTGCTCACGCCGGAGTCGATCGGAATCGAGCCTGGCACTCCGCTCCAGTACATGTTGCTCGACCCGCCGACCGCGGCGCCCGTCTGGGATGGCTCCGCGGTAGTGTCCATAACTGAGTTCTACGATCGCGTCCGCGCCGGCGAGGCGGCGCTCGGCCCTACGCTGCTGCGCGAGCGCGCCCGCGTCGTGGCGCGCTCCGAGCGGCTCGCACGCGTGGAAGCCGCGAGCGCCGGCGTGATCGAGCGCGTGACCTGGCGCGACATTGACGCGGCGTGGGAACGCTACACGCGGCAGTTTGTCGAACGCTACCGATTGGAGGCGAAGCAGTCGGAACAGGCGTGGCGCGTGTGCGAAGACTGCCAGCGGCAAGCGCGTGAATTCATCGACCGCAATCGGGAAAAGCTCGAAGCGCGCGACCGCGCCGGCGGCTCGCCCGCAATCGCCGCCGCCGCGGCGTCCGGTGATGCGACCGCGACCGATGGAGCGGCGCCCGGTGATGCAACCGCGGCGGATGGTGGAGCGTCCGGCAATGCGAGCGCGGCGGACCGTGCGGCGTCCGACGCCGCGACGCACGCCGCTCCAAAGCGGCGCGACGAACTCCTCGGCCGCATCGATGAGATTTTCGACAAGCGGCTCAAGGCACGGCTGGAAACCATCCCTACCGGCGCGCAGCGCGAAGCCGCGGCGAAGCTGCCGCCGATCCCCGAGCCGCGATTGCTGTCCGTGAACGCGGAGAATGCCGCGCGCGCCGACCAGGGCGCGCGCACACCGCGGTAGACGCGAGCGGCAGGTCCGTCCGCGGGGAGGTCGCTCCAGCTCGTGCAGACCCGCGGGCTGACCGACCTGCTCTTTCGGGATCCCACCTCACGCGAAGGACCGGCGCCGGAGAAAAAAGAGAGAATTGTCTTGACACTTGAGGGGGGGCGCGATACAGGCTCTCGCGGGTCCGATTCGTCGTTCATCTCGAACCAGGAGACCTGCACATGCGTATGCACGGCGTGGTTGCGCTTGGCGTGTTCGTGCTCGCGTTCAGCCTGGAGGCGCGCGCACAGACATGTTGTTGCCATGTTTTCACGCAGAGTACGGCTCTTTGCCCGGATTGTAACTTCAAGAGCTGTTGGTGCGAAGGAGGCGCATGTCCGGGCTACAGCGAAGTGTGCAACTGGTACTATACACCATTCGAGCACATCGAGGGCGTCTCCCTTGCATATGATCAGACGTTCTGCAAGTGGATTTCCGAGTGCAAGCCGGAGGCTGGAATTGGAACGACGTGCAATCAGCAGAACCCGTGCCGCGAGTACGCGACGGTGACGAGTGGGACCATGTCGTTCCCGTACGCCTGGGAAGCCTGTCCCCTCTAGCATTGGAGTTCATCATGCGGGTTGTCACCGGCGTGCTGCTTGTCGTGATCGGCGCCGCGGTCGCTGTTGGTCAGTCGTCGACGGACATGCCGGAAGCCCTCGTGCAGGCGGATCTGGCGCGGACCGCGATTCGCACGGCGCGGATCGACTGGTCGATCCGGTGGCCCACACTGGCGGGCGATGAGGGCGAGCGCACGCACTTCCGCACATGGCGGAGTGCGGGCGATCGCTACCTTCAGGAGCAGTGGGGCGACGACGAAGGCGTTTTTCGGCGCGGCGAGGGATATGAGCCCCTGGGCGCGCGGTTTCAGAATCCAGAAGCGACGCTTTGGATGGATGGCGCGATGTGGCAACACGAGGCGCGCGCCGTGCAGGCCCGCGTCTGGAACGCCGAGCGACGCGCGCTCTTTCAGCTCTTTGACTTCCGCAGAATCGGACTCCATCCTGTAGACCTGTATGAAACAGTCGATGCGCTGAACCGAAAGGCGGGATTGCCGCCGGTGCAGTACGAATCGGAGATGGAGCGCGATCGTTTTCACGTCCGCGGCCGGCTTGAGTCCGGCGATGTCGATTGGTGGATCGACCCGACACGCGATTGGAATGTCGTGCGCTCGCGCATCGCGCAGCCTGATGGCACAGCGGTGTGCGAGCAGGAGTATGAACTGCGCCGCTTCGATGGACGCTGGTTTCCGGCGCGCATCCTCACGTACGCCGGCGCCAAGGCAAGTGGACGGATTTCGCGGGACATTCGCGTGCTGGCGGCCGAATTCGACCGGCCCGAGCACCCACAGGTGCTCACACCGGAGTCCATCGGCATCGAGCCGGGCACGCTGCTTCAGTACATGTTGCTCGACCCGCCGACCGCGGCGCCCGTCTGGGATGGCTCCGCGGTAGTGTCCATAACTGAGTTCTACGATCGCGTCCGCGCCGGCGAGGCGGCGCTCGGGCCCACACTGCTGCGCGAGCGCGCCCGCGTCGTGGCGCGCTCCGAGCGGCTCGCACGCGTGGAAGCCGCGAGCGCCGGCGTGATCGAGCGCGTGACCTGGCGCGACATTGACGCGGCGTGGGAACGCTACACGCGGCAGTTTGTCGAACGCTACCGATTGGAGGCGAAGCAGTCGGAACAGGCGTGGCGCGTGTGCGAAGACTGCCAGCGGCAAGCGCGTGAATTCATCGACCGCAATCGGGAAAAGCTCGAAGCGCGCGACCGCGCCGGCGGCTCGCCCGCAATCGCCGCCGCCGCGGCGTCCGGTGATGCGACCGCGACCGATGGAGCGGCGCCCGGTGATGCAACCGCGGCGGATGGTGGAGCGTCCGGCAATGCGAGCGCGGCGGACCGTGCGGCGTCCGACGCCGCGACGCACGCCGCTCCAAAGCGGCGCGACGAACTCCTCGGCCGCATCGATGAGATTTTCGACAAGCGGCTCAAGGCACGGCTGGAAACCATCCCTACCGGCGCGCAGCGCGAAGCCGCGGCGAAGCTGCCGCCGATCCCCGAGCCGCGATTGCTGTCCGTGAACGCGGAGAATGCCGCGCGCACCGACCAGGGCGCGCGCGCACCGCGGTAGACGCGAGCGGCAGGTCCGTCCGCGGGGTGGTCGATGGAGCTCGTGCGGCCCCGCGGGCGGACCGACCTGCGCTTTCTGGATCCGGCGTCGCGAGAAGGACCGGCGCCGGAGAAAAAAGAGAGAATTGTCTTGACAGTTGAGGGGGGGGGCGCGATACAAGCTCTCGCGGGTCCGAATCGTCGTTCATCTCGAACCAGGAGACCTGCACATGCGTATGCACGGCGTGGTTGCGCTTGGCGTGTTCGTGCTCGCGTTCAGCCTGGAGGCGCGCGCACAGACATGTTGTTGCTATGTTTTCACATCGACCATCACTCTCTGCCCGGATTGCACGCTCAAGCTGTGCAGCTGCAACGATGGGACATGTGGCTATGAAGAGATCTGCAACGGATACGAGACACCCGTTGAGCATACGGTAGGCGTATCTGTCGCGTACGACGTGACGTTCTGCAAAACGATCGCTCAGTGCCAGCCAAAATACCCCGGGCAGTGCGCGCCGGTAGTAAACCCCTGCGAGCCGAAAGACATTGTTGTTTCCGGCACCATGTACTTCCCGTATGCGTGGCAGGCGTGTCCATGGAGACGAGGGATGCGATGCACCGAGTCATCCGCGTCGTGTTGTTGATGATGTATGCAAGTGGTGTTGCCGAACAACCCGCTGCAGACGTTCCAGAAGCGATTCTGCAAGCGGAGCACGAGCGATCGGCAATTCGGACCGCCCGAATAGACTGGACGATTTGGCGGCCTGCATTGGGCGGCCAACCAGGCGAGCGCACCCAATTCCGAACTTGGCGCTGTGCGGGCGATCGCTACGTGCAGGAACTCTGGGGCGACGACGAAGGTGTTTATCGGCGCGACGAGTCGAATGAGCCGGTGGCTGCCCGGTTTCAAAACCCCGAGGCGACGCTATGGATGGACGGCGCGATGTGGCAGCACGAGGCCCGCGCCGTGCAGGCCCGCGTCTGGAACGCGGAGCGACGCGCGCTCTTTCAGCTCTTTGACTTCCGCAGAATCGGCTTCAATCCCGGGAGCGATTATGAGTCGCTCGACGCCGCGATTCGCCGGGAAGGGCTCCCGCCGCTGCAATACGATTCGGAGATGGACAGCGACCTGTTTCATGTGCGCGCTGCCGGACAGACCGGCGATGTTCACTGGTGGATCGATCCGGCTCGCAACTGGAATATTGTACGGACGCGGGCCGAACTGCCGGACGGAACAATATTGGGCGAGCAGGAGTACGAGTTGCGCCGCTTCGACGGGCACTGGTTTCCAGCGCGCATCGTCGACTATGCGGGCGGCAAGTCCACCGGTCGCATTTGCCAGGACGTGCGCATCGTCGCGGCCGAATTCGACCGGCCCGAACACCCACAGGTGCTCACACCGGAGTCCATCGGCATCGAGCCGGGCACGCTGCTTCAGTACATGTTGCTCGACCCGCCGACCGCGGCGCCCGTCTGGGATGGCTCCGCGGTAGTGTCCATGACTGAGTTCTACGATCGCGTCCGCGACGGCGAGGCGGCGCTCGGGCCCACACTGCTTCGCGAACGCGCCCGCGTCGTGGCGCGCTCCGAGCGGCTCGCACGGGTGGAAGCCGCGGGCGCCGGCGTGATCGAGCGCGTGACCTGGCGCGACATTGACGCGGCGTGGGAACGCTACACGCGGCGGGTAGCGAACCGTTTCAAGTTCGACGACGCACAAACCGAGACGTCACTGCGCGTGCTGCACGATTGCCAGGAGCAGGCCTGCGAGCATATCGAGAAAAACCGACAGGAGCTCGAAGCGCTGAAACCCGACGAAAAGGCCCGCCGTACACGCCTGCTGCTTCGTCTCGATGAGATCTTCGACCGCCGCCTGAAGCCGCGCCTCGCTGAGATCCCTAACAAAGAGCAGCGCGCAGCGGCGGCGAGTATCCCGCCGATCCCCGAGCCGCGGCTCGTGCCGGCGTCGGAGACGCGCGCGGATGCACCGCGGTAGACGCGAGCGGCAGGTCCGTCCGCGGGGAGGTCGCTCCAGCTCGTGCGGATGCGCGCGCGGACCGACCTGCCCTACATCGGCAACGTTTGGTCTCCACGACTCGTCGTTCGGCTTTGCCGTGCTGCGTTCATCGTTCGTCGTTTACGATTCACAATCCCGCATTCGCATGTTCACGACGTCGGCGTGATGTTCGACGCCACGTCGACCGAATACGCCTTGAACGCAGGCAGTAGCCCCGCGAGCACGCCGAGCGCGAGCATGCCGAGCGGCGCGAGGTAGAGAATCGGGTGGGGCGTGAAGACTTCGAGGACGACGCCGGTCTGCCGCCAGACGACGCCCGCCGCCGTCGCCACGATGCCGGCGTAGACGGCATAGCCGAGCAGCGCACCGCCGACCGCGATCGTTGTGGTTTCGAGCACGATGCTCGAGAACACAATGGAGCGGCGCGCGCCCAGCGCGCGCAGGATGGCAAAGTCGCGGCGGCGCTCGTTGATGGAGTTGTAGACGGCGGCGAGGATCGCGGCGGCCGCGACGACGACGACGAGATACGCGACTGCTTGAAGCACGAGATTTGCCCAGCCCATGCGCTTGAACAGGTCCGCCATGACATTCGCGATCGGCCAGGCGAGCGTCGCGACTTTGCCGCGCTTGTTGAACTCGTTGTCGAGCGCCATTCCGGCCTGCGGCGAGCGGAACTTGAGCATGACGGCGCTGACTTCCTTGTGCTCGTCGGGGATCGGCACGCCGGGTTGCGGGACATATTCGATTCCCGCGCCGCGCAGCACGTGGCCTTCCATGCGCCACTTGGCGGCGATCGGCACCCAGATGACGCGGTCGGCGGGGCTGCTGGTCGGCTCCAACACGCCGACGACCACAAACTCCTCATGGTGATGCTCGCAGTCTTCGGGATGATCCGGGTCATAGAACAGCCCGTGGACTGGCGAAAACGCGCTGCCGACGCCGAGGTCGAGCTTGTCGGCGACATAGCTGCCGATGACGGCTTCGCGAAGGAACTCGTCGAAGACGCGGCCCCCGGCGCCGACGCGAAAGCTGCGACCGTCGCCGTCGCGGTATTTCTCGAACAGGTCGGTGGTCGTGCCGACGATCCGAAAGCCGAGGAAGTTGTCGCCGAGCGCATACGGGATCGCGAGTTCGATCTGCGGATTGTCGCGCGCGTCGAGATAAGACTTCCAAGGCAGGTTGCCCGGCGAGGTCTCCAGGTGAAACACCGCGTTGAGCACGAGCTGAAGTGGGCTGCCGCGCGCCCCCAGCACGGCGTCGAATCCG
The DNA here is from genome assembly GCA_050184295.1 of Phycisphaerae bacterium. GTDB lineage: Bacteria > Planctomycetota > Phycisphaerae > UBA1845 > Fen-1342 > JBFXAM01. The sequence continues at coordinate 63,493 of JBFXAM010000008.1, read as the reverse complement.
ACCGGCGCGCCGACGAACGCCTGGTAGGCCTGGTGGTTGATGCTGAAGACTGCCATCACGAGCCCGCTGCCGAGGGCGGCAGAGACTACCGTCACGCAGGTGGAGAGCGCGTGTTGGCGCAGGCTGCGCAGCGCGAGCAACATCGGGCCGCCGAGGCGCACGAGCGGGGTCATCGTGCGCCTCCGGTTTCGGCCCGCGCGGCCTCATCTGCGACGGATTCGGGCGACGCGGCCATACCGCTCGCGGTGTGCGCAGCGCCAGTCGCCGCGCGGTTGATCTCCGACAGCGCGACGACGCGCTCGAAGACGCTCAGCACGTCGCGATCGTGCGAGACGAGCAGCAGCGCGGCGTTATTTTCGCGGCACAGGTCGCGGAGCAGCGCGAGCGCGTCTGCGGCGCGGCGGCGGTCGAGATTGCCGGTCGGCTCGTCGGCGAGGACGAGCTCGGGCCTGTTGGCGAGCGCGCGTGCGACCGCGACGCGCTGCTGCTGTCCGACCGAGAGCTGTCGCGGGCGATAATCGAGGCGATCCGCGAGTCCGACGCGTTCGAGCAGGTGGGCGGCATAAGCGCGGTCGAGTCCGCGGCCGAAAGTCATCGCGAGCGCGACGTTTTCGAACGCGGTGTAACCCTGCAACAGGTTGAACGTCTGGAACACGTAGCCGACGTGACGGGCGCGCAGCCGGTCGCGTTGGGCCTCCGAGGCCGACGCGAGATCGCGTCCCACGACACGGATCGCGCCGGCGTCGGGGCGGAGGATTCCCGCGATCAGGTTCAGGAGCGTGGTTTTGCCGCTGCCGCTCTCGCCCGCAAGCGCGAGTTGCTCGCCGGCGACGAGTTCGAAGCGCGGCACGTCGATGATGAGCTGCGCGGTGGCGTCGGGTGCGACGTAGCTGCGGCGCAGCCGCGTGATTTCGAGCACGAGCATTCGGTTTGGCACTCCGTCTCCCGCGTCGGACCGGGGCCGGTCGGCAGCGCCCGGCGCTGCACTCCACCGACCGACGCCTGAGCCTAGGCGGCGACGCGACCGGCCGCGAAAGTCGCGCTGGCGTCGAAAGCGCTTTGTGCGGCGCCGCCCGTCGGTTAGTGTATGTGCCGGAGCGATTGCAGCGAAGCCCGCCGCGCGGGTTTGTGATTGGACTCGCGCGACGTTGGCGTCGCCCGGCGCCGCTCACGAGGTCACGTCATGAGCAGCACGTTCGACGCGGAATTGAAAGCCCTCCCCGACGACGTTCTCGGGCTCGAAAACCGTTTGAGCAAACTCGCCGACGCGCTCGTCGACGCCAAGCCCGAGCAGGGGCCGGTCGCGATGGGCGAGACCGTGCGGGCACTGCTGCGGATCGTGACCGCCGCGAAACGCATCCGCAAAATGTGCCCCGCGTGCAACCGGCCGGACGCCAAGAAGGTCTACGTCGCGGTGAATAAGCTCTCCGGCGTCTGGCGGCGCGACGAGTGCCCGACCTGCAAGGACCTCGCCGCGGTGATCCACGCCTTCGAGAAGGCCGCGGGCGTCCACAGCTCGCAATCGGAAAGCGAAGAGTAGCTCCGCACGCGACAGCGGATCGCAGCCGTCGGTCGCGTCGGTGCGCCGCGACGGATCAGCGCGCCGCCGCGACTTCATCGCTCGCAATCATCCGCACCTCGGCGCGTTCCATCTCCGCCACCGCCGCCTCCACATCGCCCGCTTTCAGCTCGACGCCGCGGCACGCATCGCGAACGAGTGTTGTGCGAAAGCCGAGCGCGCGGGCGTCGAGCGCGGTGAACTTCACGCAATAGTCGGTCGCCAGCCCGCAGACGAATACTGAATCGACGCCGCGTTCGAGAAGAAAGTCGCCGAGGCCGGTGGCGCGGCGGCGGCCGTTGTCGAAGAATCCGCTGTAGCTGTCGACGTCGCGATCGACGCCTTTTCGAAAAACGCGCGCGAAGCAGCCGGCGTCAAGGGTGGCGACAAAAGCCGCCCCGCGCGTGTCTTGCACACAATGCACCGGCCAGAGCACCTGCGCCAGCCCGTGCAGGTCGATCACGTCGCCGACGTGCGCGCCGGGGTGGTTGGCGGCGAAGCTGCGGTGGTCCGGCGGGTGCCAGTCCTGGGTGGCGACGACAAGGCGGAAGCGTGGCATGAGCTGGTTGATGACGGGGATGACGCGGTCGCCTTCGCGGACGGCGAGCGCACCGCCGGCGACGAAGTCGTTCTGCACATCGACGACGATGAGCGCGTTCATCGCTTCGCTCCGCGCCGCGCGTCGCTCATGCGAGCCCGCGCGCCTTCAGGATCAGGTGCTCCTTGAGATCGTGCAGCGAGAGTTCGAGCCCGACCGGATACTGGTGCGGATTCACAAACCGTCGAATGCCGGGGTGCAGCGCCGATAGCTGCGCCTGAGTACGGGCGCGGACCGCGTCGAGCGGAGGCGGCGCAAAACGGGGCTCGCCGTTCCGAAAGACCGGCACGAGCAGATCTTCGAAGGGCGCGTCGGCGGGGAGGCGCTTGCGGCGGGTCGGATCGAGCGGATCGACGATGACGCCGTCGGCGGCCGCGCCCAGCGGCGGCCAGGTCTGCTCGTCGTAGATCATGTCGGCGAGAAACTCGTGCTCGTGGAGAAAGCGCCGGACCTGCTGAATGCCGGGGTTGGACACCTTCAGCGCCTGCTCCGAGAGCTTGACCTTGTGTTCCCACTTGCCGCCCGGCCGGCGAATGGCGCCGAGCTTGTAGACGCCGCCCATGGCGGGGTGGTCGTAAGCGGTGATGAGCTTGGTTCCGACGCCCCAGACGTTGATCGTCGCGCCCTGGTTCTTCAGGCTCGCGATGATGTGCTCGTCGAGCTCGTTGCTGGCGACGATAGCGGTGTCGTGAAAGCCGGCCTCGTCGAGCAGCCGCCGCGCCTCGATGCTGAGATACGCGAAGTCGCCGGAATCGAGCCGTACGCCCAGCAAGCTGCGACCGCGGGCGCGCAGGTTGCGGCCCACTTCGATCGCGCGCCGCACGCCGTCGAGCGTGTCGTAGGTGTCGACGAGGAAAACGCAGTTGTTCGGCATGGCGTCGGCGTAGGCTTGAAAGGCCTCCAGCTCGCTGTCGAACGACATCACCCAGCTGTGTGCGTGGGTTCCGCGGACGGGAATTCCAAACAGGCGCCCCGCGAGCACGTTCGACGTCGCGGCACAGCCGCCGACGAATGCGGCCCGGCTGGCGGCCAGCCCGCCGTCGAAGCCCTGCGCGCGGCGGAGGCCGAATTCGAGCACCGCCTCGTCGCGCGCCGCCTGGCAGACGCGGGCCGCCTTGGTCGCGACGAGCGTCTGGAAATTGATCATGTTCAGCAGCGGGGTCTCGAGCAGCTGCCCCTGGATAATCGGCCCGCGCACGCGGATGAGCGGCTCGTGCGGAAAGACGACCGTGCCTTCGGGGATCGCGTCGACGTCGCACGTGAAGCGCAGCTCGCGCAGATAGTCGAGAAACGCGGGTTCGAAGAGCGGCGCGCCGTCGTGGCCGGCGAGCGTTCCGAGGTACTCAAGATCTTCTCCCTGAAACCGAAACGCCTTCAGCCACTCGATCGCGTAGTGCAGCCCGCACGCGATGCTGTACCCGCCGCCGAAGGGCTGCGTGCGGAAGAAAAGGTGAAACACCGCGGCGCAGTCGCCGACGCCGGACTTCCAGTAGCCATACGCCATGGTGAGGTGATAGAGGTCGGTCAGCAGCATGAGCGACGGGCGATACAGATCGGTCGGAATGCACATGCTCACGCCGCGCCTTGCACGAGGACTCCACGGGCCCGCATCCGGTACGATTCGGAGCGCCGCGCGGTTCGGACGCCGCGGAGCCTAGCGTCGCGCGCCGGCAGTGGCCAGCACGGGATTGGATTCCAGGTGCGACAGCCCGCCTCGTCCGGAGCGTATGCACCGGACGCGGGGCGTTTCGATCCCCGAGCGGCGCCCGCGGTCGGGCGCCCGTACGCCGGCGACGCCGATCCGGTTCATTGGGGAGTTCGCGCGTGCAGGTGAAGATCTGCGGCATGTGCAGCGTGGCGGACGCGGTCTATGCGGCACGCTGCGGTGCGGAGTATGTCGGAGTGATTCTCGCGCGCAGCGCGCGCGGCGCGCCGCTCACGACCGCCGCGGAGATTGTCGCCGCCGTCCCGGCGTCCACCGCGCCCGTGCTCGTGTTTCGCGACGAATCGCTCCGCGCGATTCGCGACGCTCTTGCCGCGACCGGCGCGGGCTGGGTGCAGTTGCACGGGCGCGAAGATGCGGATTTCGTTGCGGCGCTCGCCTCCGGCAATCCGCCGACCGATGTGTCGAGCGGGCCCGCGCGTGCGGCCCGCACGTCGGGGCGTCTGCGCATCGTGAAGGCGTGGGAACTCGGTTCGCCGGACGCGGAGCTTGCGCTCCACGAATTCGTTCGTGCGACCACCGCGCGGCGCGTGCGGCTCGACGCGGTCTTGCTTGATCTGCCGAAAGCGACGCCGCCGGAGCCCGGAGCGTGCCCCGCAGCGCCGCCGGAGGTGGTGGTCGACTTTGCCGCGCTGTCCCGCCGCTGGCCGGCGGAGTTTCCTCCGCTGTGGTGCTCCGGCGGGCTGACCGCGGAGACGCTCGCCGCGACGATCGCGAGCGGGCGGTTTCAGGTCGTGGACGTGGCGCGCGGGGTCGAGTCGGCCCCCGGGCGCAAGGACGCCGGGAAAGTGCGCCGCTTCATCGCGGCGGCGCGCTTGCTTTGACAGGCCGGGCGGGGCGCCGCTCGAGCGAAGGCGACGAACCCGCGCGGCCGATGAATATGGAGCGGACCGGGTCGAGCGCCGGCGCGTATTCGCCGCGGGCGCGACGCGCAGTTTTCGCTGGTTCATGGTCGCCGGGATCACCGCCGATGCCCACGAGATCGACCCCGCCGAACTCATCGCGGCGCGTCGCGCGACCCTATGTCGGCGTGTTTTTCGAGTGCTGCGGCGCGTATGCGCGCGTCTATCGTGATCCCGGCGTGCTGGAATATGTCGGGCGGTGTCCGCGATGCCTGCGGCCGCTCCGCGTGCGAGTGAGTCGAGAAGGCGTGCCGGCGCGCCAACTCCGGGCGCGGTAGAGCGGGGAATCGACGGCGTCGGTTGATTACTCTCCGCCGGCGGCGAGGTGTTCGCGGAAACGGACCGCGGTGCGCGTGTAGGGAGCCTGGTCGCGCTTTTCGGTCGCGGACTTGAGCAGCTCGAGCGCGCGGGCGCGATGGGCGGTCGCCTGGCCCGCATCGACGCGCGCGAGCAAGTGATACGCGGCGGCCAGCGAGACCTGCGGGATCCACGCCGACTCGGGCTTCCCCTTCGAGAGCTTCTCAAAGGACTGGACCGCGTCGTTGAGTGCCTTGATCGCGTTCTCGCGCGCTTCGTCGATGGATTTCTGGAGCGCCGGCTTATCGAACTCGACGCCCGCCGCAAGATCGCGATAACGCTCGAAGACCGCCAGGTGCTCGCCCATTGCGGCGTGACGCAGCACATGTGCCCGGGCCAGCAAAAGGCGCGCCTGCGCGGCGCCGCTCGCGGCGATGTCGCGCGTCACCTGGTCGTCGCCGATCATGCGCAGCCGCGGATTCGTACGCTCCGGGTCGCTCGATTGCTGGAGCTCGCCGGCGGCGCGCTTCCAGTTGTCGGCGGCGGTCTCGGCGTCGGCGAACGCGCGGCGCGCGTTCTCGGCGGCCTTGATCGCCTCTTCTTCTTTCTGCATCGCCGCATCGGCCGTCTGCTGTACGTCTGCGGCGACGGCCTCGATGCGCTTCTGAACCTCCGTTTGCACGGCCGCGTAGCGCTGTTGAACTTCCGCCGCGGCCCGACCCGACTGCTCCAGGTTTGCGATCTGCGCCTGCGTCAACTCGCGCGCCTTGCCCAGCGCCGCGCGCCGCTGCGTTGCAGTCGCGAGCCGCGCCTGCATTGTTCCAAGACCGTCGATTGTCTCTCCGCCGTCGTCCGCCGGCGCGCCGGCGTCGGCGTCGAGCTCGTCGAGCTCCACGCCGGTCCGGGCGCCGAACGCCAGCGACTGCTCGCGCTGTTGCAGCCCGTCGAGTCGATCGATCAGCTGCTGATACTGGCTGCGATACGCCGCGAAGGACGAATCGTCGCCGAGCTGGAAGCTTTGGTGCTCGAGTTTCGTAAGCTCGTCGCGCGCCGCCGTCAGCTCGGCTCGAACCGCCGCCACTTCCTGCTCTCGCTCGGCGACCTGCGCCGCAAGCGCCTGCTCGTCGGCGTTGGCCGCGGCTTCCTGCTTCTGCAACTCGGCGAGGTCGGCGGCGAGTTGCGCGCGAATCTCCGTCGTGTCGAGACCGGCGTAATGATCGGCATCGCCTTTGGCGAGCTTCCACACGCTCGCGTTCTCGAGCAGACGGGCGAGCTGGTCACCGTGCTCGGTCCGCAGGCGCTGCGCCTCGGCGAGCAGTTGGGACGCACGCGCATATTGCACCATGCCGAGCGCGGTGGAGACGCCGACCACGTCGCGGCCGCTCTGCTGCGCCGCCGCCGCCTCGCGCTCTGCGGTCTGAAGCAACGCGTCATTCTGGCCGACGAGCTGGTCGAATGCTTCCGCGGCGTGCTTCACGCCGGTGCCGGTCAGTGCGGGCGCGGCATACGTGCCCGCGGGGACGTTCGCTGCGCGGTCGCGCTGCTGGGCGGCCGCGACTTCGCGGGCCAGGTGCTCGCCGAGTTTCTGGAACGCTTCGGGCGCGCTGTCGACGAGTTTCTGCAAGTCCGCCTGTTTCAGCGCCGCCGGATCGGACGCGCGGGCAAGCCGCGGCAGGTCCGGGTCGAAGCCGTGCGCCGTGCGCAACGCGAGCGTCGCCTGCTCCAGCGCGGCGCGGTTCTGTTGCTCCGGAGTGGGGAACAGCGCCGGCGCGACGAAGATCGCGCCGAGCAGCACCACGCCGACGATCAGGCCGATGAAGATCGCACGCGTCACAGGCGACTCCCGCGCAAAGCGGTTTCTGGCGGCCCGGTTCGCAGGCCGAGGGACCCGCGGCCGGTCAGCGGGGCAAGCCGACGGGTGGTGTACCCGACCCGGCGGGCGGCGTCAACGCAAGCGGCGGCGCATCCGGATTCCGTGGCCCAAGCCGGGCCGCGGGACGCCGGGCGAAGCCGGTTCGGGCCGCCGCCGGCGGTGTGTGGGGCTTGCGCGTCAGCGCGCCAGCGCGCGCTCGGCAAGCGTTCGCCAGTCGTCCGCGCCGGCGGCGCCCACGAGCCGGCTGTTGCGGTCGATCACGAACACGGTGGGCACCGCGCGCACGCCCCACTCGCGCGCGAACTCGTTCGCCCACCCGAGCCCGTCATTGAACTGCTTCCACCCGAGCCCCAAGCGCTGCGCGGCGACCGAGGCCGCCGCCGTGTTGTCGTCGAGATTGACGCCCACCACGCGCACATCCGCATGGGACGCCGCGAACTCGTCGACCGCCCGGGCACAGCGCGTGGCCGCGGGCTCGAACTCGGCCCACACGACAATCAGAACCGGATGGCCGGCGTACTCGCGCGTGTCGAGCGGCGATCCGTCGGCCAGTCGCACGCTCAGCCAGAAGCGCTGGCCCTGCGCGTCGACCCGTCGCAGCGCGCCGCGCAATTGCTGCGTCACCGCGTGGTCGGGAAACGCCGCCTGGACTTGCTCGACGATTTGGCGCAACGCCACGCGATCGTCGCGGCGCAGCGCGTCGTCGAAGAGCGCGACCGCCATGCGCGGTACGTGCCGGCTCGCGGGAAACCGCTCCGCATACGCGGCGTACTCGCGGAGCAGGCCGGCGTCGGAGTCGAGCACGCGCACCGGCGTCGGCTGCGTGGTGGCGAGCGCCGTGCGATGCCGCCGGCAGACAATCTCCCAATACGCCGCTTCCTGCGCGCTGCCGTCCGATGGCGGGCGCGCGCCAAGCTCGCCCGCACGCGCGCACAGCGCGTCGAGCCGGCCGCCTTCGAGCGTGCCCAGCTCGAACAGCGACAGCAGCTCCAGCGAAACCGCTTCATCGCGGTGCGCCCCGCCGGGGAACGTGTTCTGATAGGTCCGCAGCCGTGCGATCAGCGAGCGTCTTCGATCGACTTCGGCGGGTAAGCGCGCGGCGAACGGCTGTGTCGAGGCGACGTCGCGCAGCGCGGCGATCTCGCGCCAAAGCTCCTCTTCCGAAGCGGGCGCCACTGCGGGCTGGCCCGCGCACACCAGCCCCAGCGTAAGGGATAGGATCCACATCGCGCCGTGCAGCATACTCCCGCGGCGCACGCGAGCCAACGGCGGAGGGCGCCCGGCGGCAGCGCGTTACAGCGACGGCCGGCGATAAGGAACCGCGCCGGCGGCGACCACGGCGAGCAGCGGCATCGCCGGCACGCGGTAGCGCACGCTGCCGATGAAGATGCAGCACGTCAGCGTCGTCGCGACCGCGGGCAGCAGCAGATTGACCAGCAGCACGCGCCGCGCGCGGAGCCGCCACGCGCCGACGAGCGCCGCCGCAACCACGCACAGCGTGTACAGCGCGCCGACGGCGCCCGCGACGCCGCCACGATAGTCGGCCACGTTCGGCCACGGGCTCCAGGTGCGCGCGAGCTTCGCGCCCGCCAAGCGGGTGACGCGCCACGGGTCGGCGGCCATTTCGGCGAGCGCGAGCGATCGCAGAGCGCGGTCGCGTTCGAGCTCGCCGAGGCCGTCCAGTTGCGGAAGGTGTTGCAGGAACGCCTGGTCGCTCCGACCGTCCGCCTGCGGGCCCTGGCCGTCGTAGAGCGTGACGCCGCCGTTGGCGCCGAGCGGAGCGAAGCCGCCGAGCACGTGCGCGTTGCGCAGCCCGAACGCGCCAAGCGGCGCCGCGACCGCGAGTGCGAGAACGCCGGCGCGCAGCGCGCCGTCGCGCCGGCCGCGGCTTGCCGCCGCGAGCAACGCGGTCTGGAGCGCGACCAGCAGCAGCGCTTCCGGGCGGGTGAGGACGGCGGCGCCGGCGAGCGCGCCGGCGGCGAGCAGCGCCGCGCCGGGCCGCCGGCCGGCAATGCGCAGTTCGTGCCAGCTCGCGAGCGCCAGTCCGACCAGCAGCGCCGCGAAGAGCGTCTCGTTCAGCAAGAGGTTGCTGAAGAAGATCGCGAACGGATCGAGCGCGACGAGCAAGCCGGCAAGCACCGCGGCGCGCCGGTCGAGCGCGAGGCCGGCCAACTCCGCCGCCAGCGCTGCCGTCAGCGCCCCGACCAGCGCCTGCATCAGCCGCACGACCAACACGCCCGTTTCGCCAAGCAGTGCGCCGCCGGCCACAAAGAGCGGATAGAGCGGCAGGCGCGCGGCGAAGCGCCCGTCGTCGCTCACCAGCGCTCCGTCGCGCACCAGGTGGGTCGCGAGCTGCCAGTGCAGCCGCTCGTCGTCGTAGGTCAGCGCGGCCCCGTCGCGCGCCCACTGCGCAAGCACCCACCCGCCGCGCAGCACCAGCGCCAGCGCGAACACGGCCAGCGCGATGCGTCGCGCCGCCGGCGTCATGGCGTGACCGCGGACGACGGGCCGAGCGGCGCAAGCACCAGGCGCAGCGCGCGGCGCGTCGTGTTGCGGAGCTTGACGCGCTCATCGATGCGGAGCGGCATCACCCAGATCGGACCCTGCTGGTCGCACAGCACGCCCACGCAACCGCGCAGCCGCGGGTCGACCTTCTGCTCGATGAAGAAATCGCTCAGGCTTTTGCTTCCGGGGCCGCCGAGCGGGTGGAAGCGGTCGCCTTCGCGGCGCGGACGGATTTGCAGCGGCGGGTAGACGCGCTCCAGGTCGATCCACTCCTCGCGCCGGTTCAGGTTCGTGCGCCGGGCGGCGATCCGCTCCGGATCGACGTCGAGCACCTCCGCGTACAGCTCCGCCGCCCACGAATCGAGCGCCGTCCGGCCGGGAACCTGAACGAAGACCGGTGCGAACTCCGGCGCCGCGTCGTCGCCCGCCGCCTCGCGCGGCAGAAATTCCAGCCGCTCGTAGCGCTTCCGCACGACCACCGGACCCGGCACGTGCACTTCCTTGCCGCTGCCGCGCTCCGCGGCGAGCCGTAGGATCGCCTCGACGTGCACGAAGCTGAGGTCCTGCTCGACGCCCATCACGGTCGACACCGCATGGCGAACGATCTCAGCCTGGATGATGCGCTGCTTGCCGAGCAGCGCGACCGTGTTGATCGCGACAAACCCGGGGCCCTCGGAGACGACCATCGAGTCGAAGACGCGCGCGGCGGCGTCTTCGAGATAATTGCCGAGCCACGACGCCTGCTCGCCGAGGCGCAGCAACGCATCCGTGACCTGGGGATTGACGGCCTCGCGCAACAGCGGCAGCACCTGCGCGCGGATGCGGCCGCGCGTGAACTCGCTCGATTCGTTGGTCGCGTCGATGCGAAACGCGATTTGCCGCGCGCGGCACAGCTCCGCGATCTCGTCGCGCCGCAGCGGCAGGAACGGGCGCACGAGACGCACACGGCTGCCGGGTTGGATGGCGCGCACGTCGCTCATGCCGCGCAGTCCGCGCAAGCCTGTGCCGCGACAGATGCGATGGAGGATCGTTTCGGCGTTGTCGTCGCCGTGATGGCCGACGGCGCAGCAATCGCTGCCGGTGCGCAGCGCCACGCGTTCGAGAAACTCGTAGCGCCGCTGCCGCGCGACTTCCTCCGTGGAGCCGCCGTGCTCGGCGATCTGACCGCGGATGTCGACGCGCTCCGCGGACATCGGCAGGCCAAGCTGATCGGCGAGCTGCTGAACAAAGGCGGCGTCGGCGTCGGCGTCGGAGGCGCGCAGCCCGTGGTGAAGGTGCGCGACGTGCAAGGCCCAGTTCAGCCCGCGCTCGGCGGACAGCGTGTACAGCGCGTGCAGCAGCAGCGTCGAATCCGGCCCGCCGGACACGCCGATCACCCAGCGCCCCGCCGGCAGCAGCAGCCCGCGCGTCGCCAGCCAATCGCCGAATTGTCCAAGGAAACCGTCCCAATTCACGGCCGTGAGTATACCGTTGTTCACGAACCCCAGCCCCACTCTCCCGCGCGGCGGATGCCCGCCGCGTACCCGCGATCCGCGCAAGACCGGCGACGCGGTCACCGGCGGAACCGACCGCAGCGCGTCCCAAGAGCCGACGCCGCCGAGTTGCGCGCCAACCCGGCGACTGGCCGGTGTGTGAATCCCTGCGTGCGGGCGGCCGGAGCGCTTGTCCCGGCGGGCTGTCGATTGGGTTTGCTCGCGCCCGCGAACGGACCTATAGTCATCGCGCGCGACGCGCCGGCAGAGTCCGTTCGGTTTGTGAAAGACCGGAGTCGTCCAGAATGGGAAACGCCGCGTGCTGATTCGGACCCGCCTCACGCTTCACACGCGGTCGGCCCTCGGCCTGGGCTTGTGCGCGCTGGCCCTCGGCGGGTGCGCCGAGCGTCGCGCCGCGGCTCCAACGCCTGAGCCCCAACTCACGCTCGAACAGTCGCGCGCCTGCGTGGCGTCGTTTGATAAGGTCTGGGAACTGGTGCGCGACCGGCATTGGGATCCGGCCCTCGGCGGGCTCGACTGGAACGCGGTCCGCGACGAGTTGCGGCCGCAGGCCGAGAACGCGACCACGCTGTCCGCGGCGCGCCGCGCGATGAACCAGATGATCGCGCGGCTCGGACAGTCGCACTTCCAGATCATCGCCGGCGACGCATACGTGGACGTCGACGCGCCCAGTCGCACCGACGACGGCGCAGCGCCCGCAGGCGCCGACCCGCGGAGCAAGTCGTCCGCGGAATCGCCGAAGAAGAGCCGCGACGGCGGCCCCGGTTTCGATTGCCGCCCGATCGACGGGCAGCTCGTGGTCACGCGCGTCGAGCCCGGCTCCCACGCGGCCGAGCAAGGCGTTCGCCCCGGCTGGGTGCTGACGCGCATCGGTGGCGAGCCCGTGCAACCGCTGATCGATCGGCTCGCGAACGCATATGCGAACTCATCGCTGCGCGAACTGATGGGCGGCGCGGCGTTTCGCGGGCGCATGCTGGGCCCGCCGGGGGAGACGCTTGAGCTGGACTTTCTCGACGCGGACGATCGCCCGCTCACCAAGACCCTCGCGCGCACCGCGCCGCGCGGTGTGCGCGTGCAGCTCGGGCACTTGCCGCCGATGCACGTCTGGTTCGAATCACGCCGGCTCGACGGCGGCGTCGGTTACATCGCGTTCAACCTGTTCATGGATCCCGGCACGCTCATGCCCAGCATCGAGAAGGCCGTCGCCGAGTTTCAAGACGCGCCCGGGATCGTGCTCGACATTCGCGGGAACGTCGGCGGCATCGGTGGAATGGCCCCGGGCATCACGGGTTGGTTCGTCGAGCGGACCGATCCGCTCGGACAGATGACCACACGCCAGGGGGCGCTGCGCTTCGCCGTAAACCCGCGCGCCCCGGGCTATCGCGGGCCGCTCGCCGTGCTCATCGACGGCGCGTCGCTCTCGACCGCGGAGATTCTCGCCGGCGGACTGAAGGACCTCGGACGCGCCCGGCTCTTCGGGTCGCGGACCGGCGGCGCGGCCCTGCCGTCGGTGGTTGAAAAGCTGCCCAACGGCGACGTGTTCCAGTATGCGATCGCGGACTATGTTTCGGCCGGCGGCGAGCGGCTGGAGGGTGTCGGCGTCGCGCCGCACGAGCCCATCGCGCTGACGCGCGTCACGCTGCTGCGCGATCCCGATCCGGTGCTCAGCGCGGCCGTGAAGTGGATACTCTCGCAGGGCGCCGCGAAGTCCGTCGCGCTCCGTGCAGCTGCCGATTCGACACACGATTGACCCGCCGCGGGATCGGTCCGCGTCGCGGCGCGTCGCCGCCCGTGGATCCGGGGCCGCGCATCCGGAGGAGTTGGTCATGAGAGCAGTTCGAGGCTGGCGTTGGTTCGCTCGTTCGATGGCGGGGCCGCTGGCGCTGATCGTTGTCGCACCGATCTCCCCCGCGTACGCGCTGGACGACCCGAAGCGCGACGCAAAGGTCGAGCAGGTGCTCGACAAGATGATCGAGGCATCCGGCGGCAAGGCCCTCGACAAGGTGAAGAACCGCGTCTCGACCGGCACGATCGATTTCAAAAGCCTCGGCGTCACCGGCACCATCACGCTCACCCAGGCAGCGCCCAACAAGTCGCGCGCGGTCAGCGACATGAAGGGCATCGGCAAGAGCGAGCAGGGCTGCGACGGAAAGCTCGCATGGGAAACATCGGACATGCAAGGCGCCCGCCTGATCGAAGGCGAGGAGCGCGAACTGATCCTGCGTCAGACCGCCATGACTTTCGACAGCGACTGGCGCAAGTACTACAGCAAGTATGAACTGCAAGGCGACGAGACCGTCGCCGACAAGTCCTGCCACAAGCTCGTGCTCACGCCGACCGTCGGCAAAGACGAAACCTGGTTTGTCGACCAGAAGACGTTTCTACCGGTGCGCACGATCATGACGATCAAGACGCCGATGGGCGAGATCACGGTGCAGTCCGACTTCGACGAGTACAAGTCGGTGGATGGCGTCCAGATGCCGCGCAAGCTTACACAGACCGTCATGAGCATGGAGATCGTCACGATCCTCGACAAGATCGAGCACAACGCCGATCTCCCGAAGGACGCATTCGATGCGCCGGCCGCGGTGAAGGCGCTGCCTGCGGACAGCGACAACGCCGGCGGCGGGAAGCCCGCGGAAAAGCCAACGGGAGACAAGCCGGCGAGTGGCGACAAACCCAAGGCGGACAAGCCCGCCGGCGAGAAACCCAACGGCGACAAGCCCAAGAGCGACAAGCCCTAGCGTCGTACCTCGGAATACAACAACAGATCACGGACCGAGCCGCGGCCTTCAGGCGGCGCAGAACCGCCGCGCGACATGAATGTCGCGGCTCCAATACGTCGCGGTTTGAATGAGGCACTACACGCGCCCGAACGGTGCGTCGTTTCATCGCCCGCAGGGCGCACGATGTTCGCCAGTGACTTCAGTCACTGGCGCGCCGGCCGCTCCGGGGGCCCGGCCGGCGTAGCCAAGTTGACACCCGTGGACTCCGACGCGGTTCCCGAAATCCGACGCGCCGATCGCGGTGTCGATGCCGCGCTCCCGCGCCGCGCCGGTCGCGCTCGCGGTTAGAATCTGGTTCGGGTGATGCGATGAAGCTGCGCGAGACATGCCCGCTGTACCTCGCCGGGCGACCGGTCGCGCGCGACGCGACGATCGTCGTGGACGACAAGCACCGCGCCGTGCCGGCGACGCGCGTCGCGCGGGCCGGCGCCGCCGACGTCGAAGCCGCGATCGCCAACGCCCACGCTGCGTGCGATGAATTGCGCGCCCGGCCCGCCTATGCCCGCGCCGACGTGCTCGAACACGTCGTTCGGCGGCTCGAAGCGCGTCGCGACGAGTTTGCCCATGTGCTCGTCGTCGAAGCCGGCAAGCTGCCCGCCGAAGCGCTGGGCGAGGTCGGCCGCGCGATTGACACGTTTCGCATCGCGTCCGGCGAGGCGACCCGCATCGTCGGGGAGCTTCTGCCGCTCGACATCAGCCCGCGCGCCGCGCGCTGCGAGGCGCTCGTGCGGCGTTTTCCGATCGGCGCGTGCGCGTTCATCACGCCGTTCAACTTCCCGCTGAATCTCGTCGCGCACAAGGTCGCGCCGGCGCTGGCGGCGGGTTGTCCGTGGGTGTTGAAGCCGGCGACGCGCACGCCGGTCTGTGCGCTGCTGCTGGGTGAAATCCTCGCGGAAACCGATTTGCCGCCGATGTCATACTCGATCCTGCCGTGCGAACCCGAGGTCGCGGCGCCGCTTGTCACGGACGAACGAATCCAGCTGCTCAGCTTCACCGGCTCGCCGGCCGTCGGCTGGGATCTGAAACGCCGGGCCGGCAAAAAGCGCGTCGCGCTGGAACTCGGCGGCAACGCGGCATGCATCGTCGACCGCGATGTCGATCTCGACCGTGCGGCGGAGCGAATCACCATCGGCGCGTTTTACCAGGCCGGCCAGAGCTGCATCAGCGTGCAGCGCGTCTTCGCGCACCGCGCGGTGTACGATGCGCTGCGCGGGCGGCTGGTCGCGCTCGCGTCGAAGCTTGCGCTCGGCCCGCCCGACGACGAGCGCACACGGCTCGGCCCGCTGATCAGCGAATCCGACGCCCGGCGGGTCGAAGAATGGGTGTCGCACGCGGTCGCTGCGGGAGCGCGCGTGCTGGTCGGCGGCCGACGGCACGGCAGCGCGTATGAAGCGACGTGGCTCGAGAATGTCGACCCGCGGCAGCGCGTGAGCTGCCAGGAAGTCTTCGGTCCGGTGGCGCTGCTCGCGCCGTTCGACGAATTCGAACAGGCGCTCGCCGCCGCCAACGACAGCGCTTTCGGGCTTCAGGCGGGCGTGTTCACCCGCGACCTCGCGCACGCCTTCGCCGCGTTTGAGCGCCTCGACGTCGGCGGCGTCATCATCAACGACGTCCCCAGCTTCCGGGTCGACAGCATGCCCTATGGCGGCGTGAAGGACAGCGGCTTCGGCCGCGAGGGCGTGCGCTATGCGATCGAGGAAATGACCGAACGCAAAGTCATGGTGCTCAACCATGACGCCCACTGAGCGGCCTGCCGACGCGCGTGCGGCGGATGCGCACACGCCGGCCGATGCGGCGTCCGCCGGATCCCCGCACCGCACACCGCCGGCGCCGGGCCGCGTGCTCCATGTCTTCCGCGATCCGCCGCTCGACGGCCCCACCAACATGGCCCGCGATGAGGCGCTGCTGCACTCGGAAGAGGTCCGCCCGGCGGCGCTGCGCTTGTATGAATGGTCGCCGCCGACGCTCAGCCTGGGCTACTTTCAGCGCCACGAGCTGCTTGCGGCGCTGCCGCCGGAGCTGCGCTCGCTGGCGGTCGTGCGACGGACCACCGGCGGCGGCGCCATTCTCCACGACCGCGAGATCACCTATTGCCTCGTGCTCGACGAGAGCGTGCCGATTGCGCGCCGCTCACCCGCCGAGCTTTATCGCGTCGCGCATCAGTGTTGGCGCGACGTGCTGGCGCTCGACGGCATCGCGAGCACGCTCGCGCCCGACGACTTTCCGCTGCCGACGCCGCGCGCCGGGCCGTTCTTCTGCTTTCAGAAACCCGGGCGAACGGACCTGCTGCTGGGCGGCGCGAAGCTGCTGGGCAGCGCCCAGCGGCGCGTCGCAGGCCGCGTGTTGCAGCATGGCTCGCTGATTCTCGACCAGCGCTTCGCGGCTCATCCGGGCGCCGCGCTCGGCGGGCCGGCCGTGGATGCGCAAGAGCGTTGGATCAAAACGTTCATCGCGGCGCTCGGCGCAGCGCTGGACGTTGCGCCCCGGCCCGCGCGCTGGAGCGAAACCCTGTTCGCAGACGCGACCCAGCGCCGCGCGAAGTACGCCGGCGACGACTGGACCCGGAAGTTCTAAGCGGCGAACCACGCCGCAGGGTGCGAAGGTGCGCGCGCACCGCCGCGCCAACGGGGGACCGCGCCGCTGCGCTCGCAGCCACCGGCGGAACGGCCACGGGATCCGACGAATACGCGTGCCTGCGCTCTCGACGTGCCAGGTTCGTCCGGCGGCAACCCGTCCGTCCGCGCCTCACCGCCGCGCCGCGAACACCGGCCCGACGCCGAGCGCGCCGAGCAGTTCGTCCTCGCGCGCGTGCATCCGCACGAAGTCGCGCGGATCGTCGTCGTCGTAGCCTGCGAGGTGCAGCACGCCATGGGCGACGTAAAGCGCGAGCTCCGCCACTTGCGCACGCCGCGTTCGCGGCGAAGCCCGGCGGCGCGCGACGTCGGCGCAAACGACGATCTCGGCGTTCAGGTCGGCGCTGCCCCGTCGGGGCCGGTTCCGACCGGCCTCGTCGGCGCCGCGCAGGTCGAAGGTGATGACATCCGTGGCGCCGGCGACGCCGAGGAACTGCTGATGGAGCCGCGCCATGGCGCGCTGTCCGACGATCGCGATGGAGAGGACACCACCGGTGAGGCCCTCGGCGAGCGCGACATGACGCGCCACGCGCTTCAGCAGCGCGACGCAGCCCCAGTCGGTCCGCAACCGCCACGCGACCGCGATGGCGAGCCGTTTCGACGGCGCGCGGGTTCGAAGAGGAGAGTTGCGTCCGCCGTCGGCGCGCGGGCCGCGCTCCGCGCGCCGGTCGCTCCGCCGCGCCGCGGACCGCGGCTTACGACGCATGGCGCGAGCCGCCGCCGGTCTCGCTCTCGGCCTCGGGATACACGATGCGCCCGTGATAGATGCTGCACAGACTCTTGACGAGGCGGCGCTCGACCGTCGCGAGTTCGCGGAAGTTGAGATCGCACTCGTCGAACTGCCCGTCCATCAGGCGCTTCGCGACGATCTCGCTGACGACGACTTCGATCCGCCCCGGCGTCGGCTCGGAGAGCGCCCGCACGGCGCCCTCGACGCCGTCGCAAAGCATCACGATCGCCGTTTCGCGCGACTGCGGCTTGGGGCCGGGATAGCGGAACGCCGCGTCGGCGACCTCGGGGTCGTCCGGCCGGCGGGCCTTGTTCGCCGCGTGGTAGAAGTACTCGACCAGCGTCGTTCCGTGGTGCTCGGCGATGAAGGGATGCAACGCCGGCGGAACGCCGTACTCGCGCGCCATCTCGATCCCGTCCTTGACGTGCCCGATGATGATCAGCAGGCTCATCGCCGGCGAGAGGCGCTCGTGCCGGCTGGTGTTCGGCGACTGGTTTTCGACGAAATACTCGGGCTTGTTGATTTTCCCGACGTCGTGATAGTAGGACCCCGCGCGGGCCAGTAGGCCGTTCGCGCCGATCGCCTCCGCCGCCGACTCGGCCAGCGCGCCGACGATCAGACTGTGGTTGTACGTTCCCGGCGCCTCCGCCGCGAGCATCCGCAGCAGCGGGCGGTTCGCGTCGCACCACTCCAGGAGCGTCATCGCCGTCGCCACGCCGAACAGCCGCTCGATCCAGGGCAGCAGACCTTCGACCAGGAAGGCGGCGGCCAGCGTAGCGCCTGCGGCCCACGCGGTCTGAACGCCGATGAACGCAAGCGTCTGACCGTGCAGGAGTCCCGCGGCCGCCGCGGTCGCTCCGCCGATCAGCCCCGCGAGCGCGCCGACGGCGACGATCTTGCCGCGCTGTCGGACGTCGCGCAGTCCGAAGACCATCGCGCCCGAGACCGCCAGCAGCACGACGAGGAACTCGCTGCCCTGCTCGCTGGCGAGCGTGACCAGTACGGCGAACGCGCCGCAGATGCCGAAGATGAGCACCCGCCCGAAGACGATGCCGAGCAGGCCGGCCGCGAAGGCCTGCAATCCAACAGCGAAATAAGGCGACAGCTCTGTGTTTTGCACCGCCGTCCAGCGCGCCGCGGCCAGCAGCCCGAGCAGGACGAGCGCGGTCGAAACCTGTCGGACCGGATTGTCGGCGGCCCGCGGACGATAGCGATACACGAACCCGATCAGTCCGACCGACACCAGGATCGCCAGCGCCCCACGCCCGACTTCGGCAAGCCGGGCCGCATTCCGGTCGCCCGGGCTGCGCTCCACCGCCTGCACGTACTCCACGTGCTCAGCCTGGATGCGCTCCATTTCCTTCGCGGTGATCACACCCGCGTCCGCGAGGATGCTGTCGCGCGGGAATTTCAGAAAATACGGCCGCACGCGGTTCGCGGCGTCCGCGGCCGCCTGCTCGGTGCGGGCGCCGTCAAACCGATACAGCGGCCGGACCGGCTCCGAAGGCGACGCCCCCGCCAGCATCGACGCGATCGACGCGCGCATGCTGCTCCGCAGCGGCGGCGCGAAGGCTGCCGAGGCCGCCTCACCCACGCGCGTCGCGGTTTCGGGGCGGTTGGTCAGCAACAGGTCCGCGATCTTCACGATGCGCGACTGCGTGCCCTGCGCGTCGATCAAAACAGCGTCGACCGCGATTCGCCGCTCCGCCGCGTCCGTCTCCGCCGCCAGCGGTTGGGTCGCCAGTGCGGCGACGGCGGCATCGACGGCAGCGGTGTATTCGCGCACGTCTTCGAGCCGAGCGACGCGGATCAGCTCGGCCAGCCCGGCGTCGTCGAGCAGCACGCGCAGCCGAGCGGTTTCCTCGCGAATCGTGGCGGGTTCGTCGGTGTGGGTCTTCGCGATGTTGAGCGCGCCCATCAGCCGCCCGCGGACGTCATCGACAACCGATGGATCGAGCCGGAAGTAGCTGGGGGCGGCCTCGCGGGCCTGGTTGCGCAGCACCGCGGTCTGCTGCGCATCCTCAATGCTGAAATCCACGCGCGCCGTGACCGCCCGGGAAACCGTCTGCCCGGTTCGCAGCGTGAGAACCTCGCCCCCCGTGTTGACGATCACCGCCGCCGTGGTCCCAGCCACCGCCGCCACGCAGACGGCGACAATGCGGACGCGCTCGCGAAGCTGTTGTAGAAACGTCAGCCCGCGCTCGGCTCGGGCCCGGCGAATCTCGCGCCGCCGTGCGCTGCGGGTGCGGAATGGCCACCAGGACATACGGTAAGTCTATCGTCGTGAAGAACGGACGGAAGGGAGTGCCGCGGGTCGACGGTGTGGATGCACGTCGAGGTGGTGATAATAACGCTGTTCCCGGCTGAAAAAACGGTGATCCAGTTTGGTTCCAGCCGGGTTCCGCGCGGTTCGACGCTAGTCGAGCTGCTCCGCCTCCCACGCGCCGACCGATCGGCCCGCCGCCTGCTCGTAGGCCGCTGCCAGCCGTGTCGCCTCAGCCCGGTCGGGGGTGCGGGCGGCTTCTCGGGCGACCCGGTCGAGCGGCAGCACCGGCGCCCAGCGCTTCAATCGAGCCGCCGCGCGCGCCGCATCCGCCGCGGCCCCGCTTTTCAGGTCGCGGATCACGAGCCGCACAATGCCGTGGCGGATCACATGCAAACCGGCCGGCGCGCCGAGCATCAAGCCCAGCCCCACGATCAGCGCGAGCCCCCGCGCCGGCGAAGCAGCGTTCAGGTACGCGTGCCGACACCACAGCCGCACTCCGCCGCGCGCAAACACAAATCCCGTCAGCAGCGGCGTGAACCCCAGCGCGCCCAGCCCGGCGAGCGGCAGTCCGATCACGGCGAGGGGCAGCAACGCCAGTCCGAGCGCAAGCGCGAACAGCGCACCCCCCGCAAACATGCCCGCGAGCGCCGCGCATGCCACGGCGGAACGCAGCACCGGCGTCCACGACAGGACCAGTGCCGCCATCGCCATTCCGATCAGCACCTGCGCCGGTAAATCGTAGCGCGTCAGAAGTCCAGCACTCCCTCCGAACGGCGAACGGAACACGATCGGATCGAACACCAGGCAGACGAGCGGCAGCGCGATGCCGAAGACACCATCAAAGAGGGTTTGTGCACCAGTCGTCGGCAACTCGAACTGTCGCGCGAGGAACCCGCCGCGTCCGGCCCGACGGACGGAGCCGGCGGGCCAGATCGCACCCGCGTCGTCCCCGATGGGGAGCGCTTCGGGAGCCGCCGGCGGGGCGCCGCTGCCATCGGGTTGTGCGTCGTGCGTCGAAATGGTCATGTTCGTGCTACGCATGCGTGCAACCGCGGGTTCGCCGCGGGAACGTGCGTAGCGCGTCGCGGACATGCGTGTTTTGCACGACGTGACCGGTCCGCAGACCGGTACCCAGGCTCGGCGGATCGGTCCAAGCCGGGTGCCGCCTCTACAGCAATACAAGGGCCAGGTTGTAGGCGGCGTGACAGCCGATCGCGAGCGCCAGCCCGCGTTCGAGGTAGATGAGCGAAAGATACACACCCGCCGCGAGCAGCATCATGAGCTTGGTCCACACGAGGGGGTCGGATCCGACCGGCTGAAAGTGGCAGAGTGCGAACGCCGACGCGGCCAGCGTGACCGCCAGTGGCGCGGCCCAGCGCCCCGGAACCCGGAGCAGGTCGCTCGCCACGAACGTGAGCCCGGCGATAAGGATCAGCCGGAAGAACATCTCTTCATAGATCGCCGCCCCGAGCGCCATGATGAGTTGCACGTTGAGCGGGGCCCACTCGCGCGCGCCGTTCGAGGCGAGCCCGTCGGATGCATCGTCCAGCGCGAGGGGCTCGCCGATCGCCGCCGGCGCGGCGGATTCCGCCTGTGCCGCGCCCCGTGCGAGACCCGGCGACGCGCCACCGGCGCCCGTTTCACCCGGCGCGCCCGCGGACGCGAGCGATGAGCCGGTCTCCGGCGCCCGCGCTTGCAGCAGCACGGTGTTCAGCACGAACAGCGGCCCCGCGAGAACCACGCTCTCGACGAGCATCGCGGGGAGAATCCAAGCCCGCACCTGCCACGCCTGGCGGTTCAGCACGTGCCAGATCAGCAGCGTCAGCAGCAGGATGATCCCCGGCAGCATCAGCCCCGTCACGCCGAACCACCCAAGAATGCTCTGCACCAGACCCTGCGCCACCAGCCGCTGCTCCGGCGCCAGCAGCGGGCGGATCATCAGCGAGCCGAACTCGTACGCGGCGATCAGCGGAAATAGAAACAGCAGGCAATACAGCGGCTGCGGCGTGGCGCGCCAGTAGAGCCGCCACAAGCCGCGCAGCAGCGCGGCGTCCTTCTTCCGCTTGCGTAGCCGGCGGGACGAAGCCATGTGCGCATTCTGATCGGTCTGGCGCGACGGGACAATTGCGGAAGAGGGGACCGAGGGACAACGGGACGGTGGGAGGCATGAAGTGCGGTGGGGGCTCGTATCGCCGGGTTTCCGTCGGTTCGATCGCGTGGAGAGTGAGTCAGAGTGCTGGCGTGTTGCGGCATCAGGCCTCAGGAGATTTGCGCCGCGATCTCGCCGACTTCGCCGGGCGCACCGTCGGCAGGGTCTCAACAGACACATTCCGCTTTCCGCCAACCTCGGGCGGTGCATCGACCGCCTCAGCGACAAGAACCGGGCGGTCATTTGCACGCACGAACTTCACTGGAACCTTCGGGTTGTTGATGTCACGCTCTCCGCCCTCGTGCCAGGACTTTTCCCAAGCCGCGAAGAACGGCTCTAACTGCGCGGGCTCGAGAAGGTAGACCTCCCGCAACTCAATCCCGTTGTAAATCGCGAACACCCACCCGACCTGCCGGTACTTGCCGATGATCCGCGGGTTCATATCGTGGTGCGTCGTGAACACGTTTCGCAGAGCGATGTTGACCGACTTCAACTCGTACTCGCGTCCGGTTTCGTCCTTGGCGTCGTTTCCCTCGCGCCCGGGCAGGCGAACGAGCCCGGTGAGCAGCAACACCTGGAGAATCTTGCCGCCGTTGTCCTGAAAGATGTCGTTGATGCCGTGCCTGGCCGCAAGACGCTGATACTCGCGCACCGCGGGAAATAGCCGTTGCAGCTCTTCGTAGTCCGGGTGCGGCTTCACGACGCTGCCTCCCGGAGTAATTCGGCTACGGCGATGCCCAGCGCGTCGGCCAGCTTTTCGATGTTGTCGATCGAAACGTTTCGTTCGGCTCGTTCGATCGAGCCCACGTAGGTACGATGCAACCCGCAAGCGAGCGCCAACGCCTCCTGCGAAAGGCCGCGCGCCTTTCTCAGCCTCCGCACGTTCGCCGCGAAGGTCTCGCGGGCGCTCGCCTTGGACTTTCGATGTGCCACGGATTCGGAGCGTGTCGTCTTGACGACTATACGTCTACAGACGTAAAGTAGCGTTCGTCGCGGAGCTTCTGCATGGATCGTCCCTCACGGTTGCCGACACTCGAAAGCACGCCGGCCTACCGGACGCCATTCGGCGCGGCGTACTGGGGCGACTCGCTCCGGCTGCTCGGCGAGCTGCCGGACGACAGCGTCAATCTGGTCGTGACGAGCCCGCCGTTCGCACTGCAACGCCAGAAGGACTACGGAAACGAGAACCAAGGCCACTACGTGGATTGGCTCCTTGGATTCGCCGCTCTGGTCTTTCGGAAGCTCCGCCCCGACGGGAGTTTCGTCATCGACATTGGCGGCGCCTACGAGAAGGGCGTGCCTGTCCGAAGTCTTTACCCGTTTCGCTTCGCGATCCGGGCCTGCGACGAGTTGGGCTTCAGATTGGCGGAGGATTTCTACTGGTTCAATTCGTCCAAGCTCCCCAGCCCCATCGAGTGGGTGAACAAGCGGAAGATTCGCGCCAAGGACGCGGTCAACACCGTTTGGTGGTTCTCAAAGACCGAGTGGCCACAGGCGGACGTTTCAAAGGTACTCGCCGCGTACAGTGGGCGGATGAAGAAGCTGCTCGACGATCCCGAGGGGTTCTATAGCCCGAAAAAGCGACCGTCGGGGCATGACATCAGCAGCGGCTTCGGGAAGGACAACGGCGGCTCGATCCCGTCAAACCTCCTGCAAATTCCGAACTCCGAGTCAAACGGGCAGTACCTCCGCGGCTGCAGGTGCTGGGCGTTCCAGGACATCCGGCGCGGTTTCCATTGAAGCTGCCGGAGTTTTTCATTCGATTTCTCACCAGGCCCGGCGACCTGGTGGTGGACATCTTTGCAGGTTCGAACACGACCGGTGCGGTTGCCGAGGCCGAAGGCCGCAACTGGCTCGCCTTCGAGGCAGATCTGGAATACCTCGCAGCGTCGGCATTTCGGTTCGTGGACGCGAGAACGCCGGAACACCGTCTTTCGGCGTTACACAAGGCGATTCTCATGAGAAAGCCGGTGGAAGTTACGGAATACCTCGTAGAGAAGCCGCTCTTCGTCTGAGACCGCAGGGACTTAACGACTTGCGTTGGCACACAGCACCGCGCGGCCAACCTGCGCCGAACACAGCACACGACGAACTACCGATTGAAAACCGCTGTCGCCCGGCTCGGCGCCGCGCGGCTCAGGCGGCCTTTTCGGCCGTTGCGGGGAGTTGGTCGAGCACGTCGTTGAGCACAAAGTCGGTGCTCAGGCCTTCGGCTTCGCCCTCGAAGTTCAAGAGCAGCCGATGGCGCAAGGCGGGGATTGCCGCCTTGCGCACGTCGTCGAAGCCGACGTTGTAGCGCCCGTCGAGCATCGCGTACATCTTGGCCGCGAGCGTGATGGCCTGGGCGCCGCGCGGGCTGGAGCCCCAGCGGACGTACTTGTTCACGCTCGGGCCGGCGAAGGCGCCGTTGGGATGCGTGGCGAGCACCAGGCGGATCACGTAGTCCTGCACGTGCGGCGCGATCACGATCCGCCGCACGAGATCCTGCGCCGCCATGATCTTCTCGCCGCTCAACACGGGCTTGATGTCGGGTTTGTAGCCGGTGGTCGTGCGATCGATGATGGTCGTGAGTTCCTGCCGATCGGAGTACCCCACCACGAGCTTGAAGAAGAAGCGATCGAGCTGCGCCTCGGGCAGCGGATAGGTGCCTTCCTGCTCGATCGGGTTCTGCGTCGCCATCACGAAGAACGGCTCCTTGAGCTTATAGCTCGTGCCGCCGGAGGTGATCGAGTGCTCCTGCATCGCTTCGAGCAGCGCCGACTGGGTCTTCGGCGTGGCGCGGTTGATTTCGTCGGCGAGGATCATCTGGGCGAAGAGCGGGCCGCGCTGAAACTCGAAGCGTCGGCGACCGGTCTGCGGGTCTTCGATGATGATGTTGGTGCCGATGATGTCGGCCGGCATCAGGTCGGGCGTGAACTGGACGCGGTTGAATTCGAGGCTCAGCGCCTGTGCGAGCGTGCGAATCAGCAGCGTCTTGCCGAGCCCGGGAACCCCTTCGAGCAGGACGTGTCCGCCGGCGAAAAGGCAGACCAGGACGCCATCGACCACGTCCGAGTGCCCGACGATCATCTTGCCGACTTCCGCCCGCAGCGTCGCGAAATCCTCGCGAAACGCGGCCACCTGCCGTTCCACACTCGCCGTGTCAGGAGTCGCCATCGGGTGCTCCGCGGGGTCGGTTGTCGCGCCGACGCATCCGAGCCGGGGGCGCGCGTGCCTGATTTGCGTGGATTGTAACCGCGCTCGCGGACGGCGGCGACCGGCGAGCCCCGGGATCGCCCCCGACGACAACTTCCATCCCGTCGCGACGAGGTCCGACGATCCGCTGCCGCGCGCCGCGTCGCCGCCGACCGCGCGGCACACCGTTGGTCCGCACACAATTACGCAGCGCTGCGCCGGGTCGGTCGATTCTCCGCTTGCCCGGCGCGGCCTATCCGCCCGTCAGCGCGCGGACGAACGCGTCGATGTCGAAGTTGTCCACGCGGGCGTCCTGGTTCACGTCCGCCGCCAGAACGCTGCATTGCGGATACGCGGCGGCGTAGGCCTCCGGGTTCGTCAGCGCCAGCACGAACACGTCGATGTCGAAGTTGTTCAGTACGCCGTCGCAGTTCATGTCGCCCGGCCGCGGCGCGCCAAATTCGTCCGCACCCTGGTCGATGCGGCCGCCGGCGATGCGCACCTGCCGGTCGAAATCCAGTTCGCCGGTTTGGACGACGTATGCCGGGTCGCCGACGTTGATGGCGGGCGAAGCGGCCGCGAGGTGATAGTCATCGGCTGCGGGGTCGACAAAGAGCGGGTCGGAGTCGAGATTGCCCGCGCCCCAGGTCAGCCCCTCGCAACCGAGGAAGCCGACGCCGGCGAGCCCGCCCTCGACCGTGCAGTATCGCACATAAAACGTGTCATTCAGACAGCGGAAAGCCCACCGCACGGCGATCTGGGCGCCGCTCGGGGCGGTGTTGCCCCACAGCACGCTGTTGGTGATTTCGCCCCACGTCTGCGAGGTGCTCACCAGCGCGCCGCCCGCCTCCGCGGCGGCGTTGCCGACGAAGGTCGAACCGGCGATGACGAGTTCCGGAAAGCCGTCCAGCGCGGCGTAGATCGCACCGCCCATCTCGGCGCTGTTGCCGACGAAGAGGCAGTTGCGGACGCGCAGCGTGACATTGCTCGGTGAGTAGAGCGCGCCGCCATACTGGGCAGTGTTGCCGCGGAACATGCAGCGATCCAGCAGTAGTCCGCGCAGGATGCGGTGATTGCCAAAGCCGGCGCCGACCGCGCCGCCCGCGCTGCCGCCGAGGTTGTCGAGGAACGACGAATCGCGCACCTTGACCTGGGCGCCGGCGGTGAGCTGGAACGCCAGGCCGCTCGCGCCTTGGAACACACAGCGCTCGAACACCGGCGTGCTTGCGCCGCCGATCCGTACGCCGCCGCCGTTCGCGTCGGCCAGCGGGCTTGTGAATGTGACGTTCTCGATCCGCGTCCCAGGCGGCTCGCCCTCGTCGACTCGCAGCGCCCAAGTCTGGTGCTCGGCGTCGATGACGGTGTGGGCCGGTGAAGCGCCGCCGCCGCGCAGCACGATGCGCTTCCCGCGCAGCGTCAGCTCGCGGTTGCCCGCGCCGCGATATGCGCCGGGCGCGACCACGACCTCGTCGCCGTCGATGGCGGCGTCGAGCGCCGCCTGGATCGTGGCGTACTCGGCCGGCACATCGAGCGTGTCATGGACGCTCAGATGAACCATGACGGTCCGCGCGCCGGCGGTCGCGCCCGGGGCCGTGACGCTCAGCGCGCACGCGTACTCCCCGTGCGGCAGGGCGGTGGGGTCCGCCCGGAGCATGACGACGTCCATCTCGCCCGCCGTGTCGCCGCCCGTGGGCGTGACGCTGAGCCACGGACAGCCGCCGGCGATGCCCCAACTCAGCGCTCCGCCGCCCGCATTGGCGAGAGCGAGTTGGGCGGCGAGCGGCGCGGTCGCGCCGGCGCGCGTGGCGAGCGCGATGCGCTCCGGGCCGCAGGCCAGCGTCGGCGCCGCGGCGTTGAATTCGAACGCGCCGATGTCGTATCCACCGGTGAGCGGCCGGGCGTTGCCGTCGAAATCGACGACCGGGGTACTGGGGTGGTCGGCGGCGCCGGCGTCGATCGCGGGTGAGTCGGCGCGGAGGCGATAATCGCCGCGCGCCGCGAACCGCGGATCGTCCGCGCGGTTGCCCGTCCCGGGCCAGCCGCCCTCGACGATGCAGTAGCGCGCGGTGTTCGTCGGAGAGCTCAGGTCGAGCACCGGCGCGGGCCCGTTGCCCCACACGATCGAGTTGTGGAGCGATCCCCAGATCAGCGGGCGGCTGAAGCCGGACGGGACCGCGTTGTCCGCGACGGTGCAATTCACCAGCGTTCCCTCGGCGATCGCGGCCGTGGGCCCAAAGAGCGAGTATGACGGGCGCGTCTCATTCCCGACGAGCAGGCAGTTCACCAGCGTCGCGGTCTGCCCGACCGCGGATTGCATCGCACTGTTGCGGCGGAACACGCTTCGCTCGAAGCGCAGCGTGGCGCTGATCGTGGCGAACGCACCGCCCACCGGCGCGAGGTTGTTGTCGAACGCGCTGTCTTCGACGATCGCGGCGCCGCGCGCGAAGAGCGCGCCGCCGAGCCTGGCGACGGACGCGTTGTGGTCGAAGCGGCTGCGACGGACCGTGCCGGCGAACGCGACCGCGCCGCCGTCCCCGGTGCTCGCATTACCCTCGAAGACGCAGTCCTCGATCAGGCCGCCGCCGTGGATGGCGCCGCCGCTGCCGCTTCCGGAGGTGCGGTTGTTGGTGAAGTGGCAGTTGCGCAGGGTGACCGAGGGTGCGCGGCAGAGCAGCGCCCCGCCGTCGCCGGAATTGTCGCTCCCCGCGCGGCCGTTCGCGATCGTGAGGCCTTCGATCCGCGTGCCGGCGGACGTCTGGCCGCTGAGCAGCCGCAAGCCGCGCGTCAGCCCCTCGCAGTCGATCACGCAGTTCTGCGGCACGCCGCTGGCGCTGTGCAGCCAGAGGTTCTTTGAGCGGAAGTCGACGTTGACGTTTCCCGCGCCGCGATAAACGCCGTCGGCCAGGATGATCTCGCCGCCGTCCGCGGCCGCGTCGACCGCGCCTTGGATCGTCCGCGTGTCCTCCGGCACGCGGACGAGGCTCATCTGTCGCACGACGACGTGCACGACGCGCGGCGTGTTGACGGCGCCGGGCGACTCGATTCGGAGCGGGCACACGTAGACGCCGTAGGGTAGGCTGGCCGTCGTCAGCGCGACGTCGATCGTGTCCGCCTCGCCAGCCGATGTGCCGTCGGGGGGCGTGGCGCTCACGAAGTCGCACAGGCTCGTTACGCTCCACGGCATGACGCCCGCGCCCGCGTTGCGCAGTTGCAGTGTGACGGGCGGAAACGGCTGCCCGGGCGTGAGCAGCAGGTCGAGATTCGCGCGATCGATGGCGAGGATGGCCTGGCCCGGCTGCACTTCGTACGCGCCAAGATCAACCGCGGCGATCGAGTCGCCGTCGCCGTCGACGAGCCGCGGCGCGCCGTCCGCATCGGTCGCGGTCAGGCCGCCGGGCGGCGTCTGCGTGCCGGTGTCGACGCACGGCGAGCCAAAAGGCAGGTGCAAGTCCGCGCCGTCGAAGCTCCATAGCGGATCGGCGCTGAAGTTGCCGGCCCCCCAATTCAGCGTGCCGCCGATCCGGCCGACGCCGGCCGTTCCGCCGAGAATGTCGCAGTAGGAGATGCTGACCTGTCCGCCGTAGCTGTAGAGCTCGTAGCCGCTGGGCGCGTCGTTGCGCCAGAGGATGCAGTTGGTCAGCTCGATCGGGCTGTTCTCGACGTGAACGGCGCCGCCGCGCGTTGCGGCGGTGTTTCCCGTGAAGCTGCAGTTCACGAGCTGGGCCGTGGTCTCGCTGATATACGCCAGCGCGCCGCCCACCGAGCCGCACGCATTGTTGCGAAGAACGGCGTTGCGCAGCAGCACGGACCCGCCGGTCACGTAGATGGCGCCGCCGTGCGAATTGGACTGGTTGCCGTCGAAGACGCTGTCCTCGACCTCTAGCAGCGAGTCCCAGGCTTCGATCGCGCCGCCGCTCGTGCACGAGCGATTGCCGATGAACTGGCTGCGCTCGACCAGCACGTCCGCGCCGAGGCGCAGCACGAGCGCGCCGCCGCAGCCATTCGTGCTCGGCGTCGAGCGGATGACGTTCTTGACGAACGCGCAGCCGCGAACGGTGAGGCGCACGCTCGTCGCATAGATCGCGCCGGCCCCGGAGGTCTCGATCACCCGGCAGTCGTCGAGCACGATCTCCGCCGGCCCGTACGCGAGCACCGCCGACGCGCCGTTCGCGATGATGTTCGTCCACTCGCAGCGGACGAATGTCGGGCGCGACGGGCCGGAGATCGTCACCGGCGTCACGCGCCAATCGCGCCACAGGCAGTCGCGGAACGTGACGCCGCTGCCGGTGACCTGCACGGCCGCGAGCGCCCCGGACGCGCCCATCCAGCGGAAGTCGACGCCCTCGATGACGGCGGTCGGGGGCTCGGCGTCCTTGAGCGTGAAACTTGTCGTGTTCGGTGCGAGCACGACGTCGCGCGGATTCGATGGGTTGCCGCGGATCGTCACCGCGCGGCCGAAGAGCCGCAGATTCTCTTGGCCTGCGCCGCTGTACTGCCCGGGCGCAAGCTGCACCACGTCGCCATCCGTCGCCACCGCGATGCCGGCGGCGAGCGTGCGCTTCGGGCCGCACGTGCCTCCGTCGAAGACGGCGCAGCCGCCGGTCCAGGCGTCGTCGCCGCTCGTGGGGTCGACATAAATCGTGGCGCCCGACGCGGCGGCGGCGAGGAGCCAACCGGCGAGCGCGAGCGCCGCAGCCTGCATCAGACGATGGGGGGGGCGGGCGAGGATGCCGTGCCGTCGAGGGGACATGGTCGCCTCGGGAGGAGCGCAGGGCGCGCCGGCGGCGTCGATCCCCGGCGGGACGCCCGTGCGGGGCGGCGCCGATTCACCGGGCGGGTTCGCTCTTGAGCATTGTACCGTACGGCCTCGCAAGAACCTGCCGAGCACCGGTCGGCGCTTGCGAGGCCGTACCTCAGCGGTCTCGGTAGACGCGCGGGCGCCGGCGTTGCGGCCTGCTACGGCGACGGGACGATCGCGCTGAGCGCGAGCGGCGCCGCGACGATGTGCACCGCGCGGTCGTAGCACACGAGCTGGTTCATCGACACGAGCACGTCGATGCGCGGAAACGTCGCGACTGCTGCCACCAGCCCGCTGTCGAATTTCGCCGGCGGATCGCTCCGGACCGCGAGCGTGGCGCGCAGACGCTGCCGCGGCGGGTCGGCGACGACGCTACTGACCTGGTAGATGCCGGAGCCGCGAATCGTCGCCGCCGAAATCACCGACGGCGCGAGCACGCCGAGGCGGACGTCGAGCGCGGCGTAATAGCTGAACCCGCCGGTGCTGCCGAGCGCGAGCAGGTTGAACGAGCCGCGCATCGGCTGCTCGGGCCAGAGGATGCAATCGCAGGGATCCCAGCAGCCCTCTTGATATGTGCTGCCCGCCAGCAGTCGATAGGGGCGGATCTCGCGCGGCGAGACGGGGGCGGCCTCGATCTCGAACACGTGGTCGAAGCAGTAGAAGCCGTTGACCGCGATCGCGATCGCGATTCGTGGAAAGGCCGCGGTGCCGACAACGAGCCCGCTGTCGAAATGCAGCGGATCCTCGTTGCCGATCTGCAAGTCGAGAACGAGCTGGTGCTGGATCGCGACTTCGCCGCCGATGCGATACGTTCCCGAGCCGGTGACGCGCGCGTCGAGCCCCGGAACGATCCAGTTCACATCCGTGACCCGGTAGTGATCGAACAAAGGATCGGACGGAGCGCGTTCCAGCCGGAACGTGCCGAGCACCGGCGCGTACTCGGAGATCGGGCAGGCACACGGGTCGAAGCACCCGCGCAGGAAGCTTGAGTTCGCCGACAATCGATAGGTCGTCGGCGGCGTGAGCGACGGCTGAGCGAGCGTTGCGAGCGAACTTGCCGCAGCGGCCGCGAAGAACGCAAGAGCGCGATGCAGGAGATGGGACATGATGCGATCCTCCAATGCGCGTGAACGACGGCGACCCGGGGGCCGCGCGCCGCGCGGACGGAAGTGGCGTACTGCGTCGGCGGAGCGCGCAACCCCCCGCTGAGTATCAGGCTAGCGCCGCGCGCGCGGGAGGGCAATGATAATCCAGACGGTCGGGAGGGGTTGCGCTCTGAAATCCCGCTCCGGATTAACGCTCCGACGCACTTTCGGGCACGCCGTCGACCAGCCGCGACGCCGCGCGGTCGAACCGCTGCGCGAACTCCTCGGGAGTGATCTTGGCGGCGGCAGCGAGCCGGGCCAGCATGTCGGGGTTTTCCAGATCGAGCCGTTCGAGACGAATCTGGTACGCCCGCGCGACGCGATACGCGTCCGACTTCACGTCGACCTTGCGGGTGCGCATCCGGTTGGTCTGCGGATCCACCATGTCCTGAAGATACATCGGCACCATGTTGCCGTTCACGAGCGACGCCATCACGCCGGTCCGGTGTCGTTCGTCGGTCTCCATGAACAGCCGGATCGTCTGGTAGCCGAGCATGCGGCAGTAGACCATGTCGTAGGGCGTGGGGTCGGCGGAGCGGAGCTCGTAGCCGAGCTCCTGGGTGACCATCGCGAGCGACTCGCCGCGCGCCTTGAAGCGCGTTTCGAGCTCCTTTTTCATCATGTCGGCGAGCGGAACCTCCGCCAGGCGCGGGTGACCGGCGGCATCGACGGGCACGGCGGTTCCGAGCACGCGTTCGAGCTCCGCGCGGTCGCCGAGCTTGTAGGCGAGCCCCTCGGCGATGATCGCGACGCCGTCGGAGTGGCCCATGGCGCGGCGTTTGAGCATGGCGGCTTCGAGGACGTCCGTGAGGTGCGAGAGCTTGCTGTGGTCGGCGAATTCCTCGGGAATGAGGGTGACGGTGGCGCCGGCGGCCATGCCGATCCACATCGCGAGCCAGCCGGCCTGGCGGCCCATGGCGGTGATGAGATACCAGCGCCCGGTGGTGACGGAGTCCTGCATCAGGTTCTTCACCAGCCCGGTGCCGAGGTAGAACGCGGTGGAAAAGCCGAAGGTCGGCACGTCGTAGGGCAGGGGCAGGTCGTTGTCGATGGTCTTGGGTACGTGCACGACCTTGATGGCGCCGTCGACGCCTTCGCTGACAAAGCGTGCGCTCAGCGCGGTGTCGTCGCCGCCGATGGTGAGCAGGCAGTCGATCTTGAGCGACTGGAGGTTGCGGACGACGCGTTCGACTTTCGCGGTGTTGGGCGCGACGACGGTGCTGCGCTTGAGCTTTTCGTCGTCGAGCAGGTTGGCACGCGAAATGCGCAGCATCGACCCGCCCTGAAAATGGATGCGCGAGACCATCGGGATCGACAGCCGCTGCGCGTGCTGGTGCGCGTCGAAGCTCTCGGAGCTGAGCCAGCGAAAGCCGTCGTAGAAGCCATAGACGTCGAAGCCGCGATTGATGGCTTCGATGGTTGCGGCGCCGATGACGGCGTTGATTCCGGGTGCGGGGCCTCCGCCGACGACGATGCCGAGGGTTCGCTTGGGCATGAGTGGTGAGGATTCCGGTTTTTGAAACCGCTTTCATCCGCGGGGCGTCACGCCGCGGCGGGTACGACGCTTTTCCGTCGGATGCGGGTGCTGGTGCGCCGCGGCGGGGAACGCCGGCGTTCCGCTTTACGCGCGGCCGCGAGCGCGGATTTTCGTGGAGCAGCCCCGTTGCCGACGCCGACCCCACGAGTTACATTACACGACTTCGCCCAATTTGGCGAGAGATGCGAGACCATGAAAACCAAGCAAAAGCCGCACAAGGGACTGCTCAAGCGCGTGCGCGTCAGCGCCCGCGGAAAGATCGTCCGCAGCAAGATGGGCAAGGTGCACCTGATGAGCGCCAAGACCAGCACCCGCCGACGCAAAATGCGTCGCTGGCAGGAGGTCGGCGGCGCGCTCGGCGACAACCTTCGCCGGGCGATCGGCGTGACGCTGCGCCGCCCGCCGGTGACGGTCGCCGCGGACGAAGCGACGAAGTAAGGAGTTTGCCAGATGGCTCGGGTACAACCCGGTCCGGCGACGCGCCGGCGCCGTAATCGAGTATTGAAGGACGCCAGGGGTTTCTGGGGCACCAGAAGCAAACTCTTCCGTGTCGCCAAGCAGTTCGTCACGAAGGCCGGCGTGTACGCGTTCCGCGACCGGCGGGTGAAGAAGCGCGAGTTCCGCGCGCTGTGGGTCACGCGCATCACCGCCGCCGTCCGTGCCCGCGGTCTCTCCTACAGTGCTTTCATGAACGGGCTGAAGGTGGCCAATGTCGCGCTCAACCGCAAGATGTTGAGCGAGATCGCGATCGCCGACGACGCGGGATTTGACCAACTCGTGGCGCTCGCCCGCAAGCACGCGACCGTGAAACTCGCGAAGGCGGGCTAGTCGCCGGGTGGCCGGGGGCACCGCCGCCCGGCTTTCGGCGCGGTCGCCATCGAAAGCACGACCGATATCCCCGATCGCGCCCGCTGGACAGCTACGCACCGCCGCAGCGTTGGCGGCCCCACCGCGCCCCCTGCGCACCGCCATAACCCTCGCATCTTCAAGATTTTGAGCGGGTGTTCCGCAGGCAAGCGGGTTGAATTGCACCAATCGCAGGCCTAGTGTTAAGCGACCGATACGGGTATGGGGCGTCGGACGATGGGAGCCCGGCCCGCCCGATACCGATAACCCTCTTTCCATCCGATGGACGGCCAGGCGCGACGCGCGGTATCGCAAGGCCGAGGAGAACCCGATGTTCGCTTGTCGTTTCCGAAGTGTGGCCACCCTTGCGCTGCTGGCGTTCGCGGCGGCGGGCGCTTTCGCCCAGCCGACCAATGACACCTGTGCCGCGGCGGCGGCGCTGAGCGACCAGATCGTCCTGCTCGCGAGCGAGTCCGGCAACGCCGGCGCCGGCACCGAGTCGACGGCGTCGTGCGGCGGCGGCGGCGTGAACGACGTCTGGTACAGCTATCTCGCGACCGCCAACGGCACGGTGACGATCGACACGTGCGGCAGCGCGTTCGATACGATCCTGGCGGCGTTCGCGGCGTGCGGCGGGGCGGAGCTGGCGTGCGACGACGATTCGGGCTGCGGCACGACGTCGCGCATCACGTTCAACGTAACCCAGAACACGACGTACTTCATCCGTGTCGCGAGCAAGACCGGAACGACGGGCCGAGTGGTGATCGGCGCGACGACGCTGACGCCGGGCGCGGGTCTGGCCAACGACGAGTGCGCGAACGCAGCCGCCGTCGCCGAGGGCAGCTTTGTTGGCACGCTCGTCGGCGCGACGACCGACAACGTCGCGACGTGCGTGACGCCGGCCAGCGGCGGCGACGTCTGGTATCGGCTGACACCCGCCGTGAACGGGACCGCGACCGCCAACACCGTCGGTTCGGACGCGAACATCGACACCGTGATCTCGGTGTTGTCGGCCTGCGACGGCAATGAGATTGTCTGCAACGACGACATGAACGCGATCGACCTGACGTCGGCGGTCGAGTGGGCCGTGACCGCCGGCAACAGCTACTTCATCCGCGTCGCGGGCGCTGCCCTCTCGCCGCGCGGCGTCGTCGGGCTGAACGTCACGGTTCGCGACGGCGGCGGCAACGGCAACGACAACGGCGGCGGAAACGCGAACGACAACGGCGGCGGCAACACCAACGCCAACGACAACGGCAGCGGCGGAACCGGCGACAACGCCAACGACAACAGCGGTGGGGGCGATGGAAACGCCAACGACAATGGGGGAACCGGCGACAACGCCAACGATAACGGCGGCGGTGGGACGGGCGACAACGCCAACGACAACGGCGGCGCCGGCGACAACGCCAACGACAACGGCAGCGGAAACGACAACAACGACGAACTCCAGTGCGGCGCCGCCATGTGCGGACCGGGCGCTGCCATGATGATGCCCTTCATGCTGCTCGGAATCGGCGCGATGAAGCTGAGCCTGCGGCGTCAACGGCGGCGCTGACCGGGCGTCCGTCTGAACGAGAACGTCGAATGGTGCCTACGAGCGTGCCCGCCGACCCGGCGCGCACGCTCGTGTTATTCCGCCGGGTGAGCCGCTCGCGCTGGCGGCAGCGCCGGTGATCGCCGTCGCGGCCGACGATCGTTCGCGCGATGGGCGCGGTGTGCGCGGGCACGGGAATCTACGCGATCGCGAAAACGGCACCGGCGGGCGGCGCGCAGCGACCGTTGCGTGCGGATTCGTGGCCAAGCGCGGGTTTGCGGAGTATCTCGAATCAGCGCGATTCGGCGTGGTCTTTTGTGCGCGTGCCTTCCGTGTCGCGCGCCGCCGACTCGCGGCTGTCGCTCGGCGGCTGAAGACGGTCGCGATCGCGGTCCGCGTCGGGCTTGTTCATCTCTTCCTGCACGTCCTTCAGGCCTTTCTTGAACTCCGAAATGCCGCGGCCCAGCGAGCGGCCGACCTCGGGCAGGCGCTTTCCGAACAGCAGCAGCGCCACCACCATGATGACCAGCAGGTGCCACGGATCGAACGGCGTCCAGGCGAGCAGGAGCGAGAGGTTCATACGGGCCTTTCAGTCGCCGCCGCGAGAGCTGGCGCGACGGGCGAAGCGTCACGGTAGAACAACATCCCAGTCTAATCATACTCTCGGAAAGCCGCGGCCGCGCGTCAATTCCGCGTTCGGAACCGGTTCTCGTCGCGGCGCGGAAGCGGTGCGGGCGCGGCCGAAGCGTGCCGTCGCCGCGGCGCCGTTCGATGCGCCGGTGCGAAGGCAGTCGGCACAACGCCGCGATCGCGTTACGATTCCGCGTTCTTGCCATGGCGCTGTTCCACCTCATGATCGGATTCTTCCGCGGCGACGACGTGCCGTGGATGTCGCGGCCGAACTATCGCCGCGAGATGGTGCACGTTCTGCTTTGGGGACTGTTCGCGAATCTGGTCACCGGCACGTTCTCGACGATCGTCGTCGCCAAGACATTCCACGCGTCCGCGATTCTCATGCCGATCGTCTGGGCGACGCCGCTGCTCGCGGACGTGCTCAGCTTCTTCTGGGGCGTGCTGATCCGCGGCCGGCGGCGCGTGCGGACGTTCACATGGATGGCGGTCGCGGCGGCCGTGAGTGTCGCGTCGATCGGCCTGACGCCGAGCGATTGGCATCCGTGGGGCGGGTGGGTGTTCGCGTTGCAGTTGGGCGTGGGGCGGATGTTCATGTCGGGGCTGGTGACGCTGCGTTCGTCGCTTTGGGCGGCGAATTATCCCGTGACGCACCGGGCGCGGATCGCGGGGCGCATTCAGACGATCAACATCTTGCAGTTGCTGGTCGTCACCGCCGGCGTCAGCAAGCTCTTTGATGCGTATCCCGAGTCGTATCGCTTTGTGTATCCCGCGATCGCGCTGGTCGGCGTGGCGTCGCTCATTCCGCTCCGCCGGATTCGCGTCCGCGGCGAGCGCGTGGAGCTGCGGCGACGGCGGCGCGCGGCGCAGGCGGCGAACGCGGGGCGCGCCGACGGGTTCGCGGCGGGGCTGCGCGCGAGCTGGCGCGACGCGGTTGCGATCCTGCGAGGGGACCGGGCGTTCGCGCGCTATTGCACCGCGCAGTACTGCCTCGGCACGGCGAACTTTCTGATCGATCCGCTGCTCGTGCTGATCGTCACAACCGAGCTGCATTTCAGCTATTTTCAGGCGAGCTTCCTGCTCGAACAGTTGCCCACGATTCTCATGCTGCTCAGCATCCGCGCGTGGGCGCACCTGTTCGACCGCGTCGGCGTACTGCGCTTTCGTGTGCACAACACGCATTTCTGGCTCGCGTCGACCGTGTTCGCCGCGCTCGGAGTGCTCGTGTTCGCGACCGGCGGCGCGGTTGCGCCCCGCGCCGCGGCGGGCGCCATCGACGCGGCAACGGCGGCGGTCGGCGCGGCGGCGACCGGCGGCAGCGCGAACCAGGTCGCGTTCGGCGGCGCCGTGCTGGCGGCCGTGGTCCTGTTGGGAGTGAGCCGCGCACTGAACGGCGCGGCCCGCGGCGGTGGGGCGATTGCATGGAACCTCGGGCACCTGCACTTCGCGCCGGCGGGCCAGCAGGATCTGTACATGGGCATTCACCAGGCGCTGACCGGTGTGCGCGGGCTGCTCACCCCCGCGCTCGGCGCGCTGCTCTATCCGTGGCTGGGGTGGACCACGTTTCTGCTTTCCACGCTGACCGCGTCGGTCGCCCTGCGGATGTTCCGCAAGATGGCGGATGAGCAGGACGCCGCGCGGCGCTGAAGTTGAACAGCGCGGGGCGGCGGGCCGTCGAATCGCCGGCAGCTCTGATGGCGCGCCGGGGCGCGTGGACGTGTCGCCGGCGGTCGCCCCTTCGCAAAGGCGGGGGCGCTGCGCCAGCGGCCGGCCTGCGCGGGCGAGTTCGATTCGCGAATTCGGCGGCGTGAGTCGCCCCGGACTACTCCTTGTCCGGCTTCAGTTGCACCTGCGTGAAGCGAATGCCCTCGGGCGTCGTGGCGATGGTCGCGATCGATGGCGCGTAGTGTTTCAGCAGCTTCTTCGACGCATCGACGTGCTCCGCGCTCATGGCCTCGCCGAACATGCCCAGCATTCCAAGCGTCATCTGCGCGCCAGGATTGCCGGTCTGGGCCGCCTCCTCCAGCTTCTCGCGCACCTCGGCGAGTCCGACCAGGCTACCCATGAAACGGCGGTAGTCGACGTAGAGCGTGAACCAGGCTTCCTTGGGCGCCTGGGCCGCGACGCGCTTGAAGGTCGCGTCGGACCCGAGCCCGTCGGCGGACGCGGTCTGAAGACTGGCCTCGACGGCCGCGGTCGAGCCGGCCACGAACTGGTCGTTGGTGGTGGCGAGCGACACGCCGCCCATCATGAAGTCATACACCTGCGTGCCGCGCACGTCGCGCGGGACGAACATCGGCACCATGCCGAAGAGCTTGTCGATCGCGGCCTTGTTGCGATGGCCGAGCGAAAGCAACATGCGGGCGGAGTCGGCCCCGTAGGGGCGCGAGAACGACAGGAAGCCCGCGAGCGGCTCGCGGAGCTGGTCGATCACGTCCTTGCGCAGATTCATCGTCTCGCCGTCGGGCGTCTCCATCTTCTCCATGCTGGCGCGCATCTGGTCCGCCATGTCGGGATCCTGCTGGCGGACGATGCGTTCGATCTCGTCGATGAGCTTGGCCATGTTCACGTTGAGGGACATGAAGATGGACGCGTCGGCGGGCGTGGAGGCGAGCGGCGCGACGTCGCGGTTGTCCATGCTCAGAATCTTGCACAGCCCGGAGCGGTCGCCGGTGACGAGCGCGAGCACCTCGAGCTTGGAGTCGAATTCGGGTCCGGCCATCTGGAGGTGGCCGATGACGCTGCGAAATCCGTTCAGCCCGAGCGCGCTGTACAGCTTGTCGAAGTCCTCGTCGTCGCGCTTGGCGATCTCGAAGATGCGCGGCAGGTTGACGAGCATGGCGGCGCTGCCCACGGGCTTGAAGAGGCGCTGGAGCGTCTTGTAATCCTCGGTGCGGGCGAGCGTGTCGTCGCTGTCGGCGTTGCGGCGCAGCGCGGCCTTGACGGCGTCGGCGCTTGGCGCGGCGAGCACGCGGTCGTCGGTGAGGCAGAGCGCGAGCATCGGCGGCATCGACTCGGCGGAGAACATCTTGTCGAGCATGCCCTCGAACTCGTTCTCGGGCTCGTCGGCTTCGTCCTCCTCGTCGCCGGCGGAGTCGGCGCTCTCCGCGTCCTTGTCCTTCGTGAACACGTCGATCGAGTGAGCGCCCGCGGAGACCGACTCGTGCTTGTCGGCCGCGGCCTTGAGCTTGCGGACGGCGGTCTCGTAGTACTTCTTCATGGTGGCGGCGTCGCCGACCGACGCGACGAGGCCGGGCTCGGGCTCTTCGCCTTTGGCAGCAGGCGCGGTGAGATAGAGCGCGACCGGGCCTTTGAACGGGTTCTTGAGCTGGTCCGGCGTGACGTCCAGCGCCTTCGCGACGCGCTCTTGGAACGTCTTGAAGAACTGCTGCGGCAGGTCCAGCGAACCACCGCCTTTGCCGCCCTCGGACTCCTTCATGAGGGCGTAACCGGCGGTCTTTTGAAAGTCGGACCAGAGCTTCTCGGTGTCGGCGATGCCGACGAACGCGAGCGCGTCGTTGGGGGCCCAGACAGCCGGGTCGGACTTCTCGCCCTGCGCGAGCGCCGCGGGCGCAAGCAGCAGGCTCCAGAGCGTCAACAACGGCAGCGTTCGTCGCATGACAGAGTCCTCATAGGAGTGTGTACGGATCGCATCCGTGTAAAGGTACGGTCGGTCGCAAGCCGCGCGGCGTGCGCTCGAGTCGCGTTCGCGCCGGTATTCGGGCGGTTTCGAACGCCCCGTCGCCGGGCGCGCATTATCTCCAGATCGGCGAAAATCGCACGTCGGCTTTTGTGCGGATGCGGAGATGGGCGTCCCGGTCGGCGGCCGCACGGGCGGCGGCCATCACTTCCGCTTCAGCAGTTCGGATGGCGCGGAGTTTCGGCGCTCGGGTGGCTGAAGATATCGAAACCCGGCGGCGGAGCTTTCGCTGTTGTACGCAAAGGCGTCGCGGTTGCGGAGAAAGTCGATGACGTAGCGGACGGGGATCGCAAACCCGATGCCCTCGCCACCGAGGATCTTCATGTTCGTGACGCCGACGACCTCGCCGCGGGCGTTGAAGAGCGGCCCGCCGGAATTGCCGGGGTTGATCTGGGTCGTGGTCTGAATATACGCGAGGCCTTCCTCGGCGCGGTTTCGGCGGCTCACGATGCCCTCGGACACGCTGCGTTCGAGGCCGAGCGGGTTGCCGATGGCAAAAACGCGGTCGCCGTCGCGGAGGCGGTCGTCCTCGGCGAGATAGGTGACGACGGGTTGGTAGCCGTCGGGCAGCGCGACCTTGAGCAGCGCGAGGTCGAGGAAGGGGTTGGTGGCGATGATCTCGACTTCTTCCATTTTCTGGCGCTTGAACTCGGCGCCGACCTTTCGAAAGACGGTGACGGCGAGCTTGGTCTCGCCTTCGATCACGTGGAAGTTGGTGATGATGTGACCTTCCGGCGAAATGAAGAATCCGCTGCCGAGTCCGCCCGGCGCGGAAACGAGCACGACGCCTTCGCCGAAGCGCTCGGTGAGGTTCTTGACGCTGTCGACCGGGAGCCGCGCCGTGCTGTAGAGGTGTCCGCTGGCCTCCACGCGCTCGGGGTCTTTGGGCGTTTCGACGAGTTCCTGCTTCTCGATGGTGCGGATGTTGGCGCGCGGGATCGAGAG
This sequence comes from Phycisphaerae bacterium, assembly GCA_050184295.1. Taxonomy (GTDB): domain Bacteria; phylum Planctomycetota; class Phycisphaerae; order UBA1845; family Fen-1342; genus JBFXAM01. Next base: position 23,668 of record JBFXAM010000008.1, on the reverse strand, counting down.
CACGTCGAAGCCGAGATCGACGAGGATGCGGTCGGGATACTCGCGCAGAATCTCACACTTCACGACCTGGCCGTCGTTGAGCGTAATGATCTCGCCGACCGCGGCGACGGACAGCAGCCCACCAAATACGACGCACATCGACAGCCGCACGCGCCGGGTCATCACGATCGTATGCTCCATTTGCCAAGGGTCTGACGGCGTCGGATACTATAGAAGCGGTCGCGCGGTTTGTCGCCGGCGGCCGGCGCCGCCCGACGCGGATGGATCTACGAGGCCGACCATGAGCGATTCGCCGCAGCCGCCGCTCTCCACGCCGCCGAAGGACGCGCCCCGCGCCCGCTCCGTCGACGAACTGGTTGGCGAGTCTGCGTTCTACACGCTCCTTTCGGCGCTGCTGTTCCTCTATGTCGGGTTCTATCGACCGATGATCGGCGTGAGCGGCGACGCGCTCTACGATGGATCCGTGGCGGCGTTCAAGTGGATGGGGCGGATCGTCGGTATTGGTCTGCTGCTTGTCGCGCTGCTCGTATACCTGCGAATCCCGCTCGCGGCGCTCGCGGAGGCCCTGCTCAGCACGCTCGCCGCGGCAGGCTGCCTCGCGATCGCGGCAATCTGGATTCTCCATCGCGACAGCGACGGCTATCTCGTGGGCATCTTCGGACTGCTGAACAGCTTCGTCGCGTGGGGGGCGTGGAAGCGGCTGCGCTGAGTGGTGCGGTCGGCTCCGGACCCGCCGCCCGCGGTCGACCCACCCGGCGGGACGTCGCGATGCCAGAGGCGCGCCGGGCAGGATGCCCGCCCCAACCCCCGCGCGCCGGGCAGGACGCCAGGCCCACCCTTGCGCGGCTACACTACTGAAGTGACAACAACACCCGCGGCGTCATTCACGGACGATACGCTCAGCCGCTACTCGCGACAGATGCTCTTTGCGCCCGTCGGCGAAGCCGGGCAGAAGCGGCTGAAATACTCGCGCGTCGCGCTGGTCGGCTGCGGCGCGCTGGGCTCGGTGCTCGCCAACACGCTGGCGCGGTCCGGCGTCGGCTACCTGCGGATCATCGACCGCGATTTCATCGAGCTGAACAACCTCCAGCGGCAGGTGCTTTTCGACGAGCACGATCTCGCCCAGAACCTGCCCAAGGCCGAGGCGGCCGCCCGCAAGCTCCGCAAGATCAACTCGGCAGTCGAGGTCGACGGCGTGATCGCGGATGTGCGCCACGACAACGCCGAGGCGCTGCTGACGGATGTCGACTTGCTGCTCGACGGCACAGACAACTTCGAGACGCGGTTCCTGGTCAACGACGTGGCGGTGAAGCACGGGCTGCCGTGGGTCTACGGCGCGGTGCTGGGGGCCGAGGGCGTCGTGATGCCGGTCCTGCCTGGCGAGACGGCGTGTCTGCGGTGCGTGTGGGAGGAGATGCCGCCGCCGGGGACGACGCCGACGTGCGACACGGCGGGCGTGCTGGCGCCGGCGGTCGACGTCGTCGCGAGCCTGCAAGCGGTGGAGGCGATGAAGATTCTGATGGGACGGACCGCGGAGGTGAGCCGCGCGCTGGTGAGCATCGACGTGTGGCGGGGGCAGTTTCGGTCGCTGGGGATGCAGGCGGCGTTCGAGCAGGGTGTGTGCGTGTGTTGTCGGCGCCGGGAGTTCGAGTTTCTGGCAGGCAAGCACGCATCCGCGAGCGTCTCGCTGTGCGGGCGCGACGCGGTGCAGGTGACGCCGGCGCCGGGGGTGCGCGTGAATTTCCAGGAGATCGCGGCCCGTGTCGGCGGGCGGGCGCGGCCGACGGCGAACGCGTTTCTGCTGCGTTTCACGATCGATTCGTTTCACGTCACGCTCTTCGCCGACGGGCGGGCGATCATCAAAGGCACCAGCGACCCGGCCGCGGCGCGCGGCGTCTATGCCAAGTACATCGGTGCGTAGCAGCATGACCGATCGCGTTGCAACCGGCTGGTTCGCACTTCTCGCGCTCGGCGTCGCGGCGGCTTTGGTCTTCGGCTGCGAGACGGGCGCGACCACTCGGCCGGCGCACGTCGATTATCCATCGCCGCGAGTCGTCCCATCACCCGGCGCCGCGACGAACGGCGCGCGGCCGCCGACGAGACGCCTCGATGCCGCCGCGGGCGCCTCGGCGGCGGCGCCGTTCGCGTCGTCGCCGTCCTCGACCGCTCCGCCGCCAGTGGTTTCCGGTTCGAGCGCGACGGTCACGGCCACGCAGCCGGCGGCGCAGCGGACGCCTGGGCTCGTGTATTTCTTCCCCGGCATTGAAGGCGGGCCGTGGATGCTGGAGTGGGCCCGTCGCGCCGCGCGCGACGCGGGCTGTGAGGCCGAATTCCGCACGCTCGACTGGCAGCGTCTGGACGTGCTCGGGAATCTCGTGGAGCTCGAACGCAACCGGGCGCGGGCGGCGCAGGTCGCAGCGGAGATCGTCGCCTTTCGCAACGCGTCGCCGACCGCGCCGATCGACCTCGTCGGCTACTCCGGCGGCGGCGGGCTGGCGGTGATGATCGCCGAGGCGCTGCCCGAGTCGCTGCGGATCCGCAATCTCGTGCTGGTTCACGCCGCCATCAGCCCGACGCACGATCTAGCGGCGGCGCTGCGCCGCATCGACGGACTGCTGGTGAATTTCTACTCGCACGGGGACTGGGTGATTCTCGGGCTCGGCACGCGCGCCTTCGGCGCGATCGACCGCGAGCACACCGACTCCGCCGGGCACGTGGGGTTCGACCTGACGCGGGCCGTGCCTGACCTGGCACTGCGCGAGCGCGTGCGACAGGTGCGCTGGACGCCGGAAATGATCCGCAGCGGTCATTGGGGCGGTCACGCGACGATCATCACGTACGGCTTCAACAAGACGTACGTCGCGCCGTATCTGCTGCCCTAGCGCCCCGCGTGCCCAACGAGTCCGGCGAAGCGATCGGCCTGACGATCGATCCACCGGGCGAGCGGTCGTCAGTCCTTCCAACCCTCATCGCCGACGAGCTTCACAAAGCGACACTTCAACAGCTCCTCGGTCGCGTAGCCGTCGGTGTTGCGGCGGACGCGCACCAGCGTCTGGTCGTCGCGGGGACCGATGGGGGTGACCAGCCGGCCTGCGACGGCGAGCTGCCCGCGGAGCGAGGCGGGGACGTGCGGCGCGCCGGCGGTCACAATGATCGCGTCGAACGGGGCGGCGTCGGGCCAACCCGTCGACCCGTCGCCGCAGCGCTGCCGGATGTTTCGCAGCCCGAGTCGCTTGAGTCGTTCGCCGGCGGCGAGCATGAGCGGGAGCCACCACTCGATGGTGAAGACTTCGCGCGCGAGCAGTGCGAGGATTGCGGTCTGATAGCCGGAGCCGGTGCCGACTTCGAGCACGCGGTCGGTGTCGCGGAGCTCGAGCAGCTCGGTCATGCGCGCGACCATGTAGGGCTGCGAGATCGTCTGGGCGCAGTCGATCGAGAGCGCGTTGTCGGCATAGGCGTCGGCCGCGCTGGCGTCTGGCACAAACCACTCGCGCGGCACGCGGCGCAAGGCGTCCAGCACCGCCGCGTCGCGGATGCCGCGGCGGGCAAGCTGCTCGTTCACCATCGCGTCGCGCTCGAGGGCGCGGCGGTCCGGGTCGGGTGTCGGCGGCAGGATCGATGGATCGGGAGGCATCGGTCTTCCCAATCGTATGCGCCGCGGCGGGGCGACGGCGCGTCCGCGGGCGTTCAGGACCAGGCGAGCACGATCTCGTGGGCCGCGTAGAAGCCGAACGCGATCAACGCCATGCCGACGATGATGTTGATCGAGGTGAGTGCGGTCGGCCAGGCGAGGTTCTTCGCGGACTTGGCGCGCGTCGCGCGGTAGACGAGGGCCACGCAAACGACCAGCGGAATGAGCATCCAGAGCCGGGCGCCGAACGGCAGCTTGATCGGGTGAATGAAGGGCAGCCAGAAGCTCGGGGGTGCGAGCGACCTGGAAGCGGCGTGTGCCAGCAGCAGCAAGGGTGTGCTCATGAGGCCGGGCCCCCGGACGGCGGTGCGTCGGGCGCCATTTCGCGCTGAAACACAGGCAGGCCGTTGTATTGCGCCCGCGCGAGCGCGTCGAGCACCGCGAGGACGTTCAAGAGTCCCGCGGTCGCGAGGTAGATCTGCGCGATGTCGCTCTCGGGGTAGTAGCTGACATAAGGCGAATAGTCGTTCGGGCCGACGGTGGGCAGCGCGTTGCTGACGAAGTAACCCGCGGTGGTGTAGCCGCCGCAGCCCAGTTCGGCGAGAAACAGCCACACGTTGGAGCGGGGGTTGATCGATTCCTTGACGCCGCCGACCGCGACGCCGGTCAGAAAGGGGATCGTGATCGCGAAGAAGAACACGTAGCCGAGAGCGCGATGGCCGAGGAACACGTGTCCCGCGCCCGGCAGAATCCACGCGAGCACGCCGGCCTGCAGGGTTCGCGCCAGCGGGTCGGGGCGGCGGCTCATTGCGGGTGGCTCACGGCGCGGTTCTCCACGGAGCTTGATGACGCTCGTTTCCGACGTGTGCGGTCGCCGCCCGATCGCCGTTGCCGGTGACATCCGGCGCCGCGGCTGCGACGGGGGTCTGAATCGTCATGCACGAATGTGTCGAACTCCTTTGAGCCGCGGGCTTTTCGCCCGCGCGAACGTTCGTCGCGTCGTGCGCCGCAGAGTCGTGACTCGCGGTCTAGTCCAAACCACAAGGCCCCGCAGGATCGCCGCAGCGTCCGCAGCCTCCGCGGGGCAGGGCGCCGGCGGAAGGCGCCGCCGCGGCGCGCGCGGCGAAGACGCTGAGTTTTCGCTCGATGCGGGCGCTGGCGCACTTCGGGCAGCGGACGGCGCGTTCTTCTTCGCTCGACCGCACGAGCGTCTCAAAACCCGCGTCGCACGCGCGACACTGGTACTCGTAGATCGGCACAGCGCAGACTCCTCTTGCAAGCCCCAGATCCGTCCGGGGGGAGTATAGGAGCGCTGCGGCGGAGTCGCAACGCATGCGCACCGCGGGCCGTTTCCGTCGCCGATGCGGTCGCGATACGATCAATCGCTGATGAGCCGGCAGAGCGCAGTCTGGTGGGTCGCCGCGACGCTGGTCGCATCCAGCGCGATGCGTATCGATCATTCCGCGACGGCGGTTGGCGCCCCCGGTGCGGCGCGCGACGACCTCGTTGACCGCGTGAGATTCGAGCGGCTCGACCGCGGGCTGCGCGTGTGCGCCGTGGTCGAGCCGGGGCAGTCGCTGGTGAGCGTGCAACTGTGGTTTGCGGCGGGCGCGGCGGCGGAGCCGGCGGACGGGCTCGGCGTGGCCGAGGAGCTGCGCCGAGCGCGTGAAACGCGGCGTGACGCGGCGCTGCGACTGCGGGCGACGGGTGCGGCGTTCGAGGGGCGCGTGCTGCGCGACGCGACCGTGTTCGCGGCGGTCGCACCGCTGGGGCAGCTCCCCGCGCTGATCCCGGTGTTCGCTGAACTCGCGACGCCCTTGGCGCCCGAGGACTTGCGCCGCAACGTGTTCGACGGCGCGCGATCGGCGATCACGATCGCGGATTTTCCCAGCGCGGAGCGCGCGGGCTTCGGCGGCGCGCGTGTCGGCGCGGATTGGCCGAGCGCGACGCGCGGCGACTTGGGCCTGTCGCACGCGACGTGGTCGCGGGTTCTCAACGCGTTGTTCGCCGGGCATCCCTATCGGCACGCACCCGCGGCCGGGAGCGTGCCGGCGGGCGATCGGGTCGCGCCAGACTCCGCCGGCGGAAACGCGGCAGCGCCCGCGGAAGGCGCCGCGCTCGGGGCGCGTGAGGCGCTGCGGCGCGAATTCGAGGCGCGCTGGCTCGTCTCCGGGAACGCGACCCTGTTCATCGTCGGCGACGTGGACCGCGAAGCGGTGTTCGCGCTTGCGCGCGAATCGCTGGCCGGGGTCGCGTGGCGCGAGCCGCCGCGCCGGGCTTTCGCCGACCGCCCGGTCGCCGACACGATCCGCGTTGACGATGGGGACACGCCCGCAGGCGCGCGGACGCTCGCGTTTCTCACGCCCGCGTGGGGCTACGCGGAGAACGCGACGCTCGACGTGCTGATGCACCACTTGTGCAATCCCGTCGACGGGGTGCTCGCGCTGCGACTCGCCGCGCTGGGCGCGCCTCCGCCGCGGTGGGATCGATTTGCGTGGCGTGACGCGGGCGTGCTGCTGCTTGCGTTGCAGCCGCGCGTCGACGGGGATGCCGCGCGCGGCGGCGCGGACCTGCTCGAGATTTGGCAGGAGGTGCTCGAGTCGGTGCGCAGCACGCCCATCAGCGCGGTGCCGCTGCGGCGCGCGCGGTCACTGGCAGCGCGCGACCAGCGCGAGGCGCAGGCGTGCTTTCGCGACTACGCCTGGCGGCTCGCGGCACACGAGATCCTCGGCGGCGACCTGTTACAGGCGGACTTCGAGGCCGGTCAGGTCGCGCGCGTGACGGTCGGCGACGTCGCGGCCGCCGCGTCGCGACTTGCGGAGACGCGCTGCGTCGTCGTGGCGGGAATCGGCGGCGCGGCGCGCCCGCCCCGCGGCGCGCCCCCGGACGCCGGCGGATCGGGCGCGCCCGGCGACGCGCGGCGCGCCCGGAAACCCGCACCACCGGCGGAAAATCGCACGCTGTCGCCGATCGAAACGCTCCGGCGGCTGTCGGCGGCGGGCGCCGCGAATGTCGAGTCTCCGCTGCCCGAACTCGTCACGCAAGACGCAACGGAGCGCGATTGGTCGCTGCGCTGCACATCCACCGGGCGTGCGGGCGGCGCGAGCATCGCCTTGTCGGCCGCGGGCGTCGCGCCGATGACTGCGGCGCTTCTGGGGGAGCTGGGTTCCGCGCGCCGCTCGTCGAACGAGCTGCGCGACTACTTCACCTACCACGGCCTGTCGTGGCGCGTCGTTCCTTCATCGGATGGGAGCACGATGGTCATCGACGGTCCGGCCGAACGGCTGGCGCAGATGACCGAGCTACTCGTGGATCTTGTGCACGACCCGCGTGTCGAAGCGGGGTCGGTCGCGACCGCCGAACGCCGCATGCGCCGCGCCGCGCTGGCGTTCTCGGAGCGCGCCGCTGCGGTCGCGGATCGGCTCGCGTTTGGACTAGTCGCACCGTGCCCGACATGGGCGTTGGCGGAGACGCGCGGGGCGGAGCTCGCGCGGTTTTCGCAAACGCGGGGCGACGGGCGGCGTGTGCTCATCGCGGCGCCGGGCCGCGCTGCGGCAACGCTCGACGACGTGCGCCAAGTGCTGCGCGACGCGACGTTGGACGCGACGCCGCGCGAGCCGGCGCGGCCGTCGTCCAGCGCGGCAACGCGGCCGTCGGCGGAACTGGCCGCGGCGACGCCGCCCGACACCGCCGCGGCGCTGTCGCGTGCGACGACGTCGCCGTCGTCCGGCGCAACGCCGCCGGCGCGATTCGGCGGTTTCTGGCCGGTGCGAAGCGCGGCGCACGAGACGTCGGTCCCGATTCTCTGGCAGCCGCGCGAAGGCGAAGTCGCGGAGCTGCGCGTCGTCGTCTCACGAATCGCCGGAGGGCGGCAAGAGGCGGACGATGCGTGGCGGCTGCTGCTGGGCTGGCCGGCAGAGTTGCCGGGCGAGATCGCGCCCGGCGTGCCGCCGCGCTGGCGCGTCCTCGCGGGTGCACGGGGAATTGCGGTGCTCACGGCGCGCGTTGCGGCGGGCCAGATTCCGCGTGAAATCGCCGACGCCTGCGAGCACCTGCGCTGGGTGAACACGCCGAGCGACGAGCAGCGCGAGCTGGCGGCGTTCGCGGGGCGGCTGGCGCGCGTGCACGCCGCGATCGCTGCGGACGGGCCGCGCGGAGCGCTGCTTGGTTTGCTCCGAAACGAGCCGGGGCGTGAGGCGGCGTCATCGGCCGGGACGCCGACGAGCGAGTTTCTCATCCTCGGCGTGGTGGTGGTGGGCGGCGACGCGGCGCTGGCGGCGCCGCTGCGCGAAATGGGCGCGGTGGTGCCGGTAAGCGCCGACTAGCGCGCGCGTTGCGCTCGGTCGGAGCCACGACCGTGGAGGTCGGGAGTCTGCCATGCACGACGGAATCCGAGATTTCCAGGACGTGGCGCGGCGTCACCATGTCAACTTTGCCGCGCTCGTGGCGGAGACGAGCCTGTGGGCGAATCCCGAGGTGCATCGGCGGCTATTTGCGAGCGACGGCGTTGGGGCATTTTTTCCAAACTACCGCCGCGCCCGGAAGGGCGCGGGAGAGTCGCCTGGGTCAACGGTGGCGGGCGAGACGTTGGACAGCAACGTCTATGCAGTCTACGCGATTCGGCGAATGACAGGCGCTTCGCCGAAGGCGTATCAAGCGTGTCACATTTGGCCACAAAGTTGCTACGACGCGCGCTGCCACACGGTCCTTGCCAACCTGATTCTCGTTCCGAGCCCGCTCGCCGGTCTGTCGGACCACGATCCGGAGACCAAAGACGCCTTGGTGTTCCGATCGTTCGAGTTGTACGGTTGGCTTCCGCCGGGGCAGGTTCCTCCGACCCGACCCGCGAACTACCCGACCACGTGGCGCGAGCCGGCAGCTCTGTCTCGCCGGGTCGAAAACGCGCTGCGGAGACGCCTCCGAATGCCGGCCGAAACTGCCGCACTCCGCGTGACCGCCGCGCGGCGCCGTTACGATTTGCAGGTCGGCGAGCAGCGTTTCAGCTCGCTGTCGAAAGGGCGGGCCATCCTGCGGCTCGTGCATGAGATTGTGTCGCGCGGCGTCCACCCGGATCGTGTGACCGAGGTCATGCAGGAACGGCCGAATCGCGTGTGGCGCGACGTGCCGAGCGTGGTCGACGCGGCGACGTTTGTCGGACTTAGTCCCCGCGGTAACTACGACGGCCCTTTCGTCGCGGGGCGCTGGTTCGTAGGCGACGGGGAGTTGATCATCCATGCGGGCCGGACTTACGCCTTCACAAACCAGTGGGGCTCACCGAACTGGGATCGTGTGATGGAGCGGCTCGCGATCGGATTCCCCGACTTGAGAATCTCCTGTGCGCCCGTGACTGGTCAAACGACGACGTAAGCACCGCGGCGCGGCGCGGCGCCCGGCATCCCGGGCGACCTAACGCGGCGTTGGCCGGCCCGTATAATGCCGCTCCGCGCCGGCGGCGCGACGCGTGCCATCCTGGGTGGCGGCGATTCGCGGGCGTGGATCGGCGACCGCGGCACACACAAGGCCATCGTGATGATCGACATCCGCATCGTGCGCGAAACTCCCGATCTCGTGCGCCAGGCGTGCGAACGCAAGCGCATGCCCTGCAATGTCGACCAGGTGCTCGAAGTCGACGCCCGGCGACGCGCGCTCGAGACCGAGTTCAACACGCTCCGCCACGAGCAGAAGCTGGGCGGCGAGCGGATTGCCAAGGCGTCGAAGGAGGAGCGGGCTGCGCTGACCAGCGAGATGACGCGGATCAAAACGCGCGTAAAAGAGATCGAGGAGCAGTTGCAGGCCGTCGACGCGGTGCTTCAGCAACTGCTGTTGCTGCTGCCGCAGATTCCCAGCCCCGATGCCCCGGTCGGCGCCAGTGCCGCGGACAACATCGAGGTGAAGCGCGTCGGCGTGCCGCGCCCGCGCGAGGAGTTCGGGTTTCCGTTCAAGGACCACGTCGAACTGGGTCAGGCGCTGCATCTCTACGACTTCGATCGCGGCGTAAAGCTCGCGGGTTCGCGCAACTACGTGCTCACCGGGCTTGGTTCGGAGCTGCACGAAGCCGTCCTGCGGCTGGCGTGGGACCTGATGACGCAGAGCGCGCACGAGCCGCCGGGCCGCACCGGCGAGCGGCGCGCGTTCACGCCGCTGACGGTGCCGGTGCTTGTGAACGATCGACTGATGTACGGGACGGGCTTCTTTCCGCTGCATCGCGAGGAGGTCTATCTCGTCGAGCGCGACGGGCAGTCGCTGGTGGGCACGGCAGAGGTTCCCGTCACCGCGCTGCACATGGACGAGGTGCTCGAGGACGCCGAACTTCCGAAGCTGTACTTCGCGCGGAGCACGTGTTTTCGGCGCGAGGCGGGCGCCGCGGGCAAGGACACGCGCGGGCTGTATCGCATTCACTTCTTCGACAAGATCGAGCAGGTTGTGATCTGCCGCGCCGACGCGACCGAAGCGGCTCATTGGCACCGCGTCATCATCGAAAACGCCGAGAAGCTGCTTCAGGCGCTGGAGCTGCCGTATCGGTTGCTGGAGGTCTGCACCGGCGACATGGGTCAGGGAAAGTTCCGGATGTTCGACATCGAGACGTGGATGCCAAGCCGGGGCGCATACGGCGAGACACATTCCGCGAGCAATTTGCACGATTTTCAGGCGCGGCGGCTCGGGCTTCGGTATCGCGATGCCAACGGCAAGGTGCAATTCTGCTACACGCTCAACAACACGGTCGTCGCGTCGCCACGCATCCTGATTCCGCTGATCGAGCTGAACCAGCAGGCGGATGGCAGCGTGCGGCTGCCGCGGGCGTTGCAGCCCTATTTGCGCAACTTGCGGGAGCTGTGGGCAGGCGACACGGCCCAGCGCTGAGTCGGCGATGGAACGACGAAATCAAATTGACGGGCCCGTGCGTCCGCGTTAGGCTGCCGGATCAGTTCGGTCGAATCGGCGAGTCGGCACGTTACTCGTTTCTGCGGCGCGCGATCGACGACCTCTGAGCCACTGTCATGTTCGAGGCCGACCGTCGGCCCCAACTCCCAACCCCCGTTTTCGCCAGGGCAGCATTCCGATGAAGATCTACGTGGGTAATCTGTCTTTTTCAACGAGCGAAGAGCAGTTGCAGGAAACGTTTGCCGCGTTTGGCGCGGTGCGCACCGCGTCGGTCGTGCGCGACCGCGAGACCGGTCGTTCGCGCGGCTTCGGATTTGTCGAGATGGACAATGACGAGGAGGCGACCGCGGCCATCAACGGCCTGAACGGCACGCAAATCGACGGTCGCACGCTGACGGTGAACGAAGCACGCCCGCCGACCGGTCGGCCCGGCGGTGGCGGCGGTCGCGGACCCGGTGGGCCGCGCGGCGGATTCGGCGGCGGCGGAGGAGGAGGACGCGGCGGCTATGGCGGTGGAGGTGGCGGCGGCGGCGGCGGAAAACGCTGGTAACGTCGTCCGCGCGTGCTTCTACAATCTGTGCGATCAGCGCCGCCTCGCGAGTCCGCGGGGCGGCGGCGCTTCAACGCGGCGCGCGGCTTCGCACGTCGCGTCGCAACGGGAGCACAACCATGACGCCGACCGCTCGCGCTTCGCCCCTTCCGGCGCTCGTCGCACTGCCGGCAATCCTGCTGTTCGCATCCTCGTGTACACCGGCGCCCGCGGGCGGCGTGTACACGGATCGCGCGCGGCTCGCGACGGCGCGGCAGGAGACCGGCGCGGCGATTCTGCGCGGGCACGTGTACGTGGTGGGCGGACTTTCGGCGGGATTCAGCGCGCTCCGCAGCGTCGAGCGCTACGACGCCGATGCCGACGTCTGGATGTCGGTCGCCGACCTGCCCGCCGGACGCGACCACATGGGCGTCGCGGTTGCGAACGATCGGCTGTTCGCGATCGGCGGCTACGCGGCGGATTTCGCGGCGAAGCGCGAGGTGTTCGCATACGACCCGGACGCGAACGCGTGGTCGCCGGCCGCCGACCTGCCAGAGGGTCGCGGCGGATGCTGGGCCGTGACGGTCGCTGAGCGCATCTACGTTTTCGGTGGGACGAACCCGGCCGGCGCCGCGACGGGCTCGACCTTCATTTACGACCCGGTGGCGAACGAGTGGAGCACCGGGGCGGCGATGCCCACGCCGCGAGAACACCTCGTTGCGGTGGCGCTCGGCACGGATGTGTACGTGATCGGCGGGCGCGCCGGCGCGTCGTTCAGGAGCAACGAGCGTTACGACACGCTTGCGAATACGTGGAGCGCGCGGGCGCCGATGCCGACAGCGCGGGCTGCGCCGGGTGCGGCGGCGTTCGCGGGGCGGATTTACGTGCTCGGCGGAGAGACGCCGCAGTTGTTCGCGGTAAACGAGGTCTACGACCCGGTTCTGAACACGTGGACGACGAATACGCCGCTGCCGGTGCCGCGACACGGAATGCCGGCGGTGACGCTGCCGAGCGGGATTCTGTTGCCCGGCGGCGGGGTGATCCAGGGCTTGCAGCCGACGACGCACGTCGACCTGTTTACGCCGACGCTGCTGGCGGACTTGAACTGCGACGGGCGGATCAACAACTTCGACATCGATCCGTTCGTGTTGGCGCTGACCGATCCGGCGGGCTACGCGGGGGCGTATCCGCAGTGTCGGCGCGAGCAGGCGGACGTGAACGGCGACGGCGCGGTGGACAACTTCGACATTGACGGATTCGTCGCGTGCGTGACGGCGGGCGGATGTTCTTAGCAGCAGTCCGGCGGCCGGTGCGTCACGTTCCGGTGAGCAGGCGAACGAACGGATCGATGTCGAAGTTGTCGATGTAGCCGTTGCCGTCGCAGTCCGCGGCCCAGATGTTGCATTCGGGGTAGAGCAATCCGTAGAACTCGGGATTGAGCAGCGCGACGATAAACGCGTCGATGTCGAAGTTGTCGACGACGGCGTCGCAAAGAAGATCGCCGGGAATACGCCGGTTGAAGCCGATCGCCCAGTCTTCGGCACAGGGGATCGGGTCGTGGCACGGAGCGAAATCGAGCATGGTCAGGTCGTCGCTGGGCAGCAGGCCGAGCGTCAGCGCGTTGGCATAGACGTTGAAAACGCCGAAGTTCTGCGTGGTGAAGACATCGGCGGGGCTGTTTCCGAGCAGGCTGGGCGAGCCGGGGGCGAGCGAGAAGAGGATCTGATCGAAGGGCGGGTTGAAGAAGCCGTCGCCGTCGTCGAAGACTAACAGCGCGTCGATTTCGTCGTTCGCGAGCAGGCCCAGGCTGGTGGGAGTGGCGTAGACGACTTCACCGCCGGCGGCGGCGAGGTTGTTGTCGAGATAGACGGTGGCCCCGCTGGGCGGCGCGGGGAGCACGAAGCGCGACGGGCTGACGCGATCAATCGAGAAGTAAACGCGCGACACCGCGGCGAGCGCGATCGGCTTGGGGACGAAGCCGGCGTCCTGCGCGTCGATGGGCGGCGGCACGGTCACGGTCGGGGCCACCGGCGGAAACAAGCTGTAGCCGACGCCGCCGGCGTCGCCCTGATTGCGCACTTCGGTGTTGTTCGGAATTGCGAACGCGAGCGGCAGCGGCCCGAACGCGCGGTTAAACAACGTGAGCGACATGTACAGGTCGCCGGCCGCCTGGCCGCGCGACGCCTGGTCAAAAACGTTGAACGGCAGCCCGAGGCCGACCAGCGTCGGATCCGGCGCAATCGCGCCGACCGTGTTGCGCGACACGCCGAACAGCAGCACAAACGTGTCAAGCGGCAGCACGGTTTCGTTGCCCTCGGACAAGCCGTCGAGTTCGTCGTTGTTGAGCGTCAGGCCGAGGTTGTTCGCGGGCACCGTGACGAGCGGCCCCGGATGGAGCAGCACATCGTCCGGCAGGATGCCCGTACCGGTGGTCGGCGAAGCGCGGTCGATGGAAAACCAAGGCGCGGGCAGCGGGCGCCGCGCGGTCGGCTCCTGCGCGAACGACACCGCGGTCGACGCAAGCGCCGCAACGACGAGCGCGATAGGGAGCGAGCGGGACATGCGTCAGCCTCCGATGAGCGGGCACGCGCGGTAACGCCGGGTTCAGACGCCGAACAACGCCATTATAGCGAACGCCGCCGAAATCCCTCTGAATTCTCCGTTCCGGCGCCGGACGCCGGGCCAGGGCACGGGGCGTCGCGGCGGGTCCCAGGACGCATGGGGTCGCGGGCCGGCCGGACGCTGTTTACAGGTCGTGTCGGCAGGCGGCCGGCGGGGCGCTGTTTGCGGGTCACGCCGGCAGGCGGTCGGCGGGGCGATGTTTGCGAGTTGCGCCGGCAGGCGGCCGCGGCGAATCGACCGCTCCCGTCGGCGTGGCCGGCGGGTTGTGAGTCGCAGGCTTGCGCGTGCGGCGCGGATGGCGCGGGATCAGAGCCGCGGGCGCGAGCCCGCGATTCCGGCGCGAGACGGTGCTGACAAGTCGACCCGCTTCGCGACCTACGTCCGGCCGCCGCTGCCCGCGGGCGGTGGTGCACTGAGCACCGTGGCGCAGGTCTCGACGAGCGCATCGATCGAGTAAGGCTTCTGCACAAACGCTGCGAAGCGTTCGCCGCCGAAGCGGGACGTGGCTTCGTGCTCGCTGTAGCCGCTGGAAAGAATGACCGGGACTCCGGGGCGGAGCGCGTGGACTTCGCGACAGACGGTGTCGCCGGACATGCCGGGCATGGTCATGTCGAGCAGGACGGCGCCGATTTCGTCGACGTGCTTTTGAAACAGCTCGATGCCGCGGGCGCCGTTCTCGGCGACCAGAACCTTGGCGCCACGGGATTCGAGGATGTCGTGCACGACCTCGCGGATGTCGGCCTCGTCGTCGATGACGAGCACCGTTGCGCCCGGCGGCAGGCTGCTGGGGCCGGAGCGCGTCGGCGGCGCGGCGGGCGCCGGCTGCCGCGAGACGGGCAGCAGGACGGCGAACTCGGTGCCCTGGTTGAGCGCGCTGACGACCTTGATCGCGCCGCGGTGCGCCCGCACGATGCCGAGGATCGTCGCGAGCCCCAGCCCCCGGCCGGTGAACTTCGTCGTGAAGAACGGGTCGAAGATCCGCGCGACGGTCTCGGGCGCCATGCCGCAGCCCGAGTCCATCACCGTGAGGCGGACGTAGGTTCCCGGCGTGAGATTGTGCTCGGCGAATTCGAGCGCGATCCGCCGCGCGTCGAGCTCGACCGTCGCGGTCTCGATGCTGACGAGGCCGGGCTTCTGTCCGATCGCCTCGCTGGCGTTGATGAGCAGGTTCATCACGACCTGCTGAATCTGGCCGCTGTCGGCGTCGATCAGCGGGAGACGCTCGTGCAGGTTGAACGTGAGCGAGACGTTCCGCGCGAGCGCGGCGCGCAGGAAGTCGCCGAGTTCGCGCACCAGCGCATTGAGATCGAGCGGCTGCACGTCGAAGGTGCCGCGGCCGGCGTAGGTGAGCATCTGGCGTGTAAGTTCGGAAGCGCGGCGGCTGGCGTTGATGATCTTCTGTAGGTGGCGGCGGGCCTCGGAGTCGTGCGGGAGGCGCTCGGCGACCAGCGACGCGTTGCAGAGGATGCTGACCAGGAAGTTGTTGAAGTCGTGAGCGACGCCGCCGGCGAGCACGCCGAGGCTCTCGAGTTTCTGCGAGTGGCGGAGTTGGGTTTGCAGGCGCTGGGGTTCGGAGACGTCGCGCACCATGGTGGCGATGCTGTGCACGGCGCCGTCGGGGCCGCGCAGCACGGTGTTGAACCACTCGCAGGTGATGGGCTCGCCGGACTTGCGGACGTTGGAGACGAGCACGGCGCCCGCGCCGTCGCCGTTGACCGTTTCGTCCCACATGCGTCCGACCGCGAGGCGGTCTTCGCGCCCGACGATGAGGTCGTAGGCGTGACGCCCGAGCGCCTCGGTGGGGGCGAAGCCGAAGATCTCGCGGGCGGCGGCGTTCCATTCGAGCACGCGGAAATCCGGCGCCCAGACGATGTAACCGAGCGGCATGCGCGCCACGAGCGATTCGAAGCGCTCGTTGGCCTCGCGGAGGCGCTGCTCGGCGCGAACGCGCTCGGTGGCGTCGCGTGCGAATCCGACGAGGATTCGGCGGCCCTCGTCGCGGAGCGCGATGACGCTGAGCTCCAGCTGGACGACGTGGCCGGACTTGTGCCGGTGCGCGCCGACGAGGTGGTGCAGCCCGGTGCGGCCGGCGGTCGTGGCGAGACCGCGGGCGGGCTGGTTGACTTCGAGGTCGGTGATCTTGAGTTGGCGGAGCTCGTCGGCGTCGAACCCGACCATGCGGCAGAACGCGTCGTTGACTTCGACAAAGCTGTAATCCTCGCCGACGACGAAGAACCCGTCCATCGCGCTGCGCAGGATGGCCTGGTTGCGTTTCGCGAGCCGATCGAGCCGGGCGGCCGAGTCCTTCTCGTGAGTGGCGTCGCGAAAGACCACCGCCGCGGCGCCGAGCTGCGCGCCCGGGGGCAAGGGGATGATCTGGGCGTTGATCCAGCGATCGTCGCGCGCGAAACGCAGCGACTCTTCGCGCTGCGTGGCGAGCGCACCGTTGAGCGCGCGCAGAAAAGCTTCATGCGCGTCGTCGGGGAGCTGCTGGAGCAGGGCGCGGCCCGCGCCGGGCGCTGCGCCGCCGAGCTCCTCGCGCACGACGCCATTCGGGCCGACGACGACGATCGGATCCGGCAGAGCCTGGAGCACGCTATCGCACACGACGTCGCGAGCCGGTCGCGGGGCGCCGCCGGGCGTACCGCTCGAGCGCATGGCGCGCAGGTCGCGCAGGACCACCACGAGGGCGGCGATCACGCCGACGTTGAGCAACAGCGTGATGACGATCAGGGTCAGCGGCATCCCGCGCTCCGCGTTCGGCGGTGGATTCCGATCGACGACGACCGCGCGCCGCTAGGCCGGCGGCGTCAGCGCGGCCGCATGTGCCCGCGAGCGCTCGGCTTCGAGCGGCTGGTCGCAGCGGTCGAGCGCCGCGGCCCGCTGACGCCAGGCGGCGGCCTCCATTCCGGCATTGGCGTGGAGGCGCGCCAGCGCGATTCTCTTATCGGCACATCGGACCGCGGCGGCGTAGTCGCCGGTGCGCAAATCGAGATCGGCGGCGTATTCGTAGGCCCGCGCCAGCCCGTTCCAGAAGCGCGCGTTCTCGAGGATGCAGAGCGCGACGGCAAGCTCGTGGCCGGCGTCATCGAGCCGGTCGACCAGCGCGTCGCAGCGGCCGAGGTGCATCGTTGCGACGCCGACGTTCGTCCGGTCGCCGACCTGCTCTGCCAGCCGCCGGGCGCGCTCGTAGTACTCGCGCGCGTCGACGTGGCGGCCCTGCTCCGCGAGCACATTCCCAAGGCCGTTGTAGGGGCCGATCAACGCGGCGAGCGCGCCGTACGTGCTGTGGATCGCGACGGCGCGCCGGAATGCCGCCTCCGCTTCCGCCGCCCGCCCGAGGCGGAACAGCGCGAAGCCGAGGTTGTTGCAGATGTGCGCCGTCTCCGCGGTGAGCCCGAGCTCGTCGGCGCGGCGGGCGGCGGGGGCATAGAAGCGGACCGCGTCCTCGTAGCGGCCGCGGAAGTAGTGCATCACGCCGAGATTCGCCTGCGCTTCGACCAGCACGCGAAGGTCGCCGCGCTCCAGCGCGAGCGCCTCCTGGCGGTGGTGTTGCCGAGCCGCATCGTCGTACCGGCCGAGGCGCGCGTAGCACGCGCCGACGAGCTGCAGCGGCTCGACGAACTCGGGATCCTGCGCCGCCGCGGCCTCGGCCTCGCGCAGCGCGGTCGCGTGATCCGCGCGCGCGAACGCCCGGCGCGCCCTCACCAGGTGTGCCAGCGCGCCGAACGCAGTCGGGCGAAACGCGTGGGCCGGCGGCTCGGCCGGCAGCGCCAGCCGCGGCGCGACAGCGCGATAGAGCGCGTGCTGAAACGCCGTGAACTCGCCCAGCTTCCCCCGTTGCTCGGCGATCTCGAGTCGTACGCCGCATTCCGCGTCGATCACGGCGCCCCGAAACGCGAGCGTGTCACCGCTGCGGCGCACGGTGCCCTCGACCAGCCGCGCGGCGCCGGCGAGGCGCGCCGTGCGACGCTGGCGCGCGTCCGGCGGCTCGTCCGCGAATTCGTCGGCGGCGGCGAGCGCGAGCGCGCGTTCGGCCTCGACCACGTAGGTCTGCGGCGCGCGGCCGAGCGCGCGACTGAGACCCTCGGCCAGCGCGTCGCCGAGCCAGTCGTCGTCGCGCGGGCCGTCGACCGCGAACGGCAGCACGCACAGTCCCGCCGGCGTCAGCGCGACCCCGACCGTGCGGCTGCGCGGCAGCGCTTCGAGCGGCGGCGTGTGCGACGGCGCCCCGACCTCCAGCGCGTCGAGCAGGTCCGCGGCGCTCGCGAACCGGCAGGCCGGATCGGGCTCGAGCAGTCGCGACACCATGGCGCGTAACCACACCGGCGTGTCCGCGGCGGCGTCGCTCGGCCACTCCGGCGCGCCCGCCTGCGCCTCGACCAGTGCGCGGAATACGCTGTCGCCGAACGGTGCGCGGCCCGTGAGCAAGTGATAAGCCGCCGCACCGAGCGAGTAGAGGTCCGCGGCCGGGCCGGGGGGGCGGCCGGATTCGAAGGTCTCCGGGGCGGCGTAGCCGAGTGTGCCGGCGGCCGGGCTCGCGCCGGTCGAGGCGCTGGCTCTCGCCGTGAGCGTGGCGACGCCGAGGTCCGCGACAAAGACGAGCCCATCCGGGGTGAGCAGGAGGTTCTCGGGCTTGATGTCGCGATGGACGACGCCTTCGGTGTGGAGCGCGTGCAGCGCCGCGGCGGCATCGCGAAGGGTCGCGACCGCCTGATCCGGGACGAGCCGCAGGCCAGCGGTCGCCACGGCGCCGAGATCGACCCCGGGCACAAACCCCCGCACAAAATACCACACGCCGTCGACTTGGTCGCACTCGATCACCCGCACGAGCCGCGGGTGCGTGATACGCCGGCCGATGCCCGCTTCACGGCGCAGGCGGCGGGCGGCGGCGTCGGTCGGGTCCGTGGGGCCGTCGAGCAGCAGCTTAACGACACAGGGCAGGCGCAGGAACTCGTGCTCGGCGTAATACGCCAGCCCGTGCGCGCCGCGCCCCAGCGTACGCAGCAATCGGTAGCGCTCGCGCAGGACGCGATTCGGCGCGATGCGGGCGAGCTCCGGCGGATCGGGATCCGCGGTCCGGGCGGCGACAAGTGTGTCGTGTGGTCGGCGGGGATAGATGAACCCGCACGCCGCGCAGCGCAGCAGTGCCCCGACGGTCGCGAGCGGCGCGCGGCGGCAGTTCCTGCACGCGGGCGGGACAAGCGCAGGGTCGGCGGGCGGGGCCACATATTCGGACATCGACGGGGTCGCCCCAACGAGTAAAGCAAAAATGGCTTGACGCCGGCGTTAATTATAGGTACCGTTCCCCTCGTTTGAGCGAGTTATAGGGCGATTCCACAGGTTCGGCGGGAAGAGACGAAGTCCGGCCTGGCGCGTTGAGCCCACTTCTTGACGGTCCGAAAACCGAATACCGCGCAATCCCTGCTGGTTCCGGCTGCGCGCTCGTTGCGCAGCGCTGGGGAGCTGGTCGCGGGTAGGCGCGCCTTTCTGGAGTGCCGTCGTGGACTACTTCATCACCACCATCGCGAACCTGTTCGTGGCCTTCATCGACGTGATCACCTGCTAGCGCGGCGCCCGTCCGCGATTGGAACCAACATGATCGACATCATTACCGAAATCGACGATCTGAAGAGCGGACGCTAGCGCCCGCGGCGGTCGACGCCGCGACACGCGAACCGTTCCCCGCTGCGCGCGGCGCGCGCGAGCCTGTCCCGCGTTCGAAGCGCGTCCGCCCCAGGCGTTCGTGTCCGCGAACGGCCCTTGGGCGCACATCCTCCGCGGCGGCGGGGCTGCCCGCCAAGCACCTGCGCCCGAGCGCACGCCTGCGCATCCACTGTCGGGCACACGCAGCGCTCGATTGCCTACAGCACGATATGCATCGCTGGTGCACGCACCCGCGCGCTCGTTTCAAACCGCGCGGCCGCGGATGTCGGTGGCTTATCGTGCCGCGCCGGCGCGACTAGAATCTCCGCGAGCACCCTGCGGCGTCCATTGCCGGCCGGCGCGCGAGCGGTCGAGCGTTGCCGGACTCGTGGACGCGCGGGGGGCGCGCGAGCCCACGCACGAATGAGCGCGGCACGAGTGGTGATCGTCGGCGGCGGTTTCGGCGGATTACAGGCGGCGCTCGCGCTCCGCCGTGCGCCGCTCGAGATCACGCTCATCGATCGGCGGAACTTCCACTTGTTTCAGCCGCTGCTGTACCAGGTCGCGACCGGCGGGCTTTCCCCCGCGAACATTGCGACGCCGTTGCGGAAGATTCTGAACCGCCAGGCGAACACGCGCGTGGTGCTGGGCGAGGTGATTGGAATCGACGCGCGGCAGCGCGTCGTGCGAACCCATCGCGAGTCGATCGAGTATGACGCGCTCGTGATCGCGACCGGCGTGAGCCACAACTATTTCGGCAACGAGCACTGGGAGCCGCACGCGCCGGGTCTCAAGACGATCGAGGACGCGACGGAGATGCGCGCCCGCGTGCTCGGGGCGTTCGAGGCGGCGGAGCGTGAGACCGACGCGCGGCGCGTTCGCGAATGGTTGACGTTTGTCATCATTGGCGCCGGTCCGACGGGCGTCGAACTGGCCGGCGCGCTGGCCGAGATCGCGCGGGACACGCTGCGGTCCGATTTCCGCCGCATCGATCCCGCCGCCGCCACGATCCTGTTGATCGACGCCGCCGATCGCGTGCTGCCCGGCTACACGCCGGACCTTTCCGCGAAGGCGGCGCGCTCGTTGGCGCGGCTCGGCGTGCGCGTGCGCGTGAACACGACGATTGCGGACATTCAACCGGCGCACGCGGTGCTGCGCAGCGCGGCCGGCAAAGAGACGGTTGCGACGCACTGCGTGCTCTGGGCGGCGGGCGTGCGCGCGTCGCCGCTGGGGCGCGCGGTGGCCGAAGCGACGGGCGCGCCGCTCGACAAGGTTGGCCGTGTGATGGTCGCGCCCGATCTCACGGTGCCCGGGTTTCCCGAGGTGTTCGTGATCGGCGATCTCGCGCACGTTCGCGGGCCCGGCGATCGCTCGCTGCCCGGAATTGCTCCCGTCGCAATGCAGCAGGGGCGCTATGTCGCGCGGTTGATTCATGCGCGGCTGCGCGGCGCGTCGCTCGCGCCGTTTCGCTACGTCGACCGCGGGAGCATGGCGACCATCGGCCGTAACGCCGCCGTGGCCGACCTCGGCTGGACACGCTTCAACGGCTATCTCGCGTGGTTGGCGTGGCTGTTCGTTCACTTGCTGTTTCTGATCGAATTCGAGAACCGTGTGCTCGTGATGATCCAGTGGGCCTGGAACTACGTGACATTCGGGCGTGCCGCGCGGCTCATCACGAATGACCCTGCGCGTGTCCTGGCGGTCGGTGAAACGCCGCAGGAGCCCGTGGCCGGCGCGCCGCCGGCGGCGGAGGGATGAATCCATGCCGACGAAACACGGAGCGTGGCGGGACGGGGCGCGCCTGGGCACGCTGGTCGGGGCGCTGCTGATCGCGTGCGTCGGCTGCGATCCGCCGGCGCGCAGCGAGCGAGCGCCCGGCGACGCGCCTCGGGAGCCCGTCGCCGGAGTCGACGCCGCCGACGGGAACGCGCGGGGCCGCGCGGCGCCGGTCGCGCCGGATCGCGCCTCCGCGGCGCCGATCGCGACCGCGCCGGTCGTTCGCGTCGGTGCGTGGAACATCGAGTGGCTCGGGGTGCCCGAGAATCGCTCCGGCCCCGCCAGGAACAAGGCCCAGAAAGCCGAGGACCTCGCGGACTACATCCTCGCGAGCGAGGTGTCGATCCTGGGGCTGGCGGAGATCGCGATCTCGAATCCAGGCGCCGGCGACACCAATGACGTCCTGACTGCGGCGTTCGAGATCATCGGCCGCAAGACCGGGCAGCAATGGACGCACGAGCTATACCCCGCCCGCAGCGGTCGCAACCAGCTCATCGGGCTGGCATGGGACGCGAAGCGCATCGCCGCGGTCGGCGACGCCAAGCCCGCGACCATGCCGGGCGATCCCGGCCCCGGCGGCGAGCCGCTCTGGTCGCGACCCCCATATGGACGCATGTTCTCCGCCGGCCGCGGACTCACCGACTTCGTCGTCATCATGATTCACATGAAAAGCAATTACGACGGCGACCATTCGGAGCACCGCGCCGCCGAGGCCCGGACGCTCGTGCGCGATCTGTCGGGCGCGTTCGCCGACCCGGATGTGATCATCATCGGCGACTCGAACACGCCGCGGCACACGCAGCCGGCGATCTCGACGATCGAGTCCGCGGGGTGGGTCGACCTGAACGCGCGCGACGAAGCGACGTTCTGGACCGGCGGCGCGCTCGATCGCGTGTTTCTGCCGAAAACGCAGCCCGAGTTCGCCGCCCGTGTGTTTCACGTCCTGCGCGACGACTATCTGAAGTCCGTGAACCTGACGCCGCGCGAGTTCAAGATTCGATACTCGGATCATTACATGGTCATTACGTCCGTTGCCGTCGCCGCCGACGATGATTAGCGCGTCGCGGGTGCGTTCGCTGCCCGGGCGCGGCGTCGCCGGCGGGCGGCTTCGACTTCCCGGCCGCGCGGCGGCGCGGAACCAGCGGAGCGACTGCAAGGTGTTGAGCGGCTGAGGGGCGGATCGGACGGCGGAGCGACGGGAGCGTGTTTCGATGAGTGCTGCGGCGGAGAATCCGAAGCCGGTGCGAAAGAGCGCCCTGGGCGCGACGTTCAAGGCGCTGCTGCGCGCCCGCGTCACGACCGGGCTGATCGTGGTGCTGCCGATCTGGCTCACCTACGTGCTCGTGAAGTTCGTGTTCTCGCTGATGCGCGATTCGTCGCAGTGGGTGGTGTACTGGGTGCTGCACGGCGGCTGGCGCAGCTACCTGCCCGCGGGCTGGGGCGAGCAGTTCGAGCCGTGGTCGGACGCGGACCTGTCGAAGCCGACGGTGCAGTGGGCGATCGGCATCTTCTCGGTGTTTCTGACCATTTTCATCCTGTATGCGGTCGGGTTGTTCGCGGCGAACATCGTCGGCCGCCGGACGATCGGACTCTATGAAGCGGTGCTCGATCGCGTGCCGCTCGTGAAGACCGTCTACAAGGCTTCGAAGCAGATTCTGGAGATGTTCGCGGGCTCGCAGACCGCCCAGTTTCAGCGCGTCGCGCTCGTGCCGTTTCCGTCGCGCGACACGCGCTCGATCGGCTTTGTCACCGGCTTCTCTCGCGACGCACGCACCGGCGAGGAGCTGTGCACCGCGTTCATCGCGACGACGCCGAACCCCACCAGCGGGTTCGTGTTCGTGGTCCGACGCGCCGATGTGATCGAGCTCGATTGGAGCATCGAGGAAGCGATCAAGATCGTGATCTCGGGCGGGATTCTGATTCCGCCGACGGTGCGATTCGGCAACGCCGCGCCGCCGGGCGCGACGGTGCTGGCCGGCAGCGGGACCGGCGCCGCGCCGGGTGCGGGGACGCCTCCGCCGGCTTCGGCGCGCGCCGGAGGCGGATAAGCCGGCCGCGGCGCGGGCGACTCTCATCGAAACCCGGTTCGGCACGTCGCGCTCACATGAAACATGCCGCCCCCACGCGCGCGAAAATCGCGGGTGGCCGATTGGCTCGACCGGTCGCAGGACATCGCCACGGGCACTCGCGAACCGATCGGCCCTCCGTAATGATCGGAATCCGAATTCGCTTGGCGCCGCGAGCAGCGTCGTGCTAGGCTGGTGGAATTGGGGGATTTCGCCGAACCGCGTCGTCCGCAACGGAGCACGTCGGTGAGCAATTCTCTCTCTCTCTCTCTCTCTCTCTCGAGCTCTCTCGCTCGCTCTCTCTTTCGTAGGTGTTTGCGTGCACCCGTCGCGACGGGGTTGATTCTCATGCTCGCCACGAGCGCGACAGCGTGGGGCCAGTTGAGCGACAGCGATCCCTGGCCGAAGTACGGCCGCGACATGGGCAACACGTGCAAGATGCCGAGCGGACGCCTCGGGCCTCATGCGCCCGAGCTGCGCTGGTGGGGAAAGCTCGGCACGCCCGGCTCGGAGCAT
>JBFXAM010000007.1:0-77810 GCA_050184295.1 Phycisphaerae bacterium | reverse complement strand
CACTGGGCCCATCAACCCATCTGCGCGGCGACATTGACGAGCTCAAGATCTACAGTCGCGCGCTCGCACCCCCAGAAGTGCTGGCGAGCGCCGCCGTCATTCCCGATGGATCGGTGCCCGCGGATCTGGTGCGCTACTATCGGTTTGACGAAGGCGCCGGCAACGCCATCGACGACGCCGGTGCGACGGACTCCGACGGCTCCGTGAGCGGGACGCCTGAGTGGACCGCGCCGGTCGCCGACTGCGACGCCGATCACCAGCCCGATTCCTGCCAGATCGCGGCGAACCCCGCGCTCGACTGTGACGACGATGGCGTTCTGGATTCGTGCGAACCCGCGGACCGCGCGGACGTCAGCGTGGTCGTCGCGGCGGGCACTTGTCCGGCCCGCGCCGGCCAGCCGCTGACATTCGCGATCTGGGTGTCGAACGCCGGCCCCGACGACGTCGAAGCCGTGCAACTCGTCAGCACGCTGCCCGCGAACGCCGCGTTCCTGGCCTCCGCGCCGCCGGGCGTTCCGGTGGGTGACGTGCTGACGCTGCCGCTGGGCGCGATCAACGCCGGCAGCCAGGCGGTGGCCACGATTCAGGTCGTGCCGACGACGCCCGATTCGCAGGTGACGCTCGCGGCCCAATACGCCGCGACAGTGATTGATTGCGACGCGCTCGATAACGTCGACAGTGCGACGGCGCGCGTCGTGCCCGGGGAGGCCGTGGCGATGGGCATCCTCTCGACGATCGCGACCAGCCCGACGTCGCTCGTGCCAGGCCTGGGCGGCGCGCGGTTCAGCGGCACCGGCGGTATTGAGCGACCCTTCCGCAGCGAGGACGGACGACGCTGGATCGTCGCGGCCGACACCGACATCGCGACCACGACGCAGGATCAGGTGTTGCTCGTCGGCCAGGGCGCGGGCTATTCGGTCGTCGCGCGCGAAGGGGCGACGAGCATCGGCGGCGGCGAGCTCGTGGGCGAGTTCGACCCGGTCATGGGCATCAACGACCTGGGCCGATACGCATTCTCGACCAACACGAACAACGCGAACACCGCGGTCGACGAAGTGGTCGTGCGTTGGAACGGCTCGGGCTTTGTCGTCGTGGCGCGCGAGGGCAGCCAGATTCCGGCCTTGCCCGCCGGCACGCTCTACGGCGCCGCCAACAGCTCCGTCACCATTCAACGTGACGGCACCACGTCGTTCTACACGACGCTGAGCGGCGTGCCGACGACCAGCGACTCGGCCCTGCTGACCGACGACGGCGCGACACTGGTCGCACAGGAAGGCGTGACCATTCCGACCAACCAGGTCGGCGGAACCACGTTCACTTTCAAGAGCTTCGACGCCGGCACCACCGACGGGCTCGGGTTCTTCATGAACAGCACCGGCGGTACGGGAATCGTCAGCAGTACCATCAATCACACCGACCTGAACCGCGACCGGGTCGCGACGCGGCTGCTGGGAGGCACACCGGGCAGCGTCATCGTGCAGGAAGGCGTCGTGCTGCCCAGCTCCGACTTCACCGAACCCGCCGACCTGAGCACACCCATCAACCAGGTCTGGATGGAGAGCAACGGCGTTTGGTTCGTCTACGGCGACAACGAGGGCCTGACCGCCAACGGCCAGGACTGGGTCACGAGGAATCTCAGCGTCGTCGCGCGCACCGGCAATCCGATCGTCGCCGGCAGCAGCGAGCTCTGGAGCGACGTGACCTACGCGCAGACGTATTACTATGCCTTCGGCAACAACCTCGGCGATTACATCGTCGGCGGCACGACCGACTCGGCCGACATCGTGCGCGACGCCGTTGTCGTGCTGAACGGCCAGCGCGTCGTCGCGCGCGAGAACGACCCCGTCGACCTCGACGGCGACGGCGCGTTTGACGACGGCGTCTACATCCGCACCTTCCGCGACGACTACGGCTATCTGACCGACTGCCGCGAACTCGTGCTGGTCGTGCGGCTGCGCAGCGAAGCCGCGGCCTTCTGCGGGGCGGCCGACACCGATCTCGGCCAGGCGCTGATCGTCATTCGCCTGGAGATCAAAGGCGATTTGAACTGCGACGGCGTGTTCGACAATTTCGACATCGATCCGTTCGTGCTCGGGTTGATCAATCCCGCGGGTTACGCCGCCGCTTATCCCCAGTGCAGCCTCAACCACGCGGACATGAACTGCGACGGCTCTGTCGACAACTTCGACATCGACGTGTTCGTTAACTGTCTGATCGGCGGCTGCGACTAAGTCAGCGCTCCGGTCGACGTCGCGCGCGGTGCGCGGCGGCGGCGCGGATGCTGCGGCTGAAGCTGCGGCGCGCGCGCGATGATCGCTTGCGAGACTCGGTGAGACCGCGCGCCCGGCCGCGCCGCACCCGCCGCTCGCTGGATAGAATCACGCGGAGCGCGTTCACTCCCCACTCGCTTCGAAGGAGATGAACATGCACCGCACTCTTCTATTCTTCTCCGCCGGCTGCGTGCTTCCGACCTCCGCCGCGTTTGCGAGTCCGAGCCTGACCGGCCTTGGCAGCCTGCCGGGCGGACCGCAATATTCTCAAGCCTTTGGCGTCAGCGACGACGGACGCGTGGTTGTTGGAACGGCCCTCGCCGGCGGCGCCCACCAGCCGTTTCGCTGGACCGCGGACGGTGGAATGGTCGGGCTCGGCAGCCTCTGGTGGGCCGCCCGAGGCTTCGGCACGAACGCCGACGGGTCGGTCGTCGTCGGATACTCCGACTCACCCTCGTACCCGGCCGAGGCCTTTCGCTGGACGGCCGCCGGAGGCACGATCGGCCTCGGCGTCGCGTCCGGACACAGTTGGAGCCAGGCCTACGCCGTCAGCGACGACGGCACGGTCGTCACCGGCGTGAGTGCGCGTCACAGTCTCACCGGTTCATCCCAGGCGTTTCGTTGGACGCAAGCCGACGGCATCCAGACCCTCGGAGACCTGCCCGGCGGCTCGGAGTCGAGTTGGGGAACGGCGATCAACGCCGACGGTTCCGTCATTGTCGGAATCGGCACGACCGCGCCCGACCGAGCCGAGCCGTTTCGCTGGACGGCTGACACGGGCATGGTCGGCCTCGGCAGTCTGCCCGGGTATTCGACCGGCTGGGCGTGGGGCGTGAGCGCTGCCGGCGACGTTGTCGTGGGAGACTTCTCCAACGAGGGCGACGTGTCGCGCGAGGCGTTCCGCTGGACGCCCGACGGCGGAATCGCGAGTCTCGGCGACCTGCCCGGCGGCGTGCTCCGCAGTCGCGCCCTTGCGTGCAGCGGCGACGGCACGATCGTCGTCGGACAAGCATCCGGCAGCGCAAGCTGGGAAGCGTTCCTCTGGACGGCCGACACCGGCATGCAGCGACTCTGGGATGTCCTGCTCGCACACGGCGTCGATCCCGGGGCGCTCGGCTGGGACCAACTCACAGAAGCGACCGCCATCAGCTTCGACGGCAACACAATCGTGGGGAACGGACGGCGCGACGGGGTGAACGAGGGGTTTGTCGCCGTAGTCCCCGAAACAGCGACAATCGTCTCACTCGCGCTGGCGGGACTGGTGGTGGCGGCGCGCCGCTGGCGGTGAACCGAGATTTAGCGCACCACGCCCTCGCGCGGCATGGTATTCTGGTTCCGCGAGCTGGGCGAATTCGGCTCGGCGGCTCGCGTGACCGACCCCAGGCTGCGCGGAGGGCGGGAAGTGCGTAATGCACCCATCGGGTTCGTGCTGTCGATCGCGTGCGGCATGCTGCCGATCGGTCCCGTCCGGGCCCAGGACTGCAACAACAACGGCATCCCCGACGAAGCCGAAGTCCAGCCTACGATCGACTTTGGGACGGCGCGCGCCTATTTCGCCGGCGTGCTCCCCACCGCCATGACGCTTTTCGACGCCGACGGCGACGATGATCTCGACGCCGCCGTCGCGCTGGGAGGGGACGACGCGGTCGCGGTCCTGATCAACGACGGCCGCGGGCGCTTCGCCGCCCCGGTGGTCTATCTCGTCGGCGACACCCCCAGCGCCATCGCGTCCGGCAACATCGACGGCGATCTTGACCTCGACCTCGTCGTCGCAAACCGCAACAGCGACAGCGTCGCAATCCTGCGCAACAACGGAAACGGCACGTTTGCCGATCCGGTGACCATCCTCGTCGGCGACGGCCCCAGCGCCCTCGCGCTCGCCAGCCTCGACGCCGACAGCGACCTCGACCTCGTCGTGTGCAGCCAGAACACCGACCAGATTTTCATCCTCGCGAACGACGGAAGCGGGACGTTCGGCAGCCCGCAGATGCTCGCCGCCGGCGACGGGCCCGCGTCGGTCGCGGCCGGCGACCTCGACAACGACGGCGATCTCGACCTCGCCGTCGCCAACAGCCTCGCCGGCCCCGGCGGAAACACCGTAATCATCTACCGCAACAACGGCGGCCTGGGCTTCACCAATGTCCGCACGCTGTCCGGCGGCGGCCTCAACGGCCCCCGCGGCATTGCGATCGGCCTGCTCAACAACGATACGCGCCGCGACCTGATCCTCGCGAACCGAAACGCCAACCAGGTGCTTTACTATCGCAACGACGGCGGCTTCGTCTTTGCGGCGCCCGTCGCCGTCACCGACAACACCCGCCGCGTCGACTCCGTGTTTCTCGCGAATCTCGATGGCGACGCCGACCTCGACGCCGTCGTCGCCGCCTCCAACACCGACCACGTGCTCGTGCTGACCAACTCCGGCACCGCGACCTTCACGACCACGGCGCTCACCGCCAACGACAACCCCGTCGGCGCCGAGGCCGGCGATCTCGACGGCGACGGCGATCTCGACCTCGCCGCGATCGGTCTCGGCTCCGCATCCCTCGCCGTGTTTCGGCGCGACGAGTTCGGAAACTACGAGCCAGGCCCCATGTTCGCCCCCGCCACGGGTGGACCGCTAGGAATCCAGGCCGGCGACATGAACGGCGACGGTGCGCCTGATCTCGTCACCGCCAACGCGACCGCCGACAGCGTCGGCGTCTTGCTCAACACCAATGACGGCACCGGTCGCTTCGACATCCCCGTCACGCAGCCCGTCACCGGCGAACCCAGCGACCTGCGCCTCGCCGATCTCGACGCCGACCGCGATCTCGATTGCGTCGTCGTCAACTACGACGGCCTCTCGATCGGCGTATTGCTCAACAACGGCGCCGGCATGCTCGACGCACCGACCTTTCTCACGCTGATCACCCAGCCAGCTTCGCTCGACGTCCTCGACCTCGAGCCCGACGGAGATCCCGACCTCGCCCTCAGCGTGCCCGGCCCGCAGGATGCCGGCTGCGATTGCTATCTCAACGGCAGGGTCCAGCTTGCGATCAACAACGGGTTCGGATCGTTCACGCTCGGCGCGGCCATCCCCGTCCCCGGCGGCCCGGCCGGCGTCGCCACGCTCGACTTCGACAACGACGGCGACGACGACCTCGCCGTCGCCAGCCGCCAACCCAGCAGCCTCATCCTCCTGCGCAACAACGGCGGCAGCTTCACGCTCCGCTCGTCCACGCCCTTCGCCGAGCTCGGTTCAATGGTCGCTGCCGCCGACATCGACGGCGACGGCTTCGTCGACCTCGCGGTGACGCGCTTCGACCTCGACAACTACTCCAGCGGCGTGCTCGTGTTCCGCAACCTCGGCGACGGCGTCCTCGCACCACCGCAGATCCTCGACGCCGGCGGCGGATCCTTCGGCATCCGCTTCGACGACCTCGACGCCGACGGCGACCCCGACCTGGTCGTCAACAGTGTCGCCGGTGACAACGTCTCCGTGCTCCAGAATCGTGCCGCCGGCAACTTCGCGCCGCCGATCAACTTCGTCGCCGGCGGCGACCACGCCTTCGGCGCCACCGCCGACTACGATTCCGACGGCGACGCCGACATCGCGATCGCGCATTTTGGAGCGAACAGTCGCATCGGCGTCTTTTTCAACAACTCGCAACCCGCGCTCGGCATGGATTGCAATCTCAACTTCATCCCCGACGACTGCGACGTGGCTCCCGGCGGCGCCTCGTTCGACCGCAACGGCAACGGCGTGCCCGACGAGTGCGAGCCGCATCTCGGCGACATGAACTGCGACGGCCGGCTCAACAACTTCGACATCGACCCGTTCGTGCTCGCGATCGCCGACCCGGACCTGTACGAGCTCACGTTTCCGGATTGCAGCCTGAGTAACGCCGACGCCAACACCGACGGCCTCGTCAACAACTTCGACATCAACGCGTTCGTCGCGCTGCTCTCCGGCGTCTAGATCGCCGCCCGGCGCTCGACGCCCGGTGTTCCGTCTTGTCGATTTGCGTTCCGCCGCTGTCACCTGGCATCCGCGCGCCCGGCGCCGTCCCCCGGCGCGACGCGCAGCACAAGCGTGCGCGGCGTTCCCGTGAACTCGCGCTCGATCTCCACGCCGGCGGGCGTCGCCTCTGATCGAAGCACGTCGAACCGATCCACACCCCACTTGTCCGCGTAGAACTCGCCGTGCTGCTGCCGCCAGTGCTCGTGCCAGACGATGTAGCCGATCCCCTGCGCGCGACACTCCGCGACGATACTGGACCAGCCCGCAGCCCGAATCTGCTCGAGCCCGACGAATCGCTCCCCCGCGCCCCGCCCGCGCGCGAACATCCGCAGCACGCCCGGCTCGCTGCTCAAAACGCGCGGCGACGGATCGGCGTGATCGCGAATCCACCGCGCCGCGTGCACGCTGTTCACGGCTTCGACGCCCGTGCCCATCAGCGCCGGCAGTTGCCTCGTCTGGAACACGCCGAACCACGCGACGCCCGCCGCGACGACCGCGCCCCGCACACCCGCGCCGCCAAACCCCACCGCGTAGACCGCACCCACGCCCACCATCGCCAGCAGCGCGCCGACGAGCTGCGTCACCGTCGCATCCGCCGGCCGCCACGGAAGCGTCAGCAACAGTCCCAGCCACAGGGTCGCAACCAGCGCCGCACCGAGCGCCCACACCACGCCCGCCGTCAGCGCGCCCGCCACGCCCGCGAGCCCCATGCCCGGCGCGGCGAGCCTCGCGCCCACGGCCGCGTCTTGGACACGGGGCGCGCTGCCCAGCGCTTCGCGACGCGCTGCCGAAGTGCCAGAGAACCGCGCCTGCCACGCGCGGTGAATCGCTGCGCCGCCCGCCGCCGCCGCAAACAATACGAGCCCCGCGAGCGGCAGCCCGAACCGTGCGAAGTGAAAAGGAAACAGCGCATGCACGGCGACGTAACCTGCAAACGCAACGCTCCCGGCGACCGCCGCCCGGTCGCCGCGGCGCAGCAGCACAACCACGCCGACCAGCGCCAACCCCTGCAACAAGCGCACGAGCCCCACACGCACCAGCGGCTCCACGCCCGCCGCGAACGCAGGCATCGGAAACCGCGACTCGCGCCAAGGCAGCAGGCACTCCGTCGCCGACGCCAGCGCTCGCCGCGGCTCGAATTCAGGCCGATCTGCCATCTGTGCCACATAGTGATCGTCGCTCCGCGCCGACCACGTCCACGCCGTCAGCGCCAGCCACGCCGCCAGCGGCATCGCCGCCGTCGCGCCGCGCCGCAACACGCGCCAGCTCGGCGCGCCGCCGAGCCGGTCCGCCAACATCACGCCCGCGAGCATCGCCGCCACGTCATACCGCAGCAGCATCGCCGCCGCCGCGAGCACGTACGCCCACCCGCCGCCGCGCCGCACCGCCAGCAGCGCTCCGAGCGACGCCGCGACCAGCACCGGCTCGACAATTGCGTAGGACGCACACTGCACGCCCACCGGCAGAAACACGAACGCCGCCGCCCACCAACGCGCCGCGCCCCCCGCGTACGACCGTAGCAGCAGGTACAGCAGCACTGGGCTCGCCGCGAACCCCATCAGTGCGAGCGCCTGCCCCGCGACCAGCTCGGGCGCTTCGAAAACGCCCAGCGGCGCCAGCGCCGCGCCGCCGCCCGCCACCAGCAGCGGATAAAGCGGCGCGCGCTTCAGCGTTCGCGGCAGCTCGCACGCCAGCAGCGATCGGCCCGTTTCCGCGAATTCAAAGAAGTCCGTGTGCGGCTTGGCGTAGTGCCCATACCACGGCAGACCCACCGACAACGCCAGCAGCACCAGCGCCGCCGCGTCGATCACGACTTCCCGTCGCTCGGCTCGGCGTCCCGCTGCGCCGGGCTCCGATCGCAGGCCCCCCGCGCCCGGCGGATTCGGCGCCGCGCATTCCCCTCCGGCGCGCCGCGACGCGTCCGCGCCGAAGCCGTCGCTCGCGGCGCTGGGCATGCTCGCGCTCGGTTCCGAGTTCCGCACTTCACTCCCGCGAGATTAGATCCCGGCACGCCGCGCGTTCCGATTCGACCGGCGGCGTCGCGCGATCGCCGCGCGGTGTGGCGCGCTCCCGGCGTCGGGCGTGCGCTCTCTCGCCCCCGGTGCTCCGCGAACCAGGGCCATGGTTCCGCCGTTGTTCCTCGGGTTGCGTCCTTCAGTCGTTGCGCGTCGTCGAAGCGGCGCGCGCCGCGCGCGAGAAAAGCCTACGAGCCGGCGCGGCTGCTGAACAGCCGGCCGGCCCGTGGTTGTCGTCTACGTCGTTGCGACCCGGCGCTAGCGAATTCGGCCGCGCAGCGGCCACAACAGGAGCGGCGTGAGGGCCAGCGGCAGCAACCCCGCGCCGCACAGCAGCGGCGCCGGCGCCGCCGTGGGTGAAACCTCGGCCGCCGAATCGTTCGCGGCCGGCGCGCTTCCCGTCGGCGCGACCACAACCGTCCCGAGCGTGATCGCGCTCATGACCGTGACTTCGACGCGGGCGCTGCTCTGCAACTGCCCGTCGTCGACGAGCAGCCGGAAGTAGAACGTCCCGGTCTTTACGGCCTGCCAGCTCGAGATCGGCGATTGCAGGCCCGAGATCGGCTGGAACAGGCGGGCCGTGTCGGCCGGCGAGAGATTGTTGCCCAGTTCGTCGGTCTGACGCCAGAGGAATGTCAGGCGATCGCCGTCCGGATCGCTCGACGTCGTGCCGTCGAGCGTGATCAGGCCGCCCTCGATCGCCACCGCGGGGCCGATGATCCGCGCGACCGGCGGCCGGTTCTCGGGAATGCCGGAGACGACCGTGATCGTCACCGAATCCTGCGTCGGAAGCGAATTGAAGTTGTCATCCGCGGTCAGGCGGTACACGTAGATCCCGATCTGATTCAGCGTCACCTCGGCCAGCCAGGGCGTCGTCGCGGGATTCCGCACGATCGGCTCGACCCGCTCCGGTCCGCTGATCCACTCCCACACGTACGAGACGTTGTCGCGCGCGAACACGTTCGGATCCACGGGATTGAAGCCCAGATTGAACGTGTCGAACGTCCGGCTGCCGTCCAGGATTACCGTCTGACCCACCGGCGCCGTCTGGTCAGCGCCCGCGTCGGCGAACGCCTGCGGGTTCGGCGGCGGACGCAGCGGGCTCTTGATCGCAAACAGCGGCGTCAAGCCGAACGAAACCGGCTCGTCGCAAGGCGGACGCACACCGCCGATCAAGTCCTCAGCGCATCCGGGAGTCTGCGAGTTCGAGAGCGCGAACTGAACCAGCCACTGCACGTCGTACGCGATGAGACCGCGCAACCGTGCCTGGCTGGGACCGCTGAACGCCGGAACGGTCAACGCGAAATTGATCACACGCTGCGTCGCCGCCATCCCGGGCAACAGCGCCGGCTCGAAGAACTCCCGCAACGTCTCCGGAACCGGCGGCGGCTCGGGAACCGGATATCCGGGATACTGAATCCAGTACGCTTGGACATTCATGAAAATGTCTTCGGCGTCGCCCTGGTCCATGCCCATCGGCGCCAGATCGGGGTCGTCGACGGTCAGTGTGTAAATCACGATGTCGTGCTCGAACGCCAGCTCCGTGAGCGGGTCAAACGGCACCGCCGCGAGGTACGGACCGAGCGGATCGCCAGACGTCGTACGCGCGATCTCGACGGTGGTTTGCACGATTCGCGGCGGCAGATTCTCCTGCTGCGCGCGGACGGTTGAAACACCGCCGACCAACGCGGCGCCCAGCGCCAGCGAAATTATCAGACGATGGGCGTGCGATGCGTTCATCAGCGTCTCCTTACCGCACAACTCGCTATGCATTATATCGACAACAACGTGTCGCTTCGTCCGCCACTCGCTCATTCAAACGTCACGACCGCCGCGTCCCCGTTGGCATCCGGAACCGCGAAAAAGTCGAACCGCACGTTCTCGCCCTCGAAATACTCGCTCGAACGCCGGGCCCCACCCCCCACCTTCAGAAACAGGCCCGGCCGCAAAGGCAGGCACTCGTACGCGCTCACCTGCGCCAAGGTCTTGAACCCGCCGAACGATGTCGCGCCGCCAAACGTCGTCGCATCAAACGGGTCGCCGGGAACCGGGTCGCTCGTGAGCACTTCGCCGTCGCGCGTGAAGAAAAACGCCACGCTGTCGCACGACACCGGCGGATCGGAGAACACGAGAATCACATCCGGAGTCAACACGCTGAACTGGCGCATCGTCGGGGCGTTGTTTTCGGCGGCGTCCAGCCGAATCGCCGTCGCGCCCGCGGTGCCGGGCCCGTTGTACACAAACGTGCCCGGCGTCAGAGTAAACGCCGAGCCGATTCGCACGTCGCGCGTCAACTGCACAAATCCGTCGGTGAGCAGCGCGTCCTGCTGCTCCGCGGAGCGGATGCTGCTGGGACTGACCCACATCACCAGCGACGTGTTCAGGTCGGCGGTCGCGTGGTTGTTCACCAGCGTCACCGTCATGCGCCTCCGAAACTGCTCTTGGGCCGCGGTCCCGCCGCCGCCGCTGGTCCCGTCCTCATCCTCATCGGTGGTCGCCGGCCCGAACGTCTCCGTGAGCGTAAGAAACGGGTTGCTCTCCGACGCCGCCGTCAGGCAGCCGCTCAGCGGGACCGCGAGCACCAACACCGCCAGAAGCCATTGACGCATGGGATTCGTCCTTCCGCAACTGCGTGCCGCGAACTAGTCGCCGGTGCCGTAGATCAGATAGGTCTCGCCGGCCTCCACGCGGTTGCGCGGGCTGGCCGAGACAGAACTCATCAGCAGGTCATTCCGCCCGTCGCCGTCCACGTCGCCAGCGCCGGCAATGCCGCTGCTGCGATCGCCGAGCAGGCCCAGCCCCGCGCCCAGGAAGTCCGCGCTGTTTCGACCGATGAACACCGCGCCCGGGAGCGCGTCGCTGCCTACCTGGGAAAGGCTGACCGTGCCGGTGATCTCCGGCGAACCGTAGATCAGGTACACGACGCCGCAGTTCTGCCGGTCGATCTCGACCGTTCCGTCGAGATCGATGTCGAGCCGCACAGACCGGTTCGGCGCGGCGATCAGGATGTCGTCGTTGCCGTCGCCGTCGATGTCGCCGACGCCCGCCACCCGCGTCCCCGCCAGGTCGCCTTCCTCTTCACCCGTCAGGATCACACCCAGGCCGCGCGCCGGCAGCTCGGCGAACGGAATCTCCTGCTCCGTCAGGTTGATCACGTCGCGCGAGCCGAAGAAGATCGCCACGCCGCCACGCCGCCCGCTCACCAGCGGCGAGCCGATCGCCACGTCGGCGATGCCGTCGCCGTTGAAGTCGCCGGCGCTGGCCTGCTCCTGCCCAAGGCGATCGCCGGGCGCGCCGACCACGCGGATGCCGTCGAAGATCCGGCGCTGGAAAAAGTCCGACGAATTCTGCGGCAGCCCGAGCTCTTCGATTCCCAACTCGCCCGAGATCACCAGATCGCGCAAGCGGCCCAGAATCACGAACGACGCGCCCGCGCCGTCATTGCTCAGCGGGCTGCCGATCGCGATGTCCTGAAGGCCGTCCGCGTTGAAGTCCCGCAGCGGCACCGCGTTGCCCAGCCGCGCGCCCGCGAAGCCGCCCCAGACGCGCGTCGTGCGCTGCGGCGTCGGCGTGTCGCGGTCGACTTCGAGCGTGCAAGGATCCCCGTCCTGCGGATCGACCAGGAAGCCCGGTGAGCCTTCGAACACCGTGTTCGACGGCGCGACCTCGAGGCGGATGTCGTCAAGAATGTAGTGATACGGGCCGCCGTGCGGAATCAGGTTGAAGCCGTTGCTCTGCGTCGATCCGGGGTAATTGAACGCCGCACTCGCCGGCGGCGCGTTCGTGTTGCTCCACGGATAGAAACCCGCCGACGCGAACACGTAATAGATCGAAACCACACCCGCGCCGGGCAGGCTCGTTCCGAATGTGGCGTTTGCGACCGTGTTGGTGATCGGATCGCGATTCGGAACCGAAATCAGCAGCGAATCGAAATCGTACGCTGCGACCATCTCGCCGCACTGATCGCCGAATTCGTTCGTCGAAATCCGACAACCCAGCCGGGCCGAGCCCAGCCCGCCGTTCGGAAAATCCGCCCGGTGCCGATGGAAGCAGGTGACCCCGCCCGGCCCGGTCGGCGCCTTGGGTCCGTAGAACCCTTCCGGACAATCACAGGTCGTCAGCCCTTCGTGCGGCAGCGTCCCGATGTCCCCCAGGTTCAGCACTTGCCGGCCAGGAAACCCGAGATCGGGGCGCAACGACGATCCCGCGCTGATGACGACCGATCCCGATCGGAAATAACCAAACGCGTCAAGCGAAACGCCCAGCTCCGAGTCGGTGCCGGTCCCCAAGGAGCCCGCCGGCGCAGAATCGATGAACGGCACTCCCCACGCGAATTCCCGCACCCCGTCGTTGTCCCAGTCGCTGCACACCGCAAAGCTCGAAATCCCCCGGCTCGGACGGATCGGATCGCGGACCTGCGGCGGACCGCCGTAGATCTCGCCGCGGAACAGCGTGCCGGTCGAGTTCAGGTTGATGACGCCGCTGAAGCGGTTGGCGCGCCCGTACAGCAGGTACGCCTCGCCCACGCCGGTCCGCTGAAACGTCGCGAAGTCATACTGCGGTTTGCCGAACTGCGACACGATCATGATGTCGCCGAAGCCGTCGCCGTCGATGTCCTTGGCGGACGACACGAAGCTGCCGGCGTTGTCGCGCGGGTTGAAGCCTTCAAACACCGCGCCCGGCACCGCCGACGTAGGCTGGTCGAGATCGCGCAGATCGATGAACCCCGCGTAGCGCGCCCGCAGCCGGATCGTCCCGGGCGCATAGGTCGCGAACGTCGACACGCCGTCCGACACGAGCGCCAGCAACCGGTACGTCCCCGCCGCGAACCCGCTGGTCGGCAGGTCGAACGAGAAGCTGTCGCCGGTCTGCGAATTGCTCTCGCGCAGCAACAGCTCGTTGCCGTTCGGGACCGCGTCCGGATCGAACAGAATCTGCACGGACACAATGCTGTCCGGATCGTCCACCTGCCAGGCCACGTCGAAGCGCGGCGTGAGCCGGTCCGTGCGGTCGAACGTGAAGTTGTCGCGCGGCGAAGTGAAGAACAGCGTCGAGCGCTGGTTGATCGTAATAATGCCCGTGGCATAGTCGGACGCGACGATCTCGCCAAACTCCTCGATGCGCACCCCGACAAAGTAGTCGCCGGCGGCAAGCCGCGTCGTATCGAGCAGGGCCGTCGTCTGCGTGATCGGCGCATTGCTTTCGCCGATGGTCTCGTTGTCGTTGTTCGGGTTCTGGTCGACGTCGAAAAACACGTCGATCACCGCCGTGCGCGTCGTCGCCACCGCGCGCCAGTTCACCTCGACCGGCGTACCGCCGGTCAGCGACAGGTTACTGCCGGGGGACAGAACGACCACTGACGCCTGGTTGCCGATCTGCGCCACGTCGCCGCTCGAGCCGAGGATGAACTCCTGCGGCGGCAGCGTCCCGACCGGACAACCGCCGGTCAGCAGCGCCGCAGCCGCCGCCAACCCGACGCCGACGATTACACGCGTCATACTCATCGCTCGTCTCTCCGAACTGGCTGCCACGCATCGCGGGCGCGGTCGATTACGGCTCCGAGGCGCGCTGCACAAACGCAATCGTCTGGAATCCCGAGCGCGTCTCGCCGGACGCGATCACCGCGAACGTGAGCGAGTCGCCGCAGTTGTAGTTCGCCGTGTCGCGCAGCAGCACGCCGAAGGGCTCGACTTCGATGATCGGGTCTTCGGGGTTGCCGACGCCGAGCCGAACAATGGCGCCGACGCGCGTCAGGTCGCCGACGTCGCCGAGCGTGATCTCCGTGACGGGACAGACCAGCGCGGTCGCGGTTCGCTCGCCGGGCTCGACCACGACCGTGTAGCTGCGCACCGTGTCGGCACTGGCCCGATACGACAGAAACGCCTCGATCGTCCGCGAAGTGCGGTTTTCGACCGCCACCAGCACCGCGGGCGCCTCGCCCGGCAGGCTGGCCGCCTGCGTGCCCAGCCCGATCGCGTTCAGAAACTCCGGGTCGAGCAGCGTCGCCAGCCCGGCGCATCCGCTCAGCCCGACACCCGCGACGAGCACCGCCGCCGCCATCCAACGTCGCGAAATCGCTCGCGTCACAGCGATTCCTCCTGTCCGCGGGCCGTCAGCGGCCCGGAATCACCAGCACCGTCAGCACGAACCCGACCTGCCCGGCGTCGCCGCCAGCGCCAACCTGGTCGAGCTGAACGTTGATCACGTCGCCGCAGGCAAAATCGCGCCCCGCCACCAGCGGCGAACCGTCGTACATCACCGCCGTGCCCGCGCCGTCGCCGGCGAAGACCGTCACGGCGTCGTTCTGGGCTGCGAACATCGCGTCCAGGAAGCCCGGACTAACCAGTTCGACCGGACAGTCCAGAACCTCGTTCCGCGTGTCCATCGGATCGACCAGCAACGAAAAGTTCCGCGAGTCGATCGTCGGGTCCGCCGCATCGACCGACTCGAACGCCGCGAAGAACGCCGCGAACTGGGTGTTGTTCGTAAAGTTCACAATCACCGTGCCGCGCTGCGGGAAAATCGTGTTCGGATCGAATCCCAACTGCACGAACAGATCCGGGCTCAGCGCGTCCGCTGCGATGACACAGCCGGACCACCAGACCGGCGAGCACAACAGCACAAAGGCCGCGACGCGGGATGGCCGACGAGTCATGCGTTTCCTCCGAGCCGGAATAGGCGGGACGCCGGGCCCGCCCACCGCGGATCGCCGGGGATCCGCAGCGAGCAGCGTTCGGCGGGGCGGGGCGCTGGCCAGCCGCGCAAGCCGTGGAACTTCGCCGGCAGCATTGTGGAGCGCCAAGCAAATTCCATGGTGTCTCGCGCCGCAAGCGTCGCCGCACCGCCGGCGACGTCTCCTAAGTCTTTACGTCCAAGAATGTTGCCGGAGCAGCCGCCCGTCCGGCGTTCAGCACCTCAGAACACTGTGCACATGTCGCCCGCCCAGCCGGTCGCGCCCGCCGAGCGACACCAGTTCGATCAGCACCGCGATCGCGTGGACCCGCGCCCCGAGCGACTCGATCAACTGGCAGCACGCCACCAGCGTGCCTCCCGTCGCCAAAACGTCGTCCACCAGCAGCACGCCCTCGCCGGATCGCAGCGCGTCCGCGTGGATCTCCATCGCGTCCGACCCGTACTCCAGCGTGTACTGCGCCCGCGCGGTCTTCGCCGGCAGCTTCCCCGGCTTGCGAATCGGCACGAACCCCGCCGACAACGCGTTCGCCAGCGCGGTCCCGAAAATGAACCCGCGCGACTCGGCGCCCACCACCACGTCGATCTGGTGACCGCGGAACGGCTGCACCATCAACTCGACCGCCAGCGCCAACCCCGCCGGGTCGGCCAGCAGCGGCGTGATGTCCTTAAAAACAATTCCGGGCTTGGGAAAATCCGCAACGTCACGAATCAGCCGCCCAAGGTCGGTGATACCGGCGGCGGGTTGCCAGCTGGGCGTAGCTTGCATGGGGGAGAACACCGAACCCGGAATCGCTCGCATGCCGCGCAGGACCGTTTCACTCTCGCCGGGGGGGATAGTAGTCCAGCCACCCCATTCCCGCAACACGTTCCCGGACGCGTTTTCGGCCGCCGCGCGGAGGCGGCCGAACCCACGGTCCGTTCCGAAGCGCGCGTTCCGGGAGCCGAAGTGCGAAATCCGGAAGCCCCAATAGAACCCGCGCGCCCGCCGGCCCGATATCACCACCGTGTTCAACCGGCGCATCCGCTTGGCAGCCTTGGCGCTCCGTCGCCGCCGTGTGAGGAACCTATGAGCGTGGGCATGACGCTAGCTTGGATAGGCGGGCTGATCGCCGCACTGCTGGTTGTCCGCGCCGCCGGCCAGACCAAGCAGCACAGCGAGATGATGCTCGAGAAATACCGCCACCTGCTCGAACAATCCCGCCGCGAGCGCGCGGCCAAGGCGCGGCCGTCCACGACGACGTCCGAGCCGCCCCCTCCGGGCACAACCGCCAGCCCCGAGTGACGCGCCGCCCGCTCCCGGTCGGCCGCCCCTCTCACTCTCTTGTAGTGGGAAGAGTAAGTGCATCACGCATGGGGCGGGCAACCTGCCCGCCCGTAGGCCGTCTCGGGCCGGCAGGTTGCCCGCCCCACCCTTCGTTATGTTGCATACGACGTGACCGACTGCACTAGGCCGCGCCCTTCCCGTGACAGGACTTGTACTTCTTCCCCGACCCGCACGGACACGGATCGTTCCGCCCCACCTTCGGCATCGCCCGGCGAATCGTCTGCCGCTGGGCGGCTTCGCCCTGGTTGGCCATCGCGGCCTGTTGGTCGCGCGACGAGAACCCGACGTTGGTCGCATCGGCCTTCTGCGCCTGCATGCCTGCGTACGCGGGACCGGCGTCCGGCCCGGACGCCAGCGCCGCCGGTCGATCGCCCATCGCGTCGGGCGGCGGCGGCAAGTGCACCTTGAAGATCAGGTCGGTCACGCGCTCGCGCACGTTGCTCAGCATCTCGTTGAACAAACGCGTGCCCTCGCGCTTGTACTCGATCTTCGGATCGCGCTCGGCGTAGCCGCGCAAGCCGATCGCCTGCCGCAACAGGTCCATCGCGTACATGTGGTCTTTCCACACGGCGTCGAACGTGCTGAGCAGGACGGTCCGCTCCAGTTGCGTCAGCTCGAATCGCAGCATCTCGTAGCTGCACGACTTGAGCTGCTGGCGCAGGTCGCCTTCCAGCGACAGCGGCGAGCTCTCCAGCACGATCCCGAAGCGCTCTTTCGCCCACGTCAGAATCGCGTCGCCGGGGTGTTGCTGAAGCGCCTGCTCGATCTCGGCGTCGAGCTTGCCGTTCAGCATGAAGTCCTCGTTCAGCGCCCGCAGCTCGTCGTACATCTGCTGCGGCGACTTGCCGACGAAGTGCTCGTAGGACCAGCCCAGCCGGTACTTCAGGTCGACCCACTTCGCGACGCGCTGATAGACCTCGAGCGCGTTCATCCCGCCGCGCTGGAGCGAGTATTCGAGCATTGCCTGAACGGGATATGCGACCTCGCGCTTCTTGTACGCCGCCCGCATCTGCTCGCTGATGACGCGCTCGGCGTCGTCGCGCTGCGCCGCGGCGATGTCGTCCAGCGGAATCTGCACGCCGAACTTGTCCTGCGCCCAACGCACCAGCCGCGACTTGGCGTAGAGCGGATCGACGTATTGCTGGATCGGCGCGAGGTCCGCATGCGCGATCTTGTCGATGGCGGCGTTGACGATCTGCTCGCGCAGCTCGTCGGCGTCGCCGTCGCGAACCTGGCGTTGCGTGAGGCTGATTCCGTAGTGCGTCGCCCAGCCGATGAACCCCTTGACGTCCCACTCGTCCGGCTCGAC
The DNA here is from genome assembly GCA_050184295.1 of Phycisphaerae bacterium. Lineage (GTDB taxonomy): Bacteria > Planctomycetota > Phycisphaerae > UBA1845 > Fen-1342 > JBFXAM01. The sequence goes on along the minus strand of JBFXAM010000007.1, from coordinate 60,196 downwards.
GTCGGGATCGATATACTCGCCGAACGTGCGCTCGATGGTGCCCTTCACCTCGCCGGTCGCCAGGTCGCGCACCTGCTCGCACAGGTCGCCGAAGTCGCGCACGTCGAGCTTGCCCGCGTCGATCGTCGCGCCCAGGTTCTGGCCCACCCACTCGGCCACGCAAATCGCCGCGTATTTCGGATCGTAGTAGCGCTCGACCGCGTCGCCGACCGACTGGTCGATCATCTCCCAGATCAGGTCGCTCAGCCCGCGCCCCTCCACCACGCGCTGCCGCATCTGGTAGAACGTCCGCCGCTGATAGTCCATCACCTCGTCGTATTCGAGCAGATTCTTGCGGATGCCGAAGTTCCGCTCTTCCACCTTCTTCTGCGCCTTCTCGATGCCGCGCGTCAGGCGCTTGTCCTCGATCGCCATCCCCTCTTCGAATCCGAGCAGCGCCAACATCCGCAGCACCCACTCGCCCATGAACAAGCGCAGCAGGTCGTCCTCCAGCGACAGGAAAAATCGCGAGCTGCCCGGATCGCCTTGCCGTCCGCAACGCCCGCGAAGCTGGTTGTCGATGCGCCGGCTCTCGTGCCGCTCCGTGCCCACGACGTGCAGCCCGCCCAGAATCGCCACGCCCGGACCCAGCACGATGTCCGTGCCGCGCCCCGCCATGTTCGTCGCGATCGTCACGTTGCCGTGCAGCTCCTTCTTGCCCTTGCGCACCACTTCGTGCTGCTGGCCCGCCTTCACCACGATGTCGGCCTCGCGCGCGTGGTTCTTCGCGTTGAGCACCTCGTGCTCGATGCCGTGCCGGCGCGTCAGCAACTGGCTGAGGTGCTCCGAGTTCTCGACACTCACCGTCCCGACCAGCACCGGTCGCCCGCCGACGCCCGCGCCTTTCAGCTTCGGATACGCCTCATGCAACGCGTTTTCGTCGCCTTTCCCATCCTTGAACGCCGCCAGCGCGTCGTCGATCACCCGCTCCATGTCCGCCAGGCTCGCGTCCGCGTCCGGCGCCGACTTCTGCTTCGCGATCCGCCGCCGCGCCAGACGAAACTCGTCGTAAATCGACCACGGATCCGCGGGGAAGCCGTCCTGGCTGTACGAGCGAATCTCCTCGACGATCGCGTCGAACTTGTTCGGTCGGGTCTTGTAGATCTTGTCGTTGTAATCGACGCGCCGGATCGCCCGGTTCGTCGGAATCGCGATCACTTCCAGCTTGTAAATCTTCATGAACTCGTCGGCTTCGGTCAGCGCCGTGCCCGTCATCCCCGAAACCTGGAGATACATCTTGAAGAAGTTCTGCAGCGTCACCGTCGCGAGCGTCTGCGTCTCCTCCTTGATCGTGACGCGCTCCTTCGCCTCCACCGCCTGGTGAAGCCCGTCCGACCACTGCCGCCCCTGCATCAGCCGGCCCGTGAACTCGTCCACGATGACGATCTTGTCTTCCTGGATGACGTACTCTTTGTCCTTGTTGTAGCAAAGGTGCGCCCGCACCGCGTTGTCGATGTAGTGCGGCCAGTTCATGTTCTTGCTGTCGTAGAACGTGCCGATCCCCAGCTCCGCCTGGGCCGCCTTCGCGCCGTGCTCCGTCATGTGCGCGCTCTTGCGATCCAGCTCCACCACGAAATACTGCATGTGGCCGATCGCTTCCGCCTCGTCGCTGCTCAGCCACAACGGATCCGTGCGGAACTTCTTCAACGCCCCCCGAAACTTGGGGTTGTTCCGTGCTTCCGCCGGCGGATTCGCCTCCAACTGGTCGATCTTGCCCGACATCTCGCGGTTCGCGTGCTGCTGCTTGCGGATCAGCATCTGCGCGATCCCGTCCGCCACCCGGTAGTTCGTCACGTCGTCGTGCGCCGGACCCGAAATGATCAAAGGCGTCCGCGCCTCGTCGATCAGAATGCTGTCCACCTCGTCCACGACCACGTAGTTCAGCTTGCCCTGAACCTGATCGCGCACGCTGTGCTTCATGTTGTCGCGCAGAAAGTCGAACCCAAACTCGCTGTTCGTGCCGTACGTGATGTCGCACTCATACGCCGCCCGACGCACTTCCGCGCCCGGCCCGAACGTCGCCATCTCCGCGCTGATGAAACCCACCGACACGCCCAGCAGCTCGAACACCGGCCGCGCGAACTCCGCGTCACGCCTCACCAGGTAGTCGTTCACCGTGACCAGGTGCACCTTCAGGCCTTGAAGCACCTTCAGGTAGTTGCCCATGTAGCAGACGATCGTCTTGCCTTCGCCCGTCCGCATCTCCGCGACGCTGCAATCCTCCAGCACGCGCCCGCCGATGAGCTGACACTCGAACTGCCGGTGATTCCGCGCCCGCCGGCTGGCCTCCCGCACGCACGCGTACGCCTCCGCCCGGATCGCCTCCACCGGCTCCCCCGCCGCGATTCGCCCCTTCAGCGCGACCGTCTTCGCCCGCAACTGCTCCTCGGAAAGCGCCTGCACCTGCGCTTCGAGCGGATCGACCTCCGCCCGCACCCATCCGCGCAGCCCGATCACCACGCGATCGTTGCGACCCGGCAGAAACTTGAAGAACACCCACCCGACATAGATCAGCCACAGCACGCCCACCAGCGACACCACCACCGCCAGCGTCTCGCGCGTCAGCCACCTCACCCCCAGCCCCACCGGTCCCAGCACCAGCGCGACGACGATCGCGGCGAGCACCGCGGTGAGCGCCGCCGCCCCGGCCAGCATCCCCGGCGACTGCCCCGCTCGATACCAGAACACCGCCGACGGCCGCTCCGCCGCCCGCAGGATGTCGCGATCGCCTTCGTTCAATCGCCAGAGCATGGCCACGCCTTCCTCATACCCGTCCCGCGCGCAATCCCGCGACGGCGCGCCGGCCGCGACGCACAAAGACAACCGCACCGGCGGATCGCCGGCGCGAGTCGGAATCGGGAGTTATACCGGAAATTAGAGCGGGACACCGACTTCCCATCGATCCCAGCGGGACGCGGGGGCGCGACGACCGCCGACACGACCGTCGGCACCCCGTTCGCCAAACACCGGGCCCGACGCGGCGCTCCACCCACGCACTCGGGCACGCCGCCGGGTGCGACGGATTCTGTTCACGGCCGCGCTGCACCGCGCACGCCCACGGCACGCCGCGCATGAGCAACCCGCGAAAAGATGGCTACCCCTTGGCGCGCTCCAGATACTCGCGCGTCCGCGTGTCGACCCGCACCATCTCGCCGTTCTCGATGAAGGGCGGAACCTTGACCGACAAGCCCGTTTCCAGCCGCGCGTCCTTGGTCTGGTTCGTCGCGGTCGCGCCGCGCGCCACCGGCGGTGTGTCAACGACCTTCAGCTCGACCGTGTTCGGCAGTTCGCACGCGACCACGGTGCCGTCGATAAACTGGAGCACGACGTCCTCGTTGCCCTTGAGAAACTGATCCGCGTCGCCCATCACCTCGGCGGAGACGTGAATCTGGTCAAACGTCGTCTTGTCCATCACGACGTAATCGGTGCCCTCGCGATAGAGAAACTCGAACGGCTTGGTCTCGACAAAGGGCGTTTCGAGCTTGTCGTCGACCGCCATCCGCACGTCGAGAATCTGCCCCGTCTTGAGGTTCTTGATCTTCACCTGCAAGTAGCTGCGCCAATTGCCCTTCGAAACGCGATCGACATCCACGACCGTGAACAGGTTGCCCTCGTGGACGATCACCTTGCTCTTCTTCAGTTCGCTCGCCTTGATCATACCGTTGCTCCCGTATCCTGTTTGCTGCACTGTACTTCGGATTGGCGCGCGGAACCGGGACGGCGCGAACGCCCACCGAAAACACGCACTCCGCAAAACCGCTTCCGACCGAGCGAAGCGATCGTCCTGCAACCAACCAGAACCACGCCCGACCCAGAAACGCGAACGCGCCAGCGCCGGGAGCCCCACATTATATCGACAAGCGTCGCCGGCTGCGCCCAACTGCACGCGTGAGCGCTCAACGGATGCGGATCACGGAGCCGTCGAAGCGTGCCGGCGCGTTGGGCGGGCGGTCCGTTCCGAAATCGCCCGCGACCCTTCCAGTTGCGGGAACCAGCGGCCCTCGGCGGCGTATCAACGAATGGCAGCCCGACGTTTCGACCTTCCGCCCGCGGCCCACCGGAGGCCCCCATGCGTACCCCGGCCGCTCTCTCGCTCGCCGCGATTTCTACGCTCGATCAGCCCAAGACGTCGATGCTGCCGCCGTGCGCCGAAGCCCAGGCGTTCCTAACCGCCGCGCTGGGCCAGAAAGCCCAACGAGAAGAGGTCTCGAAGCGGGTCTTCATGACGCTGCGCGAGTCCGACGCAGTCAGCCTGTTCGAGACGTTCGATACGAAACGCAAGGCCTGCATCCATGTCAACTGCATGGCGCATGAAACCGCCGCCGCGCCCGCCGAAACGCAACAAACCGAACGTCCCTAGCCAGTCTCCAGCCGATGGCATGCACTTGCGGTACACCGCGCGAGCATGCCACCCAACCGATGCTCCGCCGGCGTGACCGATCTTCCTTCGGCGCGACCGATGCACGTCCACGCGTTGTGAGATGCGACCTCCGCGCGCCGAGCGCGGCGCTCCTCCGCTCGAAATCCCGCACGACTCCTTCAGCCTTCGGCCTTGCCGATTCCACATTCTGCACTCATCATTCTGCACTCACCCTGGAGCGCTCCCATGCCCCACGAACCCCGCCGCACCGATCCCCCGATGCGCGTCACGATCAGCGGCGCTTCCGGCCTGGTCGGCGGGCCGCTGGCGTCGTTTCTTGCGGCCGGCGGACATCGCGTCGACCCGCTCGTCCGGCGCGAACCGCAACCCGGCTCAACGGAGATCCGCTGGGATCCCGGCGCCGGCAACCTTGACCCCGCCGCGCTCGAAGGCGTCGACGCGGCTGTGAACCTGTCCGGCGAAACCATCGCCGGCACGTGGACCGCCGCTCGCAAGGCCGCCATCCGCGACAGCCGCGTCGACTCCACGCGACTGCTCGTGCGCGCGATGTGCGCGCTGAAGCGCAAGCCGCGCGTGCTCATCAGCGCGTCGGCGGTCGGCTATTACGGGGATCGCGGCGAAGCAGAACTGAGCGAGGACAGTTCAGCGGGCCGCGACTTTCTCGCCGACGTCGCGCAGCAGTGGGAAGCCGAGACCCGCCCCGCCGCCGACGCCGGAGTCCGCGTCGTCAACCTCCGCATCGGCGTTGTGCTCTCGCCGCGCGGCGGCGCGCTCGCGCAGCTGCTCGCGCCGTTCCGCGCGGGGCTGGGCGGCGTGGTCGGTGATGGACGGCAGTACATGAGCTGGATCGCGCTCGACGACCTCGTCGGGCTCATTCAGTTCGCGATCTTCAACGACGCGCTCCGCGGCCCGCTCAACGCGACCGCGCCGAACCCCGTCACGAACCACGAGTTCACGAAGGCGCTCGGGCGCGTGTTGCACCGCCCGACGGTGGTGCCGCTGCCGGCGTTCGCGGTGAAGCTGATGTTCGGCGAAATGGGCGAAACGCTCCTGCTCGCCGGCCAGCGCGTGTTGCCGGCGCGGGCGCTGGCGGCGGGTTTTCAGTTCTTTCACCCTGAGCTTGAAGACGCGCTGCGCTTCGAGCTGGGAATGATCTCCGCATGAGGCGGTGCGTAGGCCGCCCACGCGCACACTCCGCGAGAGCCGAATGCCCGACACCCCGGCGACAATCGTCTGGTTCCGCCAGGATCTGCGCGTCGACGACCACGCGGCGGTCCGCGCCGCGGTCGAACGCCGCGGCCCGACGATTCCCGTGTTCATCTGGGCGCCCGCGGAGGAAGGCGGCTGGCCGCCGGGCGGCGCGGCGCGCTGGTGGCTGCACCATTCGCTCGCGAGTCTTTCCGCAGCGCTCGCGTCGCGCGGCAGCCCGCTGATTCTGCGCCGGGGCCCGTCGCTCGCCGCACTGCGCGCGCTGATCCGCGAGACACGCGCCGACCGCGTCGTCTGGAGCCGGCGCTACGAACCCGCCGCCCGCGCGCGCGACGCCGCCGTCGAGAAGTCGCTCGCGGCAGACGGCGTCGCGGTCGAGACGTTTAACAGTGCGCTGCTCTTCGAACCGCACGAAGTCACGACCGGCGACGGCAATCCCTACCGTATGTACACACCCTTCTGGCGCGCCTGCTGCGCACTCGCTCCGCCGGCCAAGCCGCAGCCCGCGCCACGTACGCTGGTCGCGCCGCCGCGCCCGCCGAAATCCGAATCTCTTGCCGCGCTCGACCTGATGCCGACGATCGTCTGGGCGGCGGGGCTGCGAGAATCATGGCAACCGGGCGAGCCGGCCGCGTCCGCTGCTCTCGCGCGCTTCCGCCGCGATGGGGTTGATCGCTACAGCGACGAGCGCGACTTTCCCGATCGCGCCGGCACGTCGCGCCTGTCGCCTCATCTGCACTGGGGCGAGATCAGCCCGCGCCGCCTCTGGCACGCTTTCTCGACGCCCGACGACGGAAACCCGCCGCGTTCACGCGCCAAGCCGAACGCCCCCCGCGCGCAGCGCCCGACCGGCGGCCGCGAGAAATACCTCGCGGAGCTTGGCTGGCGCGAATTCGCCTATCACCTGCTCGTCCACTTCCCACACTCACGCGAGCGCCCGCTACGCGCGGAGTTCGACGACTTTCCCTGGGCGCGCGACCCGAACGCGCTCCGCGCCTGGCAGCGCGGCGCGACCGGCTATCCCTTCGTCGACGCCGGCATGCGCGAACTGTGGACCACCGGCTGGATGCACAACCGCGTCCGAATGGTCGTCGCATCGTTTCTGGTGAAACACCTGCGCATCCATTGGCTCGAAGGCGCCCGCTGGTTCTGGGATACGCTTCTCGACGCCGACCTCGCGAACAACACGCTCGGCTGGCAGTGGTCCGCGGGTTGCGGCGCCGACGCCGCGCCCTACTTCCGCGTGTTCAACCCCACCCTTCAGGGGAGGAAATTCGACCGCGACGGGTGTTACGTGCGGACGTTTGTTCCCGCCCTCGCGAGCGCCCCGCGAGACCTGATCCACGAACCCTGGGGCGCGCCGCCGCTCGCGCTCACCGCCGCAGGCATCGAACTCGGCCGTGACTACCCGCGCCCGATCGTCGAGCACGCCGCCGCGCGAAGCGCCGCCCTTTTCGCCTACCAAAAATTCACCCGCGCCAGGGCCGGACGCAGCTGCACCTGAGGCACCGACCGAGGCAACACGAACCTCCGCGGCGAGCGCCCGCGCGAACACGTCCGCCTCGGCCTGCGAGGCGCGGGGTACGGGCGCGGTTTCGATCTATCCACCCGAGCGTCCCGTTCCCGTTTCGCGCACGAAATTGTCCAAAACGGTCGGTAAACACGCCCGTTTCGTGAATGACTCGTCTTTCCGGAACGTCCAGAAGCCACTGATTTGCGCGGCCATTACCGAAGTGAATCGAACTGTCATAGGCGGCGTGAACGATTTGGACGATTATGTGTTTGACGCTGACAATTTGCGTGTCATAATTCCTTCGAGATGTACCGACATCAGGCGAACCGGACATGATCGCGAACCGACCTGCATCAGTGATGTGCCTCTGCCAGCCCGCGATCAGCGGCGGTGTGAGGCGACGGATCGCCAACGACCGGATGCGGGCTATCACGGCCCTTCGCAATCGGCTTTCGGCCAGCCGCGAGGATCTCGCTCGTTGGCGCCGGAACGGCGAGCGATCCCCCGGGGTACGCATTCCGCGTCAGCTTTTTTCAGCGGCCGGCGTCGATCCCGGAGAGCACCTGCGACGTACTTGGGGAGTGGATCCCCACCAGCGCGCCGCGTCGCGCGACGTCGAGCTTGAGTCACGCTGCGGGCACCACCGGCTGCCGCTCACCCGCGTCGCGCAAATGGCCGGCTCGCGGCGGGAGTGCGCCGCGGGGCTGGTCCCGCTCGGTAGCACGATGGGTGGCTCCGCCGGGCGGCCGCAGGTTCATGGCCTTCGGCCCAGCGACATCGCCGACGCGGCGATGATTTGTCTCGCCGCCCGCCGGGTGCGGGCGCTGGTCGAGGGGCCGCAACGTGGTATGAAAGTGAGTGGAATGCGAACCCGCCGCGGTGTGCTCACGAGGCGCGCCGCGGGCGGAGGACTTCGCAGTGCCGGTGACGCGCGAAATCGTGCGTTGGGTTTGCCGCGGCATGCAACCTGACGCGCTTTTGCGCATCTAACCATGTTGGGTAGCTCTGCGCCGCGCTCGCGCTGGGACGAGAGCGCCGCACAGCAGTTGCCCCAAAAGAACCGCGCTGGACGCGGCGGGGATGCAAGATGCCAATCATGGACATCCAATTCGAAACGAAGTTCAAGCGGATTCAGCCGCAGGCCAAGCTGCCGCTCGCCTCGGTGATGCGCACGCTTTCCATCAGCGATCAGCGTCTGCTGGAGCAGTGTCTGTCGGAGCCGCTGGAGTGCATCTTCGACCCGTCGTTCCGGCGCGCCGAGATCGAGTCGGTCCTCTTCGAGCCGTTCGACGTCTATGCCCGCCCGACGCGCCGTGCGGCCCTCTCGAACGACGACAGCGGCGTCGACCTCTGGGGTACGTCCGAGCGGCACATGACGCTGACCGCGATCGGCGAACAGCATTTGTTCCAGAAGTTCAACTATTGCCGCTATCGCGTCGTTCGGCTGGTCCGCGCGTTCAAGGGCAAGCGCCTCACGGCGCGTGCGGCCCGCGACCTGTTGCACTGGCACAAGCTCGCGCTCGAGCTGCGCGGACTCATCGTGCAGGCCAACCTGCCACTGGTCCTCGCAATGGCCAAGCGCGCCCGCATCAGCGGCGTCGATTTCGGCGAACTGGTCAGCGAAGGCGACTTCGCGCTGCTGCGGAGCGTCGACAAGTTCGACTTCGGCCGCGGGTTCAAATTCAGCACCTACGGCTGCCGGGCGATTCTCAAGAGCTTCTCGCGGGTGGCGGAGCGCCAGTCGCGCTATCGCGGGCTTTGTCCGACCGAGTATGACCCGTCGCTCGAGAAGAGCGACTATCTCGACCGCAAGCGCGTGGTCATCGAGAGCGAGTACGTCGACGAGCTCAAGACGATTCTGGACAGCAACGCCGCCGAGCTGAGCGACGTGGAGCGGCGCGTCATCGACGCGCGCTTCTCGCTCGACCTGCCGCCGGTGGAGAACGAGGCGCCGAAGCTCCGCACGCTCGAAGAGGTGGGCTCGATCCTCCGTGTGACCAAGGAGCGCGTGCGGCAGATTCAGAATCGCGCGCTGGGCAAGATTCGCGACGCGCTGCATGAACGCGTCGTGGAAGAGTGAGCTCGCCTCCGTCGCGTGCGCACGCGATGGACGGACCGGTCGCGTGAAAACAACCATCCGAAGCTCGCGGCGCCGCGCCTCGTACCCTGCGCGGGGCCGTCGAGCTTCATCAGGTCGGTGAGCAACATCGGTCGCGATCCGGCGGCGTTGAGGCGCTGGCCGGCGCGACCGATTGCATTTCGCTGCCCGTGATCCGAGCACCAGGCGCCGGCGGGCGCGGGCAAACGCTGACCCGCGCGGCGGCGCTTGGAACGCGTACGAGATTGTGAACTTCAGCGTTTCTCGCCGTCGCCGGCCTGCGAAGCGCCGTCGCGCGGCTTCGATTCACCCGCGCCGGCCGGCTTTTCGATCAGGCCCGCGAGGCTGTTGAAGTACTCGCGCACCGCGCGGGAGTACTGTCGCGGCACGTCCTCGCGCGCGATCGCGTCAGTCGCGTCGCGCACCGCGGAGTTCACCGCGTCGCGCACCGCGGCCCGCGCTTCGCCGCGCACCTGCGGGCCGTCGAAGAGCATCTGCCCGATGATCTCGCCTTTGTGGAGGGGCGCCTTGACGCGCGTCGGCGTCATTTCGTGGGCTGCTTTTTCCTTGCCGATGCTGGAGCCATAGCCCAGCCCGTACTGCGGCCCTTGTCCGCCGATCTCGTCCTGTTCGCCGTCGGGTTTGGGCCCCTGACCCTGGCAGACGCCTTCGCGAAGCTGCTTGAGCTCTTTCAGTTGGGCCTCCAGGTCGCTCATCATCTGCTCGGCCATCTCCATCTCGGAAAGCTGGTCGCTCGCGTCGGAGAGCGCGTCGCTGGCGCTGTTCTGCTCGGACGGCTGCTGGCCGCCGCCGGACTGTGCCTGCTTCATCGCGTCGGCGGCCTTGGCAAGCGCCTGGCCGAGGCCTTCGCACTGCTTCTTGCACTCCTGGTTCTCGGCGAGCTTTTTGGCCATCTCCCGGGCCAGTTGCTCGATCTGCTCGGGCTTGACGCCCGCTTCGCCGAGGCGCTTCTGGAGCTCCTTTTCGAGCTGCTTGGGGTCCATCTTGGCGACCTCTTCCAGCAGCTTCCGGGCCTGCTTCTCCGTGAGGCCGGCCTTGTTCTGGAGCTCCTTTTGCAGCGGCTTGCGGTCGACGGCTTCCGCCAGCTGCTTCGCGACGCGCTCCAACTGCTTTGCCATCGCGTCCATTTTCTCGCGCGTCTCGGCGTCGGCGCTCTTGGCGGCGTCGGCCAGCTCTTTCTTCAGTTCCTCGATCGCTTTCTTGGCCCCCGTGAGGTCGCCTTGCGACAGGCTCGTCGCCAGTTGCGAAGCCGGATCGCGCTCGGAGCGGCTCTCGAGCTTGGCGAGGGCCTGCTTGATCGCATCGGCGCTCTCGAAGCGCGCCGATTCGCGCTCGCGCGCGAGTTCGTCCTTGAGATTGTCGAGCTGCTTGAGCGCCTCGCGGCGGACGTCGTCCGGCGTAACCGTCGGCTGGTCAGGCAGGCTGAGCGGCTGAATCTTGTCCGCCAACGATGCGAGCGCGGGATTGTCCTTGGCGAGCTCTTTCAGTTTGGCGGACTGTTCCATGAGCGCCGCGTTGATCTCCTTGCGCTCGCGCTCCGCCTGTTTCAACTGTTGGGCGGCGTCCGGGCCGTCGGGCTGGCCCGCGAAGAGATGCAGCGTCGGCATGAACGCGCCGAACAGCGCCACCGCCACGACCGACGCGATCGACCACGGCCACATCCACGGCGCGCGGAGCGGCACGCACGCGGGCACGTGAACCCGGCCCGCGGACTTCGTCGCGTCGTCGACCGCAGCCCGCGCGAAGGGATCGGTCGAATTCCCGATTGCCAGCGCCGTGCTGAGGCGCTCCTTCGTTCCCGCGGCGCGATCGAGCACGACCGCCGCCTCCAGCTCGTGCGTTTTCGCGGCCCACGTCCCAAGCAGCGCGATCAGCGCCGCGACGCCGGCGGCGAGCCAGATGCTCGGCCAATAGGGCACTCCCAGCGCGAACAGTCGCTCCGCAAGCGTCACGAGCCCCCAAGCGCCCGCCGCGATCAGGGCGCCGACGCACGCGCGATGGAGCAGCAGATTGATGTTCAGCCGCCGCCGCGCACGCCGAATCTGCAGTTCGATGTTGGCCATGGGCAAGCCCCTTGGAAAGTCCGGGCATCCGCGCGACGAGCGCGCGAGAGACCCGGACCCATGAATCATACCATCGGTTCTCGGCCCGACAGGCCGCAGCAAGACACGTTTCGACAGAGGGTGACAGACGCAGTACGTCGTGGGCGCGCCGCGCCCAAAAAAACCGCCGGCCGGCGCGCGCTCGCACCGGCCGGGTCGGATTCGTTGCGGCACCCTTCGATCGCCCGGCGGCACTCCGCGCCGGCGACGGCGCTGGCTACCGCTTCTTAAGCTTGGACGCCAGCAGCTTCTCGGTGTCGCCGCGGGCCCCCACCTCCACGTTGGCGATCTTCCCGTCCGGATCGATCAGCACGATCGTCGGGAACGCGCGCACGTTGTACGCCTTGAGCGTGTCGCCGCTGCTGTCGAGCACAATCGGGAACGGCAGCTTCTTGCCATTCCAGAGCTTCTTCTCGATGGGCTCCAGCTTCTTGTCGAGGGCCGCGAAGTCCGCGATCGCCGGCTCGTGCCACGCAATGATCACGAATTGGTCGCGCTGGTCGGCGTGTTCCTCGTAAAACTCCATCAGGTGGGGCAGTCCGACTCCGACGCACGGCTTGCACCAGTGCCCGAAGAAGTCGATGACCACCCACTTGCCTTTGAAGTCTTCGAGCTTGGTCTCTTTCTTCAGGCCGCGCGCGTCGGTGATGGTCCACTTCGGCGCGGGTTCGCCGGCCTTTTGTGCGAACGCAGCCGCGGTCACCAGGAGAAGCGCAACCGCTCCCCACGTGCTCATCTTTCTCAAGTCCGTCTCCTTGTGGTTGGAACGGCCGCCCGCAGCCGACCCGCGATTTCAGAATGATCGAGTCTAGCAATTCTCGGCCCGCCCCGTCAATTCACGGACGACCTCGCGCGGGAACCCGCGCAACCGAGGCGTCGGCCGACCGGAGCCCCGCACGCGGCCGGACCCGCCGCCTGTCGCGGCGGGTTCCGATCGCGTCCGCCGCGGCGCTGGTTCGATTCAGCGCCGGGTCGGGCACGGGCGGGGTCGCTCGGCAGGCCGCGTGAGCGATACGAAAAAGCCCCGCCGCACCATCCTGCGGTTGACTCGCCCGGAACGGCCCGGGACATTAGCTCGACGCGGCGGAGAAGGGTGCTATTCAAACCGGGAGTGAGCGTTGCGCATCTTTCGGCTGAGACAGTTCGGCTTGGAACACCTCGCGGCCGATAACGACGAGCCTGCTCAACCCGGGCCTGGGGAAATCGCTGTCGACGTCCGTGCGCTGAGCCTCAACTACCGCGACTTGCTGATCATCCGCGGCGTCTACAACCCGAAGCTGCGTCTGCCCGCAGTGCCAATCAGCGACGGCGCGGGGATCGTGTCGGCGGTCGGGCCCGGCGTGACGCGGGTGCGCGTCGGCGACCGCGTGATGACGCACTTCGTCGCGGACTGGATCGACGGCCCGTTTCGCGCCGAGTACACCCGCTCGACGCTCGGCATCCCCGGCCCGGGGCTCGCCGCCGAGCGCGTGGTGCTGCCCGCCGAGGCTGTGCTGCCGATCCCCGGGGGATACGACTTCGCGATGGCGGCGACGCTGCCGATCGCCGCGTTGACGGCGTGGAGCGTGCTCGTAAACGTCGCCGGTGTAAGGCCCGGACAGACGATCGTGACGCTCGGGACGGGCGGCGTCTCGATCTTCGCGCTCCAGATCGCCAAGCCGCTCGGCGCGCGAGTCATCATCACCAGCAGCAGCGACGAGAAGCTCGCCCGCGCGAAGGCGCTCGGCGCGGATCACGGCGTGAACTATCGCACGACACCGAACTGGGACGCGCGGGTGATCGCACTCACGGACGGCGCGGGCGCGGACGTGATCGTGGAGAACGGCGGGGCCGGCACGCTTGACGCGTCGCTCCGCGCGGCGCGGGCCGGCGGCACGATTGGACTGCTCGGCGCGCTGACCGGGCTGCGCGGCGAGGTCGCGACCGGAATGATCCTGATGAAGCGCCTGCACATCGCCGGGATCATGGTCGACTCGCGGGCGGCGTTCGAAAGGCTGGTTGAATTCATCGAGCGCACGAACCTGCGGCCCGTGATCGACCGCACGTTCGAATTCGCGGAGCTGCCGGACGCGCTACGCCACCTGGAGCGTGGTGCGCACCTCGGGAAAGTCGTGGTGCGCGTCGGCGACTGATTCGCGGGCGCGGCCGGCCGGAACGACCGGCGAGATCACACCGCCAACCACACGGCGCGCGCATCCCGACCCCGCGCCCGAGGTTACCGTCACACCTCCGGCAGGATTTCGTGCTGCGTCGCGCGCGGCGCGTTGGCGGGCAGATCGCCGTAGGACAGCCCCGCCCGCGGGAGCGCGTCGGCGTCGATCGACGCGGCGTCGGTCACGCCGCCGTCGATTTCGCGCAGCGTTGAGCCGATGCGCGGCCACGTGTCGGCGGAGCGCCGACGGGCGCGCGTGCGGGTCTCGGAGAGCGCGACGCGGACCTCGGCAAAGGCCTTCTTGATGCTCGCAAGGGCGGTTTCGCTCTGGCGGTTCGTGTTGCGCAGCGCGGTGAGCTCGCCCTCGTAGAACTGGCGCTGCTCGATGAGCCGCGAGTTCTCGCGTTCGAGGTGCGCGATCTGGGCCTGGAGGTTCTTCTTTTCGCTGCGGGCCGAGTCGAGCTTCTCCTCGTAGGCCTTGTTCGCACGCTGGATCTCGTTGGCGCGCTCGGTCGCGGTGCGCAGCTCCTGGTCGAGCTGGTGGCGGACCGTGCGCACCTCCTCGTACGCCAGCTGCGCCTCCTGGATGCGCGACTGGCTCTGGGCGCGCTCCTCGAGCCATTCGCGCTGCGCGCGCTCGAACTCGTCGAGCTTGGTGCGCATCGCGCGGTTGTCGGTCTTCAGCCCGTCGCGCTCGCGGCGAACCGCCCACAGCTCTTCCAGCGACTTGTTGGCGGCCTTCAGCTCGCCTTCGAGCCGCTGGATTTCCTTGTCCGCGCGGGCGATGTCCTCGCCGGCGCGCACCGCGCGGGCATTCGCCTCGTTGAGCTGCTCTTCAAGCGTGCCGATCTCGCACTTCACCTGCTCCAGCGCGTCGACGCGCGTCTGAAGCGTCACGGCGCTCCACTCGAGCTCCTGCGCCCGCTGGGTCGCGGTCTGGAGCTTCTCGTTGCTGTCCGCCAGCTCACGCTCGAGTGTGTTGCGGATTTCCTGGTAGCGGTCGAGCTCGTTCTCCAACTCGTTGATCACCGCCAGCACGTCGTCACGCTCGTCCACGAACGTCTCGACCATCTTCGGCGGCAGCGTCGCCAGGCCGTCGTCGAGCGCCGCGCTCGCGGCCCGGACCGTGCCGCTCTCGGTCGGCGTGCCGGAGCGTGCGGCACCCGCGTTCGACCCGCTGCGTCCGGCCGTCCGGGGCCGCGCGTCCGAACCGGTGTCGTCGCCGGTCCAGGTCGACGTCGTGTTCGCAGTCGTCTCGGTCGCGGGCTTCTCACGTCGCGAGGAGTGGTTCGACTTTTCCATGGCGCTGCCTGTCTCCGCGTGTTGGACCGTGCGGGTCGCCGCGCGCCGCATGCACACGCGCCCCATCGGGTTCGCGCATCCGCCGCGTCGCGGGCGACCGCCTCGCCGCATCGAACGAGCCTCCTGCTCGATCCACGGAGACGAGGACGCCGCTTGTCCTCAGGCGTTATCGGCGCGATCGATCGGCAGGCTTGACCGGCAAAACGGACTGGCGCAGGCGGATTTCGCGGGGATCGACGGGCCGGGCCGGGGAGTGCGATGGGACGCGCGTCGTCCGGCGCGCCTCACGGGCCGGCGAGCCGGGCCCGGTGCTCGGCGCGTCAGGGTGCGCCGGGGCCGGCGTCCGTGGCGCCGCCCCAACGCCTGCGAGCCAAGCATCACGCGCTCGCCGACGCGGCGCCGGAACCGGCCGCCACGACCGCAACGCTGTCGCCGACGCGGATGCGCCCCGCGCGCCGCACGCGTCCGTGGACGCCGGCGCGACAATCGGGCGTGAGCACGGCCCGCAGGCCGTTGTGCAGTTCGTCCATCAATCCGCAGGGCTGCGTTTCGCCCTTGATCACCAGCTCGACGTCGCCGACGCGCACGATCTGCCCGATCAGCGGGCCGAGCCCGTCGGCGTCGATCAGCACGTTCGCGCGGCGCGTGTGCCACGGGAGATCCGCGCCCAGCTCGCGCCGCACCTGCGCCCAGTCGCGCGCCGAGAGCAGCGTCACGCCGCGATCCGCGGACACCGACAAGTCTCCCGCGAGTCCGCCGTCGAGCTGGGCCTCGGCAGCCGGGACTTCGCGCATGGGGCCGCGGCGAGCGGTGCGAACCGCAATGGCGATGACGGGCCCGATGATGAGTTCTGACACGAGCGCTCCTTTTGCGACGCGCGAAAACGGGACGTCCCTGCGACGCGGCGGCATGGGCCGGCTTGCGCGGCGCCATCCGCGGGTCCGCTGACGAGGGTTATACTCCGACTTCCGCGGCGCGGTTCGATCGTTCGAGCGCCGGCGCGCCCGCATTTCGGGATTGGTCATGCCGCCGACGACGACGCACCGCCGCAGCCCACGCGAGTTTCGCCCCACGCTCGCCGAGCGCAGCGCGGGAATCCTGCTGCATCCGACGTCGCTGCCGGGGCCGGATGGGTGCGGCGACCTGGGCGCCGCGGCGCACGAGTTCGCGGACTTTTTGCATGCGGCGGGCGTCCGCTGGTGGCAGATGCTGCCGATCGGTCCGCCGGCGCGGAGCGGCTCGCCTTATAGCGCGTTCTCGGCGTTTGCGGGGAGCCCGCTGCTGATCAGCGTTGACGCGCTGCGGGCGGACGGCTTGCTCACCTCCGATGAACGGGTAGTCGCGCGGCGCGACGGCGCCGGGCGCGTGCGTTACCACGAAGTCGCCGCCGCCAGGGACCGCCTGCTCCGGCTGGCCTTCAGCCGGTTCGGCGCATCGCGGGTGGTCCGCCGGACGGACTTCGACGCGTTTGTCGAGCGCGAGCGCGGCTGGCTCGACGATTACGCGCTGTTCGCGGCGCTGCGACGAGCGAATCGCGGACGCGCGTGGTTCACGTGGCCGCCGCCGATCCGCCGCCGCGTGCGGGCCGCGCTGCGCACCGCGCGCGCGGCGCTTCAGGACACGATTGCGTTCGAGCAATTTGTGCAGTACGTGTTCGACCGGCAGTGGAAGGCGTTGCAGCGGCATTGCCGTTCGCGCGACGTGGCGCTGCTGGGCGACATTCCGATCTTCGTCGGCCACGACAGCGCCGACGTCTGGGCGCATCAAGACCTGTTCACGCTGGATCGCGACGGGCGCACGACGCTGCAATCGGGCGTGCCGCCGGACGATTTCAGCGCGACCGGCCAGCTCTGGTCGCATCCGCTCTATCGCTGGGCGGCGCACCGGCGCGACGACTTCGCGTGGTGGGTCGCACGGTTCGCGAAGCTCACGGAGCAGTTCGACGGCGCCCGAATCGACCACTTCCTCGGCTTTGTCCGCTGCTGGGCCGCGCCCGGCCGGGCCCGCGTTGCGACGCACGGCAAGTGGCTGCCGACGCCCGGGGCGGAACTGATCGCCGCCGTGCGGAGCCGGCTGGGCGCGATCGAGATCATCGCCGAGGATCTGGGCCTGCTGACGCGCGCGGCGGCCGCGCTGCGCGACGCGCTGGGGTTTCCGGGCATGCGCGTGTTGCAGTTCGCGTTCGGCGCCGGGTCGCGCTATCACCAGCCGCACAGCTACCCGCACCACTGCGCGGTTTACACCGGCACGCATGACAACGACACGCTCGTCGGCTGGTTCGAATCGCTGAAAACGCGCAACGCCCGGCGGCGCGGCGCGGGGCGCCGGGTTGAAAGCTGGAACGACCAGCTCGAGCACGAGCGCGTGCTGCGGTACGCGGAATCGGACGGAAGCGAGATTCACTGGGACTTGATCCGCCTGGCCCTTGCGTCGCCGGCAAACACCGCGATCATCCCGGCGCAGGATCTGCTCGGGCTCGACAGCACGGCACGCATGAACCGTCCCGCGACCGTTCGCGGCAACTGGAGCTGGCGACTGGCGCCCGGCGCGCTGACGCCCGCGATCGCGGCGCGCCTGCGGAAGCTGAACGAGACTTTCGACCGCGTGCGCGACCGGTAGGCGCGCCGCCCCGCGCCGCGAGCGAATCCGGACCCTGCGCGCCAAGCACGGGGCCCGGCGCGAAAAGCGGGCCGCGCGTCCGGCGGCGCTTGGCGCGGCGGGTGCGATGCGGCGCCGGCCGCTCGGCAACCGGGGCGCGCAATCTTCGGTCCTGGGCAGTCCGCCCTGAACGGCGCTGCTACGGCGTCAGCAATGTGACAAACGCGTCGATGTCGAAGTTGTTCACGAGCCCGTCGTGGTTCACGTCGGCCAGCACGACCGCGCAGGCCGGGAATGCCGCGGTGTAGGCCGACGCATCGGTCAGCGCCAGCACGAACGGATCGATGTCGAAGTTGTTCACCGCGCCGTCGCAGTTCACGTCGCCGCGCAGCCGCACGACCGCATGGTCGGCAAGGAAGCCGGCGACGCCGCGGGTGACGTCGGTTCCCATCGCGTAGTGAATGTGATTAGCGGTTTCGACCGCGTCGCAGAGGCGGTGATAGCAGGCGTTGGCGGGATAGTTGTCCTCGATGAGCGCGCAGGCCTGGATGCCGACGTCCTCGAAGGGGGCGTGGTCGCTGGCGTTCAGCGCGCCGTTGACCTGCGTGCCCAGGTTGTTGCCATAATCGAGCAGGGCCGTCGACACCTGGCTCTTGAGCGGATTCGACGCGGTCCGGCCGAAGATGTCGGTCGTGTAGGTGCCGGAGTTGTGCGTGATCATGTCGAGCTGGACCATGCCGCGGATGGTCTGACCGGCGAGCGAGTTCGCATACGCCCGGCTGCCGACGAGGCCGTTCTCCTCCTGATCGAACGCGATGTAGCGAATGGTGCGATCGGTGTCGTATTGCGAGACGACGCGCGCCGCCTCGAGCACCGCCGCCACGCCGCTCGCGTCGTCGTCCGCGCCGGGGTTGCCGACCGAGTCGAAGTGCGCACCGACAATGTAGACCTCGTTGGGAAGCCGGATCCCGATCTGCGTCGCCACGACGTTGTAATACGTCTGCCCGTTGTACGGAAACGGAAAGAGCTGGACGTTGAGACCGAAGCTCTGGAACAGCGCCGCGATGTTCCCGCGGGCGGCGATGTTATCCGGCTGGCCGCCGGCGCGGTTGTCGCCGGTGTGCGTGTAGAGATAGTTGTCGAGATAGTCCTGGTACGACGCCTGGCTCACCTGTGTCGACACCAGCGTGCCGATCGCGGTCGGCGCGCCGCTCGCGGCGATCGACCCCAACCATACCGCCAGCGCCGCTCCGATCGGCGTCCACCCCTGCGCGCGCGACATCAAACGTGACTCCTTGTGCGAACATCGTTGGAAAGACCCGCACCGCCGCACCGCCGGTGACGCGCCCGCGACACGGGCCGGAGCGAAGGTTATCGTGGGCGGGCTGCACCGGGCGGCATCGCGTCACGCGATCGCCGCCGAGCGCAACGAGGATACCATGCCGCCGACCTGGTGCACAAATAAATGCATGCTCGGGATGATCCATGCGGGGGCGATGCCCGGCACGCCGCGGCAGTCCGCACCGCTGGCGGACGTGATCCGACGGGCGGCGCATGAGACCGAAGCGCTGATGGGCGCTGGATTTGACGGCGTGATCGTCGAGAACATGCACGACGTGCCCTACCTGAACGGCGCCGTCGGCCCGGAGGTGGTTGCGGGCATGACGGCGGTGGTCGCGGCGGTGCGCGGCGTGGCACGGGGGCTGCTCGGCGTGCAGGTGCTGGCCGGTGCAAACTGCGAAGCGCTGGCGGTGGCGCTGGCCGGAGGAGCCGATTTCGTCCGCGTCGAGAACTTCGTCTTTGCCCACGTCGCCGACGAGGGGCTCATGCCGACCGCGGCGGCCGGCCCGCTGCTGCGTTACCGGCGGCAGATCGGCGCCGAGCACATTGCGGTGTTCGCGGACATCAAGAAGAAACACGCGAGCCACGCGCTCACCGCCGACGTCTCGCTCGCCACGACCGCGGCCGCCGCCGAATTCGCCGGCGCCGACGGCGTGATTGTCACCGGCGTCGCGACCGGAGCACCAACCGCACCCGCGGAGGTGGCCGCCGTCCGGCGCGCCGTGAAAGTTCCGGTCGCGGTCGGTTCGGGCATCACGCCGGAAAACCTCCCCGCCCTCTGGTCGCATGCGGATGTGTTCATCGTCGGATCATCGCTCAAGCGGGACGGCATGTGGTCGAACGAACTCGACCCGCAGCGTGTTGCCGCCCTCGCGGCCGCCGCCGACGCACTTCGCCGCGGGTCGTGACGTTTCCTGCCCGGGCCGCCACCAGCGCGCGGCTACAATCCCGGCCATGAGCGACGCGCCCACGACCGCCCCGGGCCGACTGACGGTGATCTGCGGCTGCATGTTCGCCGGCAAGACGGCCGAACTGATCGAGCGGTTGTCGGCGGCGCAGCACGCGGGGAAGTCGGCGCGCGCGTTCAAGCACGCGATCGATGTCCGGTACCAGGCCGGCCGGCTCGCGACCCACGACGGTCGCACGTTTCCCGCGCAGGTCGCGAGCAGCGCCGCTGAGATTGCCGCGCGGCGCGGGGACGCCCGCGTCGTCGGCATTGATGAGGCGCAGTTCTTCGGACGGGCGCTGGTCGCGGTCTGCCGAACGCTGACGGCGGCGGGCGTGGGCGTGATCGTCGTCGGAATCGACCACGACGCGTGGGGCCGGCCGTTTCCGCCGCTGCCCGAACTCAAGACGCTCGCCAACGAGGTGCGCGTGCTCTCGGCGCCGTGTCGGGTGTGCGGTCGGCCGGCGCGGTTCTCCGAGCGGATGGTTCCGGTGACCGACCCGCTGATGGTCGGCGGTCCCGAAGCCTACGAGCCGCGCTGCGAAGCGTGCTTTCATCCCCTGCCCGCACCGGCGCCGGCGTATTGATGCTCGTTTGCGCGTTCGCCGGGCGCACCACGCCCGTCGCTCCGGCAACGCGCCACGCGCTCGCATCGACCCGAAACCGCGCACGGCGACGCTTCGCACAGACCCTGCACCGACCGCACGCGAGAATTTCGACGCGCAATCTCGCTCATTCCATCGCTCCCCCGCGTGAGCGCGCGCCCGCCACCGTCACTTCGTTTCCTGTCAGCCGCACGACGGCTTCGAAATCTCGGGGGTCCACGTTGCGACGACGTGTCGCGACGACCGAGCGACGAACGCCGAAGCGCGGCACAACGGACAGGCAGGAAACACACCATGAAGCGGTTCCTCAACAACACGATTGGAAACGTCGCCCGCGGCCTTGTTCTGGCGGCGTGCCTCGCGACCTCGGTCACGGCCGTCGGGCAGGATGTCGACGCGTTCGCGACCGAACTCGACTTTCAGCAGCAGGCCGAGCAGGCGCAGTTGACGGCGCTCGAGCCGCTGGCGGTGCAGGTGCTCGCAGCCGGCCGCGGCTTCGAGCCCGGCGCCCTGAGCATCGCATACTCGGCGGTCGCGCGGTTTCCGAACACCGGCGTCATCGCGTTCTCGTTCAAGGTGCAGGATGCCGCGGGCGGCCTGCACAGCGTCATCCTCGACGAGTCGGGACTAGAGCTGAGCGACGAAGACCTCGTCAACGCCGAACGCGAGGCCCGTGAGGCTCGTTTCGGAAAGCTGGAGCCGGCGCTGGCCGAGATTCTGCCGAACGTCGGCGAGAATGAGCTCGTCCCCGTCATGATCTGGCTGCGGAATGAGAACGAGGTCGAGGCGCGCCGCCCCGAGCCGCAGGAAATCACCGATCCGCGCGCCCTGGAGTTCAGCAGCCTCGAAGCGCGCCAGGGTCGCCTCGAAGCGGTGGCGGCGACGGTCGCGCCGCTCGGCGACTATCTCGCGGAGCTGGGATTCCAGCCCACGCACGCCACGTCCGCCCCGATCATCTACGCGGCCCTCGACGCCAAGACGATCGAGGAAGTCAACAGCCTGCCCGAGGTCGACACGATCTACCTCGAGCCGCAGAACAACGAGAACGAGCTCAACGTCGCGCGCGTCGTCATCCGCGCCAGCACCGTGAATTCGCGCGGCTTCCGCGGCAGCGGCGAGCGGGTCGCGATCACGGAGTACGGCGGCGGGCGCGTGCCGAGCAATCCGTACCTGGCGGGCATCGTCGAAGACCTGACGGACTCGTGCGACAGCGCGCACGGCACCGCCGTCGCGGGCATGGTCCGCAGCACGCACACGACGCACACCGGCATCGCCAGCCAGGCGACCGTGCGCATCGGCGGGTCGTGCGACGGCGACAGCAGCGAGATGCACGACGCCTCGCAGCGCGCCGCCGACTGGGGCGCCAAGGCCATCAACCTGAGCTGGGGTTCGGACACGAACCGCGTGCTCGGCGGCCACGATCGTTTCTATGACAACCTCGTCATCTGGGAGTGGACCGCGGTCGTGAAGTCGGCCGGCAACCGCGGCGGCGCAGGCTGCTCGCAGGGCACCGACGGCGACGTCACCAGCCCGGGCCTCGGCTATAACATCATCACGGTCGGAAACCTCGACGACAAGGGTACGACCAGCACCACCGGCGACACGATGAACCCATGTTCGAGCTGGGGCGACCCGATCTCGGCGCACATGGACCGCGAGAAGCCCGACATCGCCGCCCCCGGAACCAGCATCACCAGCACGACCATGGCCTCCCCGTGGGTCGCGAACACCGGCAGCGGCACCAGCTACGCCGCCCCGATGGTCACCGGCGGCATCGCGCTGCTGAACGATCGCAACGCGTCGCTGCGGATCTGGCCGGAAGCCCATCGCGCCATCCTGATGGCCACCGCGCTCCAGAACGTCGAAGGCGCGGCGCGCCTCTCCGAGAAGGACGGCGCCGGCGGCATCAACCTCGACCGCGCCGATGACGTGGCCCGCGGCGTCAACGGCAACTGGGGCGCCCGCAACTACGATTGCTCGGCGGCCAGCTCGCTCGATGTGCTGAACATGGCGCTCGTCGCCGGCAAGCGCACCCGCGTCGTCATCGCGTGGGACAGCAACCCCGACTACAGCGATTACAACAACCGCCCGTCGGCGGACCTCGATCTCCAGGTCATCGCGCCCAACGGCTCGTCCGTCGCCAGCTCGTTGAGCTTCGACAACACCGCTGAGATCGTCGACTTCACGCCCAGCGTCAGCGGAACCTACAAGATCCGCGTGAACAAGTACCGTTGCAGCTATACGCCGAGCTACCTCGGCTATGCGTGGTACCGCATGCCGTAAGCACGCGAGCGACGGAGACGCAGCCAGTGGACCAGCGAACGGGTCCGCCGGACGCTCCGCGAGCGAGGAGCAAACCACCGGCCGGGTGCGGCGAAAGCTGCCCCCGGCCGGTGGCGTTTTCTGACACGCGCATCAAAGCCCGCCGGACCGGCCTCCATTGGCGTCTGGTCAGCCGGGCAGCCATCAGAGCCACATACCCCATCAGAGCCGCGGGCGCAAGCCCGCGATGAGGGCTAACGAGCAGTCTGAGTCGCCGGGTGTCGTGGCGCCGGCCGGGTGCCGTGGCGACGGTCTGCCGGCCGCGGCAGCGACGAGCGGGTGCCGTGGCGACGGCCTTTGCGTGGCTGGGTGCCGTGGCGACGGCTTTTGCGTCGCCACGTTCTCAGGAACTCAATCGGCCCGCCCCCGCGTCCGCAATCGCGGGCTTGCGGCCGCGGCGCCGGGCTGCCGTCGGCGGCGAAGAGATAAGGCGGGGAGAAGATCTGGGCGGTTTCGAGTTCAGTGGCCGGTGCGGGATTTGTCCATTGCCCACCCGTAATGAAGACGCGGCCGTCGGGCAACAGTAGCGTCGAGGAATGGTACATCCGCACTTCGGACATCGGCGCGAGCAGTTGCCAATCCGTCGCCCAGCCCAATTGCGCACTGTGGCGCCGCCATTCAGGGCGTTTGTACGGAAGGCGCTCCGCCTCCGGTCAGAAGCGGCAGGTCGCAAACAGCCGCGACCTGCCCTACGCGCTCGGACGCCCCGCAACCCTGAGCCGCCGGGTCGGAACACTGCGCCGCAACAAATGACGCCGGAACACATGCAAACGCAATGCCGAGAGCGATGAGGGGACAACGACACATGAACGTTCTCCCGAGCCGGGAAATGGGCGTTCGGCGCGACGCGGAAGTGGCGACCGACAACGCGCGCCATCGCGCTCGACGGACCGGGCCGTGTCCGCCTCGCGCCACGCCGAAACAGGCTATCACTCATCCGAGATTCCTGCTACAATCGAACGGGCGAATTGGGAGTTGCTCGCGATGTCAGCGAATCGCCTGATGTTGATCGCGCTGTGTGCGTTCGCGCCTGCGCCGTCCGCGCCGGCGTTTCCGCCCGGGCATCTCTACGTCCACGAACAGACACGGGAAGGCTGCCTGCGCCAGGAGAACTGGATTCGCCAGATCGATCCGGAGTCCGGCGAATCGTGGATCATTGCGGGGTACGAGGATGGGTTGTGTACGAACAATGGGATGGCATTCACGCCGGATGGAGAGTATCTTTACATTCTGAATTACAGCGGCGGAAGTATTCTCGCACTCACGGCTGAGGGCGATGTGAGTGTCCGATTCAATTCGGCGAGTGGTATTGCGAACCCATATAGTCACACAGGACCCGTCTGGGATCGCTACGGGAACCTATTTGTCTCGCTCGACACGAGTTGGCGCATCGTTCGCCTGCCGTTCGGCGCATCGCAATTCCAACTCGTGACAACTCGAACGAGTTGGAACTCGCCGCTCGCGATGACGCCGACGGGCAACCTCATGGCGAGCATGCAAGTCGGCGGCAACACCGGCGCCCTCGCGCTCGTGACACCCGAAGGGGAAGTCACCCAGTTCGGCCCCGAAGAACTCGGCCCGCCAACGGCGATCGCCATAGACAGGCAAGGCAACGTTTTTACTTCATCTAATCCCGGTCTCGTGCGCTACGACCGCATGGACCCGACGACGCGCCGCCTTTTTCCTATGACGCTGATCGGCAATCGTGCCTACGCACTGAGCGACGACGAACGGACGCTCTGGGTCGCCGACCAGGTCGGCGTCTACGCCGTCGATCCCAACACCGGCGAGCGCACAGAAGTCTTCCGCTTCCCCACCGGCCACCGCGGCGGCCGCGGCATCGCCGTCTACATTCCGCCCAAACCCGGCGATCTCAACTGCGACAAACGCGTCAATCACTTCGACATCGACCCCTTCGTCGCCGCACTCGTCGACGCCGAGTTCTATCTACAGAACTACGGCTGGTGCCGGCGCGACCTCGCCGATGTCAACCGCGACGGCGCGATCGACGTGTTCGACGTCGACGCGTTTGTCGATGCCGTCGTGTCGCAGAGCGATCGCTGAGCATCAGACGCGCGCAAAGAGTAGCATCCCGCCCGCGCCGCACCCCGTGCACCGGTCAGCGATGAGCGACGCACGCGTACGCAAAGCATCGCCGCCCCGCCGGACCCGCGGGCGACGCCGATCGCTCCACTCCAGAATCCAAACTCCAGACTCGCCCATCACGCCAGCCAGCGCACGCACGACACCACCCACAGCAGCGCCAGCCCGTCGACGAGCACGCCCGCCACGATCATCAGCCGCAGCGGAATCTCCCGCGTGCCATAGACAATCGCATTCGGCGGGGTAGAGATCGGCAGCGCGAAGCCCAGGCTCGCCGACAGCGCGACGATATAGATCATCTGCACCGGCGGCACGCCGACGGCGCCCGCCAGGCTCGCCGCCAGCGGCACCATCAGCGACGCGGTAGCAGTGTTGCTCGTCAGCTCGCTGAGCAGCACGGTAACCGCGCCGAGCGCCAGCATCAGCGCCAGCGCCGGCCACGCCAGTCCCGCGACGGCGTGCGCCAGCTCCGCCGCCGCCCCGCTCGTGCGCAGCACCTCGCCCAGACTCAGCCCGCCGGCGATCAAAAACAGCGTATCCCAGTCGAGCGCCTGAAAATCCCGTCGATCCAGCACCGCCACCCGCCTCGGGCCCACGCGCACAAAGAACAACGCCACGCTCGCAAGCACCGGCGGCAGCGACTCGGGAAGGAAGCGCTCGGTCCACTGTCGAGCCGGCGCCTCCCGCGACGTCGCGCTCTGCACGACGCCGACGCCGAGCCAAACCACCGCGACCGCGGCGAACGTGACCATCGCGATGCGCCGCAGGCGACGCGTGTCGGCGTCGATCGCGGGTGAAGGCGCCGCAAACGGGGCTCCGCTTGCAGGCGACCGTCGCAAAACCGCGCGGCCATCAATCACCGCGGCTGCTCCTTCGCCCGCCGCGCCGCGTGCAACTTCCGCGGCCGCCCCGCTTTCGACTTCCGCGGCGGCGGCGCGTTCGCCGGCCACCGCGTCGCCTGCCGCGCTCGATACGCCGAACCGCCGCACAAGCCGCAGCACCAGCGCCCCAAGCGCCGCCGTGCCAATCCACACCGGAACGCCCACGCTCATCCACGACAGAAAGTTCACGTCGTCCGCAACGCGACGCATCTCCGCGAAGCCGATGAAATTCGGCGCCGTGCCGACCGGCGTCGCCATCCCGCCGAACGTCGCGCCGTAACTCAGCGCCAGCAGCGCCAGCGCCGGCCGCACGGTCCGCCGCGCCAGCGCCAACACCACGGGCAGCAGCATCGCCGTGACGGCAGTGTTGTTCTGCATCACCGACAGCGCCCCCGCCGCGAGCAAGACGACGCCGACGAGCGCCCAGCCGTCGCCGCGCGTCGAAACGTGCGTCAGCCGGTTGCGCAGCAGCGGCTCAAAAACGCCGTGCTTCTCGAGCGCCCGGGCGAGCAGAAACGCGCCGAGGAAGAGAAAGACGGTCGATTCGCCCCAGGATGCGATCGCGTCATTCCAGCGCAAGACGCCCGCCAGCGTCGCCAGCACCGGCACACCGAGCGCGACCACGCCAAGCGGCGCGATCTCGCTCACCCACAGGATCAGCGTCACCGCGACGACGCCGACCGCGCGACGAAGCACCGCGTCGGCGTGCCATGGAACGAGCGCCAGCAGCGCAAACGCCGCCGCGGCGAACAGCACCACCGCCCAGCGGGTGCCAGCGCTCACGCGCCCCACTCCGCCGAGTGTGGGATCGCGTTAGAGTGTGAAATGACAGTGAATGCACACACGGCGGAGTTGTACGGGCGTTACGACGCCGGAGCAACGATCGCGAATCGGCGTCGCGATCTGAACCGGGTCGAACGGGCGGCGATCTCGGCCGTCACCACCGTTTGTGACCTGCCGCTCGGGCCTGCGTGACCGGCCTGCCGCGCTCAGAACTTCCGAGCTTCTCGCCACCCGCGCCCGTCACCGTCGTAGATACAAGCTGCCCGTGCCTGCGCGTGCGAGAAGCGTGAGCGTCGCCGGCCGGGGCACGATCTGCACTGCGCCAGCGGCCGCATCTGGTGGTCTTGTCCGTCGCCCCCATCCGATAGGGGTCGAGCGGATCGAGCGCGATGCCTTCGTAATCGCGCGGCCTTGTCACATCGATGATCCCGGCTGTGCCGCACTCCATGACGCGGTTGGGCGCGCCCGGGATGCTCGGCGGATCGCCGGCATGCGGCGTTCAGCCACGCTGGCACAAGCGCCGGCGGGCGGCGGGCGCGGCTTCGCTCCGCCTCGCCGCCTGCGCCGCGGGCCTGCCGCCGATGTGCTCCGCGGGCGCACCGTGAACGACGGACGGCTTGCGATCCCCGCCACTCACCGCGGCCCCAGCGTGTCGCCCGCCTGTTCCATCCGCGCGTTGAACGCCGGCAGCTTCACGCGAAACTCCGCGCCGCCTTCCGGCTGGTTGCGGACTTCGATTGTTCCGCCGAGCTCTTCGACGATCTTTTTCGCGACCGCGAGGCCCAGGCCGGTCCCGCCGTGACCCTTCGTCGAGAAGAACGGCTCGAAGATGCGCTGCTGGTTCTGCGGCGGCACGCCCGGGCCGTTGTCCGCGACCGCGAGCAGCACCTGCCGCGTGGCGGCGTCGTAGCGTGTCCGCACGTTCACGATGCCGTTGCCCGGCGGGACGATCTCGAGCGCGTTGGTGATGAGATTGAGCGTGACCTGGTGGATGCCGTCGTAGTCGAGCGGGATCGCCGGCACGTGTTCGTCGAGATCCGCGAGCAGGACGGCCTTGCGGTCGTCGGCGGGGCGCTGCGCGAGGTCGACGACTTCGTCGACGATCTTGTTGAGCTGCAACATCTCGAATCGCGGCTCGCGCTCCTTGCTGAACGCGAGCATGTTGAGCATCAGGTTATAGCTTTTCTCGAGATTGCGCTCGACGATGTGCCAGCCCTGGCTCGTGACCGCGAAATCGCGGCGGTCGAGGCCGCGTTTCACCACGTCCGCGCCGCTGCGCATGCCTTGCAGGATGTTCTTGATGTAATGCGACAGGTACGCCACGGTCTCGCCCGCCGCCGCGAGCCGCTCGCGCTCCAGGTGCGATTGCACGAGCCGCGCGTTCTCGATCGCCAGGCCGGTCTGATACCCGATCGCCGTGATGAGCCGCAGCTCGTTCTCGTTATACGTATGCCGCGGCACGGGGCAATCGAGGTGCACGACGCCGAGCACCTGCTCGCGCGCGACGATCGGGGCGCAGATCACCGAGCGCATGCCGAGGTTGTGGACGCTCTTTCCGCTCTGAAAGCGCTTGTCGGCGGCGACGTTCGAGCACAACACGCCCTCGCGCGAGCGCGCGACGTGGTCGAGAATGGTGCGCGAGGTCTGGATCGAATCGCCGTCGCGCCCGCGCGGCGCGCCCCCGGCGCGCTCGCGAAACCGCACGACCTCCGGCATCAGCTCCTGCGTCTGCGCGTCGCGGACGAAGATGACGCCGCGATCCACCTCGACTTCCTCGAATATGATGTCCATGACGCGCGCGAGCAGTTGATCGGTGGGCAACAGGCTGCCGATCACGTCCGTGAGCTGGCGAATCACGCCCCAGCTCTTCACCGCCCACGCGGTGTCCGGGGCCGCCATCACGACGCTGTCCTCGTTCGACGGCACGCTCGCCATGATCGACGCGTCGAGCGACTCGCCCGCGTCGAGCGTGACGAGATCGGTCGGGATGTTCGGTCCGAGAAGCTGCTCGACGCGCTCGTCGCCGGCGTAGACCAGCAGCGTGCTGCCGACGCGAATCTGGTCGCCGTGCTTCAGCTTCACCGGGCGCGTCACGCGCACGCCGTTCACGTAGGTGCCGTTCGCACTGTCGAGGTCGGAGAGCACCCACCCGCCCTCGGCGGCGTCAACCTGCGCATGCCGCCGCGAGACGGTGTGGTCGGTCAGCGGCACCTGGTCGCTCGTTCGGCCAATGAGGATGCGATCCTCCGCCGAGCGCAGCGAGCGCCCCTTGTCCGGTCCCTGGAGTACGAAGAAGCTGGCCACGACGGATCCCGACGAGTCACCGGCCGCGGCGCGGACACCGCACGCCAAGCGCAATTCTACGCCTCAGGCAAACCGAACGAACAACCGACGGATGCGACGCCGCGATTCGAGCGCAACCGAGCCGCGGCGAGACGAACCGGCCCCCGGCGCGGCGACTTGACGCCGCACGATACGCCCCGGAGCGGCCTGCGTATCGCGACGGCCGCCTGGAACCCGGCTCCGGGAACGCCCGCCGACGACGGCGCGAGCCAACGAGGATAGCAAGGAACCGAACGCAGCGGTATGCGGCCACGCTCCGGACAGCTCCAGCGGTTCCGCTCGCGTGCCACGCGGCGCGGTTCCCGCACGGCGGCGGCAAAAAGGCGAAGCGAGCCGCGGACGGCCGCGAGCGGTAGGTCTCCGCCCGCGACGGCACGCGGCTCGTATTGGATCGCCTGCGCCGCCGCCGATGGTGGCCGCGGCGCGAGGCCGCTTTTCGTCGGCGGCGACAGTCGCGGCTACTCCCGCATGGCCTGCTTGCGCGACAGCTTTACACGCCCCTGGTCGTCGATCGCGATGACCTTCACACGCACCGGGTCGCCGAGCTTGATCACGTCGGTCACGGTTTTCACGTAGCCGTCGGCCAGCTCGCTGATGTGACAGAGGCCATCCTGGCCCTCGGCGATCTCGATGAACGCGCCGAAGTCCTTGATGCCGATCACCTTGCCTTCGTAGATCTTGCCGATCTTCACTTCTTCGGTGACGCGGTTGACCATTTCCTCGGCCCGCTTGGCGCCCGCCGCATCCGCGCACGCGATGAACACCGTACCGTCCGGCTCGATGTCGATGGTCGCGCCGGTGGCGGCCTCGATGCCCTTGATGCCCTTGCCGCCGGGACCGATCAGCTTGCCGATCTTCTCCGGGTTGATGTGCACCGTGATCAGGCGCGGCGCGAACTCGCTGATCTCGGCCCGCGGCTTGGCGATGCAGCGCTCCATCTCGCCGAGAATGTGGAAGCGGGCCTTCTTCGCCGCCGCCAGAGCCTCGTGCACGATCTCATACGAAATGCCGTGCGATTTGATGTCGAGCTGGATGCCCGTGATGCCCTTGCGCGTGCCGGCGACCTTGAAGTCCATGTCGCCGAAGTGATCCTCCTCGCCCATGATGTCCGTGAGCAGGACGTACTTGTCGTCCTCCTGCACCAGCCCGATCGAGATGCCCGCCACCGCCGACTTGATCGGCACACCCGCGTCCATCAGGCACAGCGAGCCGCCGCATACGGACGCCATCGAGCTCGATCCGTTCGATTCCAGAATGTCGCTCACGAGCCGGATCGCGTAGGGGAATTCCTCCTTCGTCGGCAGCACGGCCTCCAGGCTGCGCTCGGCGAGCGCCCCGTGGCCGATCTCGCGCCGCCCCGGCGGACCGATCCGGCGCGCTTCACCCACGGAGAACGGCGGAAAGTTGTAGTGCAGCATGAACTTCTTTTTGTACTCGCCGAGCAGTTCGTCCATGATCTGCTCGTCGCGCGAGGTCCCCAGCGTTGCCGTCACCATCGCCTGCGTTTCGCCACGCCCGAACAGCGACGATCCGTGCGTGCGCGGCAGCCAGCCCACTTCGCAGTGAAGGGGCCGAACCTCGTCGAGCTTGCGGCCGTCGGGGCGGCTCTTGTCCTTCAGAATCATCTCGCGAACGATCTGCTCCTCCAGCAGGCCGAACTGCGCCTTCACCTTCTTCGGATCGATCGGCGGCGGAATGACGCCCTCGGGAACGAGCGCGGCCTTCACCTTTTCATAGACCGCGGTGACCGCCGCGCTGCGCTCCTGCTTCATCTTGGTCTTCTTGGCGGCCCGCAGCTCGCTTTCCGCGAGCGAGCGCACCTTGCTGACCAGATCGGCGCTGATTTCGGGCGCCTCCCAGGTCTTGGGCTGCCCGGCGTGCTTGGCCAGCTCCGCGATCATCTCGCACACCGGAACCACGCCTTGCTGGTGGCCGAACTCGATCGCCTCGGCGATCACGTCCTCGGCCAGCTCGTGCGAGCCGACCTCGATCATGTTGATCCAGGCTTGCGGGCCGGCGACCACCACGTCGAGATCAGACTTTTCCAGCTCGCTCTGCGTGGGATTGATGACAAACTGGCCGTCGATCCGCCCCACCCGGGCGGCGGCCACAGGACCGTTGAACGGCACCGGCGAAATCGCGATCGCCGCCGCCGCCGCCACAAACGCCACGATATCCGGATCGTGCTCGGTGTCGGTCGACAGCGCCATCGTCTGGATCTGCACTTCGTCCATGAAACCCGTGGGGAAGAGCGGCCGCATCGGGCGGTCGATCATCCGCATGGTGAGGATCTCTTTCTGCGTCGGTCGCCCCTCGCGCTTGAAGAACCCGCCGGGGAACTTGCCCGCGGACGACATCTTCTCGCGATAGTCCACCGTCAATGGAAAGAAGTCTTGGTCCGGACGGGCCGGTCCCGACACGATCGTGCCCAGCACGATCGTGTCGGCATAGCGCGCGACAGCGGCGCCGTGCGCCTGCCGGGCGATCTTGCCGACCTCGATCGAAAGT
The DNA here is from genome assembly GCA_050184295.1 of Phycisphaerae bacterium. Classification (GTDB taxonomy): domain Bacteria; phylum Planctomycetota; class Phycisphaerae; order UBA1845; family Fen-1342; genus JBFXAM01. The sequence goes on along the minus strand of JBFXAM010000007.1, from coordinate 28,949 downwards.
GTCTGCGCGCCGATTTGCCGCTCTACCTTGAATACCATCGTTGACCTCTCTGCCTCACGTTACATTTGCCGCCTGACTTGTCCGACCAGCCGACGCGACTCCGCGCGGACGGCCCCGAGACGCCGCGGACGCGTGCGGCGCTCACATAACAAAGACGCCTGCCGTTCGGCAGGCGTCGCAGCCGCGACTTACTTTCGCAGCCCGAGGGAGCCGATCGTCTTGAGATATCGATCGCGGTCGGAGGCGGCCAGGAACTTGAGCAGCCCCGATCGCTTTCCAACCATCTTCAGCAACCCTCGGCGGGATGAGTGATCTTTCTGGTGGGTCTTGAGGTGTTCGGTGAGCTGCGTGATGCGCTCGGTGAGAATCGCGATCTGCACCTCGGCCGATCCTGTGTCGCCGTCGTGTCGCCGGAAGTTCTTTACCAGCTCCGTCTTACGTTCTGCCGCCATCATTGCCCCAGGTCTCCTAAACTCGGGCAGGCCCCAGCCGCCGCCCGCGGGCATGCGGACCGCCGGAGCCGCCTGACAATTGGGTCGGGAGTATAGCCGCGCTGCCGACGAATCGCAATCGGTTCGTCGGTCGCCCGGCCGGCCGGTCGCGAATCCCCCACGGGCCGGGCTGAGAAGCGTCGGCGTGCGGCAGCGCCGACGCGTTGGACGAATACGCTCCTCGCCCGCTACGTCACCACCCGCACGACAATCGCCAGCACCGGCGTCAGCACGACCAGCCATCCCAGAACCAGCGCCAGGCGGGCCTGACCGGCCCCCTGCCAAACGCCCGGCTCCGACCGGATGCTCCGCAGCACGCGCCGCGAGCGCACGATCGCCACCACGCCCAGAACCAGCGCCGTCACGATCGCGGCCAGCGCCCCACCGAGCGTGACCAGCGCCGTGGTCGAAGGCGTCTCGCCGGCACCGAGCGACGTGCCGCGAAACTGATATCCGACCGCCAGCGCCCCGGCCACGAGCAGCGGCGCCAACACGCCACACGCCAGCGCCGCGGTCGCGCCGCGCGCCTGACGCTTCGCGCCGCCCCTCGGCGAACTCGCACTCGGTGGCGGATCGGCAGCACCAGGACCGCCGGGCGCCGACGCGTCCGGCCCGCGCGTCGGCGTCGCGGCCGGCTCGGTCGCGGTGCGCGCCGCCGGTTCGTTCGGGCGATCCGACACGATCCGGCCGTCGCGCATCTGCACGATCCGCCGCGCCTGAAGCGCGACTTCGGGCTCGTGGGTCACGAGAATGATCGTCACGCCTTGGCGGTTCAGCGAGTGGAAGATCTCCATGATCTGCTCGCCGGTGCGCGAGTCGAGGTTGCCGGTGGGCTCGTCGGCCAGCACCAGCACGGGGTCGTTCACGATCGCGCGCGCGATTGCAACCCGCTGCCGCTCGCCCCCCGAAAGCTCGTTCGGCCGGTGGTGCGCCCGGCGCGCCAGTCCGACGCGTTCGAGGGCGCGGCGGGCCGGGCCGCGGGCGTTGGTGCGGTGGGCATAGAACAGCGGAACCGAGACGTTGTCGAGCGCCGTCGTGCGGTTGATGAGATTGAACGTTTGAAAGACAAATCCGATCTTGCGGTTGCGGGTCTGGGCGAGCTCGCGATCACTCAGCGCGCTGACCTTCCGGCCATCCAGAACGTACGCGCCGCTGGTCGGGCGATCGAGGCAGCCCAGCACGTGCATCAGCGTGCTCTTGCCGCTGCCGGACGCGCCCGTGATCGCGACGAACTCGCCGGCCGAAATCTCCAGGTCGACCCCATCGAGCGCGCGGACGTCCACGTCGCCCATCCGGTAGACCTTCGTCAACGCCGTGATCGAGATCAACGCCAACGCTGCGATCCCCTTGCGGCCGTCCACCGCGCGCCCGCCGCGCGGATGTGATTGCGCCGCGGCCGGTCGCAATCGCCTCTCTCGTGCGCCGCTGCGCCGCACGTACGCGGCGCTGCGCGCCGTTCGGCCGCGCGGCGCACCCGCGGCTATTCCTCGTCTTCGCTTTCGCTCTTCGGCGGCAGCTTGGTGTAGACCTGCGCGCCTTCCTTCAATTCGGCGCCGCCCAGCGCACCGAGCACCTCCGTGTACTCGCCGTCGCTGATGCCGAACCGGCACGGCACGAACTGCTTGCCGTAGAGCGACTGCGAGTCCGCGGGCTTCTCGGTCTTGATCCATACGCCGGTCTGCTCGCGGAAGCGCTTCACCGCCTCGCTCGGCACCCGCAGCGCGTTCACCGCCTGGTCGACCGTGAACTCGACCTGCGCCTGGGCCCCCAGCGGCAGCAGGTGCGCCTGCGGATCGGTGATCGCGACGTGCACGTCGAACTGGATGATCGTCGAGCCGGGATACTGCTTGCCCTGCGGCTCGACGCGCTCGATCACGCCTTCGAACTGCTGATCGCGAAAGGCGTCGACCGTGACGGTCACCTTGCCGAGCCGCGCCTCGCCCGCGGAGGTCTCCGACGCCGCCGCCTCGCGCAGCCCCGGCATGTCCGGCAGCGCCCCGGGCGGCGCGATCTTCAGGATGCGGCCGTATTCGGCCTCGTCGACGCGCGCCCGCACGATCTTCCGCGAGATGTCCGCCAGGTCGAGCACCTTCGTGCCGCCGGTGAACGACTGCGTGCCCGATTGAATCAGATTGCCCGGCCGCACCGAAACCTGAGTCACGATGGCGGCGTGCCGCGAGATGACGGTCGTCTCATTGAGGCGCTCCTGTGCGTCCTCCAGCGTCTTGAGCGCCACCTTCTCCGCCGCCGCCTGGAGGTTCACGTTCTCGTGGGCGGCCTTGAGCGCGTTCTGCGCGTTCATGAGTGCCGCGTCGGCGCCTTTCTGCTGGGCTTCGTTAATCTCGTAGCGCGAGGTCGCGTCCACCAGTTCCTGATTGCTCGACGTGCCCGAACGCGAGTGCATCATCCGCACTTTTTCGAGGTTGAACTCCAGGCTGGTCGCTTCGGCCTTCAACTGCGCCAGCCGCGCCTCGGCGGAGCGCACATCCTGCTCCGCCTGCGACACGCCGATCTTGGCCTGCTCGAGCAGCGCCCGGACGCGGTCGCGGTCCGCCTCGGCACGCTCGAATCCGCGCCGCTCGTCGTCCTTCTTGAGCAGCACGAGCACGTCGCCTTCGCGGACGAAGTCGCCTTCCTGAACGCGGACCTCGATCACCTCTCCGGACGCCTTCGACTTCACTTCGATCTTTTGCAGAGGCTCGATCAGGCCGCTCGCGGTGATGGGAACGGAGATGTCGCCACGCGTGACCGGCCCGAACTTGGGCTGGTTCCAGGGCATGTCCACCCGGACGTTGGTGCGCACCACGTAGTAGCCGATGCCCACGGCCGCGACGGCGACGATCAGGATGATCCACTTTCGCATGACGCCGACCTCCACTTCCGCCCCGCGCCGCACGCGGCCTCGGTGCAGCGCCGCTGCGCGGCGCGCCTCACCCGCGCGGTTTCCAGGGCTTGAACGGCGCGCCGAACCACTCCGCAACGGGCTGGTTGGTGATCTCACCGTGAGCCACGTTGATCCCCAGCGCGAGCCCGGGGTCCGCGGCGGCCGCTCTTTCATACCCGAGATTCGCGAGTTTCAACAGGTAAGGAATCGTAGCATTGGTCAGCCCGAAGGTGCTCGTGCGCCCGACGGCGCCGGGCATGTTGGCGACGCAATAGTGGACGACGTTGTCGACGATGTACGTGGGCTCCATGTGCGTGGTGGGGCGCGTCGTCTCGCAGCAGCCACCCTGGTCGACGCCGACGTCGACGATCACCGCGCCGTGTTTCATCAGCGAGAGATAATCGCGTGGAATGAGCACCGGGCAGCGCGCCCCGGGGATCAACACCGCCCCGATCACCAGGTCCGCCTCGCTCAAGTGGCGGCGGATCGCTTCGGCGGTGCTGTAGATCGTGCGCACGTTCGCCGGCATGATGTCGTCGAGGTACCGCAGCCGGTACAGATCGATGTCGAACACGGTCACGCTCGCGCCCAGCCCCGCCGCGACCTTCGCGGCCGCCGTCCCCACGATCCCGCCGCCGATGACCATGACGTTGGCCGGCTCCACGCCGGGAATGCCGCCAAGCAGAATTCCGCGGCCCATCATCGGCCGTTCCAGGTACTTCGCGCCTTCCTGGATGCTCATCTTGCCCGCGACTTCGCTCATGGGCGCCAGCAGCGGCAGTCGCCCCTGCGCGTCCTCGATCGTCTCGTACGCGATTGCGACGCAGCCCGACTTCAGCGCGCCGTCGGTCAGCTCGCGGCTCGCCGCGAGATGAAAATACGTGAACACGACGTGCTTGCCCGTCAGCATGCGCAGCTCGTTCGCGAGCGGCTCCTTCACCTTGCAGATCAGCTCGGCCTCGCCAAACAACTCGGTCGCGCCGTTCACGATCTTTGCACCCAGCGCGAGGTAGTCTTCGTCGGGAATCCCCGAGCCCATCCCGGCACCGCGCTCGACCAGCACGGTGTGTCCCGCCCGGCGGAGTTGCTCGACCCCGGCCGGCACGACCGATACGCGATACTCGTCCGACTTGATCTCTTTGGGAACGCCGATGATCACCGTGCGACTCCTGCGTGCCCCGCGGACGGACGATACAAAGCCCGGGCGCGAGAAGGACGCGTGACGAACCGGGGAAGAAGGGGGCGCACGACGCGGGGTGTCATGGACCCGCCCGTGTTTTTCGGGCCCGCGCCGACAAACCGCACTCTTGCGGCCCTGGGAGCGATTCGACGGAGAGTAAGGTTGATTCGTGGGGTTTTCAAGTCGCCACCCGTGCGCAAGCGCGCCGCCGCCCACATCGCGCGTGCTAAGCACAACGCGGTGCATCAGTTGTATCGAACGACCTTAATCGGCGCCGCGCTGCTTCTCGGCGCGTGCGCTGCCGAACGTACCCCACCACGGGCGATGCTCTCACCGGCACGACCGGATCGCGATTCCAGCGCTGCCCAGCGCGTGATCGTGAGCGATCCCGAGTCGCTGCGGTCGATTACGCAACCGCTCACCTCCAGAGCCGCGCTGCTCGAAGTTCGCAACCGCAAGGAATGGCGCATGTTAGAGTGCGCCACGATGCCGCTCGGCCCCGCTCCCGACTTCAGTCGCGGCATTGTCGTAGGCATCGTTGCCGACCTGGGAACGCCACTCCGCGCCGGATGGCCGATTTCGATCGACGCCGTGCGCCCGCTCGGCGCCGACGCAATGCTCTGCACGAGCCTCCGCGCAGATTCATATCTTCCGGATGGCGCAATGTTTGTGGAGTTTGTGCACATCCCGGGCCTGCTCGGCCGCGTGCGTCTCGTCGAGATCGGAAACGAACGCTACCTCACCAACACGCCCTGATCGCCGTGCGTCCCCGGCGGATCACGCGCTAATTTGCTCTGGACGAAACCCCTATCCAGCGGTTAACGTTGCAAAAAAGCAACAACTCCGCCGCGTGCGCTGCGTGTGACTCCAGGCGGCTCACGCGCGACAATCCAAGGGCGAGCAGGAGCGTTTCTCGCGTGGACACGACACCAACGCCGGCCGTGCTCCCGCACGGACCCGCCGCCGACCTCGGCAAGCTCGCGACCGCCGCGCTCGATGCGCTGCCGCTCGGCGCCGTGATCTTCAATCACCGCGGGCGCGCTCTCTGGCAGAACCCGGCCAGCCGCCGCATTCTCGGATCGACGCTGGACCTGTCCGACTGGCGCACGCAGCACGCGGGCGCCGCGCTCGACTGGCCGCGCGAACTGCAGCGCGTCCTCGCCACCGGGCGCGCCGTGCGCTACACGGACCTCGACTATCGCGGAGCCGACGGCCGCGTGTGGCAACTGCACGTCGAAGCACGACCGCTCCCGATCCGCGAAGGCCCGCCGGCCGGACTGCTGCTCATCGAGGATGCGACGCAGGCGTGTCGCGTCGCGACGCGCGAGGCGGTCTCGCAGAAGCTCGCGGCGCTCGGCACGCTCTCCGCGAAAGTCGCGCACGAGCTCAACAACCCGCTCGACGGCAGCCTGCGGTTCCTCAACCTCGCGTTGCGCATCGCCGGCGATCAGAACGACGACCGCATCCAGCGCTATCTCAACGACTCCATCACCGCCCATCGCCGCATGATGGGCGTCGTCGCCGAGCTGCTCCACTTCGCGCACAAGTCGCACAACGAACACGAAGTCAACGACGTCAACACGCTGCTCGGCGACGCGCTCCGGCTGGTCGCCGGCACCGAGCCCGATGAACGCCGCTCCTTCGTCTGCGACTTCGCCGGTTGGACGCCGCGCGTCCGCGGCGATGCGTTGTTCCAGGTGTTCTGCAATCTCATCCGCAACGCGCTCGACGCGACCCCGGATGGCGGCGCGCTGCTGCTCGAAACGCTTGTGGTCGATGACCACGTGGTTATCCGGGTGCAGGACGACGGCGTCGGCCTGCCGCCCGAGCGCGACCGGATCTTCGAGCCGTTCTTCACAACCAAGCCACGAGGCGGCGGCACCGGCCTCGGACTGGCGCTGTGCCGCGAACTGGTGGTCGAGCAGCTCGGCGGACAGCTCGAAGCGCGCCCGGCGCACCCCTGCGGAACGGTGTTCGAAGTCCGCCTGCCGCTCCGGAGCTGCATCGGCGACCCGCCGCGCCGCGCTGCCGGCGCGATTGAGGAACGCGAGCACTAGGACGCGCGCCGACCGCGCGGACGCCGGCACGCGCGCGGAGCCAGTGCTCGATGCCCACGCGCCGCCGCCAGCGGAGCGAACCCGAGCGGGCGCCCGCGGCGGCACGCATGCGATGAATGACGCTGGGATCCGGGGGGACCGGAGCCTTGCTTGCCAACCGACGCCGCCCCGGCCGCGCCCTCGCGGACCGCCGGTCTGCACGGCCGAGTCCTCGTCGTGGATGACGACCCCATCGTGTCGGCGTCGCTCGCGGAGCTCTTGCGCGTCGACGGCCACACGGTCGGCCTCGCGCGCGGCCCGCGCGAGGCCGCGCACGCCCTCGAGCACCAGCCCTTCGACGTCGTGCTCTGCGACGTCAACATGCCCGACGGCAGCGGGCTCGACCTGCTGCACACGTCCCGCAACGCGCGCCGCGAGCTGGCGTTCATCATGATCACGGCATTCGGCAGCGTCTCGACCGCGGTGGAGGCGATGCGCCGCGGCGCGTTCGACTATCTGACCAAGCCGCTCCGCGACGACGAGCTGCGGTTGCAGGTGCAGCGGGCCCTCGGACACGTGACCGTCCTGCGCGAAAACCGCGCGCTCCGCGAACAGCTCGTCGGCCGCGCCCACCTCGGGCACATCGTCGGCCGCTCGTGGCAGATGCAGCGTGTGCTCGATCTCATCGAAGCCGTTGCCGACTCGCGCACCACGATCCTCATGCACGGCGAGACCGGCACGGGCAAGTCGCTGCTGGCGCGCGCGATCCACGAGCGCAGCCCGCGCCGCGCGCGGCCGTTCGTGGAAGTCAGTTGCGGCGCCATTCCCGAGACGCTTCTCGAAAGCGAACTCTTCGGACACGTTCGCGGCGCGTTCACCGGCGCGCTGAGCGACAAGGACGGCAAGTTCCGCGTCGCCGAAGGCGGCACGCTCTTCCTCGACGAGATTTCCGCCGCCTCGCCGGCGCTGCAACTGAAGCTCCTGCGCATCCTCCAGGAGCGCCGCTTCGAACCGCTGGGCTCGAATCGCACGTACACGGCGGACGTGCGCGTCCTGCTCGCGACCAACGTCGACCTGCAGCGCGAGATCGAGGCCGGCCGCTTCCGCAAGGATCTCTACTATCGCATCAACGTCGTCTCGATCGACCTGCCGCCGCTGCGCGAGCGCATCGGCGACATCGCGCTCCTGGCGCAGCGCTTTCTCGACCAGTACTGCGCGCAGAATCACAAGACCGTCGCCGGCTTCTCGGACGAAGCGCTGCAATGCATGGTGCGTTATTCGTGGCCGGGCAATGTCCGCGAGCTGGAGAACTGCGTGGAGCGCGCAGTGGTGCTGACCCGCAACGCGCAGGTGCAGAAGGACGACCTGCCGCCCGGCATGGTGCGCGCCGCCGACCCGCGCCCCGAGCACACCGGCCCCGGACCGGCGCTCGATCCCGCTCGCTTCGCCGCCGACGCGCCCCAACCCCTGACGCTGGCGGCGGCGCTCGAGGAACCCGAGAAGCAGATCCTCCGCGCCGCCCTCGAGGCGAATCACTGGAATCGCAACCTCACCGCCGATGCGCTCCAGATCAACCGCACGACGCTCTACAAAAAGATGCGGCGCTTCGGACTCCAGCCGCCGCGCCGCCGCCGCCGCCCCGGCTGATCCGGCCGCTCCCGATCGCGCTCACACGCCGCGCAACCGCGCCGGCGGGCGGTCGTGCCGCTCGTCAACGGCGGCTTCGCCGCGCCGCACGCGCCGCGACAGCGCGACGATCACCAGCGTTGCCGCCATGACGATGAGCATCAACAGATGCGCGCCGAACAAGCGCGCCGCGTCCGACAGCCAGGCGGCCATACCCAGCACCCACGCCGCGACCGCGACCCATGCCGCCGTTCGCCCCGCCGCCCCGCGACCCTGGAGCCCGTGGGTCGCGAGGAGCACCAGCGCGGGCAAGGCCCAAGCGAGGTAATACTGCCGCAGGAGCGGCGCCAGGATCAGCATCGCGAGCAGGTAAACGGACGCCCACGCGAACACGTGCGCCGACAAGTCCACGCCGGGCGGCGCCGTTGGGCGCGCGGAGCGTCCCGCATGAGTCGCCAGCACCAGCAGCCCCAGCAATCCCAGCGCGACCGCGCGCGCGATCCACGTGCACGCGCCCAGCTGCAGCTCCGCCGGATGCCACGCCGCGCGATACGGATGCTCGCGCCAGCATAAACGTGCAACCACGGCGGGGATCGACTGGTTGCGGTGATCGATGAAGTGCTCCCGCAACGCCGGATCGACGAGTCCGCGCGCCGACGCCCCTCGGACGTTGTAGTCCCACCACGTGACATGCTCCCGGCCGCTCGCCGCGGGGCCCAGCGCGACGAGTGGCGGCACGACGATCAGACCCGTCGCGACGCCGACAAACGCCGCCGCGGCCCGTAGCCGCCGCTGCACAAGCAGCCACACGAGCAGGAGCGCCGGCAGCAGCTTGAGCACGGCGGCGACCGCCAACAGCCCGCCGGCGCGAAGCACGCCGCCACGCGCGAGCTGGTCCGCCCCGACGACGACCAGCGCCAGCACAGGGAACGTGAGCTGGTTGAACTTCGCCGCCTCATGAAGCGCCGGCAGCGCCAGCACCACGCCGATCGCCAATGCCGCGGGCCGACCCGCCCACCGCCGCAACGTCCATAGCGCGACCGCCAGCGAACCCGCCTGAAGCAGCGCCCAACACGCCGCCGCCACCCGCGGCCCGCCCGCGGTCAGCGGCGCCAGCAGCACCGGTACGGTCGGCAGGTAGAACGGCAACTGGCGGCGCCGTCCCGGCTCGGGGCCGTCGAAGTTCGGATTCAGCGCGCCGTGTTCGTACACGTAGCGCGCATCCAGATAGAAGTGGTGGAAGTCGAACGCCTGGCGCGACGCACGATCGTACGAAACGACCGCCGCCCCCACGACCACCGCCGCCAACAGCAGATTCGTCGCGCGCTGCTCGTGTGCGTGCATCGCCGGGGCGCTCACGCCGGCGCCGGCGCCGCACCCGCCGACACCGCCGTCGCCCCCGCACCTCGAACCGGATGACGCCGCACGTACACATCCTGTGGCAACAGCTCCGGGTCGCGCCCCAGCCGCACGAGCAACGCCACGATCGGCAGCCCGAGCGCGACGGCGCCCGCCAGCAGTACGCCCATGCCCTCGGCGGTGTTGGTCACGGTGCCGAACTTCGTGAGCAAGAGCAGTTGCGACGCGAGGATCGCCAGCGGCCCGCACAGCGCCGCCCACGCCCACCCGGAGCGCAGCCCGAGATAGTGCACGCAGGCACCCAACACCGAAAACGCCGGCAGCGTCCACACCAGGTGATATCGCCGCATGACCGGCATGAACCACAGCATCGCCAGGAAGAACAAGGCCCATTCAAGCCGCAATTGCCAGAGCGTCAACTTGTTTGCGGGCTTGCGCGCCAGCCAGCAGAGCCCCAGCAACAGCACTCCGATCGCGCCCGTCACGATGACGACGATCGCGTCGCGCGGCAGGTTCGCGACGTTGAGATAGCGCGGATCCCAGTCGAAGCGGATGCGCGGGTCGTTGTCGAAGTGCGTGTTGTAGTTGGTGGGGTGCAGCCAGCGGCTCGCGACCGCCGACAGGCTCTGGTTGCGCCAGTCCATCTCGCGCTGGTCGAGAATCAGCCCGCGATGTGAACCCTCGCTGACGGCGTTGTGCACCCACGCACGGTAATAGTCCGCGGTTTGCTCCGGGCCGAACGCGACCAGATCGCCGACCGGCCCGGCGAGAATGACCGTCGCCGCCGCCGCCGCCACCGTGCGAAATTGCCGCTTCAGCAGAAACCAGATCGCGATCAGCCCGGGCGTGAGCTTCAGCAGAATCGCGAAGCCGAGCCAGAAGCCCGCCGCGGTGTGCTTGCGCTTCTGCCAGCAGACGAACCCGCCCACGAGCAGCAGCATGGTGAGGATGTCGATCTGGTTGAGCCGGAACTCCCAGTACCAGAAGACGAGCAGCGCGACGAACGGCAGGAACATCACCGCCGGCCAGTCGCGCCGCGGCAGGCCCACCAGGTAACGACCGATCAGGCGCAGCAGAACCACCACGCCCAGGACGTTCATTGCCAGCCACACGCCTCCCGCCGCCGGCTGCGGCATCCAGCCGAAGAGCGTCATGAGGCGCGAGACGAAGGGCAGGTACCACTCGATGGTGCCGCGGCGGACGAGGTTGCCCTGAAAGTCGCGGTCGAAGCCGGGATCGAGCGCGCCGCGATCGTACAGCACGGCGCCGCCTTTGTAGAAATATTCGAAATCCGGTGCGTGGACGCGGATCGCACGCACACTTGTGTACGCGAGGATCGCGAGGATGACGGCGAGCCCGCCAGCGGCCGCGTACCGCAGCGCCGCCACGGGCACGCGGGAGCGGAACAGCGGCCAGTACGGTGCGGTGCGCTCGGCACGTGCGTAGGGAGCCGAAGCGGCGCGCTGCGACTCCGTGACCGAAATCGGTGCGGTGCGCTCGGGGGTGGCGGACGACATCGGCGCGGATTTTACGCAAGCGCGGGGGGCGGGGCAATCACCGGCGGCACGCGTGCGCGGCCGATACCGCCAGCGCAGTCGTACTGCGGCGCCCAGCAGTCGAGTGCGAACGCGATGCCACCTGGAGCGTTGAAACGCGTTCAGCGCCGTGGCGCGGACAATGTCGTCGCGCATCCAGGGCGGAGGGTCGAGCGCATGTCACAGGTTGGCGATAGTGACGCTCGGAACGAGGAACCGGCGGACGAGTACAAGGCGTATGTGGAGCACCCTCGTTTCGGCCGCGGCCCGCGCCTGACCGGGTTCAATCCGGCGGCGACGGGTCCATTCGATGCGCACTGGCACTCGGACCCGGACGTACGGATTCCGAACACCGCGATCCGGGCGAACGGCTCGAAGCAGAGGTACGCGGCCGGCGAAGGAACCGCAGGTCGCCCCATCGCGTACTACTTCGACGTTCGACGGGACTGCCGCGATTGCGGCCGGCGATTCATCTTCTTCGCCGAGGAGCAGAGATTCTGGTATGAGGAACTCCAGCTACCGCTGGACGTCGACTGTGTTCGTTGTGCCTCGTGTCGGCGCAAGGAGCGCGGAGTTGCGCGGGCATTGCGGCGCTACAACGAGCTCGTTGCGCGACCCCAACCGATCGCGAAGGAACTGTGTGAGCTCGTCTCGCTGACTCTCGACCTGATCGACGCCGGTACGTTCTCAGCACACCCGCGCACGATGAGCAGAGTTCGCATGTGGCTTCGGCGACTCTCGAAAGCCGAGACCCACGACGAGATCCGCGACGAGCTGGCGCGGCGAGTGACCGAACTCGAGAAGCGCCATTCGAAAGAGCATGGCGGTTCGTGAGAGGTCCGGCGGCCGAGCCGACCACCTGCGCGTCGGCGCGTCGTCAAACCCGGTGCGGGCGAAGCGCGTCAGCCCGGCAACGCATGCGTCCCTTGAATAGAGGGGAATTGCGCTTCGCGGACCGGTGACTGAAGTCACCGGCTACAATCGTTCGCCCTCCGGGCGAATCACCGCGGGCACGGCCGACAACCGAGGTTCGCGTCGGCGCGCTGGATTCGTGTCCTTGGGCCTAGCCCTTCCCGTTCGGCCTTCGATGTTCAGCGTGGGGAATTCGGCCTTCGATGTTCGGCGTGCGGCATTCGGCGTTCGGCGTCCGGCGTCCGGCGTCCGGCCTCTGATGTCCATTTCATTCTGCGTTCTGCATTCATCATTCTGCATTCAAGGCGACAGCTTCGCTTTCAGATACCGCCCCGTGTAGCTCGTCTCACACGCCGCCACCGTTTCCGGCGGACCTTCGGCGACGAGTTGTCCGCCGCCGTCGCCGCCTTCGGGGCCGAGGTCGATCACCCAGTCGGCGGTCTTGATGACGTCGAGATTGTGCTCGATCACGAGCACGCTGTGCCCCATGTCGACCAGCCGGTTGAGCACGCGCAGCAGCGTCTGGATGTCGGCGAAGTGCAGCCCGCTGGTCGGCTCGTCGAACACGTAGAGCGTGTGCGGGCCGGACCGCCCGCGGACGCCGCCCGCCGCCGGCGTCGGCAGCGCCGTGCCCACGCCGCCCGGCCGGCACAGCTCCGCCGCCAGCTTCACGCGCTGCGCTTCGCCGCCCGAGAGCGTATTCGACGGCTGTCCCACCTCGGTGTATCCAAGCCCCACGTCGCGCAGCGCCTGCAACCCGCTCTTGATCTTCGGAAAGCTGTCGAAGAACTTCAGCGCGTCCTCCACGCGCATCGCCAGCACGTCGGCGATCGACTTGCCGCGATAGCGAATCTCAAGCGTCTCGCGGTTATAGCGCGTCCCCTTGCATTCCTGACACTCGACAAACACATCGGGCAGAAAGTGCATCTCGATCCGCCGCACACCCTGCCCCTGGCACGCCTCGCAGCGCCCGCCCTTGGCGTTGAACGAGAAGCGGCTCGCCGAGTAGCCGCGTATCCGCGCCTCGCGAATCCGCGCATACAGCCGCCGCACCTCGTCGAACACGCCGGTGAACGTCGCGGGGTTGCTCCGCGGCGTGCGGCCGATGGGCGTCTGGTCGACTTCGATGACGCGCTCGATGCGATGCGCCCCGACCAGCCGGTCGTACGCCCCCGCGACGGCCCGTGGCAACGCGGCGCCGGCCTCGTCGCCGTTCTCGCTCGCTTTCGACGGCGCGGACGCAGCGCGCGACACGTGCCCGGCGAGACGGCGGCGCAGCGCGGGCAGGAGAATCTGCGAAACCAGCGTGCTCTTGCCCGCGCCGCTCACGCCCGTCACCGCGCAGAGCACGCCCAGCGGAATGCGCACGTCGACGTTCTGGAGGTTGTTGCCGCGCGCCCCGCGAATCTCGAGAAACTCGCCGCGCTGCACGGCCCGCCGCTCGTCGGGCAGCTCGATCTCGTACTCGCCGCGGATGTACTTGCCCGTGAGACAGTGCGGATCTTGCAGCGCCGCTTTCGCTTCGCCCGCCGCGGTCACGCGCCCGCCGTGCAGACCCGCCGCCGGTCCGAGCTCGACCAGATAGTCCGCCGACCGAATCACATCCTCGTCGTGCTCGACGACGATCACCGTGTTGCCGATGTCGGTCAGCCGCCGGATCGCGGTCAGCAGGCGCTCGTTGTCGCGCTGGTGCAGTCCGATCGTCGGCTCGTCCAGCACGTAGCAGACGCCGACCAGCCCGCTGCCGAGCTGTGTCGCGAGCCGGATGCGCTGCGCCTCGCCGCCCGAGAGCGTCGCGCTCGCCCGGTCGAGCGTCAGGTAGCCGAGCCCCAGCTCATTCAGCAGCCGCAATCGCTGGCGTACCTCACGCAGAATCGGCTCCGCGATCACGGCCGCTTCGCCCGCCAAACGGAGCGCGTCGAACAGCGGCCCCGCCTGCGCGATCGTAAGCTGGATCATCTCGTGGATGTTCCGCCCCGCGATCCGCACCGCCAGCGGCTCCGGCCGAAGCCGGGCCCCGCCACACGCCTTGCAGACCTGCTCCGACTGAAATGACGCGAACCGGCTGCGCATGCCTTCCGCGCCTGCCGCACGCCGCCGCCGCTCCAGGTTCGCGATCACGCCCTCGAACTCGATGCCCTTCTTCTCGTCGCGCGGCTTCGAGCCGTGCAGCACCACCCGCCGCAGATCGTCCGGCAGGGCGCGGAAGGGTGTCTCGGGTTTCACGCCGAACGCCGCGCACAGCGCGCGCAGCTCCTTCACGATCGTCGCGGACGTACGCTTCCCGCTGCCCGCCCACGGCGCGACCGCGCCCGCCACCAGCGAGCGCTCCTCGTCGGGGACCATCAGCTCTGGATCGAACTGCAACACCGTCCCCAGGCCGCTGCACGCCGGACACGCGCCGTAAGGCGAGTTGAAGCTGAACGCGCGCGGTGAAAGCTCGGGAATGCTGATGTCGCACACCGCGCAGTTGAGCCGGTCGCTGAACGTCTCGTCGTTCCACTCGGCATCCGCGTGGGCAGCGCGCCCGCCGTTCGTGCGCGGCGCGGTGGGGTTCGACCGGCTGACGATGGCCTTCCCGTCTCCGAGGGCCAGCGCCAGCTCGATCGCTTCGGCGAGCCGGTGGCGGATCTCATCGCGGAGGATGAGCCGATCGACGACCACATCGATGGCGTGTCGCCGGCCGTCGCCAAGATCGCCAACCTCCTTCAGGTCGCACAGCTCGCCGTCGACGCGGGCCCGCACGAAGCCCTCGCGTTGCACGCGGCGCAGCGCCGCCTTCAAATCCCCGGCGCCTTCGCGGATCACCGGCGCCAGGACCATCACACGCGTCTCACGCGCGGGCGAGCCGTTCGCGCCGACGCCGGCCTCGGGCGCCTCGCGATGGGCCGATGCGTGCGGCGCTGCGGCCGCGACACCCGCGCGGTGCGCCGCGGCGGCGTCATGCGCTGCGGCGCCCGCCGGGCTTTCCGGACCGGCGTGCGGCCCGGCGCCGGGGCGCGCGTTGCCGTCGGCGCCCCCTTCGCCGCGATGTTTCAGCACCGCGTCGACGATCTGATCCACCGTGTGGCTGGAAATCGAGCGGCCGCAGCGCGGGCAATGCGGCGCCCCGACGCGCGCGAAGAGCAGCCGCAGAAAATCGTAGATCTCGGTCGTGGTCGCGACGGTCGACCGCGGGCTTGCCGCCGTCAGGCGCTGCTCGATCGCCAGCGTCGGCGGCAGCCCCTCGATGTGGTCGACGTCGGGCTTGCCCACCTGCTCGAGAAAGTGCCGCGCGTGGACGCTCAGCGATTCGACGTACTTGCGCTGCCCCTCCGCGTAGATCGTGTCAAACGCGAGACTGCTTTTGCCCGACCCGCTCAGCCCGGTGAACACAATCAGGCGGTCGCGCGGCAAGTCGACGTTGATGTTGCGGAGGTTGTTCTGGCGCGCACCCGTGACTCGGATGAACCGATCGTCCACGCCATGTCCTCGCGAACAAGGGGCCCCGGCCTCGCCACCGTCAGCGCCGAACTCAGGCGGTCAGCCGCCGACGGACGGACAAGCCCCTCATATTAGCACGAGAACGCCCACAATCGCAGGGCACGGACGGCGCTGCCAGTGGCCGCGCCTTCCGCACGCGACGGCCGATCGAAACGCCTGCGCCCAGGTGGGGCCCGGCCCGCCAGGCCCCGAAGCCCAGCCAACGACGCGGTGGACGAGCTGCAGCGCCGACCGCAGGGCGCGCCCGCGACGGTCGTCGCTCTACCGCGCCAGCACGCGGAACGCCGCCTGCTGCTCCGCCGCCTTTTCTCCCACTTTGTCCAGCACGCTCACCCGCGCCACATACTCCCCCGGTGCGAGCGTCGCCGGCAGGCGCACGAGCTTCGGCAGGAAACAGTCCTTCCGCTGGTTGCGACACCGATCGACAATCGCGTCGTCGCGCAGCTCCAACACGCTCTCGCCGTTCTGGCTCAGCACCGTCGTCCGGAGATCGAACCGCGACACGAACACACCGTCGGGCTCCCGGGTGCTCGCAAAGTCGCGCAGCTCGACATAGATCACAAACTCGGCCCCACCGCGGAATTGCGCCGGCTCGATCGGCGTGTATTGTCCAAATCCGCGCACCTCTCGACAAAACACGGGCGTCGAGACGCTCAGCTC
The DNA here is from genome assembly GCA_050184295.1 of Phycisphaerae bacterium. GTDB lineage: Bacteria > Planctomycetota > Phycisphaerae > UBA1845 > Fen-1342 > JBFXAM01. The sequence continues at coordinate 12,783 of JBFXAM010000007.1, read as the reverse complement.
GCTGACCTGCCGCAGGGTCGTCGCGAGTGCGTCGAGTTCGCGGAGCACGCTCCGCGCCGCGCCGCTCGGGTCGCCCAGGTTCCCCTCGCGGATCGCCACCAGCGCGTCGATGAACCGCGAGGCGGTCTCCTGCTGCTCCTTCGTCACGAGGTTGAGCGGCTCGCGGGCGCGCTCATATTCGCCGGCGAGCACCTGCATCACGCGCGCATCGAGCTGATGCCGAAACGAGCCGTCGTCGCTCGTCGCCAGCCACTGCCCGACAAACTCCTGCAACGACGCCGGCACACCGCGCGCCGCCACTGGCGTGTTCACCCCCGCCGGCGCCGCCGCCTCCCCCCGCGCCGGCTCGACGATGGACGCCGCCGGCCGCGCGGTCAACGCCGTCAGCGTCGGCTTCTGCGCGGCGCTCGCCGGCACCGGCTCCGACCCACCCGCACCGCGACTCGCCGCGCTTGATGCATTCGCCCCGGACCCGGACGCGGCGGATGCACCGGCATCGCGCGTGCGTGCCGCATGCGGCGCACCCGCGCCGCCGGACGCGCCCGCATCGTCCGACACGCCGGACTCCGACGCCGCACCACGCGCGGCGTTCCCAGCCGCTTGATCCGTCCGAGCGGCATCCGGCAACGTGCTCCGCGGACCCAGCGGGACGGCGTCAAGCTCGCGCCGACCCGTCGCCGAACGCGCGCCGAAATCCGTGACTGCCGGTGGCGGCGCGACCGCCGCACCCGCCGCGTTCGGCGCCGCCGGCGTCCCCGGAACAAGCCGCTCATCCGTCGCGAGCCGCAGCCCGCCGTCGCGCTCGCCCGCCCGCGGGGCGTCCGCTCGTCGCGACCCGGGCCGCTCCGCCGCCTCCATCCGCTCGAGATACGCGGCGATCTGCGCGTCCAGCGGATCGGACTGTTCCGCCGGGACATCCGCGGCCGCCGACGTGCGCGCGGTCGCCGACTTCGGCGAGGCCTGTTGCACGATCTGCGACGAATCGTCTTCCGGTGGTTCCGGCGCGTGGTGGGTCGCGGGTGGATTCAAGAGCGCGCAACCGCCCGCGGAAATCCACAGGAGTGGCGCAGCGACCCAAGCGAAACGAGCGGCGTCCATGCCAGGCTCCCGAATCGGAGTGTCTTCGCCCGACGACGCCGCCGACCCTGCTGCCCCCGCCTGTGCGAACGGCTTCGCCTCAGGCGGACGCCAGCCCGAGCAACAGCGTCTCGACGCCTGTCTCTATCGACCGCGCCCCCGACTTGACTTGGAAATCCAGCTCGGCCAGCGACGCCAACGCGCGCTTCACGCGCTGCGCCGGCAGCCGCCGCAGCAGCGCCTCGAGCTCATTCGCCCGCCCCCACATCATCACGCGCGGCGCAATCTCATACGCCGACTCGCCCGCGGCGCGCATTTCGTGCGCCCCGATCCACCGCCGCAGCACGAACGCCATCCCCCCGAGCACCTTGTAGATCGCGTCGGGATCGGTCGCGAGCACCTGCCGCCAGAGCCGCAGCGCCTCCGCCGGCCGGCCGGACGCCGCCGCGTCCATCACCGCGAAAATCTTCTCCTCGCGCGACTGCCCGACCAGCTCGGACACATCGTGGTCGGTGATCTTCGGCCGTTCGAGTGCATACAGGCAAAGCTTCTCCACCTCGCCGGCGATCGCCCCCTGCTCGTTGCCGACATACTCCACCAGCCGCGCCGCCGCTGACGCGTCGAGCGCCTTGCCGCGCGCCCGCGCCTCGCTCGCCGCGAAGTCCGCCAGCGCCCGCGGGGTCAGCTTTTTGCATTCGTGAATCGCCCCGCCGCACGCCCCCACCGACTTGTACACCCGCGTCGTTTTCGGAAAGCCGCGACACTCGAGCACGAGCGCCCCGGTCGGAAACGGCGATTCGAGGTACGTCTCCAGCTTTGCGCGATACGTCGTGATGAACTTGTCCGCATCGCGAACCACCACCACACGCCGCGGCGCGAGAAACGGCAGCGTCGCGAGGTCGTCCATGACCGCGGCCCACACCGGCCCGCCCTGTTCCTCCGAACGCGTGCCGTCGTACGTCGCCAGCGCCATGCCGCGATCCGCCTCGGGCGGCAACAGCTCATCCAATGCCTGTTGCAGCACGACGCTCTTGCGATATTCCTCGTCGCCGAAGATGACGACAACCGGCGGCGCGGCGGGTTTCCTGACCATGACGCGAGAGTGTACCGCGCAGCCGGAGCGAGTCCGCCGTGCGGCTCGCAGTGCCCCTGCCGCGCGACTCGCAGTGCCCCTGCCGCGCGACTCGCAGGGCCCGTGTCGCGCGATTCGCCCGACCCGAGGCGCGATCCGCAGGGCCCGTTTCACCATCCGGTCGCGCTGCTCGGCCGGCTGGTCTTCGGCCACGGCCCGCGGTGACTGTTCGCTTCGGGCGTGCCGACGCGCCGGCGCGCGACTTCCCGGGAACCAGCGAAAAACCGATTGACTTGCCGCCCGCGCCGAGTCTTACAATAGCCGGCGACAATTCCTCCGCGGCTTCAGGGTCGCAGCTCCGGGAGTGTCACATGCTGCAGCCTGACCCGCCGCCGGACTGCTTCTTCGTCAAGTGCTTCAGCAGCGCAGCCGGCAGTTACGCGATTCCCGACCAACCGATCCGCACTGTGACGATTGTTCGCGATCCGACGAACCCGCCGCCGTCGTTCACGGTGAAGGTCATGCCCATGAGCATCGACGGCGCCGCCGACCAGATTATCACCAGTGCCGCACCCTACACGCGCCGCTTCGGCCACGGCACCACGGTCACGTTGATGGTCGGCCGTGACTATGACGATTTCTACACGTTCTCCAAGTGGCTTGTAGACGGCCAGGAAGTCTCGCCACCGCCCGGCGCGCACGAGAAGGTGGTGACGCTTGTGATGGACCGGGACCGCACCGTAGCGCCGGTCTTCAAGGACTGAAACAGGAGCCTGGCGCCATGCACCCAATACACGAACTTTCCGCGGCACGGCATGAGTCGGCGATCACACGACGGATGCTCATCGTGGTTGCGCTGCTCACTACAGGGCTGGCTGCATACGCCCAATCGACAGAGCGTACGCTTCCGCTGTATCTCTCGGCAGCGCCGCCCGCCGCCCTGCCGCCCATCCCGAATCCGGGGCCGGACAACTACCCCGACCTCGGAACGCCGCCGGAATGGACGGAGCGAACAAACCCGATTCTCACAAGCAGCTCGCGACTCTATCTTTGGGCCAACACACGGGAAGCGCGCGAGTTTGAGGCTTGGATCGGTGTGAACTTTCATATTGACGCCGACGGCCCGCTCGTTCTGTCGAATTTGACGATATTCAACCCGAATTACCTCTTTGTCGGCGGCTCGGCGCGCCGTTGGTCCGACATCCGATTGCCCATGCTCGATCCTGCGCCGAACCAGTACACCGACGTGACGATGGTTTCGATCGCGAATGGCTACGGAATCCAGAACCCGCCGCTCGCCGACGGCTACACCGACGGTCCGGCCGGAAACGTGCTGCTCGGATGCTTCGACGTCGCGTACGACCGCTCCGCGCCCGGCGCCGTCTGGCTCGAAGTGGGCACGCTCTTCGGCGCCGACCTCGAGTATTCAATCGAGATCGTGCGCATGCAAATGGGCTTCGGCGACACGTCGCTCTACGCCAACGACTACAACGCCCGCTCCGCCCTGCCCGAAGCCGTCTTCATCCCCGAAACCGACACGCTCGCGCTCCTGCTGGTCGGCGGCGCCATACTTGCCCGCAAACAGGGGTGAGCGGGCGGCGCGTCTGGCAGATTTGAACATTCGATCGCGAACGACTGCGGAGGTGCAGCGATCTGGCACGCCGCATTCAGCCGCGCCGGTGATGAGGTGTTCACTCCGTATTTGCGCAGGCCGCCGCCGGCCGCGGGGCACGCAGCCGCCGCCAGTTCCGGCCGTAGCCCGCCGCCGGCCGGCCGACCAGGCGCTCGTGCAGCGCCACATACGCCATCGTCAGCCCATACCCGACGCCGAACCGCCCCGGCCGCAGCTCCGCCTGTTGCAGGGCGGCGACAAAGTCGCGCGGGCCGGTGAACGCGGGCATGACCTGGTAGCACGTTCGCAGCGACGCGGGCAGGTGAACATCCGCGCCGACGTACCTCGCAAGCCCGTGGCGCTTCGCGAAGCGCGCCGCCGCCCACGCCGACCACGGAAACGGATCCTGCGCGTTGCAGACCTCCAGCGCGTCGATGTGCGGCGCCAGCTCGTCCAGCGCCTCGCACAACCCGCGCCCCGGAAACCGCAGATACGGATGCGGCGCCAGCACCACGCCGCCTTGCGCATGAATCCGCTCCGCCGTCTCCAGCGCGCTCAGCCCCGGCGGGATCCATTCGCTCAGAAACAGCCCGATCAGATGCCCCGCGCGCGTCGACACCTCCTCGCCCACGATCACGCGCACGTCACGGCAGTCCGCGACCTCCAGCGCGCCGCGAATCTCGTCGTGGTCGGTGATCGAAATGCAGCCGATGCCGTCGCGTCGACAAGCGTCGATCAGCTCGCCTGGCGACACCGGCGAGTCGTGCGAGTAGTCCGTGTGCGCGTGCAAAACCGCGTTGATCCGCAAGGTCCGATCTCCAACTGAGCGTGCATCGTCCCGCGGCCGACGCCGCACCCCCGGTGCGCAGCGCCGCCGTCCCGCGCGCATCGGCGAATTCACCCGGCCGATTCCACTACGACGGGAGCCTACGATCGGTTTCGTGAGTTCGTGAAGAGGAAGCGTCAGCGCGGCGTGAAAATACACGCCGACGCCCGAAAATGCGTCCGCGCGCCGCCCGAGTGTGCCGCCAAGCATGCGGCCCGGCATCCGGCCAATAATGCGGCGCGGGCCGCACGATTCGCAACGCGATCAGGCCTTCGCACTCGCGGCGCCCAGCCGTTGCGCCGACGGACAATCCGCCCGCAGCGGACACACGCCGCACTGCGGCTTGCGCGCGGTGCAAAGCCGCCGGCCGTGCTCGATCAGCGCGTGCGAGAACCACGCCCAGTCGTCGCGCGGCACGAGCGCCAAGAGGTCCTGCTCGATCCGCACCGCGTCCTTGTCGTCGCGCGCCGTGCGCAGCAGGCCGAGTCGCTGCGCGATTCGACCGACGTGTGTGTCGACGACGATGCCTTCGTGATGTCCGAACCACGTTCCCAGCACGCAGTTCGCGGTCTTGCGCGCCACGCCCGGCAGCGTCAGCAGCGCGTCCATCGACGCGGGCACCTCGCCGCCAAACTGCTCGCACAACGCGCGCCCCATGCCGATGAGGTTCTTCGTCTTGTTGCGAAAAAAGCCGGTGGATCGAATCAGCGCCTCAAGGTCGGCGGCGTCGGCGGCGGCGAACGCGGCGGCGTTCGGGTAACGCCCGAAGAGCGCCGGCGTCACCCGGTTCACGCGCTCATCCGTGCATTGCGCAGAGAGAATCGTCGCGACCAGCAGCTCCAGCGCGCTCGTGTGATGTAGCGCGCACGTCGCATCCGGATAGGTCCGCTTCAACGCCGCCAGCAGTCGCCCCGCCCGCGCCGCACGGTCCGCGGCATTTTCGCGAACCCGCAACCGCACCGGCCGAGGCGTCGACTTCCCGCTCGTCGCGACGCTCGAAGTGCCGCCCGTGACGCGACCGGAACGCGCCACGCCGGTCACCGAACCCCGCCGGCGTGCTGGCGCCCGGTCGCCGCCCGCGACGCGCGAAGCCGCACCGGGAGTGGAGCGATCGCGCCCATCATGCTTCATTCTGTATTCTGCATTCGGCTCGGCCTCGGTCCGTCCGCGTTCAGCCGTGGCTCAGTACGGCGGCGGCAGATCCTCGTCCTCTTCTGGTTTTTCGAGCGAGCGCGGCGGCGGGACTTCTCCACCCAGCGGCGTCAGCCCGCTGCTCAGCTTCAGGTCGAGTTCATATTTTCCGCCGGGCGGATCGGGCAGCTTGTCGATCGCCGGACCCGCGAATAACAGCTCATACGGATCCCAGCGATACTCCGCCAGTTCGACCACGTCCGCACCCGGTCTCAGGCACAACGCCAGATACGGATAACCCTCGCGAAATCGCAGCGAAAAAAAAGGCCCCTCGGGTCGCTTGAGCACCAGCGCCGCCTTGTCCCGGTTCGCCAGGTTCACAACGCGCCGCGGCGAAACCAGCAAGTGCGGAAAGATGTCGGCATCGTGCGACACGTGCAACGTCCACGCGCGCTCGGTCCACGGCAGCTTCTCCCGCTCGCCTGCCGCGCTCAGCAGTGCCAGCGGCGGACCAAGCGTCGCCTCGCGGCCATCCACGATCGCACCCACGCCGAACAACTCGTCGCTCAAGCGCACGACGCGCAGCCGCAACGTAGTCTCGATCGGCAGCGGATCAGGCCACTCATCGTGCCCCACGCTCGACAAACGCACGAGCCGCACCGCCGCGCTCACCGCGAGCTTGTCATCCGCGAGCTTCGCGGCAGCGTCCTCGCGCGTCCACGTTGACGACTCCGCCACGATCGGATCGACCGGTGGCGCCAGCGCCGGCTCAGCCGGTGTCTCGCCCGGGCCGGGCGCCGCCGCACCGGCAACCGCGGGCGCTCCTTGCGGCGGCGGTGCGTCGGTGGCGGCGCCTGGCGCCGGGCCGCGGTCGCAGGCCGCACTGGCTAACAACACGCAGGACAGGGCGGCGATCGCGATGGGCTCGCGAGCGCCGCGGTAGAAGCGATTCGCCAGGCGGCACATGCACATCGTTTCGTGCCCCCTTTTCTCTGATCACCCGACCGCCCACCGCCATTCAAGCGGTTTGCAGCACCGGCGCAGACGCCGGTCAAAACCAGCGGTACCTAGACACTCCGCACCCACGTCGCGGGCCCCGCGCTCCAGACCTCCTGTTTGAAGATCGGAACGTGCTCCTTCAGCTCGTCGATCAGGCGCCGACACTCGTCCAGCGCCGCGCCGCGATGCGGTCCCGCCACCACGACCGCAACCGACGCCTCGCCGATCGCCAGCCGTCCCAGCCGATGCACGACCGCGACCCGCTGTTCGGGAACGCGCTCCACGCTCGCTTCCGCGAGCCGGCGCATCTCGCGCTCGGCCATCGGCTCGTAGCCACTGTATTCTAACGCCGTCAGCACGCGTCCGTCCGCGGACTGCTCCGCCCGGACGACGCCCACAAACGTCGCCAACGCCCCCGCGCCCGCGAACGCGATTTCCGCCGCCAGCGCCCCCGCGTCGATCGGCGTCCGCACCAGTCGCACGATCGTCGCCGCCCCGCCCGACACCGGCGGAATCACCGCCACCTCGTCGCCGTCGCGAAGCACGCGCGGCGGAAGCGCATACTCCTCTTGCACCGCGAACTTGAGCACGTTCCGGGCCGCGGCGACGCGCGCGGATCCCGCCGCAAGCCGGTCGATCAACTCGCCCAGCGTTGCGCCCGCCGGCAGCGTGAACGCCCGCGTTTCCCACCCGAGCGCGTCGACCGCGCTGCCGAACGCCAGCACCGTGATCTCGATCGTCGCCATGCGCACAAAGTCTACGTTGCGGCGGCGCGTGCGACAAAGGACAATCACGACACGCGCCGAGCGCCGGCCGATTCCACGCGACACCGCAACGCCGCGCATGGCGCAGCCAGAGGAACCGTTGAGCCCCATGGCCGTCGAATCCGTTCCGCCGCTCGACGCCTCGGCGGTGCTCACGCACCCATGGCTCGTGCGCGTTCGCGGCGGCGAAAAGGTGCTCGCGGCGATCCGCTCGCTGGTGCCCGCCGCCCCGATCTACACGCTCGTTCACGACCCCGCGGGCATCCGCGACCTGTGGGCGACCGACCCGACCGGGCTGCCGCCGCCGGTCGTGCTCACGTCGTTTCTGCAACGGATTCCCGGCGCGACCCGCCGCTATCCCATGCTCCTGCCGCTCATGCCGCACGCCGCACGCCGCCTGCGGCTGCCGGCGGCGGACCTGGTCGTGTGCTCCGACGCCGCCGTCGCCAAGGCGATGACGCCTGACCCGCGCAGCAGGGTCGTGTGCTACTGCAACTCGCCGATGCGCTACATCTGGGAGCCCCAGATCGCCGAGCAATACGCCGCCACGCTGCCCGCACCGCTGCGTCCGTTGTGGCGCCCGCTCAGTGCGTACCTGCGCCGCGTCGATCGCGCCGCCGCCGACCGCGTCGGGCTTTTTCTCGCGAACTCACGCCATGTCGCGGAGCGCATCCGCCGCGCCTACGAGCGCGAGAGTCTCGTGGTGCATCCCGGGGTGCAGGTGCCCATCGAACCCTTGCCGCCACGGGCGCGCGAGCCCTTCTTTCTGTGCGTCGGCTATCACGCACCGTACAAGCGGCTCGATCTCGCCGTCGCCGCCTGCCGCGCGCTCGACCGCCGTCTCGTGGTGATTGGCGAAGGCCCGGACGTCGCCCGCCTCCGCGCCGACGCCGCCAACGCGCACGTCGAGTGGCTCGGCTGGCAGCCCGACGCCGTCGTTCACGATCACCTCCAGCGCGCCACCGCCCTGCTCTTTCCCGGCGAAGAGGACTTCGGAATCGTGCCCGTCGAGGCGCTCGCGCACGGCTGCCCCGTGGTCGCGTTCGGCGTCGGCGGCGCGTGCGAGACGATCACGGATGGCCGCACAGGCGTGCTCTTTCGCGAACCCGCCGTGGAAAGCCTCATCGAGGCGATTCGACGCTCGGAAGCGTTCGACTTCGACCCGCACGAGCTGTATCAGCACGCGCTCCCATTCGGCCGGAGCCACTTTCTCACCCGCATGCACGCCATTCTGAGCCGAATCGTCGCCGGCGAACGTCCGGAAACACTGCTCCGGGATGAACTTGCAACATCTTGCCACCATCCAGCGCGAATAACTCCGCGGCCGGCGCGTCTTCCACTCTGAGTCGAGCGACCAATGGACGAGGCGCCGAAATCGATCCGACCATTGACCGCCGACGAGCGCGTCCGGCTCGACGCGCTGGTCCATCACGTCGCTCCGCGGCTGTATGCCTACGTGCGCCGATTTCACGGCCCTGGATCCGACGTCGACGAGATCGTCGCCGAGTCCTTCTGCCGCGCCGCGCTGAACTGCGACGCGGTTTTTCGGAGCGACCGGCCGGAGCTGTACGTGTTCACGATCGCGCGCAATCTGTGCCGCGATCGCATCCGGCGGCGGTCGATCGACTATGGCGCCGACGAGCGCCTCGCCGAGCTGGCCGACGCCGCTGACGGACCAGGCGACGAACTGACGACGCGCGAACAACGCCGCGCCCTCGGCGCCGCGGTCGCCGACCTGCCGCACGAGCAACGCGAGATCGTGGTCCTGCGGCTTTCGGGCGAATTGCGGTTCGAGGACATCGCGAGCCTGCTGGGGATACCGCTCGGCACCGCGCTGTCTCGCATGCACGCGGCGGTGCAGAACCTGCGGGAGCAAATGGGTGTTCAGCATGAACGCAGCCGACCACAACCCCAACGCGTGTAGCACCGTCCGCGCGAGCCTCGTGCTCATTGCGTGCGGCGACGAGTCGTTCGTGACCGCGCCGCCGGCGCTGAAGCTGCATCTCGCGACGTGCGCGGTGTGCCGCGCGATGCTTGCAGACACGCAGAACCTCGTGCAGGACCTGCGTCCGCTGCTCACGCCGCAGCCGCTCACCCGCGAACTCGACCGTGCGATTCGCGCTCGGCTGCGACAAGTCGTTGTGCCGGTCGCCGCGCGCCGACGATCCGTATGGGGGATGGTGGGCGCCGCGGCGGCCGCGGTCGCGCTGCTGGCGTTCTATGCGCCGTTTCGCGCGGTGGAGCCGTCGTCACGAACGGTGCGCACGGTTGTCAGCGCCGAGACCGTCGCCGAGTCGATCGCGACGCTGCGCGAGCAGATTCGCGAGGTCCGCGCATTTGTCGAACTGAATCGCGCCGCCGACAGCGTGCTGCCCTGGTCCGACGACGACGACTGGGACGTGCCGGGCGCGTCGACGGAGCCGTCGTGAGTTTGCCGGTTCGCCCGCCGAGTTCTTCCGCGCCGCGCTCGCCGGACGAGCCGGCGCAAAGGAGTGCCAGCCATGCGTAACCCGATGATCCGCCGCTCGCTCTGGATCGCGGGCATTGCATTCGCGACCGCCGGTGTCGCGCTCGCGGCCGATCCGCCGCCCGCGCCCGACGAGTCCCCCGCCGCGGCGCCGTCCGCGCTGGTGATCGCCTGGGACGACAGTGCCGATCCGCCGGCTGAGGGTGCGTTTGATCGCCCGCCGCCCGGACCACCCGGCGGTCCGCCGCCCGCGCGACCCGGCGGGCCCGGCGGCCCACCCGGCGAGCGCCCCAGACGCGGACCAGGCGCCGAGCGCCCCGGCGGCCCCGGTGCGCCCCCGCCGCCTCCCCGCGACTTCGAAGGCGGCCCGCCCGGTCCGCGCGGCGCATTCGGTCGCGAACCCCTCATGCGCTTCAACCCGCTGATTCGCATGATCGCCGAACGAAACGAAGACCTCGCACGCCGCGTCGACCGCGTCCGCAACGCCGCCCCCGACCGCTTCGAGGACTGGCTCGCCGATGCGATCATCCCGCACCTCGAAGCCGCGCTTGAAAAAATCGAACCCCAACTCCCGCGCGACGACGGCGCGCGGCCGCCGCCCGGCCGCCGACCGCCTCCGGGTCGACCCGGTCTCGGCGGACCCGACGGCCGACGCCCCGGCGGCGCCCCGCCTGATCTCGACGATCCGCCCCGCCCCGGTGGCCCGTTCGGCCCCGGCGGCCCGCCCGGTGATCGGCCGCCGCGACCGTCGCCCGAGCAGGCCGAAGAAATGCGCGCCATGCGGACCCGTATCCGTGAAACGCAGGAGCGCCACCAGCAGATCGACGAACAGATTCGTCGCGTGGTCGACACGCTCGCCCGCGGCGACCGCCCGGGAACGGACGCCGAGCGCCAGAAGCTCGCCCAGGACGTGCACCACCTGCTTCAACAACAGTTCGACGTACGCACCGAGCTGCGGCGCCTCGAACTCGAACGCATGGAGTCCGAAGTCCGAATGCTCCAGCAACAGCTCGAACGCGTCCGAACCGAAATGGAACGCCGCGGCCAGCAGCGCGAGACGCTCATCCAGCGCCACCTCCAGCGAATCCTCGGCGGCCCCGCCGACGATCGCTAGCACAGCAGCTCGCCGAAAGCCGCCGGGTGGCTGCGGGTTGGTTGCGAGTAAGCCGCCCGCTGAATGCCGGGTGACTTCGAGTTGGTTGCTAGTAAGCTGCGCGCTGAATGCCGGGTGGCTGCGGGTTGGTTGCGAGTGAGCTGCCCGCTGATGGCTGGGTGGTACGGTCGTCCCGCCCCGCGCTGCGGGAAACCCACGGGCGGGTCGACCGGACCACCCTCCCAGCCCGACGCCGCCGGCAGGGGCGGCGCAACCATCGCAGCCGAAGATCGTGAACGTTGCTTCCGCAGCGCCAGTTCACGCCGTCCCGTGCGAACGGGCGGCGCTCGTTGGTCGCGACCGGGTTCGCGGATACCATCTCCCGGCACAATCGGGAGACTCGCCGTGTCCGAGCGTCTCGCAACTCCACACTCCCGCCGCACACACCGTCGACTCGCCGTCGCAACCGCCGGCGCCGCGCTGATCGCGACCCTCGTCCCCGCGCTTGTCGCGCAGTCGTCAGCATCGCGCCCCGCACCGACACCGACCACCCGCGCCATCCTGTGCAGCGTCACGCCCGTCTACCTGCTCGCGCAGCGGGTCGCGGGCCAAACACCCGGCGTCTCCGTCGAGCTGCTGCTCAACCCCAACGCCGGCTGCCCCCACGGCTACAGCCTCAGCCCCGCCGAACGCCGCAAGCTCGAAACCGCCGACATCGTGCTCACGATCGGCCTGGGGCTCGAGACATTTCTCGATCCGGTGCGCGCGCAGGTGAACGCGCGCTTCGTCGAGCTGGGCACGGCCTGCCGGACGCTCGACGCTGACCACGCCTGCGATCACAACCACGACCACGCGGCGCACGATCATGCGATCTCAAGAAACCCGCACGTCTGGATGTCGCCGGCTGAGATGATCCGCATGACCGAGCGGCTCACGCAAGCGCTTGTCGAGCTCGATCCGCTGCGCCGCGCCGACTACGAGCGCAACGGCGCCGCGTATGTCGAGCAGCTCAACGCGCTCGCGGCCGAGATCGCGGCGCTCGCCGCCCGGTGTGCGAATCGCAAGGTCGCCGCCCCCGAGGCATTCGCGTACCTGACGCGCGACCTGAAGCTGGACGTCGTCACCACCCTTCCCGGCCACGAAGGCGAAGACCTCGCGCCGCGCGATCTCGGCGAGCAGATCCGCAAGATCCGCGCCGCCGCCGTCGACGCGATTATCTGCGAGCGCGGCGCCGCCGATCGTGTGCCGCGCCAGTTGGCGCGCGAGACCGGCGTCGCACTGCTCGAACTCGACGCGCTCTCGCGGCTTCAGAAGTCGCCGCCGCCCGTGGACGACTACGAAGCGCGCCTCCGCGACAACCTGCTCCGCTTACAGCGCGCCCTGCGCATCCAGTAACATTCCCGCGATGCCGCGCACGCTGCTCCACAACCCCGCCGAGACCGCCGCCATCCGCATGGAAGCCTTGCGCGTCTCGCTCGGCGCGGTTGAGATCCTCGGCGGCGTCGACGGCTTCTTCGCCCGCGACGCGATCAACGCGCTCATCGGCCCCAACGGCGCAGGCAAAACCACCCTGCTCAAGGCCTTGCTCGATCTCGTGCCTTACAAAGGAACGATCGCGTTCCGCGCCGTCGAAGGCCGCGCGCCGCGGCTCGGCTACGTCCCGCAACGCCTCGAATTCGACCGCGGCGCGCCCATCTCGGTGCTCGACCTGCTCTGCGCCGACCGCCAGCGCCGCCCGCTTT
>JBFXAM010000006.1:0-79959 GCA_050184295.1 Phycisphaerae bacterium | reverse complement strand
CGTCCTGCCCGCGCAGGGCCGGATCCTTCGGGTCGAGGAAAAACACCGGGCGCACGACCGGCATGCCGTTCTGCGACGCCTCGTGAAACCGCGTGTAGATGTAAGGCAGCAGGCGATAGCGCCGCTCGAGCGCCGTGCGACACGACGACTCGACTTCCGCATCAAACGCCCACGGCTCCTTGTCGCGTGTGCCCTTGGCGGTGTGGCCGCGTGCGAACGGGAGCAGTGCGCCGACGCCCATCCAGCGCGCGAAGAGGCGCGGCTCTCCGGCGCCTTCGAATCCGCCGATGTCCGGGCCGGCGAACGGCTGTCCCGAAAGGCCGAGGTTGAGGATCATCGACACCGAGTAGTCCAGGTGCTCCCAGGTCGCCTCGTTGTCGCCGGTCCAGGTGGCGGCGTAGCGCTGCCCGCCGACGAAATTCGCGCGCGTGAGCACGAAGGGGCGCGACGCGGGGCGTGCGGCCTCGATGCCTTCGCGCGTCGCGCGAACCATCAGCTTGCCGTACAGGTTGTGATACTGGGCGTGCGATCCGGGCGGCAATCCGCCGCCGCCGCGGTGGACGTTGTCGAGCGGCATCGTCATGGTGTGAACACGAAAGATCGCGGGCTCGTTCATGTCGTTCCAGACGCCGTCGACGCCCTGCGCGATGAAGTCCTTGTAGAGCCGCGCCCACCAGGTGCGCGTCTCGGGCCGGGTGAAATCGGGGAAGGCGCAGTCGCCGGGCCAGACGACGCCGTGAAACTCCTCACCGGCCGGCGTGCGCACGAAATGGTCGCCTTCGCGGCCGGAGTCATACACCGCATAGCCTGAGTCGACCTTCACCCCAGGATCGATCATCCACACCGTCTTGAAGTTCAGGGCGTGCAGGTCGGCATTGAGCTTCTTCGGGTCGGGAAACTTCTCGTGGTCGAACGTGAATACGCGAAATCCGTCCATGTAGTCGATGTCGAGCCAGATGACGTCACACGGAATGCGCCGCTCGCGGAACTCCTTGGCGATCTCGCGCACCCGCGCTTCGGGAAAATACGAGTAGCGGCACTGGTGATAACCCAACGCCCACAACGGCGGCAGCGGCGTCTTCCCCGTCAGCGCTGCGAGCGTCTGCACGATTTCCTGCGGCGTGGGGCGCTCGATCACGTAGAGCGCGAACGCCGGGCCGTCGGCGGTGAAGCGGATGCCGTCGGTCAGGTCGACTTCGCACTTCCAACTGGTATCCGCGAGCACGCCGAACGACGAGCCGTCGGCGCGGACGGCGAGCACCCAAGGATGCGACTGGTAAAGGCTGTAGACGCCGGCATCGTAACACCACGCGTCGGTGTTCCAGCAGATGTTGATGCGACCGTTGCGGAGCAGCGGGCCGGCGACTTCGCCGGTGCCGTAAAGGCTCGTGCCGGGCTCGATGGCGATGAACGCGGTGCGGCGCTCGGTGGTTTCGCCGGGGGTCAGCCAGCGAGCGGGGTTGCGCGCGAGCGTGCCGAACGTCGGCGTTGACTTCCAGTCCCCGGCGACCGTCCCCGCGGGTTTGAGCGGCTCGATCAACGCGGTGGTCACGGGGAGCTTGGCGTCGTCGGCGTCGCGCGGGACGAAGCGCGCGATCCGTTCGCCGACGAACACGCCGTCGCCGGGTTCAGTCGGGCGTGCCGGTTGCGGCGCGGCGGCGGCGAAGCTCCGCCCGTGGAGCAGAATGCCGCGGAGATTGGTGATTCCCTTCGGCGAGTCGTCGCCGGTCGGTTTGAAGGCGACCCGATAGCGGCCGGGTTGGGTGAGCGTGACGCTGCCGACGGATTGGTGCGTGAAGTTGTCCCACTTCTGCGTGTCGGCGATCTTGCCGGCGACCCGGAACGATTCGCCCACGCCGTTGTCGGACGGTTGCGGCGTGATCTCGACGACAAAGGGCGTTCCCGCGGCGGCCGATTCGCACGCCTGCACGGCGACCACTGCGATCTTGTCCGGCTGCGCGACGTCGATGTCCCAACTGACCCAGGTGGTGGCCTTGTTCCAGTGGCCGATCGAATTCTGCTCGGCGCGCCATTGATACGCAGCGCCGTCGCCGTGGATGGTCGCGTCGCCGGCATGGAGCATGAGCTCGTCGGCGATCGTCGCGGGTGCGGCGCTCAGCGCGATGCACAGGACCGCGACGGCGCGCGAACGCCGCGCGAGTTCGTGCGCCGCGTCGACCAATCGCCGGACGACGATCCTGCGCGACGAGCGCGGCACTCGCTCTTCAGGATTCAAGGATCCGCAGTGGGGCGCGATCGTCATCGTGGAGTCTCGCAGTCGTCGGTGGTTGTCGCCGTTGAATCCGGTTGCCGACCGTGGAGGTCGTCGGGTGCGTGTCAATGTAGCGGCGGGGGGCGCGGGACCGCAAACCACGCCGTGGCGCGACCAATGCATCGGGCGTCTCACGGGCGGTTGCGTCGAGACTTCGTGCGCCCGGCCCGGGCCGATCCCGCCGGCGGCGGCTGGAAACACGAGGCGTTCCCACGCGTGCGACGTCACCCGCCGACCGCGCGTTGTAGCGCCGCAAGATCAAGCAGATCGACGTCGCCGTCGTATTCGAAATCGAGCCGTTCGCAACCGGCGGCGTAGGGACCGGCGTCGGGACCGGTGAGGCAGGCGGCGCCGTCGATGAAGTCCTGTGCGTCGACGACGCCGTCGGAATTCGCGTCGCCGATGCCGAACTCGTACGCTCCCATGTCGACGCGGCCGCGCAGGACGCGCGCGTGTCCATCCAGATCGCGCGCCCCCGGCGACGCGAAATCCGGGTCGCCGGCATCGATGCAGCGCGACTCGACGGACAGTCGCAGGCCGTTCAGTTCCGGATCGACGTTGAGATTGCCGGGCCCCGGAAAGCCGCCGGGTACGGTTGAGTATTCGACCGACAAGAACGACGTCTCCAGCACCGCAACGTCGTTTCCCCCGTTCCAGAACACCGCACCCGTGATCGCGACGCTGGCACCGCCGAGTGTGCAGACCCCGCGACCGACGTTCGCGGAGTTGTTGACGAACGTGCAATGCTCGAGCCGGGCAATCGCGGCAGCGGCGCACGCGACCGCGCCGCCGTGACTGAGGCGCGGAAACAAGGCGACTGCGTGGTTGCGGACGAACACGCAACTGGTGAGGATCGGGCGGCTGCTCTCGAAGTTGCTCATCCCGCCGCCGAAGGCGTCCCACGAGCCGAACAACGTGTCGGTGCGATTGCCGTCGAAAACACAGCGGTCGAAGGTCGCCGCCGCCGCGCCGCCGTTCGCGACCGCACCGCCCTGTTGGCGGGCATGGTTGCGCTCGAACCAGGCATGGACAAACACCGGCCGAACGTCCCAGACGCGAACTGCGCCGCCGGCAGCGCCCGCGCGATTGTCGATGAACCAGCAGCCGTCGACGACGCCGGCCGGCGTTCCCGGCGGCCCGAAGAAATACAGCCCGCCGCCCGACTGTGCGGCGATGTTCTGCTCAAACCGGCATCCGCGCAGACTCGGCTGTGCGGATTGAATGAACATCGCGCCGCCATACGCCGCGTCGTTCTCGCAAAACACGCAATTCAACACTGTCGGCGCGGCTCCCAGTACGAGCATGCCTCCGCCGTCGGACGTCGTGCGGCCGCGCGTGACGGTGAAGCCGTCGAGGACGGTGTCGGGGCCTTCGGCCGTGACGCACCGGACGACGGTGGCGGCAAATTGTCCGTCGAGCGCCGTGACGGCGGGGCCGCCGGCGCTGCGTAGCGTGATCGCCTTTCCACGAAAGTCGACTGGTCCGACGTACGTCCCGGGATGGGCGATCAACACGTCGCCGGCGGCGGCGTCGTCGATTGCCGATTGGATGGACGCCGGTGGGTGGAGGTGGATCGTGTCGGCGCCGAGCGATGCCGCGAGGAGGATCGCGAGGACGGGGGCGGTTCGCAGGCGCCGGCGCGTCGACATGAAGCGGATCCTGAAGGCCGTGTGAACTCGTCCGGCGCGCCACGCCGTCTGCGCCTCCGGACACGCGGCCCGACTTCACGGATTGTATCAAATCGAACCGGCGGAAGGAGAATCGCGGAGGGTGCGTGACGGTTTGGACGGCCCCAACGCGCCACGGGGCGCAGCCACGGATGGAGCGAGGCGCGCGAGCCCGGAGCGGAACCCGTGGACAAGGTCGCGCGGATTTGTGCGGCCGCGGCCGGGGCCGAGGGAAGCCGGGTCGTTCGCCGCTCGTGTTCCTCCGCCCCTTGCGGCGTGGAAGCGACGTTTCGAATTATTCGATCCATGGGTTGCGCCGCTTGCGCCGCTCCGACCGTGGCTACACGCTGTCGCCGCGTTGGAGCGAATTTCGTGCCCGCGAAGGCTGTTGCGCACCCGATACTGGAGGCGGGGCGCCCGGGTGCGGGGGCGCCTCTTTTGCTCTTGACAATATTTTAGCATAATCTAAAGTATTGACATGTCGTACACCCCAGTCCCCGCCGCGCTGTCCGTGCTCGCCGAGCCCAAGCGGCTGGAGATGCTGCGGCTGGTTTGGACGGACGAACTGCCGGCGGGGCAGATCGCGGGCCGGTTCCGCGTCACGTTCGGGGCGGTTTCGCAGCATCTCGCCGTGCTGCGAAAGTCCGGGCTCGTGCGTGCGCGGCGCGAAGGGCGGCGCGTGCTCTACGTGGCGGATCGCGCGGCGCTGGGTCCGTTGGCGGCGGCGCTGGAGGCGATGTGGAGCGACAAACTCGCCACGCTGAAGCGGCTGGCGGAGGACGAGCAGCGGCAGCTGAACGCGCAGGAACGCCGAGCCGGCCGCACGCGCGGCGCGTCGCGATCGACGCCGGCGCGGGAACGGCAGCGCCGCGGGCGTTCCGCCTTGGGTTCCGGACCGCGCTCGCGCCGGGCGGCGCGGTCCCTGAGATCGCGTGTCGACCAGGAGCAAACATGACCACGCGCAGGGCTGATTCAATCGACGACCGCGAAGTGCGTGTCAGCGTTCTGATCGCGGCGAAGCCCGCGACCGTGTGGAGATTCCTGAGCGAGGCGGAACGCTTCGCGGCGTGGATCGGCGCATATGCGGGCCAGGCGCCGCTGGCAGGAACGAAGATCGAGCCGCGGGTCGGCGGCGCCGTACGCGTCGAGTATCCCGGCGGACACCTGGCGCGCGGCGAAATCACGGCCATCGACCCGCCGCGGCGCGTGGCGCTGACGTGGGGCTACGAGTCGGGCACGCAGGGGATTCCGCCGGGGTCGACCCACATCGAGATCACGCTCGAAGAGGCGGCAGGCGGAACGATCGTGACGCTGCGTCACGCGGGTCTGCCGACGCCCGAGGCGCGTCGCGGCGCGCTCGGCGGCTGGCGGCACTACGCGACCATGCTCGCAAAGCTGGCCGCGGACGCGCAGTACGCGGAGGGCGCGACGGCCGCGTGGTCCGCGTACTTCGCCGCCTGGGGCGAGAAGGACGCCGCGGCGCGCGAGCGCCGGCTGGCGTCGTGTTGCGAGCCGGCGGTGCGCTTCCGCTCGTCGTTCGCGTGCACCGACAATCTATGCGAGCTTTCGGAGCACATCGGCAACGCGCAGCAGCACATGCCCAACATGCCGCTTACGCTCGACGGCGCGCCGCAGCAGCTCCACGGCTGGACGCGGGCGCGCTGGCAGGTCGCGGCGCCGAATGGGCAAGTCGTGTTCCGCGGCGAGAACGTTGCGGAGCTGTCGCTGGCAGGACGTTTCACGAGCGTCGTGAGTTTCCCGGATGCTCCGAGCGAGCGAGGGCTCAGCCGCCGCTCCAGCGAGGCTTAGCTGGGGCGCAGCCGATACGTTGCTTTCGCGAGCGCGGCAACAGCACGGATCGCAAGCTGCGTCGACTTGGAGGCGTTCAGGAAGACCAGTTTGGTCAGGCTGCCGGGCTGGCGAAACGCGTCGCCAAGCAGCGCCTGTGCGATCGACGTCGACAGGAAGCGGACATCCCGGAGTTCGAGCGCGACCTGACGCCCGGCGACAAGCGCCGGTTGGAGTTGATCGCGACGCAGCGCGTGCGTGCCGACCAGGTCGTCCTGGATCGGTGCGACGGCGATTCGCATGGTGTCGTCAGACAGCTCCGCGGATGCGTCGAGGAATTCGAGTCCGACGCTGGCCGGATCCCGCTGCACGTCGCTCGCCGCTTTCAGGCATACCTCGAGCACGTCCTGAAAATCCGTTGGAGTCGGGTCGGGCAGGTGAACGGCAGCCAGCGTGCCGTTCCACGGCTCGATGCGACGATGGACACGCTGCGGGCCGTTGTGTTCGCTGTCGCGGACGCCAAGCAGCGCGCTCCCCGATGCCAGCCAGAATCCGCCACCCGTGCGCCAGGCGATTTCCTTCGAGATGAAAAGTCCAAGGCCCATATTCTCAAAGCTTCCATACGGCCCCGGCGGAACAGCGCCGCTGGTGTGCGGCAGCGTGGCCAGGCGCAGCGCTTCGAGATCGGTCTGCACCTCCGTGTAGAAAGGTGCGAGCGAAGCCCGGACGCCGCGTCCGGCATCGCAGACGGCAATCTGCAGCGCCCCGCCGTGCGGAGCGCGTCGCGCGAGCGCGACGCCCCCACCGGGCGAATCGGCGTGCTGAACGACGTTGCGCGCGAGCTCGCCGACGCAGTACTGCACGTGATCGCCGGAGGCGGCGTCGGCAGAGCGGACGAGGGCAGCCGCGCGGCGCGCGAAGCGCTCTCCGTCGGCGATGGAGTGCAGCAGGTACAGTCCGGTGCTGGTTAGATCGAGGTCGGCGGCGCGCGCCGGCGCGCCGCGCGACAGCACGTCGCGGATTCCGTCGGTCTCAAGCTGCTGGTTGACCGGGTTGGTGTTGTCGAGCGCGACATCGACCCGAACGCCGTCGCGTTGAAGCGCGAGTCCGAAACAAGCGAACAGCGCGATCGCCCAAGGCTCCATGACGTTCACTTCAGAGAAGTCGAGCAGGACCGCGCCGCGTGTTCGAGCCTGCTGCCACCGCCATTCCCACGTCTGAAGCGTCGAGCGCATGTCGGCGGCGTCGTTGTCCCATTGATTACGTGTAATGCGAATATGAAGCGCGTGGTGGTCCGCCACGTCAGCGCCCCTTCGCGAAGAACGCCTTGATGCTGTCGTAGATGTCGTCCTTCGTGTTCACGCGCGACGTGACCATGTTCTCCACGTCGTTCAGGTGTTCGCGCAGAACATTGATGAAATTGCCGCTGCCGTAAGCGCTCGCGACCTGGCAGTAGCCGAACTGGTTGCTGAAGGGCAGCAGGTGCTCGCGGAGCATCTTGCAGCACTCGCGCGAGTCGCTCTCGCTCGAATTGTCGCCGTCGGAGAAGTGGAACAGATAGATGTTCCATTCGTCCGGGCTGTAGTGCTTGTCGAGCAGCTCGCGGCATGTGCGAAAGGCGCTGCTGATCTTGGTGCCGCCGTCTTCGCGCAGCCGAAAGAACGTCTCGCGGTCGACTTCCTTCGCGTTCACGTCGTGAACGATGTAGCGGCTCTCGATCCCGTCGTAATTTCGTCGCAGCCACGTGTCGATCCAGAACGCCTCCAATCGCACGAGCTCTTTCTGCTCGTGTCCCATCGAGCCGGACACGTCCATCATGTAGACAATGACCGCGTTGCTCTGCGGCAGCTTGACGGGCTTCCAACTGCGATAGACCTTGTCGCGCCGCTCGAAGATGATGCTCGGGTTTTTCTCGTCGTAGGCCCCGGACATGATCATGCGGCGCAGAGCGCGGCGGAAGGTTCGCTTGAAATGCCGTAGCGACTCGGGTCCGGTCTGGCGGATGCTGCTGTAGCGGTCCTTCGTGGTCGTGATATTGTGGCGGCCGCGCGGTTCGATGCGTGGGAGCTGGAGTTCCTCGCCGAGGATGTCGGCGAGTTCGTCGAGCGTAACCTCGACTTCGAGCAGGTGTTGGCCGGGCTCTTCGCCGCCGACGCCGGCGCCGCCGTCCTGGTCGACGGGCTGTCCGGGCTGGGCTTCGCCTTGCCCGACGCCGCCGTCGTTGTTGTCGCCGTAGCGAAAGTGCGGCAGGTCGATCCCGCGAACGGGGATGCTGATGAGCTTCTTGCCCTCGGAGCCGATGAGTTCGCCGCGCGTGAGGAACTTCCGCAGGTCGCCACGGATTCGACCCTTGACGATCTGGCGGAAGCGCTGGTGGTCTTTTTCGATGCGTAGAACCATGATGTCTTAATTGTAACCCCGCGCGGGTGGAGCCACGAAACTTATCGGCCGCCGACTGGCATCGGTTGAGTTGAACGCGGTGGCGCGGGCCGCGATGACGTGAACGGTCGGCGGGCGTCCGTTCCGCGTGCCGCGACGGCGGATCACGTGGGCTTCAGTGGCCAGGCCCACAGCAACACGGGCACCGCGACCAGCGGCACGAGCACTTCGAGCGGCAGCCCGAGCTTCCAGTAGTCGCCGAAGCGATACCCGCCGGGGCTCATGACGAGCGTGTTCGACTGGTGGCCGATCGGTGTGAGGAAGGCGCAGGATGCGCCGACGGCGACCGCCATCAGGTACGGGTCCGGCGAATGTCCGAGTCCGTGGGCCAGTCCGATCGCGACCGGTGCGAGCACAACGACGGTCGCCGCGTTGTTGATCACGTCGGAAAGGAACATCGCGATGACGAGCACCAGCGCGACCAGCGCCCACGGGGGCCACACGTCGGCGAGGCGCACAATCTGGCCCGCCAGTAGTGCGGCGGCTCCACTCGAGTCGAGTCCGTCGCCGACGGGGATCATGGCGCCGAGCAGAACCACGATCGGCCACTCGACGCTGTCGTAAAGCTCGCGCAGCGTCAGCGCTGAGCTGAGCACATAAATGAGCGCCGCGGCCATGAACGCGACGTCCGCGCGGAGCACGCCGAACGCGGCCAACAGAATGGCGGCGACGAACACGAGCACCACCATCAGCAGGCGGCGGGGCGCGCCGAGCCGAATGTCGCGCCCGGCGAGCGGCAGACACCCGATCGCGGTCAAGGCATCGCTGAGGCGTTCGGTCGGAACCTGAAGCAGCAGGATGTCGCCGGCTCGGAAACGCACCTGCTTGAGCCCACGCTTGAGGCGCGCGCCCTGGCGCGCCACGGCGAGCAGGTTGACGCCGAAGCGCCAGCGCAGGCTCACGCTCTGGGCGGTGCGGTTGACGAGGTACCCGGTCGGCGTGACGATCGCCTCGACCAGGCTTACATCCTCGGAGCGGAGCGGCTCCTTCAGACGTTGCTCATCGCCGACGAGCTTGAGCTTGGCGGCCTCGGTGAGCTTCCCGATCGCGTCGGGGGCGGCCTCGACAATGAGGCGGTCGCCGGCGGCGAGACGTTCGACGCCGGTCGGCAGCTCGACGCGGTCGCCGTTGCGGATGATGCCGCCGATGACGAACTCGACGTCCTTGACCGTGCCGGCAAGGTCGCGGATGCGCGTGCCGATGGCGGGCGACTCGTCCGGGACGCTCAACTCGGTCACGTAGCTGCTGATCTCAAACAGCTCGTCGGTCGAGTGGGCGCCGGCGCGGCGCGGGAGCAGGCGCCAGCCGACGAGCACGATGAACATGACGCCAGTCAGCGCGACCGCGGCGCCGACTGGCGTGAAGTCGAACACGCCGAACGGCTGGCCGGCGACTCGCGCGCGAAAGTCGGCGATGAGCAGGTTGGGCGGCGTGCCGATGAGCGTCGTCATGCCGCCGAGCAGCGAGCAGAACGCCAGCGGCATGAGATAGAGCGAAGGCGACACGCCGCGCGAACGGGCCATGCGCAACGCGACCGGCAACAGCAGTGTGAGCGCGCCGACATTGTTGAGAAACGCCGAGAGCAGCGTGATGAGCGTGCAGAGCAGGGCGAGTTGGAGCACCAGCCCGCCGCCGACGCCCAGCAGCAAGCGGCTGACGAGGTCGACGACGCCGGCGTTGGTGAGGGCGCGGCCGATGATGAGAACGGCGACAACGGTGACGACGGCCGGGTTGGCGAAGCCGCTGAAGACGCGCTCCGTGGGCACGATACCGGGCAATGCGAGCGCGAGCAGCGCGGCGACCGCGACGATGTCGTAGCGCCAACGCTCCCAGAGAAACAGACCCAGCGCGGCGGCGAGCACGATCAGGACGTAAACTTGCTCGGTCATCGGGCCGCTCGCTAGACTCGACGATGCGTCGGCGGACACGAACCAGCAATCCGGACATTCAGCCGCACGGAGGCGGATTGTCGCCGTGCGCGTGATTGCCCCGGGCGCCCATCGAACGGGCGCGCCGTCCACGAGGAGCATCTTCGCATGGCTCGCGTCCCCCGCAAGCCGCCGCCCTCGCCTTATTCGCGGTTTACGAAACAAAAGTTGGAGCTGCGCGACTACCTGGCGATCGATCGGACGATGCTCTCCGGCGATCGGACGCTGCTGGCGTACATCCACCTGGCGCTGGCGTTAGCGGCGCTGGGTGCGTCGGCGATCCGCTTTCTCGAGCAGGCCTCGGCCGAGATCCTGGGCTGGCTTCTGATCGCTGCTGGCGCGGTCGTGCTGTTCGTCGGGTTGTGGCGTTTTCGGCTGATGCGGCATCGGATGCGCGACGTGATCGGGCCGGAGCTGCCGACGCCGCCGGAGCAACTCACCGAGGCGCCGGCCCAGAAGAAGAGCTGAGAGGCGTCGCACGGCGCGGCGCGCGGGTTCAAGCCGCTCGGCCTCCCCGCTGCGGACGCCACGCGTCCCGCGCGGCGCCCGTATGGCGCGCGCAAGGCGCGGCTCAGGACTTCTTGGCGTCGCCGCGGGCGAAGATGCTCGCGACGTAGTTCAGCACGTCGGTGGCGCTGGTTTCGTTATAGCCGAAGAACTTGATCAGGCGCTGCTTCACGACGTCGATCTTGGCCTGGGTCTCGTCGTCGATCACGCCACTGACGACGTTCTTGAGCTTGATGGTGTCTCGGCTGTCCTCGAAGAGCTTGAGCTCGAGCGCCTTGTGCAGGCGCGCGTTGGTGTGATACTCGAACTTCTTGCCGTCGAGCGCGAGGGCCCCGATGTAATTCATGATCTCGTGGCGGAAGTCCTCCTTGCGGCTCTCGGGGATGTCGATTTTCTCCTCGATGCTGCGCATGAGGCGCTCGTCGGGCTCCTCCTCGCGGCCGGTGAACTTGTTCCGCACCTTCTCGTGCTGGGTGTATGCGCGGACGTTCTCGATGTAGTTTGTGGCGAGGCGGTTGATCGCGTCCTCGTCGGCGCTGATGGCGCGCTGCACCTCGGCCTTGAGAATGTCCTCGTACTCGTCGCGCACCACGCTCAGCAGCTCGATGTAGCGCTTCTTCAGCTCGTCGTCGTTGAGCAGCGAGTGATGCGAGAGGCCCTCCTCGATCTCGTTGAGCACCATGAAGGGATTGATGCAGCGCTCGTGCTGGGCCTCCTCGCTGACGAGGCAGTTCGAGACCTTGTCCTGGATGTAGCGCGGGCTGATGCCCTGCATGCCCTCGCGCCGGGCCTCGCCGCGCAGCTCGCGGACACTGTCTTCCGTGTAGCCGGGGATGTTCTTGCCGTCGTAGAGCTTGAGCTTCTGCATGAGCGTCAGGCCGGCTTTCTTGGGCTCCTCCAAGCGCGTCAGCACGGCCCACATCGCGGCCATCTCGATCGTGTGCGGCGCGATGTGGATGCCACGGACCTTGGTCTTGCCGAAGTCCTTGTCGTAGATCTTGATCTCGTCGCTGAGGCGCGTGTTGTAGGGGATGTCGATCTTGATCGTGCGGTCGCGGAAAGCCTCCATCAGCTCGTTGCTCTGGAGCTTCTTGTACTCGGGCTCGTTGGTGTGCCCGATGATCACCTCGTCGATATCCGTCTGCGCGAACTTCTTGGGCTTGATCGTGTGCTCCTGCGACGCGCCCAGCAGGTCATACAAGAACGCGACGTCCAGCTTGAGCACCTCGATGAACTCGCACAGCCCCCGATTGGCGATGTTCAGCTCGCCGTCGAAGTTGAACGCCCGCGGGTCGCTGTCGCTGCCATACTGCGCGATCTTGCGATAGTTGATGTCGCCGGTCAGCTCGGTCGAATCCTGGTTCTTCTCGTCCTTGGGCTGAAACGTGCCGACGCCGCGGCGGTCCTTCTCGCTCAGGATCAGGCGCCGCACGGTGACGTGCTCCACGACCTGGCGCCAGTCGCCGCCGTAGCGCAGCAGCAAGTCCTCGAACATCCGGCGACAGAACGGGTCGAGGTCGCCGTCGACGCGGACCTGCTTGTCCTCGGGCAGGTCGACGTTGATCGTGGCGAGAACTTCGGCGCGGACGCGGCGGGGGATGAGCTTGAGCGGCTCCTCGTGCATCGGGCAGGGATACAGCTCGGCCTCGCCGTCCTCGTCCTTGAGCTTCCACGCGAACGTGTACAGCGCGCCCTCTTCGAGCTGTGAATAGTGCTCGAGGCCTTTTTTCACCAGGCGCACGAGCGTGCTCTTGCTCGACCCGACCGGGCCGTGGAGCAGCAGGATGCGGCGTTCGGAGCCATAGCCGCGGGCCGCGGACTTGAAGACGTCGACCAGCCGCATGATGGCGCTGTCGAGGCCGAAGATGCCGTCCTGGCCGTTGTCGATGGGATCGTCGAAGAAGTTGTAGTGGACGTATTCCTCTTTCAGATACGTGTACTTGCGCGTGCCGAAGTGGAGGATCATGTCATAAATGCGCTGAAACGCGTTGCGCGCGATTTGCGGGCGCGCGGTGACGGCGTCGAGGTACTCGTAGAACGACCCTTCCCAGTGTTGCTGGCGGAAGCGGCCGCTGTCGAGGTTCTTGTCGACGATGGAGAGGATGTCGTTGCGATTCGGCATGCGTCGCCTCCGTGGCTCGTGCGGCGTCGTACGCTCGGGAGCGGGGCCCGGTCGTGCGGATCGTCCATGCCGCCCGGCGCCAACCCCGGGCGGTGTCGCGCGTGGCGCGTGGGGATCGGGCTGCCAAACACCGGCCCGGTCCCGCCGCGCGGTCGCACCGCAGGATTATACCTTATCGAACGTTAGACCGTGTCGCTTGCGTGCGTCGCAGGGTGTGCCGGGCGTGGGACGCCGACAAAGGCCATCGGCTGCGCGCGGAAACGATGCCGCGAGTCGCGTACCGAACCGACTCCGCCGTTCGTCGATTCAACAGCCCGGCACCCGCGTGCGCGGGTTGTGATCGGTGCATCAAGGCTCCGCGGCGGCTGATCCGACACGCGTGCCCTTGCAGATCGGGCAGCTGGGGGTGCGCGTGGGATCGTCGGGTACGAATCTTGCGCCGCAGGCGGGATTGCGACAACGCCAGACCTCGCGCGCGGAGCGCTCCTTGCACCTGGGGCAGGTGAGCGGGAACGCGTGGCGCGCACTCGTGCGGATGGTGCCCTCCCACGCGCACGTCACGCAGCGCACGACGACCGGGTAGCCGTCGGTGGCGGGGGCGGACTCCGGCTGCCACAGCATCCACGCGACGCCGGCGCCGACCAGGATGAGCGCGACGCCCACCCATGCCACGAGCATCCGCCGCCGGCGCTTGCGGCGCGCGTAGGCGCCGATCTCCAGCTCGCCGGTGCTCGTCAGCACCGCGCGGTAGTCGGTCAGGTTCAGCGGCTTGCCGAACTTCGCCATTCGCGGGCTCTCCGCGGGGGATTATAGTGCGCGCCGCTCGCCGCGCGAGACGCGGCGCCTTGTCACCGCGGACCACCGCAGCTACCGTCCTGCGGCACAGGACCCCTGCACGTGACCTATCGCACGGGCATTGGATACGACCTTCATCGGCTCGCGGCGGGGCGTCGCCTCGTCCTTGGCGGCGTCGACGTGCCGCACGAGAAGGGCTTCGTCGCGCACAGCGACGGCGACGTCGTCCTCCATGCGCTGTGCGACGCGTTGTTGGGCGCCGCGGCGCTGGGCGACATCGGCGAGCTCTTCCCGGACACCGAGCCGCAGTGGCGCGACGCCGACAGCCGGCAGTTTGTACAGGAGGCGCTCCGCCGCGTGCAGGCCGCGGGGCTCGCCGTCGAGAACGCCGACATCCTGATTCACGCCCAGAAGCCCAAGCTCTCGGCGCTGAAGCCGCGCATCTGCGAGGCGATCGCGGCGTTGCTGGGCGTCGCGCCCGCGCGGGTGTCCGTGAAGGCGAAGACGAACGAAGGTGTCGATGCGGTTGGCCGTGAAGAGGCGATCGCGTGCTGGGCCACGGTGCTGTTGCGAGCGAATGATGAGCCGGGGCAAGACCCGCGCTGAGCCGACCGAATCCAAGCCGCGCCGCGCGCGGGCCCCGGCGCCGCGCGCCACGAGTGAACCGCGGCGCGCATCGACGGCACGCCGGCGCCCCGCCGCGCCAGCGCCGCGAAAGCGAAGCATCGTGACGATCTTCGGCAGTGCGCGGTGTGTGCCCGGCGATCCGCTGTACCTCCTGGCCTACGACCTGGGCTATGCGTGCGCGCAGCGCGGGTGGGTGGTTCGCAACGGCGGGTACGGCGGAACGATGGAGGCGGCGGCACGCGGGGCCGCGGCGGCGGGCGGCGCCAGCATCGGCGTCGTCGTGCGGTCGTTTCGCGGGCGCGAGCCGAACCGCTTCTCGACGCAGCGTGTCTGGACGCCCAATCTGTTCGCCCGGCTCCAGCGCCTGACGCGCGGTTCCCAGGCGTTTGTCGTCTTGCCCGGTGGCACAGGTACGCTCGTCGAGCTTGCACTGACCGCGGAGATGTTCGCAAAGGGATTGCTGCCGCGGCTCGGCGTGCCGCTGATTCTGCTGGGTGAGTACTGGCGGCCGGTGATCGAGGTGGTGCGCCGGGAGGCAGACTCGCTGAAGCGTTTGACTCTGGCGGCGACGGTCGCCGACGTGGTGGCGGTGCTTGCGACACGGGAGGGGCAAGCGGAAGCCGGGGGCGGGTCCGCGGCTGTTCGTGCGCACGTCTCGCAGCCGGCCGCGCCGAGCGAAGCTCTGGCCGCGGAGCGCCGCGTGTGAGCCCGGAAGTTCTACATTTCGTGCGGCTGGCTCGTTCGAACACGATTAGTGGTAGCGGCGTGGGTGGCTGACGACCGGCCGTCACCGGACCTTGACCGCGGAGGTCGAGCCGATAGACTACGCGCGGTCGGAACTTCACAATTCTGTGCGCAGCCGGTGTTCGCGGCGCGGTCGACGGACGAGCCGGCGCGGTTCCGACAGCTCCCGGTAGGCCCGGCATGATTGTGGATTGTCATACGCAAATGTGGGACGCGAGCGCCCGGCTCGGGCGGTCCGCGAGCGTCGCGGAGTCGGTGCACGCCGATGCGGCGCGGCACCTCGAGGCGATCGGTCCGGTCGACCGGGCGATCGTGCTGGGCTTCAAGAGCCAGTACCTCGAAGCCGAGATCTCGAACCAGTTCATCTCCGACTACGTGCGGCGCTGCGCGGACAAGGTAGTGGGCTTCGCCGGGATCGACCCGACCGAGCGCGACTGCGTGGACGAGGTGCGTCACGCGCAGGAAGCGCTGGGCTTGAAGGGGGTCACGGTCTCGCCGGCGCTTCAGAACTTTCACCCGTCGGACACGCGCGCGATGCGGGTCTACGAGGAATGCGCGCAGCGCAACATGCCGGTCGTGTTCGAGCTCGATCCGCGCAATCACTATGCCAAGCTGGAGTTCGCGCGGCCGATGCTGCTGGACGAGGTGGCGCGCGAGTTTCCGACGCTGCGGGCGGTGATCGCGCATTTCGGGTATCCGTGGATCGACGAGACGACCGTTCTGCTCGCCAAGCATCCGCATCTCTACACGGACATCGCAGGATTGCTGCGCCAGCCGTGGCGGACCTACAACGCGCTGATGACGGCGCACGAGTACGGCGTGATCGGCAAACTGCTGTTCGCGAGCGATTTTCCGCATCGCAAGCCGGCCGCGTGCATCGAGATGCTGTATTCGCTGAACCAGTTGAGCCACGGAACGAATCTGCCGACGATTCCGCGCGAACAACTGCGCGGGATCATCGAACGCGACGCGCTCGCCCTGCTGGGGATCAGCCGCGCGCCGACGCCGGTGCCGCGGCCTGCCGCGCCGCGGTTCATTTTCGACGAGTCGTAAGGGAGCCGCGGATGCCGGTCCGATGCCACAGCGCCGGTGTCCGCCGCGCCGCGCGCCGCCGAACGGCCGCGATGCTGGGAGCGACCGCCGGGCTGCTGGGGCTTTTCGGCTGCGCGGCGCGTGAGTCGCGGATGGAGTTGGCGGCGTTTCGCGACCCGTATTTTCCCGAGCGGATCGCGCTCGAGTTGCACGAGTGTGCCTACCGCATGGACGCGGGCGGCGACTATCACGTCGTGGCGCGCGCGCAGTCGTCGAGCGCGTTGATTCCGCCGGGCGCGGCGCAACTGCTCCACATCCGCATGTTCTGGAGGCCTTTCCCCGGGCGCTCGCCGGCGCACGCGTCGGGCGTCGACGCGATGATTCGGCTGGCCGTGTCGACGACCGGCGGAGCGGCCGTCTACTCGGGCACCGCGTTCGTCTACGCCGACCCCAGGAAACTGCGCGGCGCCGCGGCGGACGGGACGCCAATCGCGCTTCGCCTCGAGCGCGCCGAGCTACGCCTTGAAACGCTCAGCGGCGACGCGACCGACACGCTCGGCAGCATCCGAGCACAGGGGACGGTGCGCGCCGCGGCGGATCCGAACATCGCGCTGGAGGTCGCGCGGCAGGTCGATCGCGCGATGAGCGGCCCCGGCGGTGCTGGTGCGCGTTAATGCCCACTGGGCGGGGCGCCGATGCCGCCGCGGCTCGAGCGCCGGCGCATGAGCTGTTGAATGCGCTCCTGCTGTAGTGCCTCGAAGAAAAGAGAGAGACGAACAGATCACGGACCGAGCCGCGGCCTTCAGGCCGCGCGGAACCGCCGCGCGACATGCGTGTCGCGGCTCCCATGCGTCGCGGTTCGAATGCGGCACTACACTACGGCGGGTCGGCGGCGATGCGGGCTTCGAATTCCTGCCTGAGGGTGGGGTCGGCGACGATCTGCTCGATTCGGCGTCCGAGGGCCGTGAGATACGCGGTGGCCAGCGACCGCTCTGCTTCGCTGGTGCGTGCCAGCACGAGGTTCATCAGGTCGGCGGAGCTTGGCAGGGCGTCGCCGAGCGCGGCGCGGTCGACGCCGGCGCCGCCGAGCGCGCGGGTCATGCGGTTGTACGCGACGATGCGCTCGTCGAGGTAGTCCTGCTGGGCGTCCGCGGCGGCGTGGTACTGGCGCACGTCGGTCAACACGAGCGGCTTAAAGGCGTCAAAGACGTGGCGGCGGAACGCGGCGCGCTCCTCCGTCGTGGAGCGCCGGACCGCGGTCGCGAATTCACTGCGATAGCGCGCGTCGGCGGACCAGCGCCGCAGGTGTTGCTGAATGAGGGCGCTGCGCTCCGCGTCGGTCAGGCGCGGGAGGCCCTTGTCATGCGTGAGAAACGCGACGACGTCGGCCGCGGGCGTGTCGCTGGCGGGGATGGCGGGCGCGAGCAACACGTTGCTCAGCAACCACCACGCGGCGCCGAGCGCGACGAGCGGCGCCGCAATGGCAAGCACCCACGCGGCCCGTCGCACGCGATAGAATGTCGCCGTCGATCCGGGATGCATGCGTCCTGTGCTCGCGCGTGTGGCCGCGGCCCGCGGTCGGGTCGTGTGGTGACATTCCGGCGGCGCGCGGGTGACTTGTCAAGCGAGCGCGTCTGCCGGCGGCCCTCGAACGGTGGGATCGCGTGAACCGGTTTGTGCTGCTCGAGCATGACACGCGACCCGGGCGGGACGCCGGCGGCGCGACCGCGGGCGTGCATTGGGACCTGATGCTCGAGCTCGCGCCCGGCGGGGGCCTGGCGACGTGGCGGTTGGCGGCGAATCCGTGCGACACCGGCGAACCGGTCGTCGCGGAACGCATCGGCGAACATCGCGTTGCCTACCTGGATTATGAAGGCGACCTGTCCGGCGGTCGCGGTCGCGTGCGACAGGTGGATCGTGGCGCGCTGGAGGTGAGACGTGTCGACGCGGATGCGGTCTGCGTGCGCATCGCGGGCGCGCGGCTCGCGGGGGAGTATGAAATCGCGGGTGCGCCCGGCGCGTGCTTCTTGCGGCGTGCTGGGGGCGCGAAGATGGACGCGTGAACGGTGGACGACGGCGTGGCGTCGACATCCGCCGCGAACACGGGTTGAAGCATGGGCAACGGGAGGCCGCAGTTGATTCCACAGACCTACGAGATGTTCATCCAGCGCGTGAAGGAAATCGCGACGGCGCGCTCGATCGAGGGGCTCCTGGAGTGGGACCAGGAAACGTACATGCCGAAGCGCGGCGCCGCCGACCGGGCGGAGCAATTGGCGTTCGTGGCGGGGCTGGCGCACGAGCGGCAGACGAGCGAGGAGTATGGCGGGCTGATCGAGCGCCTGGCGCGGGAGACGAACGGCGTGGACCCGATCATGTCGACCAACGTGCGCGAAGCGAAGCGCGCGTACGAGCGCGCCGTGCGGATTCCAACGGAGCTGGTGCGCGAGATCGCACGGACAGCGAGCCTGGCGAAGGACGCGTGGATCGATGCGCGGAAGCGCTCGGACTTTGCGAGCTTCGCGCCGCATTTCGAGAAAATGCTCGGCTTGAAGCGGCGCCTCGCGGACCACGTCGGGTGGGACACCGAGCCCTACGACGCGTTGATGGACGAATACGAACCCGGCGCCAAGGCGGCCGAGATCGACGCCGTCTTTGCGCAACTGCGCAGCGAGCTGGTTCCGCTGGTCCAGGCGCTGCAAGGGGCGCCGCGCAGGCCCGACCGATCGATTCTGAAACGCGAGTTTCCGCGCGCCGGCCAGGAGCGCTTCAATCGGAAGATCGCGGCCGCGGTCGGTTTCGATTTCGATGCGGGTCGCATCGACGTGTCGGCCCATCCGTTTTGCAGCGGGCTGGTGCCCGCGGACGTACGCTTGACCACGCGCTACGACGAGCGCTACCTGCCGATGTCGCTGTTCGGCGTTCTGCACGAGGCGGGGCACGGGCTTTATGAGCAGGGTTTCGAGCGCGGACACACGGGCACGCCGATGGCGAGCGCCGTGTCGCTGGGGATTCACGAATCGCAGTCGCGCATGTGGGAGAACCTGGTTGGTCGCGGCCGCCCGTTCTGGGAGCACTTCTATCCGTCGCTGCTGGCGGAGTTCGAGGCGCTGCGCGACGTGCCGCTCGACGCGTGGGTGTTCGCGATCAACGCGGTCGAGCCGAGCTTCATCCGCGTCGAGGCGGACGAGGTCACCTATGGGCTCCACATCATCCTGCGGTTCGAGCTCGAGCGGCGGCTGATCGGCGGCAAGCTGGCGGTGCGCGATGTGCCGGCGGCGTGGAACGACGGGATCCGCACGCTGCTGGGAATCACGCCGCCGGACGACGCGCACGGCTGCCTCCAGGACATTCACTGGGCGATGGGGATCTTCGGGTATTTCCCGACGTATCAATTGGGCAATCTCTACGCCGCGCAGTTCTTCGCGCATGCGAGGCAGTCGCTGCCGGAGCTGGAGGACGGCATCCGGCGCGGCGAGCTGCGGCCGCTCTTGAGTTGGCTGCGCGAAAACATACACCGCCACGGCAAGCGCTACCGGGCGCACGAGCTGGTGCAGGTCGTGACGGGCAAGCCGCTGTCGCACCGCCCGTTCATCGAGTATCTGCACGCAAAGTTCAAGCCGCTGTACGGCATCTGAGCGTGCTCGAGCGCCCGCGGCTCTACATCGCGCTGGTCGATTCCGCGGCTCGCGACGTCAGAGACATCCGCGCAGGCTCAGGCCCGCCGCTCAACGGTGCGCTCCGCATTCATGGATTACGATTGAGCCTGCGCCGGCGGTTTCGATCCGCCTCGAGCGACTCAACGAAGAAACGCCTTGCCGCGCAGGCGGCGGATCGTTGCGAGCTGGCCGGCGTGAAACGCTTCGTGGCGGTTGCAGTGCGTCACCACGCCCAGCTTGTCGCGATAGTGGGGATGCGGCGACTTTCCGTCGGCGCCAAATGCCGGCTCGCCGAGCAGGCGTGTGTCCATCGTCCGCACGGCCGTGAGCGTTTTGGCGTGCACCTCGTCCATGACGCGGCGGATGTCCGCGGCAGGGGGATAGGCATGTTCGCGCGCCGCGGGCACGGGGCCGCCGATCGCGAAGTGCTTCACAAACGCATCGTCGAGCACGCCGGCGCCGAGGCAGCGCACGTGGACGAGCACATGCTGCGAGACCGCGAGGTGGCCGCACAACCACAGCGGGTGGGCGAGGCCGGCGGCGGGCTGAAAGGTCCAGTCGTCGCCGGCGAGGTCGGCGAGCAGCTTGAGCGTCCAGTCGCGCGTGCCGTCGAGCTGGTCCGCGAGCAGATCGGCGAGGGTCATGCGGGCTCCTAGGGCGCAGCAGGGCGAAGCATCGCCGAAGCGCTCGGGTGCGCCAAGTCGCGGCCGCGCGCGAGGCGCGCAGCGCGTGCTGACCCGGGGCGCGGCATCGCGCAATCCGCGGGGTTCAGTTCACGGTGGCGCTGGGTTCCGGATCGATGCGGCGGTGGCGGCGATAGACGTCGGAGAAGGTCCGCACGTAGTCCATGAACAACGCGGCCCGGGTTGCGGCGTTGACGTCGGCGAGGAGCAGTTGCCGCAGTTCGCCGTCGATCGGCAACGCGTGGGCGCACAGGTCGACGATCTCCGGCAGTTCGCGTTCGCTGCGCAGCAGCTCGCACCAGTATTCGCGCAGTTCGAGCGGCGCGGCGGCGCCGTCGAGCGTTCGCTTGAGGTCGCGGCGGAGGCGGCGCGCGACGAGGTCGTCGAGCGGTGGCTCGTCCGTGAGCGGCTCGACGCGCGCGACACGATACGGACGGTCGCACTCGTGCTCGATGAGCCGGCCACGCGCGACACCGTTCACGAGGAGGTTGAACTTTCCTTCGGCAAGGCGCTCATGCGCGACGATGCGGCCGACGCCTGCGACGGCGTGGATCGGAGCGCGGCGCGTGTAATAGAGCGGCTCAAAGCCGGGCTTGAGCAGCGCCAGCGCCAGGCAGCCGCCGGCGGATAGCGCGTCGCAGGCCATTCGACGATAGCGCGGCTCGAAGATGTGCAACGGCACAAAGGCGCCGGGAAAGAGCACCATATTGGGCAACGGGAAGACCGGCATGCGGTCGGGCAGCGACACTTCGGACGGGTCGACCGACATGGCTGGAGCGCGATCCTGGCTTCGGCGGGTTCCTGGAGTCGGCCGACGCGACGCACGTCACCGGTGATTTCTCATCATAGGTCGCTTTCGCGGCGCGCGACGGACAATTCTGGTTTCAACGTGCGGCGCATCGCGCGCGCCGCGTGCCGATGAGCGTCCGGACCCCGGTGCGCCGGGCGCGCGGCCGGGCGCGCCGCTTGGCGCGACGGGTTCCGATCGGCGACGCCGAACGAGGAAACGTGTTCGCCCGACGAACGTGCCGGGTGGTGTCGTGCGCGCCGGCGTGGGTCGCGCTCACGGACAGCCGCTCATCAGCAGGCAGTCGACGAACGCGTCAATGTCGAAGTTGTCGACGGCGCCGCTGCGGTTCGCGTCGGCGGCGTGCATGTCGCAGTTCGGGAACGCCGCGTGATAGGCCGCGGGATCGGCGACGGCGAGCACGAACGGGTCGATGTCGAAGTTGTTGACGACGCCGTCGCAGTTCAGGTCGCCGAGGGGATTCAGTCCATGCAACTGGAACGCGGCGACGAGCTTGACGCTGAGCGCGTCGCCGTCGTCGACGATTCCGACGAGTGCGCGGCTGTCGCCGGTGCGGCGCGGCCCGAGCGTAAGGCCTTCGAGATTGGTGAGATTGCCGGACCAGAGGAGGCGTTTGGCGGCGGGGGCGTAGGCTGCGCCGTCGAGCGACGGAATCGCGGACACGTCCGTGGCGCCGGCGAGATCGAGCTCGTAGAGCCGGCTTTGGAACGGGCTCACCAGATTGAACGCGAGCGAGCGCTCCAACGCCACCAGCCGCCCGTCAGGCAGCGCGACCAGCTCGGACAGTCCGCTGCGGCCGTTGGTGATCGCCCCGCCGTGCATCGGCTCGACCGCGTACGCGTACTGCGCGGCGGCGGTCGCCACGTCGCCGGCCAGCGCGAATTGCTGGAGGCGCACGACCGTGCCGTTGTTCGGACTGGCGAGCGGACCGTCGACGCTCAGGGCTTCCTCGTTCGCGGTCCATAATGCGACGCCGCTGGCCTGTCGCGCGAGCGATTCAAGCCCCCGATTCGAGCGCCGCTGCTGGTAGATCGCGGGCGGCAGGATGGTTTGCAGCAGCGCGGCGTCGCTGAGACGAAACTCGCGGATCGCGGGCGTGTCCTCGTCGGAGACGAATACGCTGTCGCGGGTTGCGTCGGTGAACGCGATTCCCTCGTAGTCGTGTGCCTGCGGCAGGCGCAGGCCATGCGTGACGATTGCGCTGGTGATCGTGCCGTCGGCGGCCAGCGCGATCGTCAGAAAGATGAGCTTGTCCGAGTTGTCCATGACCGCGACATAGCGATCGGCGCCGAGCCAGGTGATGCCGCTGACGCCTGTGACCGTGAAGGCCTGCCCGAACTGATCAATCGCGGTTGTGCCGAAACTTACGCTGCCGCGCGGCGTGATCGCAAGTGGATCGGCGTGGAGGGTCGCGGCGGCGAACGCGGCGCCGCCGGCAACCGCGAGAGCGATCGACGCGTGGAATCGGCGGCGTGGGCGGATCGGCACAGAACTCTCCCGGCGCGTGGGCGTCCCAAGAGTGTAGAATAAGGTCAGGTCGCGACCGAACTCTTCCGAAATCGCGGAAACGCCGATCGCATCTCGGTCGGCAATAGTGTCATCGCGACCGCGTTTAGCGGTAAGAGGGTAGCGCAAAGTCGCGCTCGGGATTGTCGTTGGGAGCATCCCATGCACGCTCACCGCTGGATTATCGGGGGTTGGCTCGCGGGTCTCGCGCTGGCGTTCGGCGTGCCGACGCTCTCCCCCGCATGGGCCGACGATCCGCCACCCGCCGCACCCACGGATCCCGGCCTGGATAACCCACCGCAAACCGCGGACGAACCAGCTGGCGCCGAAAAGCCGTTGTCGGACAGCGACGCGAGGCAGCCGCGGCGGACGGCGCGTTCGAAGACCGCGGCCAGCGCGCTCCGTCCGCTTGACGAGAAATACTGGGATCACGCGGCCGCGGCGCATCTGTTGCGGCGTGCGGGGTTCGGCGGAACGCCGGAGGAGGTCGACCGGCTGGTCGCGCTGGGGCTGTCGGGCGCGGTCGAATCGCTGGTGAACTACCAGAAAACGGAATACGACACGCCCGCGGCGTTCATCCCGGAGCTGGTCCGCGAGCCATACAATCGCGCGATTCTGCGCGCCGCCGGCGACGAAGAGCGCCGCAAGCTGATCGCCGAGCGACAGATGGCCGAGCGCCGCGCGCACGAGGAAACGCGGCTGTGGTGGCTCGATCGCATGATCCATTCGCCGCGCCCGTTCGAGGAGAAGCTGACGCTCTTCTGGCACGGGCACTTCACGAGCGGGGCGCGCGAGGTGCGCAACGCGATTTTCATGAAGGACCAGAACGAGCTGCTGCGCCGTTACGCGGCCGGGAACTTCCGCGACCTGCTGATGCAGATCAGCCGCGACCGGGCGATGCTCGTGTACCTCGACGGCGCCAAGAACGTCAAGAAACAACCGAACGAGAACTTCGCGCGCGAGCTGCTGGAGCTGTTCACGCTGGGGGTCGGCAACTACAGCGAATCGGACATCAAGGCCGCGGCCCGCGCGTTTACGGGTTGGGCTTACAACGACGAGGGGTTCCAGTTCCGTCGCCGCGACCACGACACCGGGCCCAAGACCTTTCTCGGCAAGACGGGGCCGTGGGACGGCGGCGACATCATCGACATCATCCTCGACCGCCCGCAGTGTTCGCAGTTTCTGGCGCGCACGATCCTCGAGTTCTTCGTGCGGCCGGAGCCGGACCGGGCGCTGGTGAACGCGTTGGCCGTGGAGATTCGCAAGAACAAGTACGAGCTGAAGCCGGTCTTCGAGACGCTTTTCAAAAGCCAGGCGTTCTACTCGGAGGCGTCGCGGGGGGCGCTGGTGAAGTGTCCGACGGAGGTCGTGGTGGGCACGGCGCGGCAACTGGGCCTGCCGATCGCGGACCTGTTCAGCGCCGAGCGCGCCATGGCCGGCATGGGTCAGGAGCTGATGCAGCCGCCCAACGTGAAGGGCTGGGACGGCGGGGCGAAGTGGATCAACACGGCGACGCTGCACGCCCGCTACAACTATGTCGGGCGGCTGATTCACGGGCAAGGCGATGGGGCCGGGGCTCGGGCCGCGCGGCGCATGATGGCGAAAGCGAGCAACGACGAGGCGCTCGACGGCGAGGAAAAGCCCGCCGGCATGATGAGCACCGCGGGGGGCCGGACGCGGATCGGCGGTGACAAGCAGCCGAAGTACGATGCCGTCGCCACGCTCCGTCGATACGCGTTCGAGACGGCCGAGGAAGTCGTCGATCACTACACGCAGCACCTGCTCGCAACACCGCTCGCAGCCGAGAAGCGCGAGCAGTTGATCGCGTATCTGCGCGGCGAAGACGGCGCGTTCCGGCTCGAGGACGCCGATGCCGGCGATCGCCTCCGAACGCTCGTGCACCTGATTTGCAGTACGCCGGAATACCAGATGAACTAGTCGCACCGATCCGGGTCGGCGCCGCGGCGGGACGGGCGCGATGCCCGCGCGCCGCATACGGGAGTCGCAGCATGTTCGATCGACCGCTGTTCACGTCGCGGCGCGAGTTCCTCGCCGGCAGCCTCACTTTTCTGAGCACCGCGGGCACGCTGCCGATCTTCCTCGGCCACACGGCCCGGGCGCTGGCGGGCCCGGAGCCGAAGAAGGGCAAGCGCGGCAGCGCCGAACGGATCCTCGTCGTGATCCAGCTTGCCGGCGGCAACGACGGACTCAACACCGTCGTGCCTTACGAGATGGACGCCTATTTCAAGGCCCGGCCGCGAATCGCGATTCAGCAAAAGCAGGTGCTGAAGCTGACCGGCGGCGTCGGGCTGCACCCGGCGGCGACCGCGCTCAAGGAGCTCTACGACGCGGGGCGCATGGCCGTCGTCCAGGGCGTCGGCTATCCGAACCCGAACCGCAGCCACTTCACCAGCATGGACATCTGGCACACCGCCGATCCCGACCTGCGCACGCACGAAGGCTGGCTCGGCCGCTACTTCGACAACTGCTGCGCGGGCAGCGACCCTGCCGGCGGCGTCGAGTCGATCCAAGGCGTCGCGCTGATGCAGGAGATGCCGCTCGCGATGCAAGGCGACAAGTTCATGCCGCTCTCGTTCGACGATCCCAACGCGCTCGCCTGGCAGGGCGGGCGGCGCGATGCGCTCGCCGAGGAGACGTTTCTCAAGCTGAACAACCGCAGCGGCGACTGGCCGAAGACCGGCGGCGAACTCGCGCAGTATCTCCAGCGCGCCGCGCTCGACGCCCAGGTCGGCGCCACCGAGATCCGCGAAGCCGGCGGCCGCGAACTCAAGAGCACCGCCGGCCGCCCCCGTGGGCGGCGCGGCGGCGGGCTGGCACGGCAGTTGGAACTCGTGGCAAGGATGATCGCCGCCGACCTGCCGACGCGCGTCTACTACGTCTCCATGGGCGGATTCGACACCCACACCGGTCAGGAAGGCCGGCACCGACAGTTGCTGACTGAATTCGGTGACGGCGTCTCGCAGTTCATCGAAACGCTCGACGACGCCAAGCTGCTCGACCGTGTGCTCATCCTCTCGTTCTCCGAGTTTGGTCGTCGCGTTCAGGAAAACGCGAGCGGCGGAACAGACCACGGCGAGGCCGCGCCGCTGTTCCTGTTCGGCTCGAAAGTGCGGCCCGGTGTGCACGAAAAGCACCCGAGCCTCACGAACCTACACCGCGGCGACCTGCAATTCGGCTGTGATTTCCGTCGCGTGTACTCAACCGTACTGCGCCAGTGGCTCGACGTGCCGCCGGACAAGGTGCTCGGCAAGGGGTTCCAGCCGCTGAATGTGCTCCGGACGAGTTGAGCCGCGCTCGATTGCGCAGGCCACCATTGATCGGCGCCGCGTTGGATCGGCGCCGCGTTCGATCGGCGCCGCAGTCGCGAGCCCGCGATTCGTTGGGATGTGGACGTGTGGTTTGCCGCAGGCGGCCAAGGGCCCCCGGGGCGCGCGGCAAGTTGCCGGCTTGCGCCGGCCGCTCCGATGATCCGCTCGCGGGTGACTGCGTTGCCCGCGGCGGCGGTCGTGAACTCACTTCATCTTCCGATCAAACCAATCCTTGATCCGCCGCAGACGCTCGGCGCGGTTCTGCGGGCGGCCGGTTCGCGACAGGCCGTGCGACTCGCCCTCGAAGCGGACCATCTCGACGTCGCGGCCGAGCATCTTGAGCGCGATGAAGTACTGTTCCGCTTGCTCGATCGGACAGCGCAGATCCTCCTCCTCGTGTTCGATCAGCAGCGGTGTGCGGACGTGTCGAACGAAGCGGAGCGGCGATTGTTCACGGAGTTTTCGCGGCGGCTGCCACGGCGCACACCGCCAGGTGTTCGCCATTTCATAGCCGTAGTCGCTCGTGCCGAACATCGACTCGAACGAGGTGAGCGCCCGCTGTGAGACCGCGGCGCGAAAGCGACTCGTGTGGCCAATGAGCCAGTTCGTCATGTATCCGCCGTAGGATCCGCCGGTCACGCCGATGCGTTTCGAATCGACGAACGGCTGCTTGAACATCCAGTCCGCGACGCGCATCACGTCCTGGTAATCGAGCTTGCCCCAGTCGGCGTGGATGCAGTTGCGGAACTTCAGCCCATATCCGGTGCTGCCGCGCGGATTCGAATAGACGACGATGTAGCCGCCGGCGGCGAGCCACTGCAATTCGTGGAAGAAGCCGTATCCGTACTGCGCCGTGGGGCCGCCGTGGATTTCAAGTATTGCGGGGTATTTTCGGCGCGGATTGAAGTCCGGCGGCTTGAGCACCCACGCCTGGATCGCCACGCCGTCGGAGTCGACTTCGATCGACTCCGGTGTGCGGATGTCCAGCTCGCTGAGGACCGTCTTGTTCAGCTCGGCGACGGTGCGTGCGGCGTCCGGCGATTCCGCGTCGTGGATGTAGACGTCACCGGGGCTGGTCGCGGTTCCCATGGACATCGCGAGCCGGCCGGTGCGCGCCGCGGCATCCACGAACATGACGTTGACATCCTCGGCGAATTCGCAACGCAGCTCGGCGGGTTCGAGCGATCGGCTGTAGAGCCGCGTCGCGCCGCGCTCGCTGATGAGAAAGAAGATGCGGTTCCCGTCGCGCGACCAGATCACGGGCGTCGTTTCGAACGCGGCGCTGGCCGTGTCGCTGAGCGTGGTGTTGCGACAGTCATTGCGAACGTCCGGGGTCGCGACGCGCGCCGCGCCGCCGCGGGACGGGACGATCCACACGCGTTCGAGATGCTTGTGCGTCTGGCTGGATGGGCCGGGGCAACCGACGAACGCGATGGACTTGCCGTCCGGCGACCACGCGTGACCGCTCTTGGGGCCGCTCATGTTTGTGATGTTGCGCGGCCGGCCGCCGGCAGGGCGGATCACGAACACGTCGGCGTGATCGGGGTCGCGATCGGGGTCGGCGCGCCGATTCGCCACGAACGAGATCCACTTCCCGTCGGGGCTGAAGCG
Source organism: Phycisphaerae bacterium (assembly GCA_050184295.1). GTDB lineage: Bacteria > Planctomycetota > Phycisphaerae > UBA1845 > Fen-1342 > JBFXAM01. Next base: position 52,445 of record JBFXAM010000006.1, on the reverse strand, counting down.
CGGCTCGCGGTCGTCGAAGTCGCCGTCGGTGAGCGGGCGCGGCTTCGTGCCGTCGCGGTTCACGATGTGCACGTGCGTATACTGTCCGTTCCACCAGCCGGCGCCGTCGAGCTTGTGAAACAGGCGCGTGATGTGCTTGAACTGCGGCTTTTTCTTCAGCTCGTCGTGCTTGCCGTCGCGCTCCAGCTTCTCGCGCTCGCTCATGGGCTGATAGGTGTAGACGAGGCGGCGACCGTCGGGCGACCAGTCGAATTCCTGCACGTTGCCGTCGCGGTCTGTGACGCGCTTGGGCTCGCCGCCGTCCATCGGCAGGACGTAGAGACACGCGGCCTTTTCGCGGTCGGAGATGAACGCGAGGTGGGTGCCGTCGCGCGACCAGCGTGGGCGGGTGTCCTTCTGGCCGCCGCCGGTGAGTTCGCGGACGCGGCCCGTGTCGACGTCGACGGCCATCAGTTGACAAGTGTTCTTGTTCGCGGCGAGATCGTAGCGCTTCTGCTCGAATACGACGCACCCGCCGTCGGGCGAGATGGCGACGCGGCCGACGACATTCAGGCGGAAGAGGTCGTCGAGCGCGACCGGACGCAGGTCTGGCATGTACGAATCCTTGATTCAGGCCGAGCCGGAATCATAGTCGGGCGCGCGTCGCGCGGCGAACGTCGGGATAAGCCCTTCCGGACAATCAGTCGACGAGTGCGACGCGCTTGTCGCGCTTGGCGATCGTGATGTGCGCAAAACCGTCTTCGCGCAAGGCGATCGCGAGCGCCTCGGCCTGCTCCACTTCGCCGTGGACCAGGAAGATGCGACGTTGATCGTCGACGTGCGGCTTCAGCATCGCGCGCAGCTCGCGCTGGTCGGCGTGGCCGGAGAAGCCGTGAATCTGCGTGACGTCCGCCTTCACGCGGTACGGCTCGTGAAAGAGCGTGATTTCCTTCGCGTCCTCCACCAGCCGGCGGCCGAGCGTGCCCTCGGCCTGAAAGCCGCAAATGAGCACGGTGTTGCGGGGGTTCTCGACGTTGTTCTTGAGATGGTGACGGATGCGGCCGGCCTCGCACATGCCGCTGGCGGAGACGATCACGCACGGCTCGCGCCGTTCGTGCAGGCGCTTGCTGTCCTCGACGTCGCGGATGTAGACGCAGCACCCGTGCCCGAGCATGTCGCCGGTGCGCGACTGGAACTCGCGCGCCTCGCGGTCGTAACACTCGGGGTGCATGCGAAAGACCTCGGTCGCATCGACGGCGAGCGGGCTGTCGACGAAGACGGGGTAGCGCGGCAGATCGCCTTCGTACATGAGTTGATGCAGGTAATAGACGATCGTCTGGGTGCGCCCGACCGAGAATGCGGGCATGATCACCTTGCCGCCGCGGGCCCACGTTTTCTTGACCGCGTCGCGCAGGCGGTCGCGGGCGTCGGCGACGGTTTCATGGACGCGGGCGCCGTAGGTGCTCTCGCAGATGATGACGTCGGCGGGCGGGATCGCGACCGGGTCGCGCAGGATCGGGGCGTTGCGTCGGCCGACATCGGCCGTGAAGAAGAGCGACAGCGTGCGGCCGTTTCGGCGGGCGAATTCGAGCTGCACGCCGGCGGAGCCCAGCATGTGCCCGGCCTCGACGAACCGCGCGAGCAGGCCCGGCACGACTTGGAACCAGCGCTCATAGGAGACGGTCTGGGCGAGCCGCACCGCCGCCAACGCGTCGTCGTAGGAGTACAGCGGCTCGATGGGGTCGAGCCCGCGCCGGGCGCGTTTCTTGTTTACGTAGAAAACATCTTCCTCTTGAATGTGTGCGGAGTCGGGCAGCATCACGGCGCACAGGTCGCGCGTGGCCGCGGTGCAGAAGATCGGTCCGTCGAATCCGTCCTTGACGAGTTTGGGAAGCCGGCCGCTGTGGTCGATGTGCGCGTGCGACAGCACGACGGCGCTGATGTCCTTCGGCGGCATCGGCCACGCGCGGTTCTTTTCCTCGGATTCCGCGCGGCGGCCCTGGAAGAGCCCGCAGTCGAGCGCGACCCAGCGATCGTCGACGCGGACCATGTGCATGGAGCCGGTGACTTCGCCGGCGGCGCCGTGGAAGAGCAGTTCGGCCATCGTGCGGGGCTCCTGGCTTCGCGTGCGGATGGTAGCTGATCCCGCGCTGTCGCCCTAGTGCGACGCGCTGCTTTGCACCCAATCATGAGCGCCGATTCAGGTCAGCGCCGTGCCCGTCAGCCGCGCCGCCTCGACGCAGTCCTTGTCGCCGCGGCCGCTTAGATTGATGAGCACCACGCGGTCGCGCGAGATCGAAGCGGCGAGGGCGGCGGCGTGGGCGACGGCATGCGCGGTTTCGAGCGCGGGGATGATGCCCTCGAGCCGCGAGAGGCGCGCGAAGGCGCCGAGCGCGTCGCGATCGCTGACGGCGACGTATTCGACGCGGCGGGTTTCCTTCCAGTACGCGTGTTCCGGCCCGACGCCCGGATAGTCGAGCCCGGCGGAAACGGAATGCACGGGCAGCGTCTGACCGTCGTCGTCCTGCAAAACGATGGTCATCATGCCGTGCAGCACGCCGGGCCGGCCGCGCGCGAGCGTGGCGGCGTGGCGGTGTCCGTCGAGGCCTTCGCCGCCGGCCTCCACGCCGACGAGGCGCACGTCGCGATCTTCGACGAAGGGATGGAAGATGCCCGCCGCGTTGCTGCCGCCCCCGACGCACGCGACGACCACGTCGGGCAGCCGCCCGAGCTGCTCAAGGCACTGTCGCCGCGCTTCCTGCCCAATGACGCTTTGGAATTCGCGCACGATCGTGGGAAACGGGTGCGGGCCCATCACGCTCCCGATGATGTAATGGGTATGCCCGACGCTGCCCATCCAATCGCGCATCGCCGCATTGATCGCGTCTTTCAGGGTGCGCTGTCCACTCTCGACCGGTACGACGGTGGCGCCCATCAACCGCATCCGGTACACGTTCAGCGCCTGGCGGCGAACATCTTCCGCGCCCATGTAAACGACGCACTCGAGCCCCAGCATCGCACACGCCGTCGCGGTCGCGACGCCGTGCTGTCCCGCGCCGGTCTCCGCGATGACGCGCCGCTTTCCCATGCGGAGCGTAAGCAGCGCCTGCCCGAGCGTGTTGTTGATCTTGTGCGAGCCCGTGTGGCTCAGATCCTCGCGCTTGAGATGGATCGCCGCGCCGCCCGCGTCAGCCGTCAATCGCCGCGCGAAGGTGAGCGGCGTCGGGCGGCCCGCGTAAGTGCGACGGTAGTGATCCAGCTCGCTCCAGAACGCCGCGTCGCGCCGCGCTCGTTCGAATTCCTCGTCGAGCTCGTGGATCGCGCCCATCAGCACTTCGGGAACATACTGCCCGCCAAACGGGCCGAAGCGTCCGGCGGGCTGCGGGGCGTCGATCGGGGTCATGCTGCGTCTCGTGGTCGGTGTCGGGGGCGCCGCCGGCCCGGCGTGCGGCTGGGCTCATTCTATCGTCGCTCCCGTCGCCCAAAAAACGCGGCCCGGGCGACGGTCGAGCCGCCGCACCGAGCCGTGATGGCAGAGACCTGCCACACCAAGTGGATCGACCGCGGGCGTGCGGGGTCACACTTCGCACATCGCGCCGCGCGGCCGCTGAATCATCGTCCGCCGGTGAGCAGCGCCACGAACGGGTCGATGTCGAAATTGTCGACGACGCCGTCGCCGTTCGCGTCGGCGCGGTTGCGGTCGCAGCCCGGATAGAGGATCGCATACGCCGGCGGATTGATGAGGGCGGCGATGAATGCGTCGATGTCGAAGTTGTCGAGCACGTCGTCGCAGTTCATGTCGCCGCGCGTGTCCGGCGGCTGCTGCTCACGCTGCTGGACGGCGCCGGCGGCGCCTTGCGAGGGAGACGAGGTGCCGAACGTGATGCCGCCCGTGCTGACGGAGTAGGCGGGATCGAAGTAGACTTCGAGGCGGTCGCCCGCATAGTTGATCTGGGTTCCATACTGGGGCGCCCGAGGAGCGAGGCGCTGAAAGAGCGCCTGGCAGATGATCGGGCCGTCGGTCTGGAAGCTGAGCTCCTGCGCGGAGACCTGCGCCGTCAACTCGCCGACGTCCGTGACGATGCCGGCGGTGAAGATCGCAGGCGCGCTGTTCCCGTCGAACGGCTCAAACACGCCCTGGAATCGAATCTCCGCCAGCGCCGCCGTGGCCGTCACGATTCGGTCGTTGCGTTCGCACGTTGTGCCGATGTGGAGGGCCACCGACTGGCCCGCCGCCAGCCCCGTGACGCGGAAACTCGCGGCGCCCTCGGCGACAACGTGGTAGGGCGGCGGGAGCGCGGCGCCGAGCCGCTGCACGATCGTGTCGCGCTTCTGAGTCGCGCTCATCGCCTGCGGCAGGGCGATGGGCACGCCGACGACCGGCCCAGGCGCGCCCTGAACCTCAACGGTGACCACACCGGGGCGCGACGGCGCGACGGTGAGGACCGCGTCGGCGGCATGCGCCGGCGAGGTGCTGAATGAAACGCCGAGGCAAACCAGCAACAGATTGGCGGATACGCGACGCATGGCGGTCTCCTGCGAAAGCCGATCGCCGGTCGGCCGAACCTCTCGTCGCCGGCGGGTCGAGTCATGGGTCTCCGTGCAGGAAGACGCACGGCGGGCGCGGACGGCTGGCCGGCGGCGGCGAGCACGTCGCGGATTAGGCGTGTCGGCGGAGGGGTGCCAGACGGGCCGGGCGTGAGCCCAGCCCCGAACCCGGCGACGGGAGCGCCGCATCGACGGGCCGAAGCCCGCGTGTGAGACGGCGGCCCGCGGACCGGCGATGCTCGCGCGGGTTACTTGTCGTCGTTGTGCGCGGGCTGAGTCGCCGCGCGCTGGGCGCGCGTCAGCAGCGCGTCGAGTCGCGGCTTGAGCTGGCGCTCGAAAATCTCGTTGATCGGTTCGAGCAGTCGGGCGCGGTCCGCGGCGAGCTTCTGCCGCGTGGCGGTGTCCAAAGGCCCGCCGGCTGCGCCGGAAGCCTTCTCGGCCGACGCCGACGCGTTCGGCCGCGCCGCGGTTGTTTCAGCGGCCGGGGAAGTAGTGGTCCGCAGCGCCGCCGCCCGGCGATCGAGATCGTCGAATTTCGCCTTGTGGCGCTCGACATACGCCTGGGCCCGTTTCTCGCAGTCAGCGCAGATGCTCCACGCCTTCTGGGCCTGATCGTCGGTGAGCTGGCAACGCTCGATGAACTCGCGCGTGTACTTCCGCCAGGCGGATTCCCACGCTGGTAGAGTTAGTCGGGCCGGGGTCGACGCGCGCGGGGATTGTGCATGGGTTCCGCTTGCCGAGACGGCGGGCTGCGTCGCCGACGCGGGAACGATGCCGCGCTCGACCGCCCGCTCATCGTGCGTGCGGAACCCGTCGCCGTTGTAGACGCCGATTTCGAGGACGCGCCCAGCGAGGTCTTTGAGCATGACGTGGGTGGTGTCGACGCCGATGCCGATATCGGCGGGGGTGAACTCGCGCGGGTGATCCGGGTGGTTGAACTCGGCCGACGCGACCGTGATTGAGTAAGCGGGTTCCGTTCCGTCGCGATAGCGCGAATTGTACTCGTGCACTGCGCGCGGGAACCAATATCCGTCCATTTCATACAGGTCGCTGCGGGTCTCCCTGGAGAGCCTGTCATTGTCATAGTAGGCGACCCGCACAGGCTGAAAACCGCACTTGGGATGCAGCCACCACTCGATCCGTTCGTTTTCGCGCTCGGCGGTCACGACGCGCAGGTTACCCTCTGTGCGCACCGAGTATTTCCGCGGCGGCTCCGCGCGGTCTGTCAGACCCAGAACGGTCCTGTGGATGTCATTGCCTGTGTGCCGAGAGGCTGACAGACCGATCATGCGCGCGTCCCAGACATAGCCGTCGGTGCGGAGATACTCGGCGATCGGATCCTCTTCCTGATGGGTCCATACCTCCCCGTCACGATAGAGATAATGCAGCGGCGTCTGACGTGTTGGCGGAACAGAATTCCGATCGGGCCCGGGGAGAACGATGCCGTGTTCGTTGCCGCGATGCGTCATGAGCACCCGCCGCGGGGCGCAGCGATGACTATAGCGGCGAATCAACGTTTGGCCCGGCTTGAGATCAAAGGTGGCGGTCGTCGAGTCGACTTGCGCCGTTTGGATCGCGGCGCGGTATTCCAGCATCAGCCGGAGTTCTTCGGGCGGATCCGTCACATTCGGCTGCTCCGCGTACGGTCCGTACGCAAGCGCCAAGTGCAGAATGCGGCCTATCGGAATCGGCATGGGGCACGACCATGACGGAGCCAGGCGAACCAGGGACAATCTGACACATGCCTGCGCTAACGGTCACTCTTTCTGAACGTCAGCAGGGCGTCGCGGGGTCGCAGAGCTGGCTCATGGGTTCATCCCGGAAATCCTCGACGAACCATAGTATATGCGGCCTGTCGTTCGACGACGCGTGGCGCGCGTCACGTTCCGCTGCCGACCAACCCCGCGCTGCCGCGCGACAACACGCGGATCATGCGCGCGGCGCGATACTCCTTGCCGTCGTGGGTGACGACGAGGACGCCGAGCGTGTGTTCGCCGGGCTCGGTGATGGTGCGCTGCCCGTTGACGCTGCTGCCGATGGGCTGGCCGTTGAGCGTCCAGAGGAAGTCGGCGTTGCGCTGCCAGTCGCTGGGGCAGTCGGCGGAGAACGAGAGCGCGAGCGGATCAATGCCGATCGCGCTCGACACGCGAATGCTCAGCGCGTTGGGTTCGCGATCGCCGCGCGGCGACGGGCCGCGGCTCGCGGTGACGGGCGGCGCCGCGCGCGGCGCGGTCTGCGCCAGCGGCGAGGAAGCCGCGGGGGCGTAGGTCACGGGCGGGGCGTGCTGCGCCAGCGGCGAGCCGGCGGCGGCATTCATGATGCCGGGCGGCGCGGCATAGGACGTATCGCTTGGGACACGTTGCACGACGACGCCGAGATAGTCGCTGCTGCGTGATGGCGTGCCGCGTGCGGGCGTCGGCGCTCCGTAGTTTGGCGGTGTATTGCGAGGCGTCCCCGCGGCGCTCGCGCTCGATCCTGCGGCGTCGGGTGAGTAGTACTGAGGCGTCGCGGCGCGCGACACGTCGGGGGCGGGCGCGGCCGGCAGCGCCGCAGTGCGCGGCTCGTTGCGCGCGACGGCGGGCGTCGAGGCGAAGCTGCCGCCGGTCAGCATCGCAAGGCCGGCGGCATTGCCGTCGATCGCCTGACGCTGCACGAGGACGTTGGCCGGGCGATTGGGCCGCACGCCGGAGACCTTGCTGAAGAAGTCCGCCGCCAGGTCGGGCGTGCGCTCGTGCCCAAGGTTCTTAATGATCAGCCAGCCCATGTTGCGAAAGCCGTGCCGGGTGTACCACTGGACGGCTTCTTCCGATTCGCGTCGGCAGATCGCGAAGTCGTTCTGGGTGTTGAAGATCATGATCGGGTGGCCGGCAGAGCGGGTCGCCATCGCCGAGTCGAGCACCGAGGACGAAAAGTTGGACTGGCGCACGGCGAGCGCGGTAAACACGTCGGGGTGGCGGTTGACCATGTAGTGGGCCATGTATCCGCCGGAAGACCAGCTTGTGGCGAGCACGTTGGTGGGATCGGCCGCGGTGGTCGCGAACACGTGGCTGAGGATTTTGAGCGTTGCATCTTCGTCGGATCGGAACGCGGGATGCACGGTGCGCACGGGGAACTCGGCGAGCACGTCGGGGGCGCGCAGCTCGGGCGCCACGACCACGAACCCATAACGATCCGCCTCCTGCTGCCACTCGCGGGCCTGGGCAGGCGCGGTGTCGAACGGCTTCATGCCATGGAACGAAACGACCGTCGGCCAGCGGCGTGCGCGGAGCGCCGCGGCGTCGGAACGGACGTAGTCACGCGGCAGATAGAGGAAGTAGTTTCGGCGGGTCGAAGGCTCCGCGAGATACGACAGCTTCCCGTCACCGCGCGGCTGTGGCACCGCGCAGCCGAAGGTGCCGCCGAGGAGGAACAGCACGGCGGCGAACGCCGCGCAACGGATCGCGCCGTGGCGGGGCTCGCTGGAGCCCCGATGCGTCGCGAAACAGTGCCGCACCGCTGCGGGTGCACGGAGCAGGGATGTCAAGCTGGGGTACCTCAGTGGTCGGCGGCTGCATCCGACCGCTGCCACTCGTTGATCAGACCAACGCGATCCTCAGGGGCGTAAGGAATCGCACGACGTTGAGGCCCGCAGGCCCCGGGTCGGTCATCGGTCTTGCGGCCGCGCTCCGCAGGGTTCGTCCTCCATGACGACCGGGCCCAGCGAACGGGTTGACTCAGCCGGGGTGATTGTACCGGCCAAGTCCGCGTTGCCAAGCCTTTTTGGAGACACGCGCTATCTGTGTTCGCGGTCGGTGGCGGCTTCGCTCCGGGCCGTTGCGCCGGCACGCCGCCGCTATACTGAACCTCTATCGTCTGGCGGCGGGTTGTTCCGCAGGCGGGGGCGGCGTGGCGGCGCAAGATGCGCGCGTGGCGCGCGCGGAGGAGCCAGAATGCACGAGACGCAGGCCAAGTCCCACGGCCGCGCTCCGGGTCGTGCGTCGGCGCGCCGCAGCCGGATTCTGGCGGCGACGATGCTGGTATTGGCGCTCGAGGCGGCGGGTGTCGCGCAACCCGTCGGCGACGTGGCGGACGAGGTGTTCTATCACTTCATGCCGATCGCGTGGCGCGACAGCGACAGCGACGCGTATCGTTATGGCGACTTCGGGGGGATGGCGACGTCGCTCGACTATTTGGAGCAACTCGGCGTCACCGCGATCTGGATGAACCCCATCTTCCCGTCGCCGGCGTATCACGGCTACCAGCACGGACCGGCGGATCAACTCAACGCATCGTTCGGAGACGAGGCCGGCTGGCGCTCGTTTGTGCAGCAGGCGCACGCGCGCGGCATCAAGGTGTTTGTCGACTTCGTCTGCTATGGCATCAGCCACAATTCGATTTACTTTCAGAGTGCGTTCGGAAACCCGGCCAGTCCCTACGACACGTGGCTCGCATTCACGAACGGCGCCAACACCGCCTATCTGGGCTCGACCTATACAACCTGGAACGGCGCATCGGTAGGCTTTATTCATTGGGATCTGCGCACCGCCGCCGCGCGCGACCTGGTCACGCAATGGGGAGTCCGCTGGCTCGATCCCAACCATGACGGCGATTTTTCCGATGGCGTGGACGGCTATCGCCTCGATCACGTCTGGGTGCAATACGGCAGCGGCCCGGATGGCTGGGGCTACAACCTCGACGACTTCTGGACGCCGTGGAAGGCCGCACTCGTCGCGGCGCGTCCCAGCACGTTCATCTTCTGCGAGCAGGCGGACTGGGGGCTGTATGGCAACACGCTCGTTCCGCCTTTCGACGCCGCAATGACCAAGCCTTTCGAATTCGCCGCCCGCGAGGCGCTGACCGGCGAGCTGGCGACGCGGCTCTATTCGTCGATGGCGCAGACGGTTGCCGCCGAACCGCCGGCCGGCACGTTCCTCGCCATCATCGGCGACCACGACGTCGACCGGCTGGCGAGCGCGATCGGCGACAACTTCGCCAAGGGCCGCGCCGCCGCCGCGGTGCTCCTCACCCAGCCCTTTCCGCCGATCCTCTACTACGGCGACGAAATCGGGATGCGCGGCGTGAAGAACAATGCGTATCCGAGCGATGCGAGCGATATTCCGATGCGCGAGCCGTTCAAGTGGAACGCGGTCGCGGGGCCGCCGATGAGCAACTACTTTGTGCGCAATGCCGCCGCGTATGGTGGGCGCGTTTCGCGCGACAACGACGGGCGCAGCGTTCAGGAGCAGCAAGGCGTCGCCGGGTCGCTGCTGGAGAGCTATCGCGCGCTGATCGCCGCGCGGCGGGCGAACGTGGCGCTGCGGCGCGGCAGTTACCTGCCGGTCACCTGCTCAAGCCCGGCGGTGTGGGCGTTTGTGCGCCATCACGCTGCGCAGACGCTGATCGTCGCCATCAACGTCAGTCGCAACCCGATCGACGCCACGATCAACCTGGGCGCGTTCGGCGTGGCGCCGGGTGGCGCCGATGCTGTGGATGTGTTGACCGGTGTCGCGGCGGCGCGGATCACGCCGCAGAATCAGGACGGCTATCCGCTGTCGCTGCCGGCGTATGGGTACCTCGTGCTTGAGACGGCGCTGACGCCGCCGGCGCCGCCGATCGTGCGCGCCGATGGGCTGAACATCCCGACGGACTTTGTCGCGGCGGGGCTGCTCGCGACGCAAGACGCGCCGACGACGTGGGGCGACAATCAGAATGAGCTGAACCAGCTTTTCGTCGACGCGGATGCGGACGGCGTGCGCGTCGGGATCAGCGGCAATCTCGCGACCAATGCGAACGCACTGGTGCTGCTTCTGGACACGCGTCCGGGCGGCCACGGCGTCCTGAACACGACGGGTGCGGGTCCGCCTCCGTCCGGGCTTGTCGAGCTGACCGGCACGCGATTCGATGTCGGCTTCGAGCCCGACTTCATGTTCTTCGTGAATGCGTTCGGCGGAACGCTGTACGTTGACCAGCTCACGCTCGATACCGGCTCGCCGGGCGTGAAAACGTATCGCGGGCGCGGCGTGGTCGATGCCGGCAACGGCTTTCTCACCGGCGGCACAAACCCCAACGGATTGCAGGTCGCGCTCGACAACACCAACGCCGCCGGCGTCACCGCCAGCAGCGCCGCCAACGCGGCCAGCGCCACCCGCGGCTTCGAATTCTTCATCCCCGCGAGCGACCTGGCGCTGAGCCTGCCGCCGCGGGGAATCGTACGGGTCGCGGCGTTCATCACCGGCGCCGACGGCGGGACGAGCAACCAGTGGCTGCCGGGTGTGGGCGCGGCGGGGGCGCTCGGGCCGGCGCCCGATTTGCGGAACGTGCCCGGCGCGCAATTCGCCGAAACGTGGCTGCGCACGCCGGGCGATCTGGACTGCGACGGCGCGGTGAACAACTTCGACATCGACGCGTTTGTCCTGGCGCTGACCGACGCGGCGGGATATGCGGCCGCACATCCCGCGTGCGACGCGCGCAACGCCGACTTGAATGGCGATGGCGCGGTCAACGCCTTCGACATCGATCCGTTCGTGGTTCATCTGGGCGGCGGTGCACCCTGAGCGCGGGGCGTGCGCCGGCCGTCGTCGTGAGGTCACTTCAAAAGGAGCAGGTCGTGTCAGGTCGACGCGGGTCGCTGGCGGCGGCGCTGGGCGCGGTGGCGCTGGCGGGCGGCGTGCTGCTGTTTGCCCAGGCGAACCACAAGCCCCAGGAGCAGGAGCGGAGCATCGCGGAGAAGGAGGTGCCGGCGGCGGCTTTGGCGGCGCTTAGGAAGCTCGCCGGCGACGCGAAGATCACCGAGTACGCCGAGGAGATCGAGCACGGTCACACGTATTACGAGGGCTCCTGGAAGGGGCCCGACGGGCACGTCGACGTGCTGGTCACGCCCGCCGGCGACGTGGTCGAGATCGAGGAGGCGTTTCCCGCCGACCGCGTGCCCGCCGGGCCGCGCGCCGCCGCCGCGAAGGAGGCCGGCGCGGACGCGGCCATGAAGTGGGAGCGCAAGACCCTCTATCTCTACGAGGCCCACTTCAAGAGGGACGGCCGCGGGCGCGAGATCCTCTTCACCGCCGACGGCCGCCGCTTCCACGAGGAGTCCGACGCCGACCGCGACGAACACGAGGATCGCGACGACGACGGCGCGCACAAAGGCGACAACGCCGCGCCCAAGAAAGAGCCGAACTAGTGTCCTGAGTTGGAAGTTCGTCGCACAGTTCCACGTAGTGCAAAGCTCGAGCTTTGCAGTACGAGGGTCCGCCGAGACGCATCGGCGGGGTCCCGGTTCTGCAACGAACTTACAAGTCAGCACGCTACCGCGTGTGCAGCAGCCCTTTGCCGGCGAGGTAATTGAGCACCTGCTCCGCGGCGGCCTGCGGCGAGAGGTCCGCCGTCTCGAGCACGAGCTCGGGCTTGAGCGGTTCTTCGTAGGGCGCCGAGACGCCGGTGAACTCGGGAATCTGCCCGGCGCGGGCCTTGGCGTAGAGCCCCTTCGGATCGCGCGTCTCGCAGACCTCGACCGAGGCCTTCACAAAAATCTCGACATACGGCAGGCCGGCCTGCTCGTGCATCACGCGGACCGCGTCGCGGTCGGCGCGATACGGGCTGATGAAGCTGGTGAACGTGATCACGCCGGCGTCCGCGAACAGCTTCGCGACTTCGCCGATGCGGCGGATGTTCTCCGTGCGGTCGGCGGGCGAGAAGCCGAGGTTCTTGTTGAGCCCGTGGCGGATGTTGTCGCCGTCCAGCACGTACGCGAGGTGGCCGCGCTGGATGAGCGCGTGCTCGGCGGTGAAGGCGAGCGTGCTCTTTCCGGAGCCGCTCAGGCCGGTCAGCCAGACCGTCGCGCCGTGCTGGCGCAGCAGTTTCTCGCGCTGCGGGCGTTCGACGTGACCTTCGTGCCAGACGATGTTGGTGGCGACCTGCGTCGACATGGGCGTTGATTTCCTTGTTCAGTTCGTTTCAACCGCGCCGGCGGCGCGCGTGCGATCCGCGTAAACGGCTTGCGGCGGACGCGGGCCCGAAGCGCACACGCTGCGCGACGCGGGCCGACCCTATGTCATCGGACGGGCCGCGCCGCCGCCTGATTCGCCGGCTCCGGGAATCCGACCGGCCGCGGTGCGCCGGGGCTAGGTCGGCTGAAACAGCGGCGTCGACAAGTAGCGCTCGCCGAACGACGCCAGCACCACGATGATCATCTTTCCGGCGTTCTCCGGGCGGCGCGCCACGCGGTCGGCGGCGCTCAGCGCCGCGCCCGAGCTGATGCCACCGAGAATGCCCTCGTCGCGCGCGGCGCGGCGGGCCCAGTCGAATGCCTCTTCATTGGTGACGGTGAGCACTTCGTCGACCAGGTTCAGATCGAGGTTCTCGGGAATGAACCCGGCGCCGATGCCCTGGATCTTGTGCGGTCCGGGCTTGGGCGGCTGGCCGAGCTTGTGTTGCGTGATCAGCGGCGAATCGGCCGGCTCGACCGCGACGCAGCGAAACGACGGCTTGCGGGTCTTGATCACGCGGCCGACCCCGGTGATCGTTCCGCCGGTCCCCACGCCCGAAATCAGGATGTCCGCGGCGCCGTCGGTGTCGTTCCAGATCTCCTCGGCGGTTGTCCGGGCGTGGATCTCGACGTTCGCCGGGTTGCTGAATTGCTGCGGCATGAAGCTGTTGGGCGTGGATTGGACGAGCTCCTCCGCCCGGCGGACCGCACCGCGCATGCCCTCGGCGGCGGGCGTGAGCATGAGATCGGCGCCCAGCGCCTTGAGCACCTGGCGCCGCTCGACGCTCATGCTCTCGGGCATCACGAGCGTCAGCCGCAAGCCGCGCGCCGCACACACGAACGCGAGCGCGATGCCGGTGTTGCCGCTGGTCGGCTCGATGATGACGGTGTCCGGCTTGATCCGGCCGCGGGCCACGCCGTCGTCGATCATGCTGACGCCGATGCGGTCCTTCACGCTGCCAAGCGGGTTGAAGAACTCGAGCTTGGCGTAGACATTCGCGGCGCTCGTGATGATGCGGTTGATGCGAACCAGCGGTGTGCTGCCTATGGTCTCGGTGATGTTCTGATACAGGCGTGCCATGGTGTCATTCTCCCTTCGGACGAGCGACGGAGTATACCATCGCGGCGCGTGCGTGGGTGGGCGCGCCGGTTTGCCAGTCGTGGGTCCGTTTCGTGAAAAAGTGAATTTGAAAGCGTGGTACGGGCGTCTCGCCGGTTCGTGCACCAGACACGGGCGAGACGCCCGTGCCACCCGGACCACCCGGATCAAACTGACCCGCTACCGGTTTGCCCGGGAGTGCCCCTGGCACCGGCGCTGCCGGCGACCACCCCAATCGCGTGGGTCCGGCGGTCGATCAGGACGACTCGGTCGGCGGCACTTCGATGAGGTCGAATACGTTGCCGTCGGGATCGCCGAGCGTCACGATGCGCAGGTTCTCATAGGTCTCGATCTCGCCGAGCTGCTGCCCGCCGAAGCCGAGCAGGCGCACGAGCAGGTCGTCGAACTCGCTCGTCAGAAGATCGAAGGCGGCGTTGAGCTGGGGGCCTTCATAGGGGTTGGGCGCTTCTTCCTCGTCGACGGTGACGAGCTGGATGGACGCTCCCCCGTCGGGAAAGTCGAGCTGCGCATACGCGGTTCCCTGCGTCTCGCTCTGGTCCGCAACCCGCAAGTGGCAGGCGTCACGCCAGAAACGCATGGCGCGCTCGAAGTCGCGCACGTAGAGGTGAATGTTGCCAACGCTCAGCATGTCCGCTCCTGATGGAATCGCGCGCCGCCCGCCCGGCGCCACACCCGCCTCAGTGTGCCGCGCGCGGCCGCGACGCGGCCCCGATGTCGCGGCGATAGTGCCGGCCGTCGAAAGCGATCCGCTCGGCGGCAGCATACGCGCGCGCGCGGGCGGCTTCGCGCGTCTCGCCGAGCGCTGTGACGCCCAGCACGCGTCCGCCGGTCGTGACGACGCGGCGTGCGTCGCGTCGGGTTCCGGCGTGGAAGATCGCCACGTCGGGGCCGAAGTCGTCGTCGGCGCCCGAGATCGGCACGTTCGTCGCGTATTCGCCGGGATAGCCGCCGGACGCCAGCACGACGCACACCGCAGCGCGCGGATCCCAGCGGACGTCGGCCTGGTCGAGCGTGCCGCGCGTGGCGGCGTCGAGCAGTTCGAGCAGGTCGGACTGGAGGCGCATGAGCACGACCTGCGTCTCGGGGTCGCCGAAGCGGCAGTTGAACTCGAGCACCTTTGGACCGGCGTGGGTCAGGATCAGGCCGGCGTAGAGCACCCCGCGGTAGGTCACGTCTTCGCGCAGCAGGCCGTCGAGGATCGGGACGAAGATCTGCGACTCGACCTGCCGAAGCGTGGCGGCGTCGAGCGCATCGGTGGGACACACCGCGCCCATGCCGCCGGTGTTCGCGCCGGCGTCGTCGTCCGCGACGCGCTTGTAGTCCTGCGCGGGTTCGAGCATCAGCAGCGTCGACCCGTCGACGATCGCGAGCACCGAAGCTTCGCGTCCGACGAGGCGCTCCTCGACCACGATCTTCGCGCCCGCCTCGCCGAACACGCGCTGCGCGAGCATGCGCTCGGCCCACAGCAAGGCCTCGGCGGGGTCGCTACAGACGACGACGCCTTTGCCCTTGCAGAGCCCGGCGGCCTTGATGACCAGCGGCTCGTCGCGGGCCGCGATGTACTCGTGCGCGAGGCGATAGTCGGTGAAGACGCGCGCGTCCGCCGTCGGGAGCGCCTGCTGGCGCATGAGTTGCTTCGCGAAGCTCTTGTCGCTCTCCAGTCGGGCCGCTTGTCGCGAAGGGCCGAACACGCGCAACCCGGCAGCCTGAAACGCGTCGACGATGCCGGCGGCGAGCGGCTCCTCCGAGCCGACGATCGTCAGATCGATGTCCTCCCGGCGCGCCACTTCGAGCGCCAGCTTCACGTTGCTCGGGTCGCCGGCGATGTTCGTGCCCAGCAGCGCCGTGCCGCCGTTGCCGGGGAGAATGAACAGGCGCGGCTTCGACGGCGCGCGGAGCAGCGACCAGCACAGCGCGTGCTCGCGACCGCCGCCGCCGAGAACCAGCACATTCATGCGCGACATACTATCAGAACCGCCGCGCCTGCGCCGACCGCCGCATGGCCGCCGCCGCACGTTCCCTGCGCCGGGGGTGAATTCCGGTCACCACGCGCCCCGCTCCGGTCGATCATGTCCTCATGCGCCCCCGCAGACCGATGGCCGATCGCGGTGCGAATCCCGAAGGGCGCCGGCGCGCCGAGACCGCGCGCGGCGCGCCGTCCATCCGGTGCGCGGCCGCGGTCGCGGTCCTCGCGCTGATCGCGGCGGGTGCTGCCGGGCTGGGGCCGCGCGGCGGTCCCGCGGCGTTCGGGCTCGTTTCCGCTGCGCTCAGTATTGGGCTGGTCGCCGTTTTCGTCGGATTGCTTCTTGCCCAAGAGAACGCGCGCCGCCGGGCGGACAGGCGTCCCGCCTGCGGATCGCGCGGCGAAGACCCGCCGTGGCGCGCAATCCTCGACGCCCTCGACTCCGCGGTGGTGGCGCTCGACTCCCAGCACCGCGTCACCTATCTCAACGCCGCAGCCGCGCGAACCGTCGGACCGGCGGGTCGCGACGCACGCACGATCGACGGACCGGGTTCCGGTGCGGCGCATCGCGCGCCGGCGGGCGTGACCGCCGGGTTGGCGAAGCTGCTGGAAGGCGGCGCCGACCCGGCGTGCGAGCAGGTTCACGAGCTTGCCGGCGGAGAACGCCGCGTGCTGCGTTGGCGGCTCGCGCCGCTGCCGGACACTGGGGTGTTGGCGGTTGGAGAGGACGTCACCGAACGCAAGCTGGCCGAGGATAAGTTCCGCGTGCTGTTCGAGCACGCGTGCGACCCGCATCTGCTGATCGACGCCGGCCGCGTCGTCGAGTGCAACGCCGCCGCGATGCGCCTCTTGCGCCTGCCGGACCGGGAGGCGGTTCTGGGGGCGTCGATCGCGGAGCTGGCGCCGAATTCGCAGCCGGACGGCGTGGGATCGGCGGAGCGGGCGGCCGAGGTCGAGCGGATCGCGCGCGAACGGGGCTCTCTCCGCTTCGCGTGGGTAGCGCGGCGCGGCGATGGCGAGGAAGCGCCGCTCGAGGCGAGTCTAACGCGGGTGAGCTGGGCCGGCCGGGCCGCCTTGCTGATGACGTGGATCGACGTCGCGGAGCGTCGCCGCGCGGAGTACGCGTTGTGCGCGAGCGAGGAGCGGTTTCGGTTGGCCGTCGCGGGGTCGGCGGTGGGAATCTGGGACTGGGATCTGGCGACGGACGTCGTCTACTACTCGCCGCGGCTGACCGCGATGATCGGCTTCGACCACGGCGAGTTTCCGTCGACGGTGGCGGCGTTTCTGAGCCGGATTCATCCCGACGACCGCGAGCGCATTCGAGCGGCGTTAATGGCGCATCTGTACGAGCGCGCGCCGTACGGCTTGGAATTCCGCGTTCGCACGCGCTCGGGTCGATACTTGTGGGTCGAGGCACGCGGACAGGCAGTCTGGGACGCCGACGGGCGTCCTCTGCGCATGGCCGGCTCGCTCAGCGATGTGAGCGAGCGGCTGCGCAAGGACCAGGCGCTGCGCGACCACGTCGCGGAGCTCGCCGCGGCCAAGGCCGATCTCGAAGCGCAGGCGCTGAAGCTGCAAGCCTACAGCGCGCAGTTGGAAGTCGCCCGCGAGCAGGCCGAGGTCGCCAACCAGGCGAAGAGCGCGTTTCTGGCGAACATGAGCCACGAGATCCGCACGCCGATGACGGCGATCCTGGGGTTTGCTGAGACCCTTCAGGACGAGGCGTGTCCGGCGGACGAGCGGGCCGACGCGGTCCGCACGATTCTGCGGAATGGGCAGTATCTGCTGTCGATCCTGAACGACATCCTCGACCTCTCGAAGATCGAGGCCGGAAGGATGACCGTGGAGCGCGTACGCTGCTCGCTGCGCAGCATCCTCACCGACGTGGCGGCGCTGGTGCGCGTTCCCGCGGACGCGAAGGGACTGACGCTGACGATCGACGAGGACGGACCGCTGCCCGAGACGATCGCAACCGACCCCGTGCGGCTGCGGCAGATTCTCCTGAACCTGCTGAGCAACGCGGTGAAGTTCACGGAGATCGGCGGCGTGCGCGTCGTGGTCGGCGTCGAGCGCCGCGCCGGTGCGGCGCTGCTGCGATTCGACGTGATCGACAGCGGCGTGGGCATCGCGTCCGAGCAGCAGGCGCGGATCTTCGAGCCCTTTACGCAGGCAGACAGCTCGACCACGCGGCGGTTCGGCGGCACCGGTCTGGGGCTCATGATCAGCAAGCGCCTGGCGCAGATTCTCGGCGGCGACGTCACGCTCGCGGAATCTCGCGTTGGCGTGGGCACAACGTTTCGGGCCACAATCGCCGCGGACCCGGTCGCAACGACCGGCGCGCGTGTGGAGCTGACCCCGCCGACCGCATGGACGCGCGACCTTGCGGACGCCGAGCCCCCGTCTGGTCCCAGCACGCTGCGCGGTTGCCGGATCCTGCTCGCGGAGGACGGACCGGACAATCGCCGGCTGGTGGCCCACGTGCTTCGCCGTGCCGGGGCCGAGGTCGCCGTCGTCGAGAACGGTCGCGCCGCGGTCGACGAGACTCTCGCCGCGGCGCGCGCCGGCCGGTCGTTCGACGCGCTCGTCACGGACATGCAGATGCCGATCATGGATGGCTACCAGGCGGCGCGGCTGCTCCGTGCGGCAGGGTACGCCGGGCCGATCATCGCGCTGACGGCGCACGCGATGGCGTCCGACCGCGAAACGTGCATCGAGTGCGGGTGCACGGACTATGTCTCGAAGCCGATCGACCGTGGCCGGCTGCTCTCTCAGATTGCCGCGGCGATTGCGACCCGTCGCGCGGCGGTGGTGGCGGGCGTCTGAACCCGACGGGCTGATTCGGTGGCGCGCGGGCGTGCCTACGCCTTTGTCAGCCCGCGTGCGGCGCCGCCGGCGGCGACAAACCCGCTTGCCCACGCCCATTGAAAATTGAACCCGCCGATACGTCCGTCCACGTCGAGAATCTCGCCCACCAGGTGCAGGCCCGGACACACTTCCGACTCCATCGTCGCGGCGTCGATCTCGCTCAGCGGAACACCGCCCGCCGTCGCTTCGGCGTAGGTATAGCCGCGGCTGTCGCGGATCGGCAGCGGGCGTTCGAGCAGCGCGCGGCCCAGCGTCCGGCGGACCGCGCGGGAGACGTGCGCCAGGGGCGTCGCGCCGTCGATCGCGGCGTCGTTCAGCAGCGCTTCGCCGAGCCGCGCGGGGAGCCACTGGCCGAGCAGGTTGCGCAAATGCACGCGGGGCTGCGCGCCGGCGGCGTCGAGCAGGCGCTGCTCGACGGACGCGTAGTCGTCGTCGGGCAGAAAGCTGAGCTGGACCGGGACGTCGCGCTGCGTCAGGCGCGCCCGATGCCAGTGCCGCGAGGCGTTCAGCGCCAGCGGGCCGCTGACGCCGAAGTGCGTCCAGAGCAGGTCGCCGCGCAGCACGAGCGGGCGCCTGTCGAATGCGCGAATCGTCAGCGCCGCGCGGTGGGCGATGCCGGCGAGCGGCGGGTGGAATGCGCCGTCGAGCACGAAGGGCGCGAGGGCCGGCGTCGTCGGCACGAGCGTGTGGCCGAGTCGCTGCGCGAGTGCGTAGCCGCCGCCGTCGCTGCCCGTTTTGGGAAGTGAAAGCCCACCGGTGGCGAGCACGATACGGCGTGCTTCGAGTTCGCCGGTCGCGCTGACGACGCGGAAGCCGCCGCAGTCGCGGCGGTCGATCGCCGTCACGCGTCGCTGCGGCATCAGCGTGACGCCGAGTCGCTCGGCCTCGCGCAGCAGCGCGTCGAGGACGGTCCGCGCGCGGTGGGTGTCGGGGAAGAGCTTGCCGTGCTCCTCCTCGTGGAGCGCGACGCCGATTTCGCGAAAGAACTCGACCGTGGCGGCGACGGGCAGAGCGGCGAGGACGCGGCGAATGGTGTGAGGACTGCCGCCCCAATAGTCGGCGGGGCTGACGTTGGCGTTGGTGACGTTGCAGCGCCCGCCGCCGGCGACGAGGATTTTCGCGCCCAGGCGCGCGGCGCCGTCGAGCGCGACGATCGATCGACCGCGCAGGCGCCGGGCGGCGAAGATCGCGGTCGCGAGCCCCGCCGCCCCGGCGCCGACCACCAGCAGATCGATCACACGATTCGCCCGGACGCGGTCGGGAACGACGGTCGGCTCAGACGCGGCGCGCAGAGTCCAGCCGACATCACTGAAACTCGCCGTCGCCGAAGTTCACGTCGAAATCGGCGCACCAGATGCTGATCCGGACCGCGTCGTCGAGGGAAACGCCGTTGGGCAGCGGGAGTGTGAGCATCTCGTTGGTGTAGGGCCGTCCGGACAGGTCGGCGCTGATGGAAATGCCGCCGGCGTAGTTCGTGTCGCGCGCCAGGTAGACGCGGACGTTGGGTCCGCCGCCGTCGTAGCTGAAGTTGTCGATCGCGAGCGTGCAGTTGTCGACGATGCGCGCCGTGCCGGAGACCGCGTGCGCGCGGGTGGAGAGCACCGCGGTTCGACCGACGCGCGGATCGTCCGCGGCGCAGCCCTGTTGCATTCCGCCGTCGGAGCCGCCGGGCATGGGGCAGCCGCCGGAGAGTGCCAGGCACAGCAGACCGAGCACGCCAACGCCGAACTTCCATCGCGACATCTTCTGCTCCTCGCCGCCGGCTTCCGCGGAATCCGCACGATCGCGGCGCGGTCCCGACCCGCGCGCGGGCGCGACGCGCTCATGCAATGTAAGTCTTCTTCCGCCGGCCGGACAGGTACGACTCCATCACGCACGACGAGAGGTCGCCGCTGGTGCAGTGAAACGTCACGCCGCGCGTGAGCTTGCCGAGCTGGTCGACGAATCCCAGCCAGTCCATGTCCCAGTAGTCGTCGGTGAGCGCGAAGGTGCAGATGCGCACGCCGCGCTGCGCGATCACGAACGCCTCCTTGAGCGTCGCGACGTGGCTCTGCTGGCTCGGCGGGTAGATCAGGTGGACGTAGTCGCCTTGCACGTGCGCCGTGGGCTGCCCGTCGGTGATGATGAAGATCATCTTGCTGTCGCCGCCGCGGCGGGCCAGCAGTCGGCGCGCCTGAAGCAGGCCCAGGTGCAGGTTGGTGAAGTGCTGCGGGGCGGCGTCGAGCTGGTTCAACGGCGTCTTGATGCGGATGACGGGATCGAAGGTCGTCACCGGCTTGGGCATCAGCAGCGGCACGCGCTCTTCCGAAACCGCTTCGGCTCCCGAGTAGAATCCGACCAGATCGATCGTGTCGAGCGCGAAGCGCTGACGCACCACCGCGTACAGCGCCATCGCACACTTCTTGGCTTGAACAAAGCGCCCGAACCGCGCCATCGATCCGGACATGTCGAGCAGAATCACCGTACTGCAGCTCGCCCGCGACTCCGCCGGGTAAAGCTCAAAATCCGACTCGCGCACCCGCAGCGGCAGCAGACAGCGCTCCGCCGACGCGGCCCCCGGAATCGCCGCCACCTCGCCGCGCTCGTCGGGCGAGCGCTCCTCGGCGGTTCGCCGCAGGGTGTTGCGCAGCGTCGCGGCGAAATCGAGTTCGTTCACCGGGTCGCCGAATTCGTAGGGTCGCGTGCCTTCGACTCGCTCGCCGCCGCGACCCGGTCCGACCGCGGCGTGTCCTTCGCGCGTGCCGCGGCGAAGCTGTGCGAAGACCTCCATCAGCGCCTTGCGTTGCAGCGCGTTGACGGCCCGCGGAGTGAGGCGCCAGCGTCCTTTGACTTTCTCGAGCAGGCCCTGGTCGAGCAGCTCTTGAAGCATCTTCGACTGTTCGGGATCGCGCTCCAGATTGCGCACCGCGCGGAGCGCCTCGTCGCCGTACGCAAGCACGAATTCGAGAAAGTCGCCGCCGAGGCCGAGATCGTCCGGGAAGCGGAAGGGCTTTCCGTTATAGGCGGTGTAGCGATGTCGCATCGGCGTCTCGGTTGCGGCCGGTTTGGGTCGGCGCCGCTTCGACCGATTCTACGCGGCGCGCGCCGGTGGAGTCACGCGCGGCGTGGGCTTGTAGAGGCGATCCTGCGGACGTTTTCGAGTCCGCAGGGGTGGCGCCCGGTGGGCGGGCTGGCCCGCCGCTTGGCGCGCCGGGTTCGGAGAGGCGGCCGGTGCATCCGACCGCCTGGAGTTACCGCTCGTTGGCCGCGGGTGCTTGTGTGGCGAACGGGCGCTTGAGTCGCTGACGCGTGCTTGAGTGGCTGCCGGGCGCTCGTGTTGGCGGGTGGCGCTGGCGTAAACGGTTACTGCTCATTCCGGCGGCCGGTGCTGGCGGTGCCCGCCCACACGCTTGGGTGTGCCCGGCCGCGGCCGAGGCGGCGTCCGCGGTCCGGCGACGCCGGGGGTGTTTTTGTTTTGGCGGGGCGGCTGGGGGTGCACTACGATACTTGCAGAGCTTCCTTCAAAAGGAGCGATTGCCCGCGCCCGCCGTCCGATCGGTCGGCGCCCGACACCCGCCACGCGAGGTTCCGACATGGTTCTGAACTTGCTTGCCGCAGCCTTGGTGATCGCGCCGCTCGTCACGCCGGCCGGCCCGCCCGAGGAGGGTGAATTCGGCGGCGAGGCGTGCATCCACGCGAAGGTCGCGGCCCTCAACGGCGTCTGGCTCGGCGACCGCTGTCCCGGAACCGGCGACCGCACGTTCGACGCCATCGGCGATGCGGCTCTCTTCGGCGGCGCCCACGACCGTAACGGCGGCGACGACGGCGACCTCGGCGGTGACGGCGGGATCGCCGGCATCGACGACGACACCGACGTTCTGCACTACTTCCTCGATCTCGAGATCTTCCCGACGACCGCGTCGCTCGGCGGAACCGTCACCATGCAGGTTCGCAGTCGCACCGCGAATCTCACAACCTTTCGCATCCGACTGCGCTCGAATTTCAACATCTCGGCGCTCACCGTGGACGGCGTTAACGCGACCTGGACGCGCGTCGATGTGCCGACGCTCGACGTGACGCTGCCAAGACCTTACGCGATTGACGAAATCTTCACGCTCGCGATCACCTACGACGGCGCGCCGGCGTCGCGCGGTTTCGGGTCGATCGAGTTTCGTACGCGCATGGGCCAGCCGCTGATCTACACACTCAGTGAGCCGTTCTATGCGTACACGTGGTGGCCGGCGAAGGACGTGAGCACCGACAAGGCCACCGGCGATTTGCGCTTCACCGTGCCCGCGCCGCTGACGGTGGCGTCGAACGGGCTTCTGATTGCGACCGACGCGTTGCCCGGCGATCGGCTGCGCTATCACTGGCGCACGAACTACCCGATGGCGCCGTATCTGTTCTGCTTCTCGGCGACCGTCTACAACACGTTTGATGCCGTGCACACCCACGCCGGCGGTACGATGCCGCTCCAGTTCTTCATCTATCCCGACGTCGACACCCCGCAGAACCGCAACGCGTGGCTGCTGGTCGACCCGATGCTGACGACGTTCGGACAGGCGTCGCTCTACGGCCCGTACCCCTTCCTCGAAGAGAAATACGGCATCTACAGCTTCGGGTTCGGCGGCGGCATGGAGCATCAGACCATGACCGGTCAGGGGGGCTTCGGCGAGTCGCTCAGCGCGCACGAACTCGCTCACCAGTGGTGGGGCGACATGATCACCTGCGCCACCTGGCATGACATCTGGCTCAACGAGGGCTTCGCGACCTACGGCGAGGCGCTCTGGCTGGAGTTCAAGCCGGGCAGCAGCGGCACCCCCATCTTGCACGCCGCGATGGCCAGCCGCCGGCCGAGCGACGTGAACGGCAGCGTCTATCGCTACAACATCGACGACGTGAACCAGATTTTCTCCAGCAACTTCGCGTATCGAAAAGGCGGCTGGGTGTTGCACATGCTGCGGCACGTCGTCGGCGACGCGACGTTCTTCCAGATTCTCGCCCAGTATCGCGCCCAGTACGAGTATGGCACCGCGACCACCGCCGACTTTCAGGCGGTCTGCGAAGCGGTGGCGAACAAAGACCTCGACTGGTTCTTCGACAACTGGGTCATGGACATCGGCGCGCCCGCGTACGAATACGGCTGGCAGCCGGTCGCCGTTGCCGGCCGCCACTACGTAGAGCTGTATCTGCGCCAAGTGCAGGATCCGAGCTATCCGCTGTTTCCGATGCCGATCGACGTGCGCGTCGACGTCGGCCTGGGCTCCGCAACCTCGGTTGTGTGGAACGACGCGCCAACGGAGCACCTGCTGATTCCGACGACGGGCGCGGTCAACGGCCTCGGGCTCGATCCGTCGAACTGGATTCTCGCGACCGGGAAGACCGAAATCGCGTTTCAGCCGGGTCCGCCGAAGATCGTCGCGCTCACGCCGCCGGTCGGCGCCACCGTCACCCAGGTAGAGGCCGCCGAACTCTCGGTCACGTACCACGTTCCCGTGAACACCGTCGCGAGCGACTACCTGCTGACGCGCGTCGGCGGCGGGGCTGTTGCGCTCGACATGTCGTATGACTCGCTGAGCAATACGGCGCGGCTGGTTCCGGCGGCGCGGCTGGCGTTCGGTGACTACACATTGGTCGTCGGTGAGACCGTAATCGGCGAGGAATCGCGCGCCGCGCTCGACGGCGAGATCGCCGACCCGCCTCCGCCGGTCGCGCTACCCAGCGGCGACGGGGTGCCCGGTGGGGCGGCCGTCGTGCGCTTCCAGGTGGTTCCGGGCGCTCAGCCCGGCGATCTGGACTGCGACGGGCGCGTCGACAACTTCGACATCGACCCATTCGTGCTGGCGATCGCCGACCCGGCGGAGTACGCGCTGCAATTCCCGCAGTGCTCGATTCTGCACGCGGACGCGAACGGCGATGGGCTGGTCAACAACTTCGACATCACGGCGTTCGTGGCGCTGCTCGCACTGCCGTAACCGCGCGGTGCGGATGACGTGCCGCGCGAGCCGCTCTGCCCTCGAACGCCAGCGCAGCGTGCCTGCGCGAGCGACCGTTGAAAGCGCGTGAGCGCCGTACCGCAACGCGGCAGGCGCGGCGGCTCCCCGCGCTCGCGATCGGGGCGCGCCGCGACGGGGCCCGGTCGGATCCGCGTCCCCGTACGCGAACCTGGAGGATGAGCATGCAAACTGCCTGGATCGCTTCGCGGGGGCTGCGTCCGGCGGTGGTCCGCGGGGTCGTCGCGCTCCTCGCCGTCGGACCGGTGCACGCAGGCGGGCCGAGCACGGGGCTGATTCCGCTGAGCGAACTCGGGACAGCGACCTATCAGGGCTTTCCGGGCGGGCTCTACCCCGGCGCGGTGAACGATCCGCCGCCCGCCCACGCCGCCGCGGCCGCCGCAGCCGCAGGCGCGATCGTGCCGCGCGACGCAGCCGGCGCGCCCGATCCGAGCGGCTTCATCGGTTGCATCGCGATCGGAATGTCCAACACGTTTCACGAGTTCTCGGTGTTCGAGCGGCAGGAGGACGCGAACACGACGCGCAACGCCCGCGTCGTCATTCTGAACACGGCGCATCCCGGCCAGACCGCCAGCACGATCGCGAATTCCGCCGCGATGTACTGGACCATCGTGAGCGATCGCATCGCGGCCGCCGGCCTGACGCCGGCGCAGGTGCAGGTCGCGTGGATGAAGGAGGCGAACGGGTTTCCGCAGAATAATTTCCCGGTCCACGCGCAGCAGCTTCGCGACAACCTGCGGACCATCGTGCAAATCCTCCACGACCGATTCCCCAACCTGCGCATCTGCTATCTTTCGAGCCGCATCTATGGGGGGTACGCGACCGGCCCGCTCAATCCCGAGCCGATGGCGTACGAGTCGGGTTTTTCCGTGCGCTGGCTGATCGAGCAGCAGATCGGCGGCGACGCGGCGCTGAATTACGACGCCGCCCGCGGCGCTGTTCGCGCACCGCTCTTGCTTTGGGGCCCCTATCTCTGGGCGGACGGCGTCATCCCGCGCAGCGACGGGCTCACCTGGCTGGCCGGCGACTTCGAGAGCGACGGCACACATCCATCGGCGAGCGGCGAGCAGAAGGTCGGCGACCAACTGTCGGCGTACTTCGCCGACGCGCCGAGCGCCGCGTTGTGGTGGCCCGCGCAGCCGGGCACGCGGCTCGTGCCGCTCGCGGCGACGGCCGACTCGTTCGTATCGGCGGGTTTCCCGAACTCCAACGATGGCGCGTCAGTCCAACTGCGCGTGCAGGGTGGAACGTCGCCGCGGAACGCCTACGTGAAGTTCAATCTCGCCGGCGTGCGCCGGCCGGCGCTCTTCGCCAAGCTGAGCCTGCGCTGCCTCGCGGACGGCGGCGGCGATGTCCATCTCGTCGACGACACGACCTGGGGCGAACTCACCATCACCTACAACAACGCGCCGCCGATCGGCCCCCGCCTGGTCACGCTGCCGCAGGCCCCCAGCGACGGCACGATCGCCGTTGACGCGACGGCGGCCGTGAACGCGGACGAGGACGGCGTATTGAGCTTCGCCAACGTCTTCCCGGTCGCCAGCCCGCTGGTCTATCACAGCCGCGAGGCCGGACAGCCGCCAAGGCTGGTGCTCGTGGTGAGCACGCGGCTGGCGGGGGACATGAACTGCGACGGCATGGTGGACAATTTCGACCTCGATCCGTTTGTCCTGGCGCTCGCGTCGCCGGGCGACTATGCCGGACAATTTCCCGGCTGCGATCGGCTCAACGGCGACATGAACGACGACGGCCGGGTCAATAACTTTGACATTGATGGGTTCGTGGCAGCGCTGACCCGGCCCTGACGCTGCACATTTCGCGGAATGATCGGTGGGACGGCGGCGTTAGGCTGATCAACCCGGCGTCCACGCGCCGTGCCCCGGCCGGCGGCCTCGCTGCCTCACAACCAGGAGTAGACCCCATGCATTCCGCGCGGATTGGTTTGAAAGTGCGGCGCGATGTGTTCGTCGCTGCGCTCGCGGCGTTGCTCGCGGCTTCGGTTGCATTCGGCGGCGGCTCGAGCACGGGGTTGGTCCCGCTCAACGACCTCGCTGCCGCAAGCTACCAGGGCTTTCCCGGCGGGCTCTATCCCGGCTCGGTGAACGACCCGCCGCCCGCGCACGCCGCCGCCGCCGCAGTTGCGGCCACGCAGATTGTCCCACGCGACGCGGCGGGCGCGCCGGACGCGAACGGCTTCGTCGGCTTCATCGCAATCGGCATGTCGAACACGTGTCACGAGTTTTCCGTGTTCGAGCGGCAGGAGGATCTCAACACCGCACGCAACGCCCGCGTCGTGATTCTCAACACGGCGCTCGGCGGCCAGACGGCGAGCGCGATCGCGAATCCGAACGCGAGCTACTGGACCGTCGTCAACCAGCGCATCACCGCGGCCGGGCTCACGCCGCAGCAGGTGCAGGTCGCGTGGCTGAAGGAGGCGAACGCCAATCCGCCGAACAACTTTCCGATTCATGCCGAACAGCTTCGCGACAACTTGCGCTCCATCGCGCAGAACCTCCACGACAAGTTCCCGAACCTGCGTATCTGTTATCTCTCGAGCCGCATTTACGCCGGTTATGCGACGACGTCGCTCAACCCCGAGCCGATGGCGTATGAATCGGGCTTCTCGGTGAAGTGGGTGATCGAGCAGCAGATCGCCGGCGACCCCGCCCTGAACTACAACGCCGCGCTCGGCCCGGTCGAATCCCCGCTGCTGCTTTGGGGCCCCTACCTGTGGGCCGACGGCCTCACGCCGCGCAGCGACGGGCTCACCTGGGCGGTCGGTGATTTGGAAGGCGACGGCACCCATCCGTCGCCGAGCGGCGAGCAGAAGGTCGGCGACCTGCTGTCGGCGTTCTTCGCGAGCGCGCCGAGCGCCGCGTCGTGGTGGCCGGTGCAGCCGGGGGCGCGCCTCGCGCCGCTCGACGCGATCGCCGACGCGTATGTGTCCGCCGCAGCACCGACCGCCAATTTTGGCGCTGCGAACGACCTGCGCGCGCAGGGCGGCGCGTCGCCGATCAACACCTACCTGAGATTCGACCTGACCGGCGTCCGCCGGCCCGCGCTGCTCGCCAAGCTCAGCCTGCGCGTGCTCTCGGGAGGCGGCGGCAACATTCACGCGGTCGAAAACACGACGTGGAGCGAACCCACGATCACGTTCAACAACGCACCCTCGATCGGACCGGCGCTCGTCCAGTTGCCGCAGAGTTCGCGCGACGGCACGATCGCGGCGAACGTGACCGCGAACGCGAACGGGGACGCGGACGGCCTGCTGAGCTACGCCAATACGCTGCCCGCCACGAACACGCTCGCCTATCACAGCCGCGAAGCGGGCCAGCCGCCGCGACTGGTGCTGGTCGTGAGCACGCGGCTGGCGGGCGACCTGAACTGCGACGGCGTCGTGGACAACTTCGACATCGACCCATTCGTGCTCGCGCTGGTCCGCCCGGGCGTCTACCAGGATCAATTCCCCGACTGCGACCGGCGCAACGCCGACGTGAACGGCGACGGGGCGGTGAACAACTTCGATATCGATGCGTTTGTGGAGCTGCTGACGGGCGGGTGATGGACCGGTCTGAGCGGATGAGGATTGCACTCGCGCAGGCGCCGGAGCGGGCGTTCGCGTGGTCGCTGCGTGCCGCGGCAGCCGCGTCTCGACTGGCAGGGCGGACCGCGCACAGTTACGCGCTCCTTTCGCTGGGCGCCGCGCGCCGACATCCGTTTCTGGCTGTGCTCGCGGTCCTGTCAGTCTTAGCCTTCGGCGTCCATGCTCTCTCCTTCACATGGGGCTATCACTACGGTCCCCCTCATGTCGACGCTTGGTACGCGGTTACCGTACGCGACGGTGAGGCTCGGATGCGCATCTGGGTCGACCGGCCTTATCAACGACAACGCGAGGATGACTGGTTGCTTCGTATCCCGCTACTCGGATGCTACATGTTCTACGGGGGTACGTACTGCCCGCCGGGAACGGTGAAGCTGCGCGGCGTTTTCTACGAGGCGTCGTCGCCCGTCTGGCTCACGGGCCTCGTTCTCGGCGCGGCACCCGGATACGCCTTCTTGCGGTTCGTGTGGCTTCGACGACGACGGCGGCACGCAACCCAAGAACCGCTGTGCGAAACGTGCGGGTACTCGCTCACCGGCAACGTGAGCGGCCGTTGTCCGGAATGCGGAAAGACCTGTCCAGGCAAGGTGCCACCCGCGACAGCCGCGCCGTGAATGCGGTGCGCGCGTGCGTCCCTTCGCCCGAATCTCGAGCCTCCCGGTCTGAGCGATCGGCCGAAGCGGCCTGGTGTTCGTTTCCAAGTCGCGCATTTGCGAGTGCGACCAGCGCCCCTTGCTTGTCGCTTTCTGTCGATCGCGCGGGGGATTCGTCCGTCTTCGGCCGCGGACTCGGCTTCCGCCGCCGGGCGCGGTTAGAATCCCGCAGCGATGCCGCCGACCGAGCCCGCGACGCCCGCACGCCCCACGCCCCGACCCGGAGCATCTGCTCCGGGCGGCGGCAGCGGTGCGCTGGGTGGTGCGCCGCGCGCGACCGGCACGGGCGGCGTCGCGGCGCGCCGTTCAGCCGCCGACCGCAACGGCGAGCTGCTCAGCCCCGAGTTCATGCACAAGCTCGAACAACTCGACGTGCTCTCGCGAAAAATCTTCGTCGGCCGCATGAAGGGCGAGCGGCGGAGCAAGCGCCGCGGGCAGAGCGTCGAGTTCGCCGACTATCGCAACTACGTCGTCGGCGACGACCTCCGCTTCCTCGACTGGAACATCTACGCCCGGCTCGAGAAGCTGCTGCTGAAGCTGTTTCTCGAAGAGGAAGACCTCAACGTCGCGATCCTCTTCGACCTGTCGAAGAGCATGGACTGGGGCGACCCGCACAAGGGCCTCTTTGTGAAGCGCGTCGCCGCCGCACTGGCTTACATCGGTCTCGTGAATTACGACCGCGTCAGCCTCTACGGCTACGCGGACACGCTTGTGTACGAAATGCGCGGCGTGCGCGGGCGGCGGATGTCGTCGCAGGTGATGTCGTTTCTCCAGAAGCTGCCGTACGCGGGGCCGTCGAACTTCGCGTCGGCGGCGAAGCGGTTCGCATTGCGCCACACGGGCAAGGGCGTCGTCATCGTCATCAGCGATTTCATGGACAAAGGCGGCTACGCGGACGGCATTCGTTACCTGCTGAGCCGCGACTGCGACCTGTATACGATCCAGGTGCTCGCGCCGGACGAGATCGATCCGCCGCTGGTCGGCGACCTGAAGCTGCGCGACGTGGAGGACGACGACCTGGCGGAGGTCACGATCAGCAAGCCGCTGCTGGAGAAATACAAGGCCAACCTGGCCGCGTACTGCACCGAGCTGAAAGACCACTGCACGCGGCGGGGGATCACGTATCTGTTCACCAGCACGCGCGTCTCGTTCGACGTGCTGGTCCTGACGTACCTGCGCCAGCGCGGGCTGCTGCGTTGAGGTGACGGCGTGAGTTTTCTGAACATCTGGGCCCTGGCGATCGCGGGCGCCGTCGTTCCGGCGCTGCTCGTTCTGTATTTCCTGAAGCTCCGCCGCCGCGAGCAGGTCGTGCCTTCGACGTTTCTCTGGAAGCGCGCCGTCCAGGACTTGCAGGTCAACGCCCCGTTTCAGCGCCTCCGCAAGAACCTGCTGCTGTTTCTGCAACTGCTGATCCTCGCCGCGGCGATTCTCGCCCTCGCCCGGCCGATCGTGAAATCGACCGCGGTGAACGAGAAGAGCATCGTGCTGCTCATCGACCGCTCCGCGTCGATGAACGCCTTCGAAGGCCGCGAGACGCGGCTCGACCTGGCGAAGGAGCAGGCTGCGCGGCTGGTGCGTACGTTGAACCAGACGTCCGGCGGGTGGCTGAGCTTCGCGGGCGCGCGCGCGGGAACGCGCGTCATGGTGATCGCGTTCGCCGACCGCGCCAGCATCGTCGCGCCGTTCACCACCAACACCGGCGAACTGGTGGAGCTGATCCGCGGCATCGAGCCGACCGACGGCCTGACCAACCTGCGCGAGGCGCTCGACCTCGCCGAGGCGCACCTCATGCCCTCGATGGGCAGCGTCGACAGCACACCCGTCAGCCCCGAGCCCGACTCCAAGCTGGTGCTGATCTCGGACGGCGGCGTCGCCGATCTCGACGAGCTTGTGCTGCGCGCCGGCAAGATGGAGTTGCTGCGGATCGGCGAGACGCGCGACAACGCCGGCATCACGGCGCTGCGCGCGCAGCGAAACTACGAACGGCCGGAGCTGCTCGACGTGTTCGTCCAGGTGCGCAACTTCGCACCGCAGGAGGTCCGCACCGACGTCGCGCTCTATGTCGACGACATCCTCCAGGACGCGCAGAACATCACGCTCGCGCCCGCGGTCGCCGACCTGCCGCCGCGCCCTGCGCCCTCCGCCGACGACGAAGCAGCGCCCGCGACGCGGCCGGCGTCGCGCGGCGGCGGGGACGGCGTCTCACTCGCGTTTCAGCTCGTGCTGCCGCGCGGCGCCATCCTCGAGACGCGCGTCGCTCGGGACGACGCGCTCAAGACCGACAACCGCGCGTATGTCGTCGTGCCACCGCCGCGGAAGATGCGGGTGCTGGTGGTTGCGGAGCGCGGCGGGCTGCTGCCGCACGTGCTCCGCGGACTGCCGCTGGAGGAAGCTGTGCTCATGACGCCGGCGGAATACGAGTCGGCCCCGTCGGAGCAGATCGAGTCGGCGGGGCAGTCGAAATACGACGCGGTGATCGTGCACAACCACGCGACCAAGCGCCTGCCCGGGGGCAACTACCTGTTCCTCGGCGCGATTCCAGAGGTGGAGGGCGTGAAGGCCGGCGCGCCGGTCGAGAACTTCGCGCTCATGTGGTGGGACGACTCGCACGCCGTGCTGCGCAATGTCGCGCTGGAGGATGTCAAGGTCGCGCGCGCCGTGAAGCTCGAGACCCCGCGGGAAGCGGAGGTGATCATCGAGGGGCCCGCGGGGCCGGTGTTGGCGCGGTATGCGGCCGGCGGCCGTGTGTTTCTCATTCTGAGCTTCGCGGTGGAAGATAGCACCTGGTGGCGCAACGCCGGCTTTCCGATCTTCATCTACAACGCGCTCCAGTTTCTCGGCAACGTCGCAACTGGAGGCGAGGAGGGGCCCGCGCGCCCCGGCGACGCGCTGCTCATTCCGCTGCCCGCCGGCAAGTCCACCGCCCGGCTGATCCGGCCCAACGGAACGAGCACCACGCTCACCGCGAACGCCGTTGGCGTGGCCGCGTTCGGTGGCGCCGATCAGGTCGGCGTTTATCGGGTGGAGGACGGCGTCGAGGGCCGCGACCGCTTCGCCGTGAATCTCGACGACCCGTGGGAGAGCGACATCACGCCGCAAGGCGACGTGCGGATTGGTGGTCAGGCAGTGGCCCAGGCGGATGCAATTCGCGTCGCGACACCGGAAATCTGGCGGTGGTTCATCGGGGCGGCGTTCCTGGTCGCATTGATCGAGTGGTGGATTTACAATCGGCGCGTCATGATCTAGAGGCGAGGGAGCGCCGGGAACGGATCGGCGACGACTCGAGCGGCAGACGACGGCTCTGCGACACTCGGTTCCCGTTCCCTGTTCTCGTCGTAGCGAGGAGCCCGATGGACACCGTCGAGTTGAAGCCGGGTCAGAGAATCCGCATCCGCCAGTCGATCGATCGGCGCGAGGGCGAGTGGCGGCTCGACGTCACCGGCACGATCGTCCAGGCCGAGCTGGAGCCGACCGGCAGCTGGTATGCGCACTCGAAGGACGACAAGCTCTGGCTGACGCGGATTCGCCTTCGCAAGGACAACGGCGAGCTGACGACGCTGACCGTCGATCAGCACACCGAAGTCGAGCTGCTACCAACCTGATCCCGCGCACCGCGGAGTCCCGTGTCCACGCGATTGCCAATCCGCCGCGCTCGCCCGTTCGCACGCCACGCGCGGCCCGTTCGGCCTGCGGCGCTGCTCGCGGCGCTGTTGGCGTTTGCATTCCTCGACCGCGCTGGCGCGCAATCGGGGTCGCCGGACTCGCCGGGCGCGTCGCTGCCCCTGCTGCCGAAGCGCGTGTCCCCATCGCCGCGGGCGCCGGTGGCGCCCGAAGTGGCGCTTGCGAACGGGGTGTTTCAGGACGACGTGCTGCGCGATCCGGTGCGTGCTTCCGAGTGGTATCGGCTCATCATCAGCGACTCCGGCGCCCGCCCGCATCTGCGCCAGGAGGCAATGTGGCGCTTGGCGCGCTCGGTTCGGCGACAAGGTCGGCCGGACGAGGCGCGCGCCCTGCTGAGCGACCTGCTGCGCGATGCGACGCTTCCGCCGGAAACTCGCGCGTTCGCCGAGGCGGAACTGGCGGCGATGCCGGTGGTGGAACCGGCGCGGCTGATGCCCGCGAACACGCTCGTGTATTTCGAGCTTGCCGATCCCGGCCGCTTCGCCGAGCAGGTGCGGGCGCTGCTGCGGGCGGCGGGCCTGGACGACCCGGTGCGGCGGGAGCTTGTGTACACGTTGCTCAGCCGGGGCGGCGTCGACGTGGGGGCGCTGCTGAACGAACCGCAGCCGGCGGAAGTCGGGCGGCTGGAAGGGGTCGGCATCGGCTTCTACAACTGCCGCTTCGAGGAAGTCGAGGGTCGGCGCGTGCTGAGCGCCGACGTGCTGCTCGTGCTCTATACGGGTCAGGATGTCGCCGGCGGCGGGGTGTTGCAGGGGCTGGCGCTGACGCTGCTTACGCCCGAAGGTGCGGTGGCCGGCATTGACTTTTTCTCTCCCGCGGGGCGACCGAAGCTCGAGTTGCTCTACACCTCCGACCGCGGGCTGTTCATCGCCTGTAGCGACGCGAACGGCGGCGCGGACGCGGTTCGGCGACACCGCGGCGAACTGCGCGATCCCGTGCTCTTCAGCAACGCGGGGTTCCGTCGACGACCCTTCGTGGCGCGGCGCGCGGCGACGCCGATGCTGTTCGTCGACTGGCCGCGTTTCGTCGAGCTGATGATCGAGAGCGTTCCACCCGACCAGCGCGAGGAGCTTACGCTCGCGATCGACGCGCTCGGCCTGCGCGAACTCGGCCCCTTCTTCGCGACGCTGTCGATCGAAGGCGATCGGGTCGAACTGTCGGTCAGCGCCCACGTCGCGGCGCCCGGCGGCTCACTCTACAAACTGCTGCGCACCGAGATGCTCGACGCGCGCTGGCTCACTCATGTGCCGGATTCCGCGGCGCTCGGCTTTGTGACGGCGCTCGATCCCGGCGAACAGCGCTGGCGCGACTTCGAGCGCCTGCTGATCGAGTCCAATCGCGCGCGGCGCGTCGAGCCGGCGCTGCCGCCCAGCACCAGGCCCTTCGACGATCCGCTGGCCGGCATCCGCGCGTTCGAGCAGCGCGCGGCGCTGCGCGTGGCAGATGACGTCGGCCGCCCGCTGCGCGGAGCCACGCTCGTCTGGCTCGGGCCGGCCGCCGACGGCGACGCGATCACGAACATCGCGCGATGGATTCTCGTCTTCCACGTTGAACAGGCCGACCTCTGGCTGCGCCGCATCGAGTTGGGACTACGGAGATTCTTCTTTGGCCCAGGAGCCGAAGCCGAACTCCC
This sequence comes from Phycisphaerae bacterium, assembly GCA_050184295.1. Taxonomy (GTDB): domain Bacteria; phylum Planctomycetota; class Phycisphaerae; order UBA1845; family Fen-1342; genus JBFXAM01. Next base: position 18,449 of record JBFXAM010000006.1, on the reverse strand, counting down.
GTCCGCCGTCGTCCACACGCCCCACGGAGACGTGTTCACCATTCCCGTGCCCGGGACCGGCGTCGGCCCGGCGTGGCACGTGCGCGGCGAGCACGTGGTGATCGCGTACGGCATCGACCCGCTGATGGAGTACTTGGGGAGCCTGCGCGGCGGCGCGGATGCTGCCATTGCTTCGGGCACCACGTCCGAAAATAAGCTCGGCCTGCTTCGCCTCGATCGGCTTGTGAACGCCACGCCCGGCGTGCGGGCGGGCGGGCCGATCGGAGGCGGCGCGCCGCTCGTCGTACGCACATACGAGAGCGACGATCGGTTCCGAATTGTCCTTCAGCAGAACGACGCCACCGCGGCGATTCGCGCCGCAGCGCTGCTGCTCTGGCCGGAATTGATGGCCGCGGAAACCGCTCCGCACGACCCGGGCGTGCCCAGCGCTCCGGCCGAGTCGCCCAATGGCGCGCCTTAGCCGCCGCTTTCGCTGCACCGACCCAGGATTCCACCCGCTCGCGAACCGGCCGGCGATTCACTGCACCTTCAGAACGGACGATAAGAACGAAGCGGCGTGATGGCGCCGCCGAGTCACCATGCGCGCCCGCCGCGTCGCTTCGGCGTCACGCCATCGCGGCTACGCGCGAAGGAGGCGACCATGTCCACTGCGGGTCAGACGTTGGTGAGCGCCGTGCCCAGCGGGGCGTCGGCCCGATCCGGAAACTCGAATCGGGCGCGTCGCGCCCGCGAGCCGCGCTGGGCGCACCGCGCGCCCTGCTGCGTGCGAATCGCCGATCCCGCGTCGCGGCGTTTCGCGGCCGTGCTGGGTACGACCGTCAATCTGTCGCGCAGCGGCGTCGCGGTGCTGATCGACCGCCCGGTGGGCGACGGGGCGGCGGTCGAGGTGACACTGACCGGTCGCGCGGGCGAGCCGATCCAGGTCGCAGGCATCGTCGCGCACTGCCGGCAGGTTCTGATCGGTACGTTTGAAATCGGCGTACGGTGTGGCGAGACGCGTGAGGCCGCGAGCGGCTAAAATCCCCAGTCCCGTGAACGACGCCCCGCCAGTGCGGCGTGGCGTCGGGACCACGACCCACGGGCGCGGCGCCGGACGAAGCTTGGGCGCGGGTGGAAGTGCGGGCTCGTGGGCCTCAGGAATCGGACCGAATGTACGACGTGCTGCTGGGTCTCCTCGCGGGGATCGATTACGAAGTCCTCTTTCGGTGGATGGCGAGCGCGACCTACCCTGTCCTGCTCGGCATCCTCATCATCGCCAGCCTCGGGCTTCCCATCCCCGAGGATTTTCCGCTCATCGCCGCGGGCATGGTGCTGAAGCTGTATCCCGGCGAGGCGTCTTGGCCGGGCGTGCTGCTCGTCGCGCTGTGCGGCATCATGAGCGGCGACATCATCCTCTATTCGCTGGGGCGGCGCTGGGGCAACGACGTCATCAACCACAAGCTGGTCGCGTGGTTGTTGCCGCCGGAGCGGTTCGCCGTGATGAAAGAGAAGTTCCACGACCACGGAACTTGGATGTGCTTCTTCGGCCGGTTCTTCATGGGCATCCGCGCCGCGATGTGCCTCACTGCGGGTGCGACGCACTTCCCGTTTTGGCGATTCCTCGCCGCGGACATGGCCGGCGCGACGCTCTCGATTCCGCTGTTCGTCGTGCTGGGCTACGCGTTCGCCACTTCGCTTCCCACGCTCCAGGTGTATTTGCGCGACGTGCAGGTGCTCGCGCTGCTGGCGGTCGCGTTCGCGATCGGCATCGTTTATCTCGTATACCGCGTTCGTCGCCGCCGGCGGAAGCTGGCCGCGGCGCAGCTCGCGACCCAGGACGCGGCGACGCGCGCCACGCCGGAGCCGGCCCCAGGGCCAGCGCCTGCGCCGGTAGCCGCGACAGCGCCCGTCACGATGGCTGCCGCGCCGCGGCCGCGCGTGGCGCACGGCGCCCCCAATGCGAAAGTGACAGGGTGAGCGCCACGCGCCCTGCGCCGCGCGTGCGCGCTGCCGGACTCCGCCGATGAACTACCTGGGTCACTTCGCGCTCAATCACCGCGTGGCACGCCGTCCAGTCGAGCCGCTATTCGCGATGGGCGTCGCGCTGCCCGATTTATGGCCGCGCTTCTCGCGCCGGCGGCGGATCCGCTGGCGCGCCGTCGAGCTTGGCCCGCACGAGGATCAATCGGCCGAGCGGCTTCGCCAGGGTCTCCTGAACCACGCCGCCGTCGATCGGATGTTTCATGCCAGCGCCGCCTTCGTCGGCTGGCAGCGCGCCCTGAAGCACCGCGTTCGGGGGTCGATCGAGCACAGCGCGCTGCTCGACTTCGTAACGCACGTTGCAATCGAGCTGGCGATCGATCATCACCTGTTGCGCGCGGATGCCGGGCTCGCGAACGACTTCTACGCCGCCCTCTCGCCGTGCGATCCGGCCGAGGTGGAGCGGCTGCTGGCGCCGGTCGGCGACGTCGACGCCCGCGGCATGGCCGCAGAAATCCGCGCGTTTGTCGGGCGCCGTGCGCTGGAGCGCTATCGCGAGCCGCCGGTGCTGGTGCGCGTCCTGCATCACGTGCTGGGATTGGTGGGCGTCACACGCCCGGAGCCCGACCCAGCGGTCGCGCGCATCGTTGCCTACGCACTGGAAGCGATCGATCTGGCGCAGCTCTGGAACGAGCTTGGGCCGCGCCACGCCGAGCACCCGACTCGCTGAGTCGGCGTCCAACGAATACCGGCCGGACGCGTGGTTCGAAACCCGCGCGCGCCGCGCCGGCGGTCGTGCCCGGCTGCGATGTTCAGCGCTGCCAGCGCAGGCCGTAATGGAGCATCTCGCGGAGCGCCCGGCTGGGCGGTGCGCCATCACCGGTGAGTTCGGTGATCTCGTGAATGATCTCGCCCGCACGCCCGAGGGCGCCGCGATCCACGCCGGTCCGGACGCCCTCGCGCTCGAAGAGTTCGACCAGTTCCTCGGTCGCGACGTTCCCGGCTGTCGCGCCGCCGCTCGCCTTACCGCCGAGCGCCTTGGTGCTGCCGCCGAGTCCGCCGACCGACGCGTCAAAAGTGCGAACGCCCGCTTCGAAGGCGGCAAACGCGTTGACGATTCCCTGCCCGGCGCGATCGTGGAGATGGACGGCGATGGCACCCAGGCTGACCGCGTCGCCGACGGCGCGAATCACTTCGCGGATGCGCCGCGGGTGGGTCTGCCCGTTGGTGTCGGCGAGCGCGACGCACGCGCAGCGCATCGCGCGCAGCTCTTTCACGACCTCGACGACCGACGCGATGTCGGCGTCGTCGCCGCTGAACACGTCCTGAAACGCGCCGGATACGTGTGCCCGCAGCCGCCGCCCGTCCGCGGTCGCCGCGTTCGCGACCTCGCGCGCCCACTTCAGCGCCTGTTCCAGCGACACGCCCATGTTTTTCTGGCTGTAACCCTCCGACGCCGACACAAACAGCGCTACCGTGTCGCATCGCCCGCCGCGCAGCCGCTCGTAGTGCTTGAGGTTGGGCACGAGCGCTGCGAGCTGCACGCCGACCCGCGGTTCGATCCGCCGCGCGAGTTCGTCCGTGTCGGCCATCTGCGGCGTCGCCTTTGGCGAGACGTATGCGCCGACCTCGATGTAGGGCAGGTGTGCGTCCTGCAAGGCCGCCACCAGCGCGAGCTTCTGCTCCAGCGGGACCATGCGCGGCGTGTCGGCGTGGGCGCCCAGGAATTGCAGTCCGTCGCGCGGGGACATTTCGCAGAGCGTGACTTCGGTCATATCGAGCTCGCCGCGGGCCCGCGGAGGCGCCGCGAGTCGGACGGACCGCGATCGAAACCCGCCGCGCCACGCGGCGGGTCGGGCGGCTGCGTGAGTCGCGCTCGCCGATCCGTGCGGCGCAATTGCACCGCGGATAGCGGGAGATTACAACTGCCGGGTATCAACGCCGGCGCCGGTCAAGGCAAACCGGTGGACCGCAACCGGCACGTTCACGGAGCGTCATGAGCAGCGAGCTGATCAGGATCGACCGCGGCGAGGCGTGGGTGGAGCTGACCCTGAACCGCCCCGCCAGCCGCAACGCGCTCTCTCGCGCGCTGATCGCGGAACTTACGGTCGCGCTCCGTGCCGCCGAGTCGGACGACGCCGTGCGCAGCATCATTCTGACCGGTGCGCCGCCGGCGTTCTGCGCCGGCCTCGACCTGCGCGAGGTCGCCGCGACGACTCCGGACCAGGCCGAGCACGATGCGTCGGCGCTGCTGACGCTTTTTGAGACCGTCGATCAGTTGACCAAGCCGGTCATTGCAGCGGTCAACGGCGCCGCGGTCGCGGGCGGAGCGGGGCTGGTGTCGGTGTGCGACCTGGTGATTTGCGGTGACCAGGGCGTGATCGGGTACCCCGAGATCAAGCGCGGGCTCGTCGCCGCGATCGTGATGACCTATCTGCGACGACTGGTTGGCGAACGGCAGGCGAAATGGCTGTTGCTGACTGGCGAGACGCTGTCCGCGGAGCGCGCAGTCGAGCTGGGGCTGGCGAATGAGGTGGTTCGCGACGCGGAGCTCCTGCTTCGGGCACGGCACTACGCCGCGGTTTTTGCCGCTTACCCGCCGCTCGCGCTCGCGAATACGAAGACTCTCTGGAACCGGATTCGGAGCCTTCAGCACGCCGACGCGGTTCACGAGGCTCGCCGGCTCAACGCTTCGATGCGGCTGACCGACGAATCGCGGGCGGGCGTCGGCGCGTTCTTGAAGAAGTGAGCGGATCCAGTACAATCATTTGCGACAAATAGACTTACGGGTTCGCGCGTGGCACCGGATGGACCGCGGAGACGATTGGTCGGGCGTCTTGCCCGCCGCGAAAGCGCTTTCTGTCGACGCCGCTTCGCGCACGGTTGCGGGACGCACCGGGAAGGACCGCATGATCACACGCCTGCGACAAATGGCCGCCCTGGGTCAGGCCGCCTGGATCGACTACATCTCCCGCGAGTTGCTTCGCAGCGGGCGGCTCGAGGAGTTGATCGGGGCCGGCATCGTGGGGATGACGTCCAACCCCACAATCTTCCAGAAAGCGATCTCAGTCGGGCGCGATTACGACGATGACATCCGCGACCTCAGCCGCAACGGCGCCGACAGCTACGCGATCTACGAGGCGCTGGCGCTCGCCGACATCTGCGAGGCGGCGGACAAATTGCGCCCGGTCTATAACGAGACGCACGGCCGCGACGGCTACGTGAGCATCGAGGTCAACCCGGCCCATGCGCACCATACCGACGCGACGATTCACGAAGCCCGCCGCCTGTTTCAGACACTTCATCGCCCCAACATCATGATCAAGGTTCCCGCGACTGACGCCGGGCTCCCCGCGATTACGACGCTGATCGGCGAGGGGATCAACGTGAACGTGACGCTCATTTTCGCCGGCGCGATGTACGAGCGCGTCATGCAGGCGTACCTCGACGGCCTTCATCGGCTCCACGCATCGCGTCGACCGCTGGCGTCAGTCTCCTCGGTCGCGTCGTTCTTCGTAAGCCGCGTCGACACGCTGGTCGATCGCTTGTTGAAGGAGCGCATCGCGGCCGGCGCCGACGGCCTCGAACACCTGTTGGGTAAGGCCGCCATCGCCAACGCGAAGATCGCATACGGCCGCTACAAGGCGGTGTTCGCGGGCGAGCCCTTCGCGCTGCTGCGCGACGCGGGCGCTCGCGTGCAGCGGCCGCTCTGGGCGAGCACCAGCACCAAAGACCCCGCCTACACGCCGACCAAGTACGTCGATCCCCTCATCGGCCCGAACACGGTCAACACGCTGCCGCCGCAGACGCTCGACGCGCTCCGCCTCGAGGGCAACATCGCGCAGGCGCTCGACACCGATCTGGAATACAACCACGGCATCATGCAACAGCTTGCGGCCGCGGGGATCGACCTGACCGCGGTGACGGATCAGCTCCTGCGTGAAGGCGTGCAGGCGTTCGCCGACTCGTTCGAACAACTGCTGCGGGATATCGACGCCAAGCGCGCGGCGCTGGAGCAGGCGGCGTAACGCCCGGCGCCGCTGTCCACATGCCGCAGACTACAGCTCGCTTACGTCCGGTGTGACGTGTGATGTCGCTCCTCGCGCCCCGGCGACTTGACCGCGTGCGTTGGTCATTGCGGCGGTGCCGCGGAGTTCCCGGATCGCTCCGCGGTCCGGACCGACCAGTCGCCTCTTTTGCTCTCGAAGTGCGACGGCTTCCTTGTCGCGCGCAAGGGCGCGGTCGACGAGCTGCTCGGCGTGGCAAATCGCATTACCGACGACGGCCGGCCGTATTTCGCGGCGCCGTGAAGATGCCGCCTGAATCGCCGTTCTCGATTCCGCGGCGCACCGCGTCACACGCATCCGCGCGGGCTGAGGCGCGCGGCTCAACGGCGCGCTCCGCACTCATGGATTACGGCTTAGTCAGCAGCGCGGCGCTCCCGGCGAAACGCCGCGCCGCGCGAGCAACCGGGTCCGACGCGATCGCACACCGGCGCAGGCTACGAGGCATTCGTGCTGAAGCGACCCGCGGGATGAGCACGCGTCGGTGTTCGAACCCGCCGGCAATCGCGCGACGGCGTGGCGGAATGCGAACTGTCGGATCGCGATCGCGCGGCGTACTTGTTCGTCGCGAACCGTGCGCGGGGCCGCAACGACGCGTTACGTGCGCGCCGCGAGCGCAACCGGCGGATCGCCGTCACTCCTTGTCGAGCTCTTCCTGAATCTTCTTCAATGCGCGCTGGCGCAGCTTGTCGAGATAGGGCGCCGGCAGTTCGTTTTCAAAGATCGGCATGTTGATGCTGATGCCCGGCAGGATGTTCAGGCTCACCTGCGCGACGACGCGCTGCCCGGCGCCGGGCGGGTTTGCGGGCCGCGGGCCGTCGGGCGCCGCTGCCGCGAGGCTGAAGCGTACGCTGTCGTCGACGATCTCGTAGCGCAGGCCGGTCTTGGCGGCGACGCGTTCGAACACGTCCCGGGCCGTTGCCGGCCGCTGCACGAGCGTCCATTGATCCTGCGGAACGCGCTGCAACGCGCCGGGCTCGAACGACACCGGCAGGCCCGCCTTGCGGCCCGTTTCCTGCAAGACGGTCTCCACGGTCGCGCGCTGGAAATTCACCTCGATCGGCCTTTCGAGCTGCGCTCGCAAGAAGTCGCCGCGCCGCTGAAGCTGAAGTCCGCCGTTCTTCGGCATCCACACCCAGCCGAGCGCGCGGACGGCTTGTTCGAGCTGGTCGATTGCGTTGTCCGCGGCAATCTGCTGCATGGCGCGGTCGAACGCGGCACGCGGCTCGCTCGCCGGATCGATCTGGAATTGCAGCGCGATCGTGGAGGGGTCGAGCTGTGTCCAGGTTGCGCCCGCGAGCCGCTCCAGCAGGCGCAGATCGTCGAGCGTCAGCGGCGCCGGCATCCGCGCCACCGCCGGCAGCGGCTCCAGCCGGACGAGTTCCCGGGTCACCGTCATCGAGAGGCCGAGGCCGGCAAAAACCTGCGGCAGCGCCTTGCGCAGCGCGAGGTGGCGGACGTTGATGGCGATCTGGGTGCGCTCGCCATAGGGCATCCTGGCGAGTGTCTCGCGGTCGATCTGGAACCGAATCTGCGTGTGTTCCTCGAGCTTGGCGAGCGCCTGCGGCAGGGGGGTGCTTTCGATCCGCAGTTCCTGCACCGACTTGTCGAGCGCGTCTTCCACGCTCAGTCGCGCGGGCTGGGCGCGCACGCCATCGGCGGCCAGCGCGAACAGGACGATGCCGACACGGTAAATCCGGATCACGCGCCTGGCCGCGCCGCGCCGCGCCAGCCAACCGAACCCCGCAGGGATCCACCGGGATACAGCGGTCGGTGCGTGCGGCGGCGACGTGCGCGCCGCGCTCGAACCCGGTTCGGGGCGAAAGCAGGTCGGCGATCCGTCGTCCGTCACCATGACTCTCTCAGAACAGGCCATACGGATCGTTGTACGCAACAAGCGGCCCGCTGTCGGCGGGCGACTCGATCACGACCAGCATCTCAGGTTCCGCGTCGCGCGGCGCGAGCGCTACGTCCGGCGCGTCGGGCGGCACAGTCTCTTCGGCAACCGCGACGTCCACGCTTGCACCGCCGGCGGGCGCGGCTGCCGATTCGAAAGTCGGCGACGCGACCTGTACGTCCACGATTGCGATCGGCGCGCTGCTCGTCGGCGGGAGCTGCCGCGAGGACGTCAGGAAAGCGAACAGCGCGATCGCTGCCGCGGCCGCCAATCCCGCAAGCGACCCTAACCGACGAACTCCGCCGAAGCGGGGCACGCGCGGCGTCGCCTTGGGATTTTGCGATTTCGCGGCGGTCGTCTGCGCGATGTGCGCGGCGTCCGCGATGCGTTCGGCATAGGTGCGCCACGCGACGCGCGAATCCACGTCGGTGGCGCGCGCGACGAGCCGGTCGAGCGCCGCGTCGGGCGCGTCGTCCGCGTCACCTGTCGCGGACGCGGCGGTGGCGCCCCCGTCCGCGGCGTCGGCTTGCGAAGCGCGGATCGCGGCGGCCACGTGCCCGGCGAACGTCGGCCACGCGACCCGGCTCTCGATCCGGGTCAGGTCGGCGAACCACCGCTCGAGCGCGACGCCTTCGGCATCATCGACGCGCAGGGCTGCGGAGACGCGCGACGCGAACCGCGGCCAGTCGACCCGCATCGGAAGCGCCGCGCCGCGCAGGAGCGCGTCCATACGCTCCCAGGCCGCGACCAGCGAGCGCCGTTCCGGCGCGGCCGCGACCCGCTCCGCGATCCGCGCCGCGAGTTCGGCGTCGTCGCGGCGGTCGAGCCACTCGCTCAGCAGTTGTTCAAATGACTCGCGGTCCATCGTTCCAATCCGTCGTTGTGGGTCGGCGCTTGCGGGCGGCGCCTACACATAGTCCGCCAATCGCTCCTTCAACTTCTTGCGAGCCGCGAACACGTGCCATTTCACCGCCTCGACGCTGCACCCGAGAATCTCCGCCACGTCCTTCTGCGGCATCTGCTCGATGCTGAAGAGCACGAGCGCGACGCGCTGCGGCTCGGGCAGATCGGCGAGCGCACGTTGCACGATCTCGCTCAGCTCCCGCGCCGCGAGCCGCGCCCCCGGGCGCTCCTCCGACGCGGGGCTGTCCGCCACGAGTTCGTCGGCGCCGCCTTGGTCATCGAGGATGCAATCCTCGAAGGAGCGCGTTCGGCCGCGCGTGGCGCGCGAACGCCGGAAGTTGAGCGAGAGATTGGTAACGATGCGCAAAAACCACGCGCCGAAGCGCTGCGCGTCCTCGAGCGTTGCGAGCCCGCGATAGGCGCGAACGAAGGCATCCTGCGAAATCTCCAGCGCGTCGTGCAGGTTGCCGACGAGTCGATACGAGACCGACACGGCGCGACGCTGGTAGCGCTCCACGAGACGGTCGAACGCTTCGGGCTCGCCGGTCCGCGTGCGACGGATGAGCTCCTCATCCGGGGGCGTCGGACCGGTCGCGGGCTGCGCTGCCAATCGCTCACCTGCCTGCAAAGACACGCCGCGGTCGCCGAGGTTGGACGGTTCGCCGGTCGCCGCACCTCCGTGAGCGTAGCGGCGGTCCGCGAAAAAGGCAGGCCGGCCCGCTGCGAACGACGGCGAGCCGGGGGGGAGCCCGCGTTCATCCGGGCCCCGAAACGCGCGCCGGCACCGGCCGCTCCGCCAGAGGCGTTTCGGGCCTGCTCGTAAGCTCAATATCGAGAGCCGGTTGCGATTACTTCGGACGGATTCCCGTCGATGTGCTCAGGCCGGTGTATCGACCCGACCCGATCTTCCACTCCGGAACGCCCTCGGGCCACAGCGACAACGAGACCGTGAAGTCGTCGTCCACGTTGCTGTACTCAAAATCGACCGCCAGGTACCACCGCGGCAGCCGACGAATCAGCGCGATCGACCCCTCCCCGAACTGTCCCGTCTCGATGTCCCACCACAGCCGCGCCGCGGCGATGTGCTTTTCGGTCATGCGATAGTTGAACCCGCCGCCGGCCAGATTCATGTCGATGTCGCCCGCGTACCGCACGCCGAAGACGTACGCCGTCCGCGGCAGCCGCTCGACCGCCAGAGAGATGTTGTGGCGGTCGAAGCTCCGGTCGTTGAGGTCGAAGTTGAAATCATAGAGCAGGCTGGTCGTGTCGCTGATGCGCCAGATCGCGTCGCCGGCGAAGTAGTTTCGCGCCCGGCTGTTCTCCGGTCGAAACGGATTGACGTAGCCGTTGGAAACGTCGTTGCGGCCATCGGTGTTGCCGAACGCGCCGACCTCGAGGTTCAACGTCACCCAATCGACGGTACGCTGTTTGTCGCCGATGCCGCGCTTCGTCTGCCAGACCTGCCGCACGCCGAACAGGCCGCCGTAGAACGGATCGATCGTCTCGATGCCGTAGTCAAACGGCGTGATCAGCTCGCTGCGCGTGTTGCTGCCGGCGCCCCAGAGCGCAAAGTGCGGCTGCACGATGTGGCGGATGCGACTGATGTCGAGCAGTTCGGAGACGGCGCCGGGGAAGACGCGGCTGAAGATGGCGGCGCCGCGCACGCCGTAAACGCCCAGCCCGCGCCACAGGCCGCCGTCGTCGCGCGGCTGGCCGTCCCAGAAGGAGCCGCGGACGCTGGCGAAGGGGACGATGTTGAGCCAGTCGAGCTTGATGGGTAGCTCGAATTCCTGGCGTCCGTCGGTGCGGAAGGTGTAGTCGGTCTCGCCGGTGTTGTCGAAACGGCGGCGGTCGAAGAAGCGGCGGTCGTCGGGCCGATAGCGGACGCCGCCGAGGCGCGCCTCGGTGTAGCTGACGACGGGATCGAGCAGCGTGTCGCCGATGCGTCGATACGCCACGTCGGGCAGGTGCTCGGTCTGGGTGACGAAGTCGAGCAGCCGCCAGTTGGCCAGGAGCGTGAGCGCGTCGAGATCCTTCGCTTTCTTGAGATAGATCAGCGTCTCCTGCTCTTTGCCTTCGTTGAACTCGTCCTTACGCCACTCCTCCAGGAAATTGGGGTCGCTGATGTAGCTGAGTTCGAGCGTGGCCTCCCACCCTTGCGGCAGGTAATGGCGATGACGCCAGAGCACCCGTCCGCGGCTGGCGCTGTCGAGTTCGCCGCTGCGGAGCGGTCCGAGGCGGTCCTCGCCGTTGTCGTGCAGGTAGTAGGTGCGGAGCAGTCCATAGTTGTCCTCGCGCGCATAGTCGGCGTCGATGCCCACGCCGCCGCCGCGCTTCGTGTAGCCGTCGAGGCGCAGCGTGGCGTCGAAGCCGGGCGGTTTTTCCACACCCATCAGACTGAACAGGTTCCACTCGGTCTCGATCTCGCCGCCGCGATCGCCGCTGTACGAGAGACGCAGACTCTTGAGCGCGGTTTCGCTCTCCTCGAAACTGCCGCGGCTGTAAGGCCACCAGAGCAGCGGAAGGCCCTCGACGTTGAGAGCGGCGTTTCGCAGCTCATAGGTTCCAGCGACCGGGCCGCTGGCCGAGCCGCTGGCGTCGCGCGCCGTGCGGTCGCGGATGACGACCTTCTCGGCGCCGACGTGATAGTGCGGCGAATAGAACTCGCTGGTGGTGACGCGCGCGTTCGACGCACTGTACTCCTGCGCCGAGAGCTGTCGCACCTCGCCGGCGCGCACGTACAGGGGAACACCGCGATCCGGCAGATCGGCGCGGAAGACGGCGTCGAGAATGAGCGCGCGGTCGCGCTCGAAGTCGTAGTAGAGTCGGTTGGCGCGGATGAAGCGGTTGCCGTGGCTGAGGATCACGTCGCCTTCGAGATAGACGGCGCGGACACGCTGTTCGATCGCGCTCGACGCGCTTTCGTCCGGCGGCGGCGCGGCCGGAGCGCTCGGCGAAGCCGCGCCCGGCCCGGCCCCGCCGGCGGCCGCGCCACTGGGCGTCGCAGGCCCGGTCGTCGGCGCCGGCGATCCGCTTTCGTCGAAAGCGCCCAGGAATCCCTCCGCGGCCTGCGCCGTAGGGAACACCACCGCTGTTTGCGCCCGGATTTCAAGCACTCCAGACTCTGCCGAACCGCTCTGCGACAGGTAGACGCCTTCGCTCGCGATGAACACGGGCTCGTCGTCCGGCGTACGCGAAGGCTCGACACGACCGAAGCGGTAACGGATCGCGCGTGGCGGTTTGGGCGTGCGGGCGGCCAGCGCGTCGCCGGGGCGCGTAACTTCGACGCCGCCCGGGACCGGCGCGACGCCGGGAGTTGCGGGCGCTGCAGGAGTCGTGGCGCCGCGCGTGCCCTCGATGAGCGCGCGATCGCGGATTGCCTGCTGATAGAGCGGCGTGTCCTCGCGGGCGTCGGGCGCGTGGGCGTCGTGGAACTTCACGATTCGACCGAACGTGCGCAGGTTGCTGATGAGCAGCACGTTGTCCTGCGTCACCGTGCCGGCGGGTTCTTCGATCTCGGCGTCCCCGGCCAGATAGACCGTGAGCTCGTAGAACTTCCGCACCGGCGAGTCCGCCTGTCCCGGCGTGATCCAGATCACGGCCTCGTTGGCGCGCAGCTTTCGGCGACCCATGTCGAGCTGGAACCCGCCGTTGTAGATCAGGACCAGCACGCCGTCGTCTTTCTTCCATTGCCGCACGTAGCGTCCGCGCATCTCGATGTCGCTGTCGCTGATGGTCTCGGGGAGCAGGGGGCGGTCGTCGGCGTCGAATTGAGCGCGCGCGGTCGGCACCATCTGGGTCACGAGCAGCGCCAGCGCCGCGATCCAAAGCGCGCCCGGCGGGCTCAGCCAACGGGCGCGGTTGAGCCGCGCTGCGATTGACGAGTGCGAAGTCGCCGCCACTGGGTTTGCTCGTTGAAAGGTCTCGAAACCGCGCCGCGATGCTACGGAGGCGTATTATCGGGTGCGGCGGCGGCGGGTCAATGCCGCGACCTTCGAACGCGCCGACCGAGTGACCGTGTCTCCCGGCCGCGGCGAACACCGCGGAGGGGATTGGGCACCGCAGCTTCGGCGGTGGAGTCGGCGCGCGGCGAACACGCGGGCGGCGCGTCGAGGCCGCGCGCGGTCCGACTCCCGCGCGGCCCGCTTTGCCCGTACACTTTCGATATGGCAGATTCGGTACATCACGCGTGCGGTTTGTTCGGGATCGTGCAACACGCCAACGCCGCCCAGCTCACGTACCTGGGACTCTATGCGCAGCAACATCGCGGGCAGGAGTCGGCGGGGATCTGCACGAGCGACGAAAAGACGATCCAGCGCCGGGCCGGTGTCGGGCTGGTGACCGACGCGCTGACCGAGCGCGACATCAAGGAGATCGACAACCCGATCGCGATCGGACACGTGCGCTATTCCACGACGGGGTCGTGTGCGTCCGCGAACGCCCAGCCGCTGTTCGTGAACTGCTCGATCGGACAGGTGGCGATCGCCCACAACGGCAACCTGGTGAACGCGACCGAGCTGCGCCGCGAGTACGAGCACCGCGGGCACATCTTCAACACGACGTCGGACACGGAAGTCGTGTTGCACATGCTGACCGATCGGAGCTTTGCGGATCAACCCGATCCGCTCGCCGGCGTCGCGCGCGCGCTGCAGGGCTCGTTCTGCCTGCTCCTGCTCTATCCCGACCGGGTCGAGGCGATTCGCGACGCGTCCGGCAACCGTCCGCTCTGTCTCGGCCGGCTCGAGAACGCCTGGGTCGTCGCCAGCGAGACGTGCGCGCTCGACATCATCGACGCCGAGTACGTACGCGACGTCGAACCCGGCGAGATCGTGACGCTCTCGCGCAGCGGCTTGCACACGCGCCGCTTCGTCGACGCGGCGGCCTGCCGGCGGGCGCACTGCATCTTCGAGCACGTCTACTTCGCCGATCCTTCGAGCCGAATCTTCGACGAAAACGTGCACCTGGTGCGCAAGAAGCTCGGCCGCCAGTTGGCGCGCGAGGCGCCGGCGCTGGGCGACCTGGTCATCGCCGTGCCGAACTGCGCGCGCTGCGCGGCGCTCGGGTATCACGAAGAATCGGGTATTCCGATCGCGCGCGGTTTCACGACGAACCACTACGTCGGCCGCTCGTTCATCCAGCCGACGCAGATGATCCGCGATCTGACCGTGAAGCTGAAGCTCAACCCGATCCGCGACGTCGTCGCCGACCAGCGCCTGATTGTGGTCGAGGACTCGATCGTCCGCGGCACGACCACGCGCGGCAAGATGCAGTCGCTCCGCGCCGCGGGCGCCCGCGAGATCCACCTGCGCGTCGCGAGCCCCGCGATCCGCCACCCGTGCTATTACGGCATCGACTTTCCGCGCAAAGAGGAGCTGATCGCGAACACGCGCAGCGTCGACGAGATTCGCCGCTACCTCGGCGTCGACTCGCTCGCGTATCTTTCGCTCGAAGGCATGCTCGCGTGCGTCACACCGCCGGGCGCGCACTTCTGCAACGCGTGCTTCTCCGGCGACTACCCCATCCCGATCGATCCCGGCTTCCAGAAGGACGTGTTCGAGCGCCACCAGTTGCGCTTCTTCGACGCAACCGGAAAACTCGCACCCGCGCCGTCCACGGCGCAGGCAAACGGTTCCGGCGACGGGCGATAAGCCCGTTCGCGGCGCGCTGCGTCGTTGCGCGGAGCGTCGGCTCTCCGCTACGGCTTTCGCTCACCCGGGCGGCGCCTCACGACCCTCTTGATTCTTCCACGCAATGCGCGCGTTTCGCTGCCACGTTGCGCGCGTGGCGCGCCGGGCGGCGGTGCCGCGGATGAGCCGCCGGTGATCGCCGCTGCGCAGGTTCACGAGCGGCCTCAGCGGCACGCGAGCGGGGATGCGCGGCTCGCAGAGTTGCGGGTCAGTCGCGAACGGCGCCCGCGCGTTGAAAGGGCACACGTCCTGGCAGACATCGCAGCCGAAAACCCAGTCGCCGATTCCCGGTCGCAGTTCGGGGGCGATCTCGCCGAGGTGTTCGATGGTGAGATACGAAATGCAGCGCGACGCGTCGAGCTGGTAGGGGGCGGGGAAAGCCTGGGTGGGACACGCGTCGAGACAGCGCGTGCACGATCCACAATGATCGGGCAGCGGCGCGTCGGGTTCGAGATCGAGCGTCGTGACCAGTTCGCCGAGGAACGCGAACGACCCGAGCTCGTGATGCAGCAGGCAGGTGTTCTTGCCGATCCAGCCGAGCCCGGCGCGCGCCGCCAGTTCGCGTTCCAGCAGCGGACCTGTGTCCACGAACTCGCACGCTTCGAACGCCACCGGCAGCCGCCGGCGCATCAGCTCGGCCAGGGCGCGCAAGCGTTCCCGGACCACGACGTGATAATCGCGGCCGCGCGCGTACTGCGCGACCCGGCCGGTGGGTTCCCGGGCGTCGGGACGTGCGGTGCCGGCGGCGTCGGAACGGGAATCGCGGCGATAGTTCAGCGCGACGCAGACGACCGACCGTGCTCCCGCCAGTTGGGTGCGCGGATCGAGGCGCTCGTTGATGTTTCGGGACAGGTACGCCATCGTGCCGGCGTGGCCGTGCGCCAGCCATTCCCTATAATACGTCGCACGGGCGGACGGCTCGGCACGGGTGATGCCGACGCGGTCGAATCCCAACTCCAGCGCGGCGGCTTTGACGATGTGCGCGTGGACGGCCGACGGCATGCGGTCGATGATAGCCGGGCAGGACGCTGCCGATCAAACGGGGTGGAACCGCGCGATGGCCGAGGACCGGAGGGCTCCGATGTTCAATTACGACTGGTTTCACCGCGGCGGCCTGGCGCGACAGGTGGATGAGGCGCGCTCCCGGTGCGCCGGGAAGAAGTTCCCGGACGCGGCGGGTCGGAACGGCAACGGATCGGCGGAATACCTCTCCTATCGTAACGAGCTCGACACGCGGACCATCCTATATCTCAAGGACGGGCTGACCTACGAGATGAAGGAGATGGTCGACATCGGCATGAGCAGCGCGCTGGCGTTCGAGTGCGTGCCGGTCGACGAGAATTACCATGTCGGGGCCTACGTGGTCGTCGTCCCGTTCGAGGACATCGCGCGGGTCGAGGTCTTTGCCGTGCATCCCGATGACAAGCCGCAGGAGAATCTGCGGATTCCGGGATTCCGCGCGAGCGGAAACGACTGAGCCTGTCGGCGGCGGTTCGCCGCGATGCCTGACAATTCCAGACCTACGCGACGTGCGGACGTGTCTGTCGCGCTGTCCGCGCGTGCGGCGCGTCGTTCGTCGGCGGTGGGTCGGAGGATCACATGACCGGTTTGCCGAAACTGTCCGATCGGCTCGGATTCGTTGCAGGAGCCCTGCTTGCGCTGGTCGCGCTTGGCTGCGGGCCCAGCTATAGCGCGCGCGCGAAGCTGGGACTGACGATCTACTGCCCCGGCGCCGGCAACGTCGACTTCGGCGACGCCGGGATCCGCGAGGGGCTGAACGCGGCCGGGTATCGCGGCGAGGTTGCCACGTACGTCTGGACGATCTCCTTCAACCCCGCGATCGACCAGGTCGTCCGCGTCAACGCCCGGCTCCGCGCTTCCGCGCTCGCACGCCAGATTGAGAACTACATCGACGACTACGTGAAGAACGCCGACGGCGGGCCGCCGCCACAGCTCAACCTGGTGGGGCTCTCCGCCGGCAGCGGCGTCGCGATCTGGGCGCTCGAAGACCTGAAGCCCGGCTACCAGGTCGACAACGTCATACTGCTCGGTTCGAGCCTGTGGTATCGCTACGACGTGAGCAAGGCGCTGCCGCGAATCCGCGGCAAAATCTACAACTACTACTCGTCCAATGACATCGTGCTCGCCGGCCCGATGAAGGTGTTCGGCACGATCGACGGCGTGTTCGCCGACGACGGCGCGGGCGCCGTGGGCCTGCGGCCGGAGCGGGGCGCCGATCGGATCGTCAATATTCCATGGAAGCCCGATTACGAGAAGTACGGCTATTACGGCGGGCACATGGACTCGACCAGCCCGATGTTCGTCAGGCAGGTTCTTTCTCAGCATCTGC
Organism: Phycisphaerae bacterium; assembly: GCA_050184295.1. GTDB lineage: Bacteria > Planctomycetota > Phycisphaerae > UBA1845 > Fen-1342 > JBFXAM01. The sequence goes on along the minus strand of JBFXAM010000006.1, from coordinate 1,589 downwards.
TCCCGCGCCCAGGACCGTCGGCAGCGCCCCGAACAGCCGCTCCCAGTCCGCCGCCGAAAGCTCCTCGGGCCGAGCGTCCGAGCTGATGCCACTTCTGGCGAACGCCGCCTCCGCGTCGTTCACCCCGGCGTCGCGCGCGATGCGGCGCAGCGTCTTGCGCCGGTGTTGAAACCACGTGCGCACCAGCGCGACATACCCGGCGGTCGGGCGCCCCGCCACCGCGCGCACGCCGCGCGGGCGGATACGCACGAGTTCCGATTCCACGGCGGGGCGCGGCCAAAAGGCGCTGGCCGGCAGCCTGGCGAGCCGCTCGAGCTGCGCGAGCGATTGCATGATCACGGCGAGCGGACCATACGCGTCGGTCCGCGGCGCTGCCGTCAGGCGCTCGGCGACCTCCTGCTGAATCGTAATCACCATCCGCTCCAGCGGCGGATCGCCATAGAGCAACTCCATCAGCAGCGGCGTCGCGATCTGGTACGGCAGGTTGGCGACCAGCTTGCGCGCTCCGCGTTCGGCGGGTGTCGCGCGTTGCAGCGCCGAGATCAACTCCGGATTCAGCTCGTGCTTGGTCGCCAACGCGTCCCCACAGATGAGCGTGAATCGCGGTTGGCCCGCGAACTGCGCCGCGAGCAATGCCTGGAGACCGCGATCGATCTCGACCGCGATGACCCGCGCGCCCGGGGCGAGCAGCAGCTCGGTGAGCGACCCGGTCCCGGGACCGACCTCCAGCACCACGTCCGCCGCCGACAGTTCTGCCGCCGCCGCCGCTTTTCGCATAAGATTCAGGTCGATCAGGAAGTTCTGTCCGAAGCGGTGGCGCGGCGTCAGGCCGGCGCCGGCGAGCAAGGCACGAACCTGGCTGAGCGTCTGGCCGGGCATGCAGAACTGATCATGCTCGCGGCGCAGCGCCGACGCAACCGTCGTGTGTGAGGCCGTCCCATGACCGAAGCGCGTCAGAAGCGACTGACGGCGTACGCATCCTGCGCCGGCTGAGCGGGCAAATTGCCCCAGGCGGCGATGGCGCAGGTGCTGCGTCAGCTTCAACCCTTCCGGCATCCCGATCTGCTCGTCGGCACGGAAACGTACGACGACGCGGGGGTCTTTCGTCTCCGCGACGACCTCGCGCTGGTGCAGACCGTCGATTTCTTTCCGCCGCTCGTCGACGACCCGCACGAGTTCGGCCGCATCGCCGCCGCCAACGCGCTCAGCGACGTGTACGCGATGGGCGGCGAGCCGCTCACCGCGCTCAACATTGTCGGCTTTCCCGACAAGGAGCTCGATTCGCAGGTACTGGTCGAAATCCTGCGCGGCGGCGCGGACGTCGTGCGCGAGGCGGGTGCAGTCGTTGTCGGCGGCCACAGCGTCCGCGATGCGGAGGTGAAGTACGGCCTCGCCGTCACCGGCACCGTGCATCCGGGGCGCATCTGGACCAACACGGGCGCCCGACCCGGCGACTTGCGCGTGCTGACCAAGCCGCTCGGGTCGGGCATCCGCACCAGTGCGGTGAAAGGCGGCAAGCTGCCCGAGAACGCGCTGCACGAGGCGATTCGCGTCCTGACGACGCTGAACCGCGGGGCGCGCGACGCGGC